>JADHRQ010000011.1 GCA_016777325.1 Flavobacteriales bacterium | reverse complement strand
CCAGAAGAATTTCCATTCATTAATTTTTCCACTTCTTCAACTTTAACAAGGTTTACATCACCTTTAATTGTATGTTTAAGACAAGATGCCGCAACTGCAAAATCTAATGCTTTTTGATCTTCATTTGGATAATTTAGAAAACCATAAATTAATCCACCCATAAAAGAATCTCCAGCACCAATGCGATCAACAATATCAGTAATTTGATATTGTTTACTTTCATACATCTTTTTTCCATCATAAAGAATCCCAGTCCAAGAATTGTGTGAAGCTGAAATTGAACCTCTTAATGTTATTATTATCTTCTTAGCTCTTGGGAATTTTTTCATCATCTGATTACAAACAGATAAAAAAGCTTCTGAATTAATTTCATTTCCTTGTCTAGTTATATCTAGACTTTCTGGTTTAATCCCAAAATGCATTTCAGCATCTTCTTCATTACCTAGTATAATATCACAATAAGAAGTTAGTTCGGTCATAATTTCATTTCGATTTCCCTCATGTTTCCAGAGTTTAGATCTATAATTTAAATCCGTTGAAATTGTTAATCCTTTATCACTAGCAATTTTTACAGCCTCCAAACATACATCAGCAGCATTTTTTGAAATTGCTGGGGTGATTCCAGTCCAATGAAACCATGAAACACCATCAAAAACCTTATCCCAGTTAATCATCCCGGATTCAAGTTCTGCCATTGCAGAATTAGTTCTATCGTACAAAACATTACTACTTCTGTTTACTGCTCCTGTTTCCATAAAATAAATACCTAATCTTTCTCCTCCTAGTGCAATATGAGATGTCCCTACCCCTCTTTTGCGCAACTCCATTAAAGCACATTCACCTATTTCTGATTTGGGTATACGTGTTACAAACTCAACAGGTATACCATAATTAGCTAAAGACACTGCAACATTTGATTCTCCACCACCGTATACAACGTCAAAGGAATTAGTCTGAGAAAAGCGAAGATAACCTGGCGGTGATAGCCTTAACATAATTTCACCAAAAGTGACAACTTTATTCATTATCTAAAATATGTATTCTTTATAACTCTAATATAATCACAAAAAAATTATGACTATGGCTTAAGAACAAGTTTTCTAAGACCAACAAATACAACTAAAAAAACAGAATAAAAAATAAAAAAAGGAATTACATATGATTTAAGGTTAAAGGATAGCATAAAAGCCATAATTAATAATTGAAAACCTAGACCATACATTGATAGTATTGTCATAAACCATTTTGGAAAAGGTGGGCTATCTTTTGCATCTTTATCCATATAGAACATTATTTTATCAAATGATATATATAAAATATCATAAATTCTATAAAAAATGTTAACCATTTGTTGACTTTCACCTTTTAATGCCTTAGGAACACCAGCTTCAAAAATTCGACTGGTAGAATCACCTTGAACAGAATTTCTTAAAATTACATAATAATAGTTATAAACAGTTCCTTGAAGTTGAATTGCAAAAAATGCAATAAACATGTAGACTATTGAAATTTCAGTTATATACCAAAAAGCAAATAAAAAAGAAAAATTAAGTAGGAAGTCTCCTATGGAATCATAATATCGGCCTACATAAGAAGGTGTTTGTTTTAATCTTGATAATTCTCCATCGGCTGCATCCAATATTGACTTTAGTATAATAAAAAAAGAAGCCGTTATATAATATCCTTTAATCATAAATACAATAGCAATTAATCCAGCTATAATAAACATTGTAGTAACATGAATAGGAGTAACTAATGAGTATTTTAGCTGACTAGCTATCCAATGACCCAATGGGCGACCATAATCTGATAAGTCTATAAATTTATATTTTTCAGGAAGTTTTGACATAAATATCTATTTTATTTTAATAGAATGAGATCCAAAAAAATTTCTTTGAGCCTGAATCATATTTGTGCTTAGCGAGTTATTTGAAATACTATTAAAATACTCTAAAGCATCATTAAAACATGGGATTGAAATATCATTTTTTAATGATAATGTAATTATATTAATTAGATCTGACTTGCTTTCATTTAAATCTTTAATTATTTTCTTATCATTTAAGATGTTTTCAACAAAATAATTTGAGTAAAGATCATTAATTAAACTAGATTTTATAATACTACCATTGGACCAAACATTAAGTGCTTTTAAAATACTAATTTGCCAATTATAATTTTTATTTGCAGAGTTGATTAGGCAAAAAGCCTGAATATAATTTACAAGTCTACAAAATTTATATGCATTTTTTAGTGAGTTAATATCTACTTTATATTCTACTGAATTTTGTTTTATACTTTTATTTAATTCATTTCTTTCACTCTTAAGTTTAGAAATAAATCTGGTATTTAAAGCAGATGACAACATACTAAGAGAGCATCCTAATTCTACTCCATAGTTAAGCATCCATCTACCTGTTCCATTATCGTCAGCTATGTCATCAATCTTTTCAAGCAAGTATTCATCATCAATCTTTTCTAACATTTTTTTAGTTGATATATCAATTAAATAACTATTTAAGTTATTATTCCAATCTTCAAAAATTTGAGCAATGTTTTGATTAGTATAATTATTAGACTCAATTAATAATTTATAAATAGAAGCTATTAATTGCATCTCAACATACTCAATTCCATTATGAATCATTTTAACAAAATGTCCCTGGTTTGAATCACCGAAAAAATTATAGCTGTTAGAGTTGTCAATTGTTTTTGATGTAATTAATGATAAATCATCTTTGATTTTTTTAAAAGCATTATTATCTCCACCTATCATAATTGACGGGCCTTCTAATACACCTTGTGTTCCTCCAGATACTCCTATACCAAGATATAAAATATTATTTTTTGCAATTTTTAATTTATTACTATAGCTAATCAATGGGTTAGTATTTCCACCATCAATTATAATATCATTTTCACTTAATACAGTAATTAATTTAGAGATAACATGTTCGTTTGGATTTCCAGAAGGAACTAAAATTAAAATTTTTCTTGGCCTTTCAATTGATTCAATAAAATTTAAAATATCATTAAATACAGAAACTTTTTTAAGTTCAGGATATAATTTTTTTTCTTCAAAAAATGGATCTAATTTATTTTCAAATGCTTTATCATAGATTGAAAGACTAATACCTTTGTCTGACATATTTCTAGTCATACTTAAACCAATTCTTCCTATTCCTATTATTCCCCAATTATTCATTTTAATATTTTAAGTTTTATTGTTTCAACTATTTTTTCTGGACTCTCAGCTATATCAATGAAATTTGAATATTTAGGATACTCTAATATGTCAAATTGACTTTTAAGCAATTCTGATTTAAAGAAATGATTATTCCTTTTCTTTAACCTTTGATTAATTAATTCAAAATCTCCTTTTAGGCAGAACCAGAAAAAATTAGCATTTAATCCATTTATTAATTTCATTCTATAAATTTCTTTTAAAGCAGAACAAGCAATTACTATGTCTTTATTTAATTCTTTTTTTAATTCATTGTTTAGTGATACTAACCATTCTTCTCTATCATTATCATCTAATGATATATTTCTTTTCATTTTATTAATGTTACTGATTGAATGAAAGTCATCAGCATCAATAAATTTAAAATTTAAATCATTAGATAATTTTTTTCCAATAGAAGATTTACCTGATCCACTAACTCCAAAAATTATAATGATTTTGTTCATCACATTATATTTCAATTAATTCAAAAGAACTTAGTTTAGATCTTAAGTTATTTTTAAAATCAAAAGCTAAAAAGAACCCTCCTCCTCCAGAGCCACAAAACTTCATATAGTAATCATTTGATTTTAGTCCTGATTTCCAAATTTTATCAATAGACTCAGGAATCATATCATTCATATTTTCATTTGTAAATTTTGAAAGACTTTTTATTGAATCTGAAAAATGAAGTGAATTATTAAGGAGATTATGAATACACTTATTAGTAATTGGTATATATGAATTATTGAAAAGATTCAAAAAATTTTCATCATTCATTTTTTGATTGAATATAGTTATCATATCAGAGGTTGAAGATGGCATTTTACTATCCACTAAATATATTTTGAAGTCTCTAAACTTTATGTCTTCAATTAACTCGACATTTCCATCAGACATCAGAATAGGTTTATTAAAAAATGAAACTAATGGATCAAAGCCTGAAGATTTTAAATGAAATTTTGATTCCATTATTGACATAATTTTTTTTATTTCATTACTATCTTTTTTCCTTAAATCAGTATTTGCATAATTAATTAAAATTGAAGAAACTAAAGCACCACTACTTCCAAGACCTGAAGAAATGGGAATATTACTTTTAAAGTAAAGTCCAGAATCTATGTCTTTTTTAAGTGATTTTAAATCTAGAATGTTCGAAAAAGAATGACTTTTATTAATGTAAGTATAAAGTTCATCTAATTTTTTATTTGATAATATTTCATCCTTTAATAACGATTTTGATATTTTAAGAGAGCCTTCAAACTTTTTAAATGGAACCGAAAGTGCATCTGAATTTGAAATAATTCCATATTCGCCAAATAATAATATTTTTGAGTAAAAGATTTTTCTATTCATTATAACAACTTCTCTGATCCTTTTCCTAAACAGTCATGAATATATTTATTTGATTTACAAAATAATGATAAATCATCTTCTATGAATTTTTGAATAGTCTGTTTTATAGAAAACGGATATAATAAGTGAACATTTGATCCTGCATCCAATGTAAAACATAATGGAAGTTTAGTTTCTCTTCTATATTCTAATACTCTGTTGATTACTTCCAAAGTATTAGGTTTCATTAAAATAAAATAAGGGTTCGAAGACAACATTAAAGAATGAATCATTAAAGCTTCAGATTCTGTTAAATTTATAAACTCATCTAGGTTTCCTGACTTAAAAATATCTTTTAGTATTGAAATATTCCTGGTTGCAATATCAAATCGAGTTTTAGAAAATGGGTTTTCATTCATTAATTTATGACCTATAGAACTTGAAATTTTTTTAACTCCAGGATCAATTATTAAAATAGAATTTTGATAGTTATGGAAAATTTTATTTGCTTCATTAGAAACATCTATTGCATATAAGTCTGAACTTCCTTTGTATGAGTCTGATAGTCCCCAAAGAGAAATTGGTCCTTCGATACTCCTTGAGGCACTTCCTGATCCTAATCTTGCAATAAATGATTTCTTATTGTTATAGTAAAGAATATTTTTTTTATTAGAGTTTAAATATTCAAAATCTACAAGACATGATGATAAAGCTGACATTGCAGAAGCAGATGAAGCTATCCCACTACTATGGGGAAAATTATTTCTTGATTTTATATAAATGTCATGATTGTTTAAAAACTTAAAATATTTTTCAATACTTGAAATAAAGAGTTTTATTTTTTGACTAAAAGGATGATTAAGTTCATCTTCAAATTCAAAAATAATATTGCTGTCTTTATTTTTCTTTGGCTTAAATTCAACAGAAGTAGTTGTGCAACATTTAGAAAGCGTAAAACTTAGTGAAGGGTTCTGTGGAATCTGATTTTCTTTTTTTCCCCAATATTTTACTAAAGCAATATTACTTGGAGAATTCCATTTCACAATTCCATTTGATTCGAAATCATCAGTACAGACAAAATCCTGTTCAATCATATAAATATTGTTAAAAATCATTTAAATATAAGAAAGATAAACTCTAAGATGAATTTTATTTGTTTAATTTGAAATGAAAATAAATTCTTAAGATAATCTTGAAAAAATCAGCTTTTAAATTTAGTTCCTTTAAAGAACCCAAACTTTCTCCTTTTGAAAAACTATTCAATATTTTCAAAGAATTAATAATTCATACATCCGGAGAGTTTGATGAAGCTATTGAATGGCTCAGAGAACTCGATAAAGAATATAAACTAACTGATGAAGATTATACTATTGATGACTTTGTAAATGATCTATTGAATAAAGGTTTTATTACAAAAAAAATAAATGAAAGTGGAGATAGTATTAAGATTAGTTCAAAAACAGAAAGGCTACTTAGAAAACATGTTTTAAAACACCTATTTGGTAAATTAAAAAAAACAAAAAAAGGAAATCATAAAACAAAATTTTCATCATCTGGAAGTGATGATAATTTAAATATTAAAAACTTTGAATTTGGTGATCCTTTAGATAGAATATTATTAACTGAAAGTTTAAAGAATGCACTAATTTCTTCTGGTGAGAATGAGCTAACATTAAAAAAAGAAGATATTATTGTATGGGACTCTAACCATAATTCTCAAATGAGTACAGTTCTTATGATTGATATTAGTCACAGTATGATTCTTTATGGAGAAGATCGAATAACTCCAGCAAAGAAAGTTGCAATGGCTTTAGTTGAATATATACAAACTAAGTTTCCAAAAGACACAATTGATATATTATCTTTTGGTGATGAAGCTAGGCCAATTAGCATTAAAGATCTTCCATACTTAAAGGTTGGTCCATATCATACTAATACAGTTGCTGGGCTTGATCTTGCTTTTGATATTTTAAGAAAAAAGAAAAATAATAATAAACAGATATTTATGATAACTGATGGTAAACCAAGTTGTATGTTTACCAAAGATGGCTTTTATAAAAATAGTGCAGGACTTGATGATTTAATTCTAGATCAATGTTATAATAGAGCAAGAGAGGCAAAAAAAAATAATATACCCATAACAACATTTATGATAGCTAGTGATCCCTATCTTCAAACTTTTGTGAAAAAATTCTCAGAAATTAACAATGGCAAAGCTTTTTACACTGGGTTGGATGGGTTAAGTGAAATGGTATTTGAAGATTATGATAAAAACAGAAGACAAAAATTAAGATAATGAAAAGACCTACAATAAAAACAATCGGTGAATTAAAAGCCAATAACTACAAAAGCAAGACCTTAAATGAAGAAATCACCAAAAATCTTAGATTAAACCTATCTAAGGGTGTAAATGTTTTTTCAGATTTAATAGGATATGAAGAAACAGTAGTACCCAGTGTTGAAAGAGCATTTTTATCAAACCACAGTATTAACCTACTTGGGCTTAGAGGTCAAGCTAAAACAAAACTTGCTAGAACTTGTGTAAATTTATTAGATGAATGGATTCCAATAGTTAAGTATTCCGAGACAAATGATGATCCAATAAATCCAATTTTTAAAAGTTCAATTGAAAAAATTAAAATTAATGGAGATCAAACAGAAATTGATTGGCTTCATAGAAGCGAAAGATTTTATGAAAAACTAGCTACTCCTGATGTTACAGTTTCAGATTTAATTGGTGATATTGACCCAATTAAAGCGACCAATTTAAAGCTTTCTTATTCAGATCAAGAGGTAATTCATTTTGGTTTGATTCCTAGGGCTCACAGATCTATTTTTGTATTAAATGAATTACCTGATTTACAGCCAAGAATTCAAGTGTCATTATTTTCAATTCTTGAAGAAAAGGAAATTCAAATTCGTGGTTTTAAAGTTAGACTACCTCTTGATATTCAATTTATATTCACATCAAATCCCGAAGATTATACAAATAGAGGCACAATCGTGACACCTTTAAAAGACAGGATTGGTTCTCAAATTTTAACTCATTATCCAGAATCAATTGAAATTGCAAAAAAAATTACTGAACAAGAGTCAAAAATTAGTTCAAAAATAATGTCACAAATTCATATTCCTGAAATTGCTAGAGATATAATTGAGCAAATTTCTTTTGAGGCTAGAGAGAGTGACCTTGTTGATAATAAAAGTGGAGTAAGTGCGAGAATGAGTATAACTAGTTTGCAAAATCTTGTTAGTTCAGCTGAAAGAAGAATGATAATAAATAATGAAAAACAAACTATTATTAGAATGTCTGACTTTAATTCTGTTATATCATCAATTAATGGTAAAGTTGAACTAGTATACGAAGGAGAAGAAGAGGGTGCCGAACAAGTATCATATAACTTAATCTCAGATGCTGTTAAATCTCTATTTAGCAAATATTTCCCTAAAATTGAAAAACTAACTAAACCTGACGAGGAATCTCCTTATGATTCATTATTAGAATGGTTTACTCAAAAACAATTAATAATGAATGATAACCTCAAAAATGAAGAATATGAAAAAGTGCTTTTGGAATTAAAAGATGCTAGCCTTCTTCTTGATAAGTATATACCAGGGTTAGATAAAAATGATAAATTTTTCTTTATCGAATTTATACTATGGGGACTAGAAGGTTTTAATAAACTATCTATTTTAAGAACTAATAATGGGATTGAATTTAAAGATCCTTTTAATAATTTTATAAATAAAATCTAATCAATTTTATTTACTTGTGATCTTTTGGCTTCCTTTAAAGATCCGTCAAAACCTTCAACTCCACTTATCGTAGTATATTTAAGTGATGCTTTTTTATCTGGATTTAATCTAGAATAAGCACTATGACACATAACTGCTGCTTCATGAAAACCACTTAAAATTAGTTTAAGTTTTCCTGGATATGTGTTTACATCTCCTATTGCATAAACACCTTCAATATTAGTTTGATAATCAAGACTATTATTGACTTTTATTGCATTATTTTCAATTTGAAGACCCCAATCTTTAATAGGACCCAACTTTGGAATAAGACCAAATAATGGTATAAAATAATCTGTTTTTATATTAAGATCATTACCATCTTGATTCAAGGTAACTGATTCTAATTTATTAATTCCATTAAGTTTAGTTATTTGAGCTGGTGTTATAACATCAATTTTACCTGAATTTTTTAATTTTTGGACTGATGAAACAGAGTCATTTGCTCCTCTAAATTCATTTCTTCTATGCACTAAGATTACTTTATCTGCAATTTCAGAAAGATGAATTGACCAATCTAATGCAGAGTCACCACCTCCAGCAATTATTACTGTTTTATTTTTAAATTGATTAGGGTCTTTAATCATATAAAGGACTCCATTATCTTTGTACTTATCTAGATTTGGAATATTTGGTTTTCTAGGAGTAAAAGTACCAAGACCACCGGCTATTGCAACTACTTTAGTTGATATTTCAGTTCCTTTATCTGTGGTTACAATAAATGAATTATCATCTTGTTTTTTTAAAGTATGCGCAGTTTCTCCAAGAGAATAAGAAGGATTAAATGGCTTGATTTGCTCTAAAAGTTTTTCAATTAAGTCACCAGCTATTATTTCAGGATACGCTGGTATGTCATATATTGGTTTTTTTGGGTACAATTCTATACATTGACCGCCTGGTTGAGTTAAAGAATCTAAAATATGACATCTCATTTTTAAAAGACCTGCCTCAAATACAGTAAATAATCCTGTTGGTCCAGCTCCTATTATTAATATATCAGTTTTAATCATTTAGATAACGGTAGAACAGATTTAACTTCTTTAATTTCTGGAGCATATTTTTTGATAGTAGTTTCAACACCGAGTTTAAGGGTCATTTGATTTACATTACAACTAACACAAGTACCATGTAATTTAATATTTACAGTTGAATCAACAATTGATTCAAGAGAAATATCTCCTCCATCTTTTACAAGAAAAGGTCTTATTTCTTCGAGAGCTTGTAATATTTTATTTTCTAGTTTTGACATTATTTTTTAATAGCAGAACACCCCACTAAATTAGTAATTTCAACAACTTTTGTAGGAGGAAGTTCTTTATTTCTAATAAGTAATTGTTCTACAACATTTTTTGAAATATCATCAAAAATATCTGATATTTCACTTGATTCTTGAAGTGATCCGGGTCTTCCAAAATCAGATGCTTCTCTAAGACTTTTAAACAGTGGAATTTCACCAAGAAAATTAATATTAAGGTCTTTTGATAAATACTTTACACCAGCCTCTCCAAAAATATAGTGTTTTTCTTTTGAATCATCAGTTTTGAAATATGCCATGTTTTCTACAAGACCAAGAATTGGAACTGAGATATTATCTTGTTGAAACATTTTTATCCCTCTTCTTGCATCAGCTAATGCAACATTTTGTGGTGTACTGATTATTATTGAACCTGTTATTGGCAAAGACTGGACAATGCTTAGATGAATATCACCAGTGCCTGGAGGTAAATCTAAAAACAAGAAATCTAGTTCACCCCAATTTGTATCAAAAATCATTTGATTTAATGCTTTTGAAGCCATTGGTCCCCTCCAAACAACAGCCTGGTCCAATTTAGTAAAAAAACCAATTGACATAATTTTAACGCCATAACTTTCAATTGGTTCAATTTTTGACTCACCATTAACTTTAATTGATTTAGGTACATAACCTTCAACATCCATCATAGTTGGAACAGAAGGACCATAGATATCAGCATCTAAAATTCCTACTTTACAACCTTTTTTAGCTAAAGTAGCGGCAAGATTAATAGTTAATGTTGATTTGCCAACTCCTCCTTTAGCTGAAGAAACAGCAATTATTGAATCAACACCAGATATTTTCTTTGATTGAGAAGAAATTTTAGAGTCAACCTTTTCTATTTTTACATTGATGTTAATCTTAGCTTTTTCATATATATCAATATGAATAATTTTCATAATATCAACCTCTAATTTTTTTCTAGCTTGGAGTGTTGGGTTAGTTAAGATTAAATCAATATCCACCTGATCTCCGAAAACTTGAATATTTTTAAGAATTCCAGAGGAAACAATATTTTCAGTAGACCCTGAAATATTAACTTTTTCAAGTGTTTTTTTGATATTTGATTTAGTTAGCTCCATAATTATTAATGCATACAAATATAATAGTAAGTAATAACTTTAAATCTTAAAATTTTAATAATTATTATGGCTTCCAAAGTTTAGACTCAAAATCAACCACTCTATCATCATCAATTTTAACTCCTTCATTTTCTAACAATTGTCTCATCAACTCAAAACCTTTAAAATGGTGTTTACCAGTTAATATTCCATTCCTGTTAACAACTCTATGAGCAGGTATAGAAGAATCATTATGACATGCATTAAGAGCCCATCCAACAGTTCTAGCACTTGAACTTGTTCCAATTTTTTTTGCAATTAGTCCGTAAGTCGAAACTCTTCCAGGCGGTATCTTTTTAACTACTTTATAAACTTTTGAAAAAAAATCTGCTTTACTCATGAAAAATTAAATCAGAATCTTGGCTTGGATAAAGTGAAAGAAAATTCAGTTCCTACTCCTATTTCACTTTTAACAAAAATTTGCTGATTGTGAGCTTCAATTATATGCTTAACAATTGATAAACCTAGTCCTGATCCACCCTTTTTTCGTGATCTATTTTTATCTATTCTATAGAATCTTTCAAATAAACGTGGCAAATGTTCTTCTTCAATTCCTTCTCCATTATCAATAACTTTAATTATTAAATTTTCATTATCACTATTCTCAACAACAACTTTAGTAAAACCATTTTCAGTTCCATATTTAATTGAATTAACAACTAAATTAGTAAGAACTTGTATTATCCGTTCTTTATCTGCATATACATAATTTGGATTATTTTCATCTTTTTCGGTTTGTAAAGAAATATTATTTTTTTCAGCTTCAAATTCCATTAATTCAAAAACATTATCAACCAATTCGTATATGTTAAATTTTGATTTATCAACAGTTTTAATTCCAGACTCAAATTGAGTAATTAAATCTAGATCTTTAACAATTGAGATTAGCCTATCAACTCCTTTAGCAGCTCTTATAATATATTTTTGTCTTACTTTCTTATCCTTCATAGCTCCCTCTAATAGTGTAAGAATATAGCCCTGTATAGTAAATAAGGGAGTTTTGAGTTCATGAGAAATATTACCTAGGAACTCTCTTCTATAGTTTTCTTGATCTTTTAAAATATTTATTTCAGATCTGCTTTGTTCTTCATTCTTTATATAAAGTCTTATGAATATGTCCAATGTAAACCTTACCACAATAAAGAGAAGAAAGAAATACAAAAACTTTAGTAGAATTGATATATTATTGTTACTCGAAACATTCAATAAATCAAAAAAAAATTCTAAGAAGAAGGCAATTAGGGTAATGTAAAGAGAAGCCTGAAAAGCCTGACGATTTCGTTTAAATTTAAAAGAAAACATAGTTAATTAATTACAAATTTATAACCAACTCCCTTAACTGTATTAAAAAATTTATCTCCTATTTTTTCTCTTAATTTTCTAATATGAACATCAATAGTTCTGTCTCCAACTACAACTTCACCACCCCATACTTTTTCCATAATTTTTTCTCTTTTAAAAACTTTATCAGGCTTAGAAGCAAGTAAATAAAGAAGTTCAAATTCTTTTCTTGGAAGGTTAATTGATTCACCTGAAACATAAACTCTGTAGGTCTCTCTATCAATTTTAATATTTTCAAATTCAATTTGATTTATTTCACTATCTAATACTTTTTTAGATCTTCTCAATAAACTTTTAACTTTTGATAATAGAACTTTTGGTTTAACGGGTTTAGTCACATAATCATCGGCTCCAGCTTCATATGCGGCTACATGAGAGAAATCTTCACCTCTAGCTGTTAAGAACATTATTATTGTGTCATTAAATTTTTGATCTTTTCTAAGAATTTCACATGCTTCTATACCGTCCATATTTGGCATCATTACATCCATTATTATAAGGTTAGGTATGCTTTCATTGGCTTTTTTAATAGCCAATTCACCATCTTTAGCAGTTGAGACATTATAACCTTCATTTGAGAGATTATATTTTAAAATTTCTAAAATATCTGGTTCATCATCAACACACAGGATTTTAAAGCTAGATAGTTTCATAATATTGAGTATAATTTACTCAATTTTTTTTCTAAAAAGGTTAGAATGAATAAAGTTTAATATTTAGGAAATGTTTATTTAACAATAACTAAATGATAATTTTTCCTCCCTCTTTGAAGTAAAATATATTGATCGTTAATAAGATCTGACTTTTTGATTTTAATATTTTCAGAAACTTTATTTTTATTTACTGAAATAGAATTTTCCTTTAGAGATCTTTTAGCCTCACTAATCGACTTTAGAAATTTAGTTTCGGTTGCAAGTATATTCTCAATATCTATTCCATTTGATAATTTTCTCAAAGAAATATTTGAACTTGGAACACCTTCAAAAATTTCATTAAAAGTTTTTTCATCCAGAGACTCTAAATCCTCCTTGCTTGATTTTCCAAAAAGAACTTCTGAAGCTTTAATAGCATTATTTAAATCTTGTTCACTATGCACCATTATGGTTACAATCTCAGCAATTTTATTTTGAAGTAGTCGTCTAGATTTATCATTATTATGCTCTTGAATTATATTTTCAACGTTTTCTTCAGAAAGAAATGTAAACACTTTGATATAATTAACAGCGTCTTCATCAGATATGTTAAGCCAATATTGGTAAAATTTATATACTGAAGTTTTGTCTTTATCTAGCCATATATTTCCACCTTCTGATTTACCAAATTTTGATCCATCAGATTTTTTAATCAATGGACATGTCATGGCAAAAGCTTTCTTGTTTTCTTTTCTTCTTATTAACTCAGTTCCAGTAGTTATATTCCCCCACTGATCACTTCCTCCCAATTGAAGTAAACAATTCATTTCTTTATATAAATGTAAAAAATCATAACCCTGAATAAGTTGATATGTAAATTCTGTAAATGACATTCCCTGAGTTGTATCTTTTGAAATTCTTTTTTTTACAGATTCCTTACCCATCATATAGTTTACTGTAATATGTTTTCCAATATCTCTTACAAAATCAATAATTGAAAATTTGCTCATCCAATCATAATTATTTACCAGCAAAGCTTTATTGGGTATGCTTGACTTAAAGTCAAGAAATTTCTCAAACTGAATTTTTAATTTCTTTTCATTATGCTTTAGTATTTTCTTATCAAGTAAATTTCTCTCATCAGATTTTCCAGAAGGATCACCTATCATTCCAGTTGCACCTCCTAAGAGTACTATTGGTGTATGACCTGCATTTTGATAATGCTTTAAAATAAAAATTGGCACTAAACTTCCAATGTGAAGAGAGTCAGATGTAGGATCAAAACCAATATAACCTAATGTTTTATTTTTTGATAAATGTTCTTCAGTTCCAGGAATTATATCATGTAACATTCCTCTCCATTTTAATTCTTTAATAAATTCTTTCATCATTTAATATTCTTTAAACTATCAATAGATTTTAAAATCCTTTTTTTCACATTAGAATAAATGTTAAAATGAATTTTAGGATTTCTTGAGTAATATAGTTCACTTTCATAGAATTGTAAACTATCTATATCATACTTTTTATAAATTAATTCATCACTTAATAAATTGTTATCAATAATTAGGTCATAATTATAAGATGCATTTAAAATCATTATATCAAAAATAATACTTTCCATTTTTTCCTCACTAATGAGATTTTCAGGATAATCTGATGAACATCCCATAGTCAAAATCAAAAAAAACAAATATTTTCTCATCTGTTGAACGTTAATTTTTTTCCTTTAGGAGTTGAATTTACTTTACCATCAGCATAAGCTACTATTCCATTAAGTATAGTTTTATTTATTGAATTATCAAACTTTACACCTTCAAATGGAGACCAACCACATTTATACAAAAGTGATTTTTTAGTTACTAATGTTGGAGAATTTGGATCAATAAGAACAATATCTGCATAATAACCCTCCCTTAAGAACCCTCTTTTATTTACTTCAAATATAGTAGCCGGATTATGTGAAATTTTTTCTACAATTTTTTCAATTGAAACTCCATAACTATTACAATTTTGTAAAAGAGATAGAATTGTATGTTGAACCATAGGTCCTCCTGAAGGACAGTTTAGATATTTATTATTTTTTTCCTCCTCCGTATGAGGTGCATGATCTGAAGCAATAATATCAACTCTATCATCACTGATTGCATTCCATAATGAATCTCTATCGTTTTTTGATTTTATTGCAGGATTCCATTTAATTTTTGAGCCTAATTTTTTATAATCACTATCAGTAAACCATAAATGATGTGCGCAAACTTCAGCAGTAATATTTTTATCTTTCAAATCAATTTTATTGTCAAATAGATTTAATTCTTTAGCAGTTGAAATATGAAATACATTTAATCTAGCTCCAGTCTTTTTAGCTAATTTAATTGCAAAATCAGAACTTTTAAAACAAGCTATTTCACTTCTTATTTTTGGATGAATTTCTATAGGAATGTTATCACCGTATAAATTTGAATAATATTCAGTGTTATCTTTTATAGTTTGTTCATCTTCACAATGGGCAGATATTGGCAAAGAAGTGCTCATAAAAATATTTTCAATAGCTTGATGATTATCAATCAACATTTTTCCTGTTGAAGATCCTAAAAAAAGTTTTATACCTGCTACTTCTGATTTATCAATTTTCTTTATTTCATTAATATTATCATTTGTTCCACCAAACATAAACGAAAAATTAGCAAATGAGTTATTTGAGGCTTTTTTGATTTTTTTATTAAACTCTTTGATAGTGGTAGTATTAGGTATTGTATTAGGCATCTCAATATATGAGGTAACACCACCGGCTATTGCTGCTTGAGATTCTGTACTAATATTTCCTTTGTGAGTAAGACCTGGTTCGCGAAAATGCACCTGATCATCAATCATTCCTGGGATAGCTAAAAGTCCATTTGCATTAATGATTTTAACATCATTTTTAAATTCAATTCCTAATTCTATTTTCTTAATGAATTCGCCTTCAATATATATGTCTTTTAAAGATCTTTCACCCTCATTAATTATTGTTGCACCTTTTATAAGAAGTTTATTCATTTTTTAAAAATGAGTCTAATTTTAATTTAATTACACCTGTAATAGCTTCTAAAATAATATTCTTGTTCATTTTTGACTTACCCAATGTTCTATTTACAAATACTATTTGATGCTCCTTTAATTTAAAATTTTTTTTCCATAATTTAAATTTCATTTCAATTTGAAATGCATATCCATTAAATTTAATATTATCCAAGTTTAAAGATAATAAAGCTTTATTAGTATATCCAACAAATCCAGAAGTTGCATCTTTAATTTTCATTCCTGTAATTATTCTAACATAAAGATTTGCAAAATACGAGAGAAAAATTCTTGAAAGAGGCCAGTTTACAACACTTACTCCATCTAGGTATCTAGAACCTACAGCAACGTCATAGTCCTTATCTTTAAGAAGTTCTTTTAGATATTTAATTTCTTTAGGATTATGAGATAAATCAGCATCCATTTCAAATATATATGTATATTTTTTTTTCAATGCCCATTTAAAACCTTCTATGTAAGCTGATCCAAGTCCTAATTTTTTATCTCTTTCTAAAAGAAAAATTCTATTTACAAACTTATCTTTAAATGCTGAAACAATGTTTGATGTACCATCAGGTGAATTATCATCAACCACCAGAATATCGTTTGAATCATCTAATTGAAGAATTTTATTGATAATTAATTCAATATTTTCAGACTCATTATAGGTTGGTATGATAATTAAACTGTTGTCTTCCATTTTATTATCTAGTTATTCTATAATTTTGTTAATATCAGAATATAAATAATGATTCAGAATCAAGAATTAACCAGTTTTTTTGTATTAGTCTTAATAATAGTTTTTTATTTTTTTCAAGTCTTTCAAAAAACAAAATTACTTTATTTATTTAGAAGTGCACATTATCATTTTGCGAATATTTTATTTCTATATAATAAAGAGAATCTTAATGTACATGGTAAAATAAACTATTTCAATTATTTCTACATATTCTTTTTTACTCTTATTAATGTTGTAATTATAGTTTACATTGAGTCTTTTGTCTTTGAAGGATTTATTAATAGTAAAGGAATGAGTACAGAACTATCTTTGAGTTTTCTTTCTATTAATTCATTAATTTTTTTAATGCTTTTGGTTAGATTTTTATTGATTAAATATATCCTAGAAAAATTTTTAAGCTATAGGCTTAAATTTATTTTTTTCAAAAATTATATTGTGAGTATTATAATAGGATTATTATTATTTATCATTTTCGTTTTTTACAACCTAAACTCCTTTTTTACTATTGATTATCTAAAAAATACTTTTATAATATTAATTGGATTACATTTTATTTTTCAGGCTAAAAACTATTTAAGTTTAATTATAAAGTGTACATCAAAAGAAGTTATGTATTTTATTTTGTATCTTTGTGCGTTCAAACTAGCCCCTTGGTTATGGATATATCAAGATTTGTTTCCAACCTAACATTTGCCTATGAGTGTTAAGACTATATTAATATCTCAGCCTAAACCTTCTAATGAAAATTCTCCTTATTCATCATTAGTTAGAAAGCATAAAGTCAAAATCGATTTTAGAAAATTTATTCATGTAGAGGGTCTAACTGCTAAAGAAGTTAGAGCACAAAGAGTTGACTTTTCGAAATTTCATAATGTTATTCTAACTAGTCGAAACTCTGTTGATCATTTTTTTAGAATTACTGAAGAAATGAGATTCAAAGTTCCTGATAGGACAAAATATTTTTGTCAATCAGAAGCTGTGGCCTATTATCTTCAAAAATATGTGGTTTACAGAAAACGAAAAATATATGTTGGAAATAACAATTTTAAAGATCTTGAAGCTACATTTGTTAAATTCAATAAAGAAAAATTTATTGCACCAACATCAGGAAGTTTAAATCCTGAGATAATAAAAGTTTTAGATTCTTTTGAAATTTCTTGGGATAGGGCTCAATTGTACAAAACGGTTGTAAGCGATTTATCTGACCTAAGAGATGTCTATTATGATATACTTGTATTTTTTAGTCCTTTAGGTATAGAATCTTTGTTTAAAAATTTCCCTGACTTTGAACAAAATAAAACTGTAATTGCTGTGTATGGAAACACAACAGAAGAAGCTGCAAAATCAAAGGGATTAAGGGTTGATATAAAGGCACCCAATGAGGTGTCTCCTTCAATGGCAATGGCTATTGATAAATATATAAAAGGTTAATTTCTTCGACCAAACCTAAGCCATAAATAAACTAAGTTAGCTATTGAAGCTAAGGCTGCTACAACATATGTACCTGCAGCCCAGTTTAGAGCCTCTTTGGATTGGATAAGCTCTCTTTGATTAACAATTCTCTTTCTTTCTAGCCAATAAATTGCTCTTTTACTTGCATCAAATTCAACAGGTAATGTAACCAAACTAAATAATGTACCAGATGCAAATCCTAGTATTGCAAAACTTATTACTTGCTGACCTAATAGAGGAGCGGATTGCATTAGAAAAATTCCTCCAAGTAAAATCCAACCTGCAAAATTTGTTGTTACTCCAACCATAGGGACAAGAATTGATCTCATCTTTAACCACTCATATCCTTTAGCATGTTGTACAGCATGTCCACATTCATGAGCTGCAACAGCTGCAGCAGCAGAATTTCTTTCATTGTAAACGCTTTCACTTAAATTAACAGTTTTCTTTTGAGGATTATAGTGATCCGAAAGCTGTCCTTTAACGCTGATTACCTTAACATCATAAATTCCATGGTCACTTAACATTTTTTCAGCAATCTCTTTACCTGAAAGATTAGCAGATAAAGTTTGTTTTGAAAACTTTTTAAATTTTGATTTAAGCTTATATTGAACGTACCAACTTAATGCAAAAATAGGTATTAGAATTAAAAAGTAAGTCGAATCGAAACCGTAACCGTAGTACATAATTTTATTTTTTATAAAGTTAAACAAGTCTTAATAAATTAAAAAAAATTATCAATTTTTTAACTTAAATATAATTATGCTTAATTGTAACAAAGCTGTTACTCCATTTGCTATAATTATTGATAAACTACCAATTAGAACTCCATAAACAAACCAAAGAATAACGCCCGTAAACAAAATAATATACATTGTGAGGGATATACCATCTGCATTTTTTTCTTTGTATATTTTATATATTTGAGGTATAAATGCTGATGTTGTTAGAAAGGCAGCTGATAGTCCAATAACTTCAAATACAGGATCTATCATATAACGATATTTATAATTTTACCAGGAACAATTATAATTTTCTTAGGATTGTTATTATTTAATATAGATTTAGTTTTTTCATTAGATAAAACTGCTTTTTCAATTTCTTGATGATTCAAATCTAATGAAAGATTTAAAGTAAACTTAGTTTTACCATTAAATGAAACAGGATAAACCTTTTCTGATTCAACCAAATATTTTTCTTCATACTTAGGATATTTTTCTTCAACAATAGATTTAGAGTTGCCTATTTTACTCCAAAGCTCTTCAGCAAAATGTGGAGCAAAAGGGGAAATAAGTATTAATAAATCTTTGAGTATTAATCGATTGTTACAGTTCATTGAGCTTAATTCATTTACACAAATCATAAATGAACTTATACAAGTATTTAGACTTAGTTTTTCTATATCCTCTGATACTTTTTTAATTGTTTTGTGAAGAGATTTAAGTGATTCACTAGTTGGTTCATCACTTGATAAATTTATCTCACCATCTGTGAAAAATAAGTTCCAGAATTTTTTTAAAAATGAATGAACTCCAGAAATTCCTCTTGTATCCCATGGCTTTGATTGCTCGATTGGACCAAGGAACATTTCATACATTCTCAAAGTATCAGCTCCATATTGATTACATATTTCATCTGGATTAACAACATTAAATTTTGATTTTGACATCTTTTCCTGTTCACGTATACATTTAAACATGTCGTTTTCAGAAATAAATACAGAATCTTTAAAGTCTTTATCCTCTTTCTTCAAAAGATCAATGTTAACTTTATCTTCACCTTCAACATACTTTATATCAATTCGTATTTTGTCAACTTTAACATTAGATATTAAACTTTTTGATAAATACTCTGAAGTTCCTGATTTACGGTAAATAAATGCTGAATTTCCAAGAATCATACCTTGATTTACTAGCTTCTTTGCATATTCATCTTTTTTAAGCAGACTTAGATCATAAAGAAATTTTTGATAGAATCTGGAGTATAACAAGTGACCTGTAGCATGTTCACTTCCTCCAAAATAAACATCTATATCTGACCAATAGTTTTGTGAATCTTCAGAAACAAAATTCTCACTATTTGTTGGATCCATGTATCTATAAAAATACCAAGAACTTCCTGCCCATCCTGGCATAGTATTTAATTCTATTGGAAAAGTATCAACTTCATTTATATTATCATTAGAAGTTACTTTTTTATCCTTTTCATTCCATGCCCATTCTTTTGAATTTCCAAGGGGAGAATCACCATTTTTAGTTGGCAAGAAATTATCAACCTCAGGAAGTTCTAAAGGAAGGTCTCCCAGATCAATATTTTTAGGAATTCCATCTTTGTAATAAATAGGAATTGGCTCTCCCCAGTATCTTTGTCTACTAAATGTAGCATCTCTTAATTTATATTGAATTTTTGATTTTCCAATATTCTTATTTTCAATTTCATTTATTATTATTTCTATTGACTCATTATAATCTTTACCATCAAGGAATTCAGAATTAATTAATTTAAATCCTGTCTTATCAGAAAAAGCAACTTTTGATATATCAATATTTTCAAAAATATTAGGTATTTCTATTTGAAATTTATTGGCAAAATCAAAGTCTCTCTGGTCACCTGCAGGAACCCCCATTACAGCTCCAGTTCCATAGCTTGCAATAACATAATCAGAAATCCATATTGGCACTTTGTTTCCATTAAATGGATGTATTGCATAAGATCCAGAAAAAACACCGGATACAGTTTTAACATCTGACAGTCTATCTCGTTCAGATTTTTTTGAAACTTCACTTATATATTCTTCAATAACAGATTTATTTTTAGATACTGATAAATCAGTTATATCCTTATATTCAGGAGCTATAGTTAAAAAAGAAACTCCAAAAATTGTATCAGGCCTAGTAGTAAAAACTTCAATAGATTTATTTGAATTTTCTACTTTAAAATTAATTGAAACACCTTTAGATTTTCCAATCCAATTTCTTTGCATTTCTTTAAGTGGATCTGGCCAATCAATTTTATCAAGACCTTGTAATAGTCTTTCAGAATATTCACTTATTCTAAGAGACCAGTGTTTAACCTTTCTTTTAGTTACAGGATATCCACCTCGTTCGCTAACTCCATTAATTATTTCATCATTTGCTAAAACTGTTCCTAGTTCTTCACACCAATTAACTTCACCATCCGTTAAATATGCTATCCTAAAATTCATTAGGATTTCTGACTTTTCTTTAGCATTAAAAGCATTCCATTCTGAATTAGTAAAAGAATACCCTAAGTCTGTAAGTTGATCTTTATATAATTTATCTCCTTCATTATTAAATGAGCTTATTAAATTTTCAATATTTTTAGCCTTATCATCAATAGAACAGTAATAAGAATTGAACATTAAAATAAATATCCATTGAGTCCATTTGTAATAGTTAGGATCTGAAGTTCTAATTTCTCTAGACCAATCAAATGAGAAACCAATTCTATCTAATTGATTTCTATACATAGTTATATTATCTAAAGTTGTTTTTTTAGGATGTTGACCTGTTTTAATTGCATATTGCTCAGCAGGTAAACCAAAAGAATCATATCCTTGTGGATGTAGAACATTAAATCCATTATGTCTTTTATATCTTGAGTAAATATCACTTGCAATATATCCTAATGGGTGACCAACATGAAGGCCAGCTCCCGATGGATAAGGAAACATATCTAGAACATATAGTTTTGGTTTAGAAGAAAAACCTACTTTATAAGTTTCATTTGCTTTCCAAAATTCTTGCCATTTTTTCTCTATTTCAAGAAAATTATAATTCACGTAAAGTTAATTTACACAAAGGAAGAACTTATTTAATTAACATAAAAATTAATTTATTATTTGTTTATTACTTTTACAATAGTTTGAAGACTAAAAATAATTTAGAAAACACAAAAGTTAGAAGTAACTTAATTTCAATATTTCTTATTAATACTGTTGTATTATTTACATTATCATTAATAGGATTCATTTACTTAAAATCTTCATCAGTTGAAAGTTACTTTAAGGAAAATATTTTGGTTAATGTTTATCTTAAGAATACAACTAAAGAATTTGAAAATAAGCAATTAATTAAATTTTTAAACCTTAATGATGATGTTAAGGAAATAACCTATTTAGCAAAGGAAGATGCTGCAGAGATTTTTTCAAAAGAAATAGGAGAAGAATTTGTTGGTTTTTTAGGATATAACCCCCTTCTAGATGCCATTTCAATTCAATTATATAGCAACAGGATAGATATTTATTCAATTGAAAATTTTATAAAAAACTTGAACAACTTTGACTTTATTGAAGAAGTTGAATATGACAAACCACTTGTTGATGCATTAAACAAAAACTTTGAAAAAATTGGTCTATGGATACTCATTTTGAGTGTTGTCTTTTTTATAACTAGCTTCATTCTAATAAATAACTCTATTAAAATTTCAATTTATTCAAAAAGAGAAATTATTAAAACTATGCAACTAGTAGGAGCAACAAGAAAGTTTATAAGAAAACCTTTTATTTGGCTATATGTTAAAATTAGCTTTCTGTCTTCTATAGTTTCTATATTATTACTACTGATACTAATAGCACAATTAGGTAATCAAATTGAAGACATTGATTTTTTTACAAATTTTAATGATTTATTAATCCTGGGTTGTTTTATTATTATTTTTGGAATAACAACTTCATTTGTAAGTTCTTTTTTTATTACACAGAGATATTTAAAGTTAAAATTTGTAAGATAGTCCAATGAAAAAAAAACAATTTTTATTTAGTAAAAAAAGATATCAATTTCTACTATTATCTATACTTATTATTGGGGTAGGATTTCTTTTAATGTCAGGTGGAGGATCTAACAATCCTGATGTTTTTAACAATGAAATATATAGCTTTAGACGTATCCGATTAGCTCCATTAGTTGTAATATTAGGGTTTATAATGTGTATAATCTCAATCCTTTACAGAGATAAAGAGTAATGGTAAAATATGATTTAGATCAAATTACTCACGATGATATCCTAAACGGTAGGATGTTTTTAGTTGACAAACCTCTTAAATGGACTTCTTTTGATGTTGTTAAATATATCCGAAAATCATTAGTATCTAAGTTTAAAATTAAACGAATAAAAGTTGGTCATGCAGGAACTCTTGATCCATTAGCAACTGGCTTATTAATTATTTGTGTAGGAAAGCAAACCAAAAAAATTTCAGAATATCAAAATCAATTTAAAACCTATACAGGAAAGTTTAAACTTGGTGAAACTACTCCATCATATGATGGTGAAACTGAAGTAAATGAAGTATTTAATTATGATCACATTAAAGAATATGATTTAAAAAAAATTTCTAAGCAATTTATTGGTAAAAAAATGCAGAAACCGCCAATATTTTCTGCAATTAAAAAGCATGGAAAAAGAATGTATGAATATGCAAGAGAAAATAAAAAAGTTGAAATTCAAGAAAGAGAAATTGAAATACATGAGTTTATTATTACTAATTTTTCACCTCCATATGTTGAGTTCCATATAAAATGTTCAAAAGGAACTTATATTAGATCCATAGCAAATGATTTTGGTAAAAAGCTAAATTCTGGGTCATATTTATTTGAACTTAGAAGAGTAAATATTGGCGAACATTCTGTTCTTAATGCACTTAAGATTGAATAGAAGTTAAAACTTTATAATTATATTTGCATTATTCCAAAGACAATGAAATACAATAGAATACTACTTAAACTCAGCGGCGAGGCTTTATTAGGAAAAAACTCTTATGGTATTGACAATGATAGACTTGTAGTTTATGCTGAAGAGATAAAACAAATTCATAAACAAGGAGTAGAAATTGCTATTGTTATTGGAGGAGGAAATATTTTTAGAGGTTTAACAGGATCAAAAGATGGAATTGATCGAGTTCAAGCAGATTACATGGGTATGTTAGCTACTGTAATAAATGGTTTAGCTCTTCAAAATGCATTAGAAAGGATGGATATCCCTACTCGACTTCAATCAGCAATTAAAATGGAATCAATTGCAGAACCGTTCATAAAAAGAAAAGCTACTAGACACCTAGAAAAAGGACGCGTTGTGATTTTTGCATCCGGAACTGGAAATCCATATTTTACAACTGATTCAGCAGCAGTTCTTAGGGCAATAGAAATTAACGCAGATGTTATATTAAAAGGAACAAGAGTAGATGGAATTTATAACGAAGATCCTGAAAAAAATAAAGAGGCAGTTAAATTTGATAATATTTCATTTGAAGAAACTATCAAAAAAGGTTTAAAAATAATGGATACTACAGCCTTTACATTAAGTAAAGAAAATGAACTTCCAATAATTGTATTTGACATGAATACAAAGGGAAATTTAATAAGAGTTATAATGGGTGAAAAAATTGGAACAAAAGTTTCAAAATAATTTTTAATTATGGAAAACAATCAAGAAATAGTCGAAAATTCAGAATTAAGCATGATATCTGCTATTAATCACTTAGAAAATGAATTAGCAAAAATTAGAGCTGGTAAAGCTAACCCTATTATGCTAAAAGGCATAACAGTTGAATATTATGGTAATATGACACCATTAAGTCAAGTTGCTTCAGTAAGTACTCCAAACGCTCAGACTATTAGTATTCAGCCATGGGAAAAAAGCATACTAGAAGAAATAGAAAAAAGTATTATTGGCTCAAATCTTGGACTTAATCCTGTTAATAATGGCGAATCATTATTAATAAATATACCTCCTTTGACAGAGGAAAGAAGAATTGAATTAAGTAAGCTTGCAAAATCTGAATCAGAAGCTGCAAAAGTAAGTATAAGAAATACTCGAAAGGATACTAATAATAAAATTAAAAATCTAGAAATATCTGATGATCTGAAATCTAATCTTGAAATTGATACTCAAGAATTAACAGATAAATACATCAAAAAAGTAGATGAAATGCTCTCAGTTAAAGAGAAAGACATTCTAACTTTATAAAATATGGACCTACAAAAGATTAAGGATATTTACACATCGCCTGATGTTAATAATAATGTTACCGTAGGTGGGTGGGTTAGAGCTTTTAGGGGAAAGAAATTCATTGAATTAAATGATGGCTCTACAATAAAAAACATTCAATGTGTAATTTCAGAATCCTCAGTAGAAGAAGAAATTTTAAAAAAAATAACTGTTGGATGTTCACTTAAAATTAAGGGTGATTTAATCAAGAGTATTGGTAAAGGTCAAAATTTTGAAATACAAGTTCTAAGTATAGAAATTTTAGGTCAATCAGATCCTGATCAGTATCCTATACAACCAAAGAAACATAGCTTTGAGTTTCTTAGAGAACAAGCGCATTTAAGAATCAGAACGTCTACATTTAGTTCTGTAATGAGAATTCGATCAAAACTAGCTTTTGGAATCCATAATTTTTTTAATACGAATGGCTTTAACTATATTAATACACCAATAATAACTTCTAGTGATGCTGAAGGAGCTGGAGAAATGTTTAGAGTTACTACACTAAATGAAGATCAAATTGGTTCAAAAGATACTGATTATTCAAAAGATTTTTTTGGTAAAAAAACAAGCCTGACTGTTTCAGGTCAACTTGAAGCTGAGACATATGCTCTGGGACTTGGAAATGTATATACATTTGGTCCAACTTTTAGAGCAGAAAATTCAAACACTTCGAGGCATGCATCTGAATTTTGGATGATTGAACCTGAAATGGCATTTTACGATCTAGATGATAATATGGACCTTGCTGAATCATTTCTAAAATACATTCTTCAATACATTTTAGATAATTGTTCTGACGATCTAATATTTCTTGATGAGAGACTTCAAAAGGAAGAAAGTCAAAAACCAAAGATTGAGAGAAGTGAACTTAATTTAATTGATAAAATTAAATTTACCATTAATAATAAGTTTGTCAGAATATCATATACAGAAGCTTTTGAAATACTTAGAAATTCTAATTATAATAAAAAGAAGAAATTTAATTATATAATAGATGAATGGGGATGTGATTTTCAAAGTGAACATGAAAGATTTTTGGTAGAGAAACATTTTAAATCTCCTGTAGTTATTTATGATTATCCTGCAAATATTAAAGCATTCTATATGAGACTAAATAGTGATAAGAAAACAGTTAGAGCAATGGATGTTTTATTTCCTGGTATTGGTGAAATAATTGGTGGATCACAAAGAGAAGAAAGATTAAATGTTTTAAAGGAAAGAATTCAAGAAATAGGAATTGATGAAAAAGAATTATGGTGGTACTTAGACTTAAGAAAATATGGAACAGTTCCTCACAGTGGATTTGGTTTAGGTTTTGAAAGAATAGTAATGTTTTGTACTGGGATGCAAAATATTAGAGATGTAATACCATATCCAAGAACTCCAAAAAATGCATCATTTTAGAATGAATTAATTCTTTTCTTACTTTTGTTTAAGTATAAAATCAAAATGCTTAATCAAAAACTACAATTAAAGTTATCTCAAAAGCTTTCTCCACAACAAATTCAGTTGATGAAGTTGATACAACTTACAACAGCAGAATTAGAACAGAAAATTAAAAATGAAATTGAAGAAAATCCAGCTATTGAACTAGGCAAAGAAGCTGCAGAAGATGATTCTAACGAATTTGAATCAAATAATGAAGAAGGGGATGTCAATATTGATGATTATCTTTCAGATGAACCTGAAGATTTGAATCAAAACTACTATTCTAATCAAGAAGAAAGCACAAATTATCAAACAAAATCATCATTAAGTTTTCATCAATTTCTTGATAATCAGTCAAAAAATTTAATTCTTAAAGATTCAGAAAAACCAATATGTGAATTTTTAATTGGTAGTATTGATGAGAGTGGTTATTTAAGAAGAGAAATTGATGATATAATTGATGATCTAGCTTTCACTCAAAATATTGTAGCTACAAAACATGATGTTTTATCAATATTAGAAAAAATACAAGATCTTGATCCAGCTGGAGTTGGAGCGAGATCACTGAAAGAATGTCTTTTAATCCAACTTAAGAAAAAAAATAGTTTTAAAAAATCCGTTTTAAATTCTATTAAAATTTTAGAAAACGAATTTGAAATATTTTCAAAAAAGAAATTTTCAAAACTTTCTGAAAAATTAAGTTTATCTCAAGAAGATTTAAAAGATGCAATCGATGAAATATCTAGGTTAAATCCTAAGCCTGGCGGATCTATTACAAGTGAATTCTCAAACAATACTATAGTTCCTGATTTTATTTTAACAATTGAAGATGGAAATTTCATAGTTGAACTAAATAAAAGAAATTCACCAGAATTAAGACTTTCAAATTCTTATAAAAATATTCTTGAAGGTTATAAAAATGATCCTAAAAAAACAAAGTCTCAAAATCAAGCAATGCAATTTTTAAAACAAAAGCTTGATTCAGCTAAATGGTTTATAGAAGCAATTGAGCAGAGACATCAAACTTTATTTCAAACCGTTAATGCTATTGTCAACTTTCAAAAGGAATACTTTTCAACTGGCGAGGAAATAAAGCTAAAACCAATGATATTAAAAGATATTGCTGAAATAATTAATATGGATATATCTACAATATCTAGAGTTGCTAATAGTAAGTATATTGAGACTCCTTATGGAATAAAACTTCTAAAGAGTTATTTTTCTGAAGGGATGAAAAATAAAAAAGGTGAAGAGATTTCTACTATTGAAATAAAAAAAATATTGAAAGAGATTATAAGTGAAGAAGATAAAAATAAACCTTTATCAGATATAGAACTATCAAATAAATTATCAGATAAGGGATATAAAGTAGCAAGAAGAACTGTTTCAAAATATCGAGAACAACTTGATATTTCAGTAGCTAGGCTAAGAAAAGAACTATAGTATATAGAAGACTAAACCTAATCTAAAAAAACTAATGTTTAGACTGTCTCCATCAAGAGTTTTTTTGTTTTTAATCAATGGATTTAAATCATACTCTATGGATATGTTCCAGGTATTATAACCAGCGTTAAGATAAATTGAACTTGTCCAATCTTCAATTTCATCAATTTTAAGTTCACTTCCATAGGAAGGGTTTGAATATAACGGAAAGTTCTTTTTTAATTTAAACCCAGAATAAATTCTCCAGAATTTAAATTCATTAATACTAGATGTTCTCCACCTATATTCAATTGGAATAGCAATAGATGAAAAAGAGATTTTATTTTTAGACTCTAAAAATTTACTAACAACTATTCTATAGTCTATATTAGAGTTTTCCTGAATAGGTTGAATATTTGAAGTAAAAAAGTTTCTTTCATATCCTAATCCAATTCCAATTGCTCTAGTTGAACTATTATTTAAAGGAAAATCTCTAATAAAACCTAATTGAAAATTACCAGAAAATCCATTTTGTTTAAAATCAGTTATAGACTCACTTTGAATAAAATAACTTGAACCAAAATAAAACTGATCTTCTCTATAATTCTCTTCTAATTGTTCTGTATTTGATTGACTGTAAAGACTAAAGGAAATTAGAAATGTTAGAAAAAAAAGATTTTTTCTAGTTAAAATTTTGAGTGTAGTCTCCAACTCTAGTTGTATAGTTTAGCTTAAGAGCGTTAACTTTACGCAACTCTTGCTTAATATCGCTAATTATACCCATCTTAGTATCACTATCAACTTTTAATGCAGTTGTTAGAACATTTTGAAGTTCTTCTCGCTTTGCAGCTCTTTCTGCCAAGACAAATGCACCTACTTCTTCAACAGTTCCAAATTTATCATTTAACTGAATTCTAGCTTGTGAACCATATGTATCAACATATCTAGATGAAGGCTTTCCTGCATATATGTAGATAACTCTATCCTTTTTATCAAGTTTTTGAACTTGATCAGCAGCTGGGAGTGTGTTTTGAACCATTAACGTACTATCACGCATTACTGTTGCTACCATAAAAAAGAATAATAACATAAACACTATATCAGGCAAAGATGCCGTTGATATTGCTGGAAGGTCTCCACTTTTCTTTTTATTAAATTTTGCCATATTTAATTTACTTTACTTGGTTCAGCCTCAGATAATTTTTGAGGATATAATAATTTAACCACATCTAATTTCTCTTTCAAACTAATTTTATCATCAACAGATGTTCTAGGATCGCTATATATTAGGTCAGCTTCAACATATGAAATACCCATGTTTGGATACAATCTAGCAAACTCTCTATTTCTGAGTTCATTATATGCAGCAACCAATTCATTTTGAACTGCTATGTATACTTTATATTCAGTTTCTCTATCATTTTTTAATGAAATAATAGCTTTATCTGGATTGTCAGAAGATCTAGAATCTCTATTACCTTGACAGTAAGAGCAAGCTTCTTCACCAGAACCTCCTCCGTTATCTAGAAAATCAACTGCAAGGGCTCTAAGATCTTTAATGTCGGTTAATGATTCTTCAACTAATAGCTGATTGTTCTTGTTAACTACAACAGTAAAAATATTTTTTTCTCTAATAATTGGTGGGTCAATTTGATCTTCCATAGGAGGAAGTTTTCTATTAATCCCACTATCAGTTTCAATGGTAGTAGTTACCAAAAAGAAAATCAAAAGTAAAAAGGCAATATCAGCCATTGATCCTGCATTAACTTCTGGAGCTTTTCTTTTAGCCATGTCTTATTTTTTTAATGAATTTTTAATTCCCGGTAATATCATTAGTCCAACAGCAATAACTGATAAAATATAGAATACTCTTATTCCTGTACCAACTAATCTTGAACCCATTGCAGAAAGAACTTTACCATCTCTCATAGGAGTTTCAACTCCATTTGAAAGAACAAAAGCAACAAGTATAACTGCTAGGAATAATCCTGCAGACTTTGCTGCATTTTTCATTTTTGCTTTATCTTTTGCAATAGCTCTTAATGAAAAGATTAATGTAACTATTACAGCTATTATTAAAATTAACTGGCTAAGAAGAATTATTGGTGTTATGGCAGCAAAATTTCCTGAAGCAGCATCCATTTTTATGCTATCATCTCCACTTCCAAAAACAATTGCAAGGAATATTACACCAAGTACTCCAAGGGATATACACCCAATTCTTGTTATTTTTTCAAGATTCATAATGTTTTATTTTTTTTGAGCAGAAAGTATGTCAATTAAAGTAATTGATGCATCTTCCATATCATTTACTATTGAATCAATTTTTGCTACTATATAGTTATAAAATACCTGTAATATAATTGCTACAATAAGACCAAATACAGTTGTTAAAAGTGCTATTTTAATACCACCTGCAACTAAAGAAGGTTGCATATCACCAGCTGCTTCAATTCTATCAAATGCATTAATCATACCAATTACAGTACCCATAAATCCAAGCATTGGAGCTAGAGCTATAAAAAGAGATATCCATGAAACATTTTTTTCTAACTGTCCCATTTGAACACCACCGTAAGATATTACAGCTTTTTCGGCACTTTCTACGCCATCTTTAGCTCTATCCAATCCTTGATAAAAGATTGAGGCAACAGGGCCTTTTGTATTTCTACATACTTCTTTAGCAGCTTCGACACCACCAGACTTAAGGGCTTCTTCAACATCACCTGTAAGTTTTTCTGAATTAGTTGTAGATAAATTTAAGTAGATGATTCTTTCAATTGAAATTGCTAAACCAAGAATAAGACAAATCAAAACTATACCCATAAAACCTGGGCCACCTTCAATAAAACGCTTCTTTAATTCTTGAGTAAAACCGGGAGCAGCGTCTTCAGAGCTTGCTTCCATCATTGACTCATCTTGTGAATCCTGAATAGTAACTATACTATTGATTGAAGTCGTTGCATAAGCATTGTTTGTAAATGTAGATCCAACGAAAACAGTAAGGATTAAGGCAAATAATATTTTTTTCATTTTCATAATATTTTCAATATTTGAGAATCGAAAGATATAAAAATTATTATACGATTCAAATTTTTTTATTAATTGATAATTTTATAATAAATTATGTTTTTAATTATTATTTCAAAGGCTCATATTTATTAAAAGGATAGGATTCTGGAATGACAAATGGACCAGTAGAAATAATTAATGGAAACTCTGATTCTGGATCTATTGTAAATTCCATCATAATAGCCTCATAGCCATTTGATTTATCTTTTATTTCAACTTGATAATTATTATCATTCGATTTTTGAATATTTATTTTTTGCCAAAGCTCACCTTCTTGCCATAACCTAAAATCTCTACCATTTTGGTTTTTTGCATTCCAAATCGAAACATTATAATTTCCTTCATAGTCTAAAGCTACATTTAAGTTATTATCATTTAGTTCCCATTTTAAAGTAGGCATATCAATATCATTTATTATTCTGTAGAAATAACTTAATAAATCATCATTGAGGTATCTTCCATTTAATGAGTGATTTGTATTTGGAACATATCTTAATAGCTTATCACCCGGGAGTTCATCATAGTAAAATCTCCATGAATCCGTAGAAAAAAACTCATCAGAACCAGCATTAATTAGATATTTAGGCATAGTAAATTTCTCTTTAAAATAATAAGGTTCCACATAACTCATTAGCTTTTTAAATTCATCTGTTTCCATCCAATCTTGGATATTATAATTAACATATGATTCAACAGCAGGAGAAAACTCTCCATAACTCCTGTAATGATTTTCAAATGAAGGAACCATGTTTAACATATCAATGACCATTGGAACAACTGCTACAACTCTGTCATCAACTGCTGCTGTTGTCCAAGCTGTCCAACCTCTCTTTGATGCACCAGAAACTACAAAATCATTCAAACTTACACTATTTTGAAAAGCAATTTCCTGAGCTAAATCCATTGCTCTGACAACTGCTCTAGTCATTGGTAATCTTGGTAACCATTCAATATCTTTTTGTTTAGCTCCCTTTTCTA
>JADHRQ010000018.1 GCA_016777325.1 Flavobacteriales bacterium | reverse complement strand
CTATTATTGGCACTTGATTTAATACATTGTTTTTTAACTGACCACAGCTTGGATTCTATTGATAACCCTAAGAAATATCTGAATCTTTTACTGTTATATGAGAAGTCCATTCTAACAAAACCTTTCTTGTCAGATTTCTTCTTTTTATAGAGTCTAAAATTTACTTTCACTGGATTAAATTAGTAGGACATATAGTAGGACACTTTTGTCTTTATACAAACATAATACAATTAAATGTACTTTATGAAAGATTTAGTCTATAAGTAGTATTACATGGTATACTGATTAAGTTGGGTAAAGTATAATATAAAAGGTTACAGTCCCGTCCAGACCGCAACAATAAAAGTTAAACCCTTATAATTCAATAGATTATGAGGGTTTTTTAATTAACGGTGGACATATAGTTGGACACTTTTGGCCTAATTAGTAATTATTGATTTTCTTTGAATAATAGATTTTTCATCTTTATGTGTTTCTAAAACGATTTGACTTTCTATATCTTGAATATTTGGAATTGTTGAAAGTTTTGAGATTAAAAAATCTTTGTATTCTACGATAGAGAAGAAGATTGCTGTAGCAACGAAATCAAAACTTCCGGATGTATGATGAAGCTCATTTATTTGATCAAGTTTCATTATGTTCTCTACAAATAAATTTCTCATTTCTTTATCATGATTCTTTATTGTAATGTTAATTAATACTTTAATTGATGCATCCAGCTTTTGGTAGTCAATTATAGCTACATATTTTTTGATAATTTTTCTTCTCTCTAACTTTTTTATTCTCTCATAGATTGGAGTAACACTTAAATTTAATTTATTTGAGATAACCTTTATTGGAGTATTTGAGTTTTTTTCTAAAATCGATAATATTCTTAAGTCAATTTTGTCCATAGTTTTTTTTTCTAAACAATAATTTAAAACAACTGTATTACGTAATTTTTATTAAAAATACAATAATAACAATAATAATTACTTATTTAAATGCTTTTTTAAGATTTATTGATAAATATGATTTTATTTTGCAATAAAAATTATAGTTGTGATTATTGATACGTTAAATTTTACAGATATTGAATTTAAAACTTCTGTTTTGGAAGTTGATAAATCTTTGATTCTTTTTTTAGCAACAAATACAAACGGAGATATTATTGGTAAATGTTCTCTAAAATTTAGAGAAAATAATGTAATAAGATATCAGGGTGCTTTTGTAAAAAAACAATATCGTTTTAAAGGCATTTACAAGATATTGTTTGAAACAAGAGATCAATATGTAAAAAATTTAAGTAAGAAGTTTATAGTTGAATCTTATTGTAGAAAATCATCAGTCAATCTTTTTTTAAAAAATGGATTTGAAATTTCGCATGAACTTTATTTAGTAAAGAAGAAGTATGACTAAAAAACAGAAAATAATACCATATTACCAACTATCGTCACTTGAGAGAGATTTAGTTGATGAAAAGTTATCTAATGGAGAGAAAAAATTCACTACCTCATTTAGAAATAAAAAAGTAACATCAATTTTTTTAGATACCGAAGAGTTTCTTATACTGGTTCCTTTAATTATTAGTGATGATTTAACTATTGACGATGTTGATTTTGATTTTGATTTACATTCTTTAGATTAAGAAGATTAAATTATCCATAAATTTGATTTTTAAATTAATAAGATAAGTCCCGTCCAGACCGCAACAATAAAAGTTAAACCCTTATAATTCAACAGATTATGAGGGTTTTTTAATTTAGTTTAACAGTCTGTTTAACACTTTTTCAATTCTAATAATTTAGTGCTGTTAAAAACTTTTTTAATAGCTTTGAGTTAAATTTAAATCATAATGAAAAAACTACTACTTATACTACTATGCTTGCCAATTTTGTTTAGTTCTTGTTTAAATGATTCTAAGAATAATATTTCTAGTGACTCAATTTCAAATGCAATTATTAGTTTTAGTGTAACTTCTAAAAACCCTGAATTAACTTCAAGTTCTGGAAAAGACGTCTCTTTAAATGAAATGACAACAATTAATGTTTTATCTAATGATAATATTTTATTCAAGGATTTTAATTTTACTTTAGATAATAAGGTTAATGGAGCTCTAAATTTTTACTCAAAAAATGGAAGCTTAATGTGTAATGCACCAAGCAAATTATCTACAATGAGTATGCCTCCAAATGGAAATGGATTGACAACTTATAATGCTGGAGATGATTTTGAGATTACTGGTATGACTCTAATTAAGGTTGACACAGTAAATTTTGTGATATCAAATATAAAATCAAATAAACTATAGATTAACAATGAAAAAATATATACTAATCATAATATTTTCAATAACGTCTTTATATGTTAAGTCTGAAATTCATGTTATTCTTGTTTGGGATGGTTACAGTCAGTTTATGCCTTCATCTTTAAATATTAATTTAGGAGATACTATTCATTTTCTTCCATTAGACCCCCCATTAATGGTACATACAATTACATCATCTAATATTCCAATAGGCGCTAATTCATTTGATCAAATATGGCAAGCTCCAGCTGATACTTTTTTTCAATATATTCCTCAAGTTGAAGGTTTATATGAATATGTATGTACTCCACATATTTCGTTTGGAATGATTGGCTCTTTTAATGTCATAAATACTGGAACATATGTTTTTGAAGATCATTTTAAAAACAAGGAACTCATAAAGATAATAGACCTTTTTGGAAGAGAAACAAAAGGTTCTAAGAACGAACCACTATTTTATATTTATGATCATGGAACAGTAGAGAAGAAGTTAATTATTGAGTAAAGTCCCGAGATTAACAATGAAAAAACTACGACTCTTATTATTTTGCTTTCCTGCTTTATTACTTGGGCAGCAAACTATAATTAAAGAAATAAAAATTAAGCCTTATATGTATAGTCAGAATTATGAGCATTTTAAAAGGCTAGTACTTGATTCTCCTGATTCTGAAGCAGAGTATGTTGATGGATTTGATTTTGAATGGGGGTATTTTTATACATTAAAAGTTAAAGAAATCTATATAGGCGAATTGTCAGATGGAACTCGTTATGAATATTCTTTGTTAAAAGTAATCTCCAAAGAAAAGGTTTCTGATACAGTAATATTTAGAATGTCTATAGATCCTTTAAGGTATTATCATAAATTAGAAGATGAAGGTATTTCTAATTTCACTTTAAGTCAGTTAAACGATAGCACTTACCTTTATATGGATCAAGTTGAGATTGAAATACCTCAAAATTTTCTAGAATCTTTCATAAAAAAGAAAGATAATGAAATTGATTTTAGAGCAGACTTTAAATTTGTTAATAGTAAAAGAGTTAGATTAGTAAGTTTTAGATAAATAAAAACCCACTAATTTGAGTGGGTTTGTTTTGGTGGACCTCTCGGTCCTAGTTTCGAACTTTTTTAGAAGAATTATTTTTCATTCATTATGACTGGAGTTTTGAATTTCCACATACTCCAAAGAGTATTGTCTCCAATGAGTTGTATAATAAAATTTGCAACATTTTTTCTTGATGTTGGATTTCCTTTGAAAATATAGGAACTAACATTGATTTACAAGTGTTAAAACTATTTCCTATTAATTAAATAATATCCAATACAAATAGATAAGATTGAAACACTGAATAAAAGCAGGTCATTAGGTGTTGTAAAGTTATGGGATAGCTTCAAAACCTTCTCAAAAAACTTAACAATTAAAACAATAATAATCACTTTAATTATTTTATTTTTAAGTTGATCTAAACTATTTATTTTTAATGTTGAGTCAGCAAATTTATCTTTGGCAAAATCAATTTCACTAATAAATAACTCATATACTCCAAATCCAAAAATCAATAAAACTATTCCAATTAAAAATAAATCAATAGATGATATAATTTTAAATAATAAATTATTACTACTATTTACATTTTCATTAAATAAGGGATTATTAAATATAGTTGCTTGAATAATATCCCAGCCACCAATTAAAAATAATGAAATTGAAGAAATAATAGATAATACTACAGCAATAATCACTACAAATCTAGTGCTCCATAAAACGTTTTCAAATTTATTGTTTGACATTTTTTTAAATAAAATAATATTATCAAATATATAACTTTATCTTATTTTAAAAAATAACTTAATTCTTCAGCAGCTCTAATCATATATATTTGCATTTATTAAAATTTTATTATGAATACATTTGAAATTAAATACTTAGGTGATTTAAGAACATCTTCTACTCATTTAGACTCTGGATCTGTCATAAATACAGATGCCTCTAAAGATAATCATGGTCTTGGTGAAGCTTTTTCTCCAACTGACATGGTGTGTTCTGCTTTAGCAAGTTGTATCTTAACTATTATGGCAATTGCTGTAGAAAAACATCATATTGATATAAAACAAACAACAGCAATTGTTAAAAAAACAATGGGAAATAGTCCTCGAAGAATCGCTAAAATTGATATTCATTTAACTTTTCCTAAAGAATATAATTCTAAAACTAAAACTATTTTAGAAAGAGCAGCTTATAACTGCCCCGTTCATCATACATTATCAGAATCTGTAGAGAAAAATATTTCTTTTAAGTATTTAAATTAAATAGAAAAAACAATCTATGAATTTATTATCAGTTGATAAATTAGAGAAAAATTTTGGTGAAAGAATTCTTTTTGAAAATATCAATTTTGGAATTGATAAGGGTGATAAAATTGCCTTAATTGCTAATAATGGAACTGGTAAATCTTCTTTATTAAAAATACTAGCTAGACAAGATATAGCTGATGTAGGAAAGGTTGTTTATAGAAATAATTGTAAAGTATCTTATTTACCACAAGAATCTATTTTCGATGATAATATCACGATTAATGATTTAATTAATAGTAAATACAATAAAATTAGTTTGATTGTTAAAGAGTATGAAAAAGCTCTTGAGGAACACAGTAAACTATCTAGTGCTGTTAATCTAAAAGAATTAGAAAGATCTACTGCAATTATGGATCAAGAAAATGCCTGGGATTATGAGAGAACAAGTAAGCAAATACTTTCAAAATTTAACATAAGTAATTTTTCTCAAAAAGTTGGTGAATTATCTGGTGGTCAGAAAAAAAGACTGTCAATAGCACTATTATTACTTGAAAATACAGATATTCTTTTGTTAGACGAACCTACCAATCACTTAGATATTTCAATGATAGAGTGGTTAGAAAAATATCTTCAACAGCAAAATATTACACTACTAATGGTAACCCATGACAGATATTTTTTAGAAAGAGTATGTAATCATATTTTTGAATTAGAAGGAGGGAATTTATATCATCATAAGGGAAACTACTCTTATTTTCTTCAGAAAAGAGATGAGAGAGAAAGTAATTTTGATGTTGAAATTTCTAAGGCTAAAAAGCTTATGAAAAAAGAGTTAGATTGGATAAGAAGATCACCAAAAGCTAGAACAACTAAATCTAAGGCTAGAATTGATAATTTTTACAATATAAAGAAAAAAGCCAATTCAAAAAAAGTAAAACAGGAACTCAATATTGATGTTAGAATGGGTAGAATTGGAGGTAAAATTCTAGAACTTATAAATATCTATAAATCATTTAATGAATTGAATATTTTAAAAGGGTTTGATTATACTTTTAAAAAGGGTGAGCGAATAGGTGTTTTAGGAAAAAATGGTGTTGGTAAGAGTACTTTTTTAAATATTATAACTGGAATTGAAACTCCTGATAGTGGAAAGATTAATATAGGAGAAACAATTAATTATGGTTATTTCACACAAAATGGCTTAAAGACTGATGAAGAAAGAAGAGTAATTAATGTTTTAAGAGACATAGCAGATTTTATTGTTATGTCAGATGGTAGAAAAATAAGCGCATCTCAGTTACTTGAACATTTTATGTTTACTAGAGATTTACAGCATACTAAAGTAAAAAGTCTTAGTGGTGGGGAGAGAAGAAGGTTACATCTCCTTACAGTTTTAATGAAGAATCCAAATTTTTTAATTTTAGATGAGCCAACCAATGATTTAGATTTACTAACTCTTACAAAATTAGAAGAGTTTCTTTTGCAGTTTAAAGGTTGTTTGATTTTAGTTTCTCACGATCGTTTTTTTATGGATAAATTAACTGAACATCTTTTTGTGTTTAAGGGTGATGGGATTATTGAAGACCATTATTGCTCATATTCAGATTATAGAGCTAAGCAAATTAAAGAGGAAAAAGAGTTTAAAAAAATTCAACATTTAGAAAAGGGAAACTCTAAAGTTAAATCTGATGTTAAGAAACTATCATTTAATGAAAAGTATGAATTTGACAATATTGAAAAGGAGTTAGTTGATTTAGAAAATGAAAAGAAAAAATTAGAAGAAAATCTTCAAAATGCTAATGTTGCAATTAACGAGGTAGTTCAAATTACTAAAAGATTAGCAACCGTTGTTGAGATTATTGATAATAAAGAACTAAGATGGTTAGAACTTTCAGAAAAACAATAATCCTAGCGGAGAATTAATATTTATTATTGTTATATCAAAAAATTATTACTTTTCTTAATTATTTTGTTTTTTTCGCATAGTCTTATCTATGCTTCTTTTCCAATTGAAGAAATTAATGAGAATGCAATTAATTCTTTTTTTTCTGTAGACAAGAATGATGATGAGCCCTCCCTTTCTATCTATATTCTTCGAGGAGTTTTATTTTTTTCAATTCTTATTCCTGGCTTATATTTTTTATTTAGATCATGGTGGAGAGCATGGCAAAATCAAGTTAAATGGGTTAGAATATTAACTTATGTTGTACTTGGGATTATTTCTTTAGTTTTATTATTAAGCATTTTCTTTGGTAGTGTTGGCTTATATAATCCAGGCGGTTAAAATTAAAATGGAATTAAATAACTTAAAAATTATATAATTTTTATATGAAAATAAATTTTCTTTTTGTTTTGATGATTTTAGGTAATTTAACTTATGCTTCTTTTCCTGTAAATGAGAAAGAGAAAGTTTTGATTTCTGAAAACATAGAAGCACCAATTTATACTGAAGAAAAAAAAATTTGGGGTAACTTGTCTTTTTACTTATCGATATTAAGTTTACTAATTCTACCTAACCCAGGAAGTTCATTACTATTATCCATTTCAGCTATTATATTTGGAATAATTGGCTTGACAAGAAAAGTTAATTGGAAAGAGATAACGGGTTTAATTATTGGATTAATTTCTGCTTTAATCGGTATTTCATTAATCATGCTGGTAATTTCGGGTGGTGGTCTTGGATCTGCATTTGGAGGATAGACCTATAATGCATCTAAATCTATAACATATAATTTTTTTATATTTTTTAGAATCTTATTATCTTTACAAAAACTAACTTTTCATAAATGAGATATATATTTCTAAATCTATTTTTTTTATTATCCGTTTTTAGTAATGCTCAAAATTGGCAATCTTTTACAGATTCAATTGGCACATTCTCTTCTGCAAGATCTTCTGATTTGAATGGTGACGGAGTTATGGATATTGTAATTGGTGGTGGAGTTGATAGTTTGTTTAGTAATAACGGAGTAATGGCATATAATGGAGTTGATGGCTCATTACTTTGGCAAAGATCTTCTAGAGATGAGTTATTTGGTAGTGCAATTTTTCAGGATTTAAACTCTGATGGAATTAATGATGTTATTATTTCTGGTCGTTCTGCTCAATTACTTGCTATAGATGGATCTAACGG
>JADHRQ010000010.1 GCA_016777325.1 Flavobacteriales bacterium | reverse complement strand
GAGTTTTCTTCAAGATTAGAGATAGAGTATCTTAATAAAACTTATAATTTGAGTTTACCTGAATCGGAATCTTATGATACATTAGGAGGTCTTATAGTGTTTAATAAAGAAGAAATCCCTAAGATTGGTGATGAAATTTCAATTGATGATTATACAATTGAAATATTGCTTGCAACTTCTTCAAAAATTGAAAAAGTAGTTCTAAAAAAAAGTGAGCAAGAATAGTATAAATAAATACTATATTGTAATTTCGAAAATTATTTGAATTATGGCAATACTTGGACAAATTAGAAAAAGATCAATCTTCCTTATAATAGTTATTGGAATGGCACTATTTGCTTTTGTAATTTCTGGTGTTTTTACATCAAATGGTGGATTCGGGGCTAACAAACCAATTGGAGAAATAAATGGAGAAGAAATTGACTATGAAATGTTCAATATGATGGTTGAGCAAGCTCAAACAGTTTATGGTCTTAATACAATCAATGCTGTTAACTTAGCATGGAATCAAGGGTTAAGGAATCAAGCATTAGTTCAAGAACTCGATAAACTTGGTATTGATGCGGGAAAAGATCAACTTGAACAAATTATTTCCAGTGATCAGTCTTTAGTTATGAATCCATTATTTCAAAATGAAATAGGTCTTTTTGACTTTAATAAGTTTTCAAGTTATATTACTCAGCTCAAATCATCAAATCCCACTATGTATAATCAGTGGAGACTGCAAGAAGAAAATATAATTTCTTTAGCTAAGCAAAAAATTTATTTTGATCTTATAAAGTCAAGCATTACTTATACTAATGTTGAATCAAATATTCAATATCACCTTGAAAATGATAAAGTAAATATTGAATATTTAAGAATACCATTTGATGTTATTCCTGATTCTACATTTCAAATAAAAGATTCTGAAATTTCATCATATTTAAGAAAAAATAGTGACTTATATGAAAAGAAAGAGTCTAGAGAAATTGAATATGTTTTCATACCTGATGTTGCATCTAATTTAGATGAAAACAATATTAGAACTGATCTTGAGCAGTTAAGAGATGGTTTTTCTCAAATGAATCAAGTCACAAATTCTATTGAAGAGATAAAAGGCTTTAAAGATGTTAAAGATTATTCTGAATATATTGAAATATATTCTGATGTAAGCTGGGATTCTATATATAAAACTAAACAAGAGCTTTCAGGTGATTTCTCAGATATTTTGTTTGGATTAAGAAAAGGAGAAGTCTTTGGACCATATAGAGATGGTAATACTTTTAAAATCTCTAGAATGATTGAAAAAAAGAGGGATGGTAATTTAAACAAAGTTTTAATTGCAGACATAGTAAAAGAAATAATTCCATCTAATGAGTCATCTAATACAAATTATAGATCTGCATCACAAGCTGAATTCGATGGAAATAATGATTTACCTCTCAACAATAGCAATTTAAGTCTATTTGTTGACTCATTTGAATCATTTGAAAAATTTGATGCAGGTTTACCTAGTTATACAAATTCACGACAGGTTATCAAATGGCTATATGAAGATCCAACAAGGGTAGGAGATGTAAAAAGATTTACACTAAATGAAGGTTACCTTGTAGCAAAAGTAAAGTCTTTCAACAAAAAATCATTACCAAGTGTTGAAGAGGTTAGAGATGAAGTTTCACAGATTCTTTTAGATGAGAAGAAATTTAACTTCTTTCTAAAAAAGCATAAGTCAAACAATGATATAGAATCACTTTCAAAAGATTACGATATTGATTTAGAAAGAGCGTCTGCTGTTACTCAATATGATCCTATTTTAGTAGGTGCTGGTGCGGAACCCTACATTATTGGTTCTGCCTTTTCACTAGATACAGATGAAACTTCAAATATCTTGAAAGGTAATGGAGGAATTTATATAGTCAGACTTATTTCAAAAGATACAGCTGAAGATATCAATTTAGCTTCTGCAATCTCAAACTCTCTAGGTGATAGAGAGATTGAAAGAATTTCAACACTTATTCCTGAAGTTCTAGAATCAAAAGCAGAGATAATTGATAATAGAAGTTTATACTATTAAATTAACAAGTCACTAAATTTAAATAAAGTATTATAACCTTTATTTTTGAAATAATCTAAGGGGTTACTTTCTGATGATACCAGTATAAAATCTCCTCCCCAAGCTCCTAGACTTTTTATTTCTCCATGGAAGTCATTAAAGAGTTCTTTTTTGATTGTTTGTTTTGAAATTAATTTTGAAATAACCTGTTCGTGAGAGCTTATTAATTCATTGAATATTTTATATTCATTACAATTCAGAATATTTTTAGTGATTTCTGAAATCTCACTTATTGATTCTTTAGATGATATTGTTTTTTTATATTTTATAACTTCAGTTAAAGAATTTTGCTTACGATTTAGATAAACAAAATATATATTTTCATGAAATACTGGCCTAAAGCTTACCTCTTTTATATGTTTTTCATGCCCTGATTTACTGAAAAGCAATGGAGAATTAGATCCAGCACAGGCAATATCATATCCGCTACCATTAAAAATTCTATTATTAAGCTTAAATGGATCTATTCCAGCAAGTTTTGAAAGATTAGATATTAATGTTGATGAGGATCCTAATCCCCAGTCTTTGTCAAAAGTTAATTTTGTAGTAATGCTTGCCCCTGAATTAGTTAAAAAATTTGGATTGAAATCTCTGATGTTTTTTATTATCTCAATCAATGTATTCGAAATTTTACTTGATGAAGATTTATCCAACTCTAAATTTTCCCTATATATTTTGCATTGAAACCAAACTTTTCCATTAGAGTTTTTGCTAGTCCATTTAATATATTTAGAATCATCTTTTAGAATCTCTAAGTACTGACCAAATAATGTTGGAGCTGCAAGGGAGAGCGCACCATCTAATATGACATATTCTCCTGATATTAATAGTTTACCATTACTGTACAATCTCATTTTTAGTCTTTTAAATTGAGAAATTTAGTAACAGATTGATTGTTAATATCCTTATCCTTAAAATAATCTTTAGATTTTTCTATTTGACTCTTACTTGCATTATTTTTAATCAGAAGATTAATAAGATGCATTTTCATATGACCTTTTTGAATTCCTGAACTTACTAATGATTTTATAGCTGCAAAATTTTGAGCAAGACCTACAGAACAGATAATTTTCATTAAATCAGATGAATTAGGATTTCCTAGCATTTGAAGTGATAATTTAACCATAGGATGTAAATCTGTAATTCCACCAACTGTTCCAACTGAAAGAGGAATTTTTAGACTTATTTTAAATTTATTATCAATTATTGAACATTCAGATAAACTTTTATAATAACCATTTGAAGAAGCATATGCATGTATTCCAGCTTCAACTGCTCTGAAATCATTTCCAGTTGAAATTAAAACTGCATCTACTCCATTCATTATTCCTTTGTTATTAGTAACCGCTCTGTTTATATCAATTTGAGCTATATCAAAAGCTTTTTTAAATTTTGATGAAAACTCTCTAGAAGATAAACCATCAATAGTACCTAATTCATCTATATAACACTCCACAGATGATTCAACCAAGCAATCTGGAGTGTAATTTGATAAAATTGACATTATTATTTCAATTTCTTTTTCAGATTCTTGTAGATTATTAGATCTTAAAACTAATTCTCTGAAAACTTTTGAGATTTTTTCTAAACATGAGTTAATAAAATTAGCACCCATAGAATCACATGTAATAAAATCTACTGATAGCTGGAAATAATCATTTAATTCACTTGATTTATCAACCAAAATAATTTTATTAATTCCACCACCTCTAGCTCTCATTCTTTTTGTTATTTCATCTGTTGATTTGATTAAATCTAATTCGTTTTCAATTATTAACTTTTCAAGAGATTCTTTTTTTCCTTTAAATAAAAAATGTATTTGACCATTTTTAATATTGTTAATTAGATTAGATGTAAATCCGCCTCTTTCGTGCCAAAATTTTGAAGAGTTAGATAAAGCAGCGACAACAGAACTTTCCTCTGTAACGAGAGGAATACAATAATTTTTATTATTGATAAGAAAATTAGGAGATACAGAGTATGGTAAATAAAAATTTGAAATACTGTTTTCTGAAAATGAATTGTGTAAAGATTGAATCTCATTGTCATCATTCAAATATTTATTTAAAATACTTTTAAATTCAATTGTACCATTAAGAAAATTAGAGCTAATCCAATCTATCTTCTCCTCTCTAGAAAGTTTCGAAAAACCAATTATTTTTTCTGGCATAAATTTCTTTACTTTATGTAAATATAAGTGAAATCAATCTCAATTTAATCTAACTAAATAGTATCTATGAAAAATCTTAACCTCTTTAATGGTGATGAAATAAATCAAAGAACAATACTAGGTCACCCTTCAGGTCTTTTTACACTTTTTTTTACTGAGATGTGGGAAAGATTTTCATACTATGGAATGAGAGCAATACTTGTCCTATTCCTTATTTCATCTCTTGATAATCAAGGTTGGGGATGGGAAAGAAAAGATGCATTAGTCCTTTATGCATGGTATACAGGTTTAGTCTACATAACACCAATTTTTGGAGGTTTAATTGCAGATAAATTTCTAGGATATAGGAAAGCAGTAGTGATAGGAGCTCTATTAATGACTATTGGACATGCAGCTATGGCTCTTGAGATATTTTATGATTTTTACTTATATGTCGGTCTAAGTTTTTTAATAATTGGTAATGGTTTTTTTAAACCTAATATAAGTTCAATGGTAGGTCAAATGTATAAAGATGAGGGTAAAATAAAAGATGCTGCATATACCATATTTTATATGGGAATCAACTCTGGAGCATTTTTGGGTATCTTATTATGTGGCTATATAGGTGAGACAGTTAATTGGCATTATGGCTTTGGACTAGCAGGAATTTTTATGTTATTTGGTATGCTACAATTTCATTTTGGTCAAAAAATATTTGGAAATATTGGGCTATCTAACAATAACACTAATAATCAGGAAATAAATAATAAAACTGATAATCAGGTTTCTTCTAAAATAATTTCTGATAGACTTTTTGTAATTGGTATTTTTTCTTTTGTAACTATATTTTTTTGGTGGGGTTTTGAGCAAGCTGGTGGTAGTATGACAATTTTTGCTAATGATTATACAAATAGAGATTTGGTAGGCACCGGTGCCCTAATTTTTAAAATTATTAATTCGTTGTTAACGATTGTTCCAATGATTATTTTAACTATTATACTTTACCTATTATTTAAAAATACTTTTGAAAAGTATGCTTTATCAAATATTTTTTTAGCATCAAGTTTTGTGATTATTTGGGCTATAGTGATTTGGATGTTAGGCAGAGAATTTTCAAAAGATGCAACTGAAGTTCCAGCATCATGGTTTGCTATTTTGAACTCATTTTTTATAATAGTTTTTGCTCCACTTCTATCAAAAATTTGGCAATCAAAGCATAACCCATCTGGTCCTGTGAAATTTGGTATTGGATTAATGCTTTTATCTTTTGGTTTTGCTATACTTTCATATGGATCTCTAAATATTCCACTTGGTGCAGCAACTGCTTCTCAAAGTATGATATTTCTGATTTTAGCATATTTATTCCATACTCTTGGTGAACTTTGTGTTTCTCCCGTAGGACTATCTTATGTTAGTAAATTAGCCCCTCAAAAACTCGTTGGACTTATGTTTGGTGTATGGTTTGTTGCTAATTTTATTGCAAACTTCACTGCAGGAATTACAGGAAGTTATATCGATCCGATTGTTGAAGACTATGGAATGGCAGTTTTCTTTTTAATTTTTACTATTCTTCCAGCTTTTGTTGGATTTTTAATGATACTTGCAAACAAGAGAATTGTAGCTATGATGCATGGAATCCAATAGTTAACTAACTAGATTTAATTATTGAATAAGCTATGTTATTTGAAGTTTTATCTATGGAAAGCATAGAATAAATCTTTGAATAATGTATAAGCATTTCTACTCTTTTTTGACCATTTATTATTTCGTTGAACTCATTTATTAACTCTTTTTCAGTTAGTTGATTCTGAATTAGTTCTTGAACAACTTTTTGCTTTAGAATAATATTGACAAGTGAAATAAAATCAATTTTTACAAATGTCTTACCTATAAAATAACTAATGAAACTAGTCTTGTAGCATACTATTTGCGGAACTTTAAAAAGAGCACATTCTAATGAAGCTGTTCCACTTGTCACTATAGCGGCTTTAGAGTTAGTTAATAAATCGTAAGTTTGATTATAGACCACTCCTACACTCATTTCCTGTGCTATTTTATATAGACTTTTATCAACATTTTTAACTCCTGCAATAATAAACTCATACTTTGAGAAATGTTTTTTAAGAGTTAAAAAAATAGGTAACATAGATTTAATTTCTTGAGTTCTACTCCCAGGTAATAATGCTATTATATCTCTTTCTTTTGATATATTATTATTTGTATAAAATTTATTACTTGGTTTAAAATTATCAACTTGCTCAATTAGAGGATGACCATAGTAAGTTGACTCCATCTTGTGTTTATGTTTGTAATATTCTTTTTCAAATGGAAATATTACATAAAGCTTATCTATACTATTCTTTATAGTTTTAATTCTACTCTCTTTCCATGCCCATATTTGAGGGCTAATATAATAGTAGTTTTTAAACCCATTTTTTTTTGCCCATTTACTAATTACTAAGTTAAAACCAGGATAATCAATGTATACAATTCTATCAGGCCAGAATTCATTTATATCTTTTTTGCAAAACTCTATGTTTTTCCAAATAGTTAAAATGTTTTTTAGTACCTCGTAAAATCCCATAAAAGCTAGTTCTTTAATGTGCTTTACATTAAAACCTCCACTTTGAATCATTTTATCTCCACCCCAAAATCTGATATTGGCTTCTTTATCAATTAATTTGATTTCATCAATTAATCTAGAACCATATAAATCTCCTGATGCTTCTCCAGCTATGATGTAATATTTCATTTAAAATTCCATTCATTTAGATTTTGAATGACATGGTGAGCGGTTAGATCAAATTTAACGGGAACAATAGAGATATAATTCTGATTTAAAGCCCACTCATCAGTGTCTTCTCCTTTATCTCTATTTACAAATTTTCCAGTTAACCAATAATATTCCTGTCCTAATGGATTTTTTCTTTTATCAAATTCCTCATCCCAAAATGCTTTAGCCTGTCTACATACTTTTACCCCTTTAATTTTAGATTTTTCAACAGATGGGATATTAACATTAAGCACAACTCCATTTGGAATTCCGTTTTTTAAAGCAGTAAGAGTAATTTTTTTTATATATTCTTTAGATTCTTCAAAATTAGCATTCCATTTATAATCAAGTAGAGAAAAACCTATAGCAGGAATACTTTCTATTCCAGCCTCAATAGCCGCACTCATAGTGCCTGAATAAATCACATTAATTGATGAATTTGACCCATGATTTATTCCAGACACACATAAATCAGGTTTTCTTGGCATAAGTTCATTAATAGCTAACTTAACGCAGTCGGCTGGTGTTCCCGAGCAACTATATTCTATTGTTTTAGAATTCTTAGGAGTGATTTTTGATGTGTGTAAAGTTGAATTTATAGTTATTGCATGCCCCATCCCAGATTGAGGACTATCAGGAGCAACAACTACAACATCACCAATTTCTTTCATTACACTAATTAAAGATCTAATTCCTGGTGCGTTTATACCATCATCATTTGTTACTAATATTAGTGGTTTGGACATAAAAGTTATTTGATGTAAAGATATAAAAACGTTTAACTCAATTAACTTTAACATAAAATTTGCTTCAATTCTGTTTTGCCTAAGTTTTTTTTAAATTAATTTAGCAATATGTTTTTGAGAATATTAGGATTTATAATATCTGGAATTATTTCATTAGTAATATACTTTGAAATTTCCAATGTCAACTTTTCAAGTGATGAGCCAAATAAAGATAGGCTTCTAGTAGATTTAGTCTCATATGTGTTAGATAAATTACATTATGATCCTCAAATTATAAATGATGACTTTTCAATTAAAGTTTATGATGACTTTATTGATGCTGTTGATTCTCAAAAAAGGTTTTTACTTAAATCTGATATAGAACTTTTTTCTCAGTTTAGATTATCAATCGATGATCAAATCAATTCATCTGATATAGCTTTTTTTAATATAGTTTATGAAACATTAATAACAAGAATTGATGAAGTTGAAAGTTTCTACAGTGAAATTTTAGAAGATCCATTTAATTTCCAAATAAATGAAGAAATTAATCTTGATTATGAAAATTTAGATTATGCGTCAAATTTAGCTGAGTTAAAAAGAATATGGAGAAAGAGACTTAAGCTTTCTGCTCTCGATGGATATGCTTCCAAAAAGGAAATAAAAGATCAAGAAGAAGTTATCTCAGAAGAAGAAATTGAAATAGAATCAAGAACTGCTATTTCTGAAAATTTAAAAGATTTTTTCCAATTTAACAGTGAACTTGAAAGATCAGATTGGTTTTCATTATATCTTAATTCAATTGTTACTCAATTTGACCCTCACACCTCATATCTTGCTCCAGAGGCAAAAGAAGTTTTTGATCAGAATATATCTGGTAAATTTCAAGGAATTGGAGCAAGACTATTTAAAAGAAATCAACAAGTAGAAATCTCAGAAATTATAATTGGTGGTCCTGTATGGAGAGATAATCTTCTTAATGTAGGAGATATTATCATTGCTGTTGCGCAATCTGCAGATGAAGAGCCAACTGAAATATCATTGATGAAATTAACGGATGCTACTGACTTAATTAAAGGTGAGAAGGGGACTAATGTATTCTTGACAATTAAGAGAGTTGATGGTGGTATTGAACAGGTTGAAATAACAAGAGATATTGTTGAACTAGAAGAGACTTATGCAAAGTCTTCAATAATTAAAGATGACTCAAATGTTTATGGTTTAATTAACCTACCAAGATTTTATGTTGACTTTAATGATTATGGTGAAAGAAATGCTGCAAGTGATATTAAAAAAGAAATATTAGAATTAAAGAATAAAAATATAAATGGTCTAATACTTGATTTAAGAAATAACGGAGGAGGCTCATTAAAAACTGTTGTTGATATTACAGGTTTTTTTATAGAGAAAGGTCCTGTGGTTCAAGTTAAAAGCATAGGAGGAAGAAAAGAAATTCTTAAAGATAATGATCCATCAATTATTTGGGATGGACCACTCGTAATTCTTGTCAATGAGTTTTCAGCTTCAGCCTCCGAAATTTTAGCTGCAGCACTTCAAGATTATAATAGAGCTATAATACTTGGAAGTAAACAAACTTATGGTAAAGGAACTGTTCAAAATGTAGTTGATTTAAATAATGTTATTTCAGGAAACACTTATGGTGATTTAGGCTCACTTAAAATTACTACTGATAAATTTTATAGAGTTAATGGAGGATCTACACAGTTAGAAGGTGTCAAAAGTGACTTAATTTTTCCTAACAGATATTCTTATATAGATATAGGAGAGAAGGATTTAGAAAACCCTCTTAGCTGGGATAAGATTGACCCAGCTAGATATGATAATTCAGTTAAAGTTTTTAACTATGCTCAAGCTATCTCGAATAGTAAAGAAAGAATAGGTCAAAATGAATATTTCACAATAATTGATCAACATGCTAAATTGATTAAATCTAAACAGGATGATAAAACTATTTCTTTAAATTATAATTCTTATAAAGAAGATCAAGCAGAATTTAAACTCCAAACAGATAAACTAAAGGTTATTGAAGATTTTAATTCACCTTATTTATTCGAATGGAATGACAGTAATCTTGATGTGAACACTTCATACAATGATGATATGAAAGAAAAAAGGGATAGATGGATTAAGTCTCTCCAAAAAGATATTTATGTTAATGAAGCTATGAATCTTTTAAAAGACCTGTTATCATTTGAAGGAAATGATATATTATCTCAAATAAACATTAATTAATCTTCTTTTAATCTACTTGAATCAAAGTTCAAGTAAATAAAAAACATCACACTAAATATTAAAAGGCTTGACCCGCCATAACTAATAAATGGTAAAGGAATCCCTATTGATGGAATCAGTCCTATTGACATTCCTATATTAATAAAAAAATGAAAAAAAAGAAGACTAGCAAAACAATAACAGTAAATTCTTTTAAAATGATTAACCTGCCTCTCAGCTCTTAAAGAAATTCGAGTAATTAATAACATAAATAATAATATTGTAATAACAGAGCCCATAAACCCCCATTCTTCGCCAATTGTACTAAATATATAATCTGTGTGTTGTCTTGGTACAAAATTTCCCTTTGTTTGAGTTCCCTGAAGAAACCCAGCTCCAAACAAACCACCATTACTAATTGCTATTTTAGATTGATTTGTATTGTATCCAATTCCTCGGTCATCAACCTCTTTTCCAATAACTAAATTAATTCTATCTCGATGTCTTTGTTCTAGAATATTTTCAAATAAGTAATTAGTTGAAAAGGAGATACCTATCAAAATTATTAATGATAATAAATATCTTAAAATTGAAATTTTAAAATTTTTACGTCTATTATGTATATATAAGATTAAAAATAAAATTGAGAGGGTTATTACACTTTTTGTAATACCCAAAATAAGTGTAAGGATTAAAGTCGAAACTATAATTAATCCAAAATAGAAAAATCTTAAATCTAATCCCTCTCGTAAAATAGGAAATATAAAAGCTAAAAAAACTAAAGCTGATCCTGGGTCTGGTTGCAAGGTTATTAGAATTATTGGAATTAGAATAATTATGCTAACTATAAAAATATCTCTTGTTTTATTTAAATCAGTTTGAATAATACTTAAGAATTTAGCTAAAAATAAAGCAGTACTAAGTTTTGCAAGTTCAGTAGGTTGGAAACTAATAGGTCCAATTAGATACCATGATTTGGCACCGCCTCGTTCAACTCCAAATAAGAACAGACTTAGTAATAATAAAATAGAGCCAAAGTATAATAGCAGAGCAATTCTGTCAAAAAAATTAGTTTTTGTGAAAATTATTATAATAAAAGTAACAGAAGATGCAATAAGAAAAATTATTTGTTTTCCAACAATTGTAGAGCTATCAAAAATAGATGTAAATGATTCATTAAAGCTAGAAGAGTAGATATTAATTATACCAAAAGTCACCAACAGACAATAGCTTAAAATAGATATTAAATCATACTTGAGTATATTTAAACTATTCATTTATCGAAAAGTTTTTAAACTTATATGGTTTTTCATATTCGCTTTGAAGACTTCCATTAACCATTCTGTTTTCAAGCCATTTTCTTTCAATATTATCTGTTAAATATTTTTCAATAATTAGGCTTGCAATAGGAGCAGCCCATCTACTTCCCCAATATCCATTCTCAATAAAAACAGAAACAACAATTTCTGGATCTTCAGCGGGAGCAAAAGCAATAAATGTTGAATGATCTGTTAATTGTTTTTTTTCACCTTCAATTAATATAAAATTCTCAACAGTCCCAGTTTTTCCTGCAACATTAATGCCGTTTATTTTGGCTATTCTAGCTGTACCTTTATTAACTACATCGACCATTCCATCAATTACTATTTCAAAATTTTCTTTATCAATAGTTGTTGAGATTCTTTCCTTTTTAGATAATGATTCATTATTTATTTTTTTTACAAAATGGGGTTTAATATAAAATCCTCTATTAGCAATTGCAGATGCAAAATTTGCCATTTGAATAGGTGTAGTTAATATTTCTCCTTGTCCAATTGAATTAGAAATTGTTGTAGAAGAACCCCATCTATTATCTCCATAGAAGTTATTATAATAGTCAGATTCTGGAATGAAACCTTTCTTACCAATAAATAAATCATATCCTAGATAGTCTCCTAGACCAAAACTTTTAATATGATTTGCCCATTTGTCAAGACCTTCACTAGGTGTTTCATATTTATCTAAAATCATTTTATATGTTTTTGCAAAATAGGTATTACATGAGTTATATATACCTTTTCTTAAATCACTTATTGTTCCAAATTGATTATGACAACCCATAAAAGCATTTTTCGCATAGTAATGACCTGAATTACATGTAAAAGTAGTATTCTCATTAATTACATTTTCTTGAAGACCTATTAGTGCATTTAATATTTTCAGTGGTGATCCAGGAGAATATTGAGCTTGAAGAGATCTGTCAAATAATGGCTTATTTATTGAGTCATTTAACAACTTTTGAAAGTTAGTAGTTCTATTTTGACCGATAAACTGAATTGATTGATAAGTTGGAGCACTAACTAATGATAGTATTTCTCCAGAAGAAGGTTCGATTACAACAACACCTCCTTTTTTGTTTGTGAGAAGACTTTCTGCATACTTTTGAAGTTCTATGTCAATTGTTAGTGTAATATTTTTTGCTTTAGTTGGATCTATATCTTCTTCTGAATTGTTATAGGGTCCTATGACTCTATTAAACCTATCTTTTTGGAAATATTTTTTTCCCTTTATTCCTCTTAATTCATTTTCATAATATTTTTCAATACCCTGCTTCCCAATCATTTCGCCATTTTCATAGTAATTCTCTGAATCAATTTCACTCTGACTAACTTCTCCAGTATATCCAATTACATTACTTGCAAATGGTTTAATATAGTCTCTAACAGAGTTTTTTCTCAAATAGAACCCATCATAAAGCCATATTTTTTCTTGAAGAAAAGCATTTTCTTGCTTTGATATTTGTGTCTTTATTACAGAAGGTATTTTTCTAGAATAATTTATAGAATTTGAAATTTTCTTTTTTAATTCATTCATCTCAATACCAATTAATTTTGAAAATTGAAGAGTATCAAATTCCAAAGTGTTCTCAGGAATTATAATTAGATCATACATTGGTTGATTAGCTACTAGAAGTTGACCATTTCTATCAAAAATTAATCCTCTTTCAGGATAAATTGAGATTTCTTGTATGGCAAAATCTGAATTAAAGTAAGAGTTATTTGATAATTGGAGTGAAGCTAATTTTAATATGAATATGGTTGAACAAATTATTGTTATCCAGATAAGTATATACTTCTTTAACATAATTATTTATTGGATATTAATTGTGAAATTAACCAAATCACAATAAAGGTAATAATTGAATTTATAATAATGTTTAAAACTATAGTCCAGAATAATTCAATATTAAAAAAAACAAGAGAGTAATATATTAAAGAATGAATAAATATTATTAAACCAAAGAATGTTAATCTATTGATTAATTGTGTTCCATTAATCATTGCAGAAGGAAGGTTAGAATTTACTCCAAATGAATATTTTTCTATCCAAGTTCTCAAATAGCAAATCGTAATTGTTGCAAAAGTGTGAGAACCATAAGTTTGCATAGATAAATCGACAATAATACCAACTATAAATCCTAAAAAAATTAAAGTAGTTTTATTATAAGAAGTTTTATAGTGAATAAAAATAATTAAGTATATAAAAGGTGTTATGAATCCTACTAGATTAATGTGATTGAAAACAAATAGCTGAAACACTAAAATGATAGTATAAAAAAAAATATTTCTTAGCTGCTCTCTAATCATTTAATAAAATTTTAATTTCATCATTGTCAGTTCTTTCTATAACATATATGTTAGATATAGATGAAAAGTCATTAAAAACTGAAATATCTATCTCATAGTAACCTTCTAATGAACTATTATCATAATTACTAATAGTTCCAATTGGAATTCCTTTAGTAAAATAGAAAGACATACCTCCAGTTACAATAGTATCTCCAATTTTTATTGAGCTACTAAGTGGTATGTCGTTTAGCTTCAAGATTTTTGGATTTAATCCATCCCATGTTATTGAGCCAATTGTAGAGGAATTTTTTAATATGGCATTAACTTTTAAATCTGTATTTAATAAAGATATAATTGATGCATAATTTTCAGTCACACTCTTAATTATACCGATTACACCTTTTGATGAAATTACTCCCATTTCTTCATCTACTCCTCCATTTGTTCCTTTATCAATAACCATAATATTTTTACTCTTATTAATTGAATTAAAGATCACATTTGCATTAATTATTGAGATTGAATTAAAAGATTTATTTTCAACAATCTGATTTTTATATTCAAGTTCAATCTCTTTTAATTTAAGATTTTCATCAATAAGCTTTTTATTTTTTTCTTTTAAATTGAAATATGAATCTATTGAAGATGAAAAAAAAGATGATTTTCCGGAAAGATAAGTGGCGATTTTACCAATTCCATTATAATGAACAGAACTATTTGTGTATAAGGAGTTGAAGGATATTATAGAAAGAGTTAGATATAGAATTAAGTTCCTATTTTTAACGATGGAATTAATTATTGATTGCATGAAATCAATTACTTAATCAAGACAGACTTGAATTTTTCAATATTTTTAAGAGCAATACCTGTTCCTCTAACTACTGCTTGAAGTGGATCTTCTGCAATATATACAGGAAGATCAGTCTTTTTTGAAAGTCTTTCATCAAGACCTCTCAAAAGAGCTCCTCCTCCAGCTAAATAAATTCCTGTGTTATATATATCAGCTGCAAGCTCTGGGGGTGTTTGAGACAAGGTTTCCATAATAGAATCTTCGATTCTAATAATGGATTTATCAATAGCTTTAGCAACCTCTATATAAGAGATTATTTTTTCTTTAGGCTTACCTGAAAGAAGATCTCTACCTTGAACATGCATGTCTTCAGGAGGGTCATCCAGACTTTCTGTAACTGATCCTACTTCAATTTTAATTTTTTCTGCAGTTCTATCACCAATGTAAAGATTGTGTTTGGTTCTCATATAATAGACAATGTCATTAGTAAGAACATCTCCTGCAACTTTTAGTGATTTTTCGCATACAATTCCAGATAGAGCTATTACAGCAATTTCAGTAGTTCCACCTCCTATATCAACTACCATATTACCTTTGGGTTTTACAATATCAATTCCAATCCCAATTGCAGCAGCCATAGGTTCATGAATTAAATAAACTTCTTTACCGTTAACTCTTTCTGCAGACTCTTTAACAGCTCTCATTTCCACTTCTGTAATTCCTGAAGGAATACAAATAACCATTGTTAAAGATGGTGAAAACCATCTTTTTTTCAAAGTAGGAATACTTCTTATTAATTCACTTATCATTTTTTCAGAAGCTTCAAAATCAGCAATTACTCCATCTTTAAGAGGTCTAATAGTTTTAATATTTTCATGAGTTTTACCCTGCATTAATCTAGCTTCCTCACCTATAGCTATAATTTTGTTTGTAGTTCTATCTATTGCAACAATAGACGGACTATTGATAACAACTTTATCATTATGAATGATGAGTGTGTTTGCAGTTCCTAAATCAATCGCTATTTCCTCTGTAAAAAATCCCATAGTTATCCGCAAAGTTAGTTAAATAAAGCTAATTAATGTCTAAAATGTCTGATTCCTGAAAACACCATTGACATTTGATTTTTATTACAAAAATCAATAGAATCTTGATCTCTAACAGAACCTCCTGGTTGAACAATTGAGTCTATGCCATTCTTAAATGAGATTTCAACACAATCTGAAAATGGAAAAAAAGCATCACTAGCAAGGCATGATTGATCAAGTTCAAATCCAAATCTTTTAGATTTTTCAATGGCTTGATCTAGAGCGTCAATTCTGGATACCTGACCCATACCTGATCCAATTAGTTGTTGATTTTTTACTATAGCAATACAATTGGACTTAGTATGCTTTGCTATAATTGAAGCAAGTACTAGATCATTTGAATTTTTAATATTAGGAGTTTTAGTAGTAACAACTTTAAAATCTCCAAAATTTTCAATTTTATTATCGATATCCTGTTCTAAAAAACCATTTAAGCATGATCTTTTTTGAATACTTTTTATTGGAATTTTATTAAGTTTAATTATAATCCTATTTTTTTTTGATTTCAATAAATCTAATGAATCATCATCAAAATCAGGTGCTATTAGAATTTCAAAAAACAGTTTATTAATTTGATCAGCTGTTTTTTTGTCAATTTTCTTATTAGAAGTTAGTACACCACCAAATGCTGATATATTATCACAAGCTAAAGCATCTTCATAAGCCTCTACTATCGAGTCTCTAATAGCAACTCCACAAGGATTATTATGTTTATGAATTAGAAAGACAGCTTTATTTGATTTTAAGTCTCTAAGTAAATCAAGAGATGCATCAATATCTAATAAATTATTATATGATATTTCTTTACCATTTAATTGGATTAAAAAATCTTTAAGATCACCAATAAATCTGCCTTTCTGATGAGGGTTTTCACCATATCTTAATTCTCTTATTTCTGAATTATTTTTAGAAGACTCTGGATTTAAATATCCAGATATTGTAAAATCATAAGTCGAACTTTTTTCAAATGCTTCAAATGCAAGAGTTTTTCTAAAAGAAATATCTGTTGAACAATCTTCCTTTAATATTTCAATAAGTTTATCGTATTGAGAAGAAGAGGATATACAGATTACATTTTCATAATTTTTTGCTGCTGCCCTAATAAGCGAAACACCTCCAATATCAATCTTTTCAATTATTTCATTATGGTCATTTGTATTCTTTAAAGTTTCTTCAAAAGGATAGAGGTCAACTATTACTAGATCAAAATTTGGAATATCATATTTATTTGAGTCTTCAATATCTGATTCAGAGTTGGTTCTTAAAATACCTCCAAAAATTTTAGGATGTAGAGTTTTAACTCTGCCATTAAGAATAGATGGAAAAGATGTCAAATCTTCAACCTTTTTTACAGATATTCCCAGTTTTGATATATAGTTGTAAGTACCACCAGTTGAATAAATAATAATATTATTTGATGACAGATAAGAGCATATTTCATCAATTTTATCTTTATTATAAACAGATATTAATGCAGATTTAATTTTCTTCATTTTAGGTGGTCTAAATTACAAAAAAAACCTGCTCTAAGGCAGGTTTTAATTAAGGTTTAATAAAGTTTACATCATTCCAGGCATTCCACCACCACCCATAGGAGCTGGATTATCTTCTTTAATATCTACTAGTGCACATTCTGTAGTTAAAATCATACCAGCAACAGAAGCTGCATTTTCAAGAGCAACTCTAGTTACTTTTTTTGGATCTATAATACCTTCTTTAAGCATATCTACATATTTACCTTCTTTTGCGTTATATCCAAAATTTTTCTCACCCTCTAATACTTTGGAAACAACTACGGAACCTTCTCCTCCAGAGTTTTCTACAATTGTTCTAAGCGGAGTCTCAATAGCTTTATTTACTATTTGAATTCCAGTACTTTCATCAGAGTTAGAAGCCTTTACTTTGCTTAAATCATTTTTTGTGTTAAGCAATGCCACTCCACCTCCAGCTACAATTCCTTCTTCAATTGCTGCTCTTGTTGCATGTAGAGCATCATCTACTCTATCTTTCTTTTCCTTCATTTCAACTTCAGATGGAGCACCAACATATAAAACTGCAACACCACCAGCTAATTTAGCCAACCTCTCTTGAAGCTTTTCCTTGTCATAATCAGAAGTAGTAGTTTCAATTTGAGCTTTAATTTGACTTACTCTAGATTTTATATCACTCTTGTTACCTGAACCATTAACAACAGTTGTGTTGTCTTTGTCAATTGTAACTTTTTCAGCAGTTCCGAGCATATCGATTGTTGTATTCTCAAGAGTAAACCCTCTTTCTTCTGAAATAACAGTTCCTCCAGTTAAAATTGCAATATCTTCTAGCATTGCTTTTCTTCTATCACCAAAACCTGGTGCTTTAACTGCAGCAATTTTAAGAGACCCTCTTAATTTATTAACCACTAATGTAGCTAGAGCTTCTCCATCAATATCTTCTGCAATAATTAATAAAGGTTTACCAGATTGAGCAACAGGCTCAAGAATAGGCAATAAATCCTTCATAACAGATATTTTTTTATCCGTAATTAAAATTTGAGGAGTATCAAGATCTGCTTCCATTTTCTCTGAATCAGTTACAAAGTAAGGTGAGATATATCCTCTATCAAATTGCATACCTTCTACAACATCCACGTATGTATCAGTTCCTTTTGCCTCTTCAACAGTTATAACACCTTCCTTTCCGACTTTTTCAAATGCTTCAGTTATTAATTTCCCAATTGTTTCATCATTATTTGCAGAAATACTGGCTACTTGAAGAATTTTTTCAGAAGCACTTCCTATTTCAACTGATTGTTTTTCAAGACTCTTAACAACTGATTCAACTGCTTTGTCAATCCCTCTCTTAAGATCCATTGGATTTGCACCTGCAGCAACGTTTTTTAAGCCTTCTGTTACTATTGATTGAGCTAAAATAGTAGCTGTAGTAGTTCCATCACCAGCTAAATCATTAGTTTTTGATGCTACCTCTTTGACCATTTGAGCACCCATATTTTCAAGGTTGTCTTTTAGTTCAATTTCCTTTGCAACTGTTACACCATCTTTAGTTACCTGTGGAGCTCCAAAAGATTTTCCAATAATAACGTTTCTACCCTTTGGGCCTAATGTTACTTTTACTGCATTAGCTAGAGCATCAACTCCGCGCTTAATACCGTCACGAGCTTCAATATCAAATACAATTTTTTTTGCCATTTTTTTTTAGTTTAAGTTATAAGTTATACGATTGCAAGAATATCATTCTCTTTCATTATCAAATAATCAACACCATTATGGTTTAGCTCAGTTCCTGCATATTTTCCATAAAGTACAATATCACCAGTTTTAAGCGTTACAGGATTTTCTTTTGTACCTGGGCCAACTGCTACTATTTTTCCTTTTTGAGGTTTCTCTTTTGCTGAATCAGGAATTATTATCCCCGATGAAGTTTTTGTTTCTGCTTCTGATGGTTCAACAAGAACTCTATCAGCTAACGGTTTAATATTAATTTTACTCATATTCTTTTTATTAAGTTATTTTCATAAACTATGCCATATTAAAAAATTGTGTCAAAATATTTAAAATTCTGACATGATGACATTCTTTAATCTGAATCAGATGGAATTTCTGGAATAGTTTGCTCTGGAATTTCTGGAATAGTTTGCTCTGGGATTGATTCATCAATTAGAATAGAATCAGTATTTTCAGAATCATTCATTAAAGTTACATTTGAAATCAATATAAGAATAAGAATAATTGCAGCTAAAACCCATGTGCTTTTATCTAAAAAGTCAGTGGTGCTTTTAACACCTCCAATTTGTTGTTGACCACCACCAAAAGTTGATGATAAACCTCCACCTTTAGGGTTTTGAACCATCACAACTAATACTAGAAGAATACATACAAAAATAATAAGCGATACTAATATCCAAAAGGTTCCCATGATTATTCTTTACTTTTTAGTTTTTTTATATCATTTATTTGGTCTGCAAAGAAACTACTTTTTTTTGGATATTTCAAGCTTAATATTTCATATGCTTTAATTGCTTTATTGAACTTTTTTTGTTTCACATATATCTTTGCAAGTGTTTCGGTAATTAGCTCATCTTTAATCTTTTGGTCTGTCTTAAAACTTGATTTAACCTCAGATTTATTATCGATCTTTATTTTGGGTGAGTTCTTTATGAACTCATCTATTAAATCAAATTTCTTATCAACTCTAGGAATATCATCATTTATCACATCAAACCAATCAAGAAAAGAATATTTTTCAGTTTTAATTTTCTCTTGATTATCTTTTATTTCATCCGAAGACAGCCAATTTCTTAAAACGGATCTGTTGAATGTTAGTATAGCTGTCTTAGGAAGTAATTCATGATAAGAATCCTTTTTTTGTGCTTTAAGTGTTTTAAGATAATAGGCTGATGCGGATTGAAAATATGGATAGGAATTTAGAATTTTTTTAAGTTCTAAAGATTTTGAGGAATCCATGGGATCAAATCCTTCAATAATTTTTGAAAATGTATTTCCTGATTTTTTTACCACTTTGCAAGTGTTTCGTTAAATATATCTTGAGTAATTCTTTCAAAAATTTCTTCTAAAGCAGAATCTTTAATATCATAAACTTGGAGATTTCCAGGAAAATCATAATAAAATGAAAATCTTTTTTCAATGTTGTCCTCTTCATTTAATATATTTTCATAGCTAACCATAACGGCCATTGTTAATCTATTTTGAGCAGCCTTTATTTCAGCTGTAGCAGCCATAGGAGTAACACTAAATTCTGTAATCTCACCACTGTATACTATGTCGCCACCTTGGTTTACAAGATTTAGACTTGTTTGATTTACAATTAAATCTTGCAATGCAATAGTAAAATCTCTATCAAGGCCTGGCTCTATTGTTGATCCAGGCTTACCGCCAGCAGTATTCTCAAAATAATCAACTTGAAAAGTTTCAACACCAGCAGGAATAGATGATCCTGTAAAACTATAAATCCCACAAGAGACTGTCAATAAACCTAATAATAGAACTGTAATAAAATTTTTATAAATCTGAAACATCGCCAAGGTTATGTTGTTTAATTTTTCTGTAGAGTGTTCTTTCTGAAATTCCAAGCTCTGATGCAGCATTTTTTCTTCTTCCTCCAGTTCTAATTAATGCTTGTTTAATCATTTCAACTTCTTTATCATGAAGAGAAAGTGTTTCCTCTTCTTCGATTGTTTCTGCGTATTCAAAGTTATCTTCATTTTTAGTTTGAATATCAATATTTATATCTGATTGTAAATCTAAATTATTTGAATCTTCAATTTTATCATTTTCTCCATATATTTTTTCTATCAAACCTTGATTCTTTTCTTTAATATCATTTGAGTTATCATCTTTCATTAGCTCTAAGGTTAGCTTTTTTAAATCGTTAAGATCACTTTTCATATCAAACAAAACCTTGTAAAGAATCTCTCTTTCAGAAGAAAAAGAAGAGGAGTCTTGTTTCACATCATCTAATGTGGCAGGTAGTTTTGAAACTTTATTTGGTAAGTAAAGATTTAAAGTTTCAGTTTTTAAGTTCCTTTCTTTTTCAAGTATTGACATTTGTTCAGCAATATTTCTTAATTGTCTAATATTTCCTTTCCATTCTTGTTGACATAATAGTGCTTGAGCTGATTCATCTAACCTTAATGTTGGCATATTATATTTTTGAGCAAAATCAGATGCAAATTTTCTAAATAAAAGAGGAATATCTTCTTTTCTATTTCTTAGAGGAGGAATATCTATAATAATAGTACTCAGTCTATAGAATAGATCTTCTCTAAATTTGCCTTTTCTTATAGCCTCTTCCATTTTAACATTTGTAGCCGCTACTATTCTAACATTAGTTTTTTCAACTTTTGAGGAACCAACCTTGATAAATTCTCCAGTTTCAAGAACTCTAAGAAGTCTTACTTGAGTAGCAAGAGGAAGTTCACCAACTTCATCTAGAAAAATTGTACCACCATCTGCAACTTCGAAATATCCACTTCTGTTTGCAGTAGCTCCTGTAAATGCACCTTTCTCATGGCCAAATAATTCAGAATCAATTGTTCCATCTGGTATTGCCCCACAGTTGACAGCAATATATTTTGAATGTTTTCTGTGAGAATATTGATGTATTATTTTTGGAATATTCTCTTTACCAACTCCGCTTTCTCCAGTTACAATTACAGATATGTCAGAGTTAGCCACTTTAATAGATTTATCAATTGCTCTATTTAATTTTGGATTATCTCCAATAATTCCAAATCTCTGTTTTACTGAAAGTATTGTATCCATTATGCTTTAACTTTAATAATATCTCCTATTAGCGTTGCAGTTGTACAATTGTTAACTTGAACATTTACTGTTTCTCCAAGCGAAAATTCATACTTAGGAAACACAACTACATTATTTTCACTTGTTCTACCACTCCAAAATTCATTTGATTTTTTTGATGATTTATCAATTAAGACAGAGCATTCTTGATTTAGAAATCTTTTATTTCTCCCCAAGCTATGCTTTTGCTGAAGTGTAATTATTTCTTCAAGTCTTCTTTGTTTTATCTCAGGGCTGATATCATCTTTAAAATGCCTTGCAGCATATGTTCCAGGTCTTTCGGAATAAGCAAACATATATCCAAAGTCATATTTCACTTCCTCCATTAAAGAAAGTGTGTCTTGATGATCTCTTTCAGATTCAGTAGGGAAACCTGTCATCATATCATGTGAAATCCCACAATTAGGAATTATTTTTCTTATGTTTCGAATAAGACTTAGGTATTCTTCTCTTGAATGAAGTCTATTCATTTTCTTTAAAATTCTATCGCTTCCTGATTGAATTGGTAAATGTATATAGTTGCATATATTTTCATATTTAGCCATTGTTTCAATAACATCTAAAGTCATATCCTGAGGATTTGATGTAGAGAATCTAATTCTTATATCTGGAAAATTTGAAGCGACAATTTCAAGCAGATTTGAAAACCTTTTGGAATTCATCTTATCGTTTTCGCTAGCTTTATTGAAATCTTTTTTTGCCCCCCCACCATACCATAGGTAGCTATCGACATTTTGGCCAAGAAGGGTAATCTCTTTATACCCTTTTTCATTAAGTTCGTTAATCTCTCTAAGAATACTTTCAGGATTTCTACTTCTTTCTCTTCCTCTTGTAAAAGGGACAACACAAAATGTACACATGTTGTCACAACCTCTAGTAATTGATACAAAAGCATTTATCCCATTGTTATGAATTCTGACAGGAGATATATCACCATATGTTTCAGATTTTGATAAAATTACATTAACTGCTTTTTGGTTATGTTCAACTTCATCTAAAAGATTTGGCAAATCTTTATATGCATCAGGTCCAACAACTAAATCAACTATTTTCTCTTCTTCTAAAAGTTTTTCTTTTAATCTTTCGGCCATGCATCCTAAAAGCCCAATTTTAAGATCTTTATTTTCTTTTTTTTGAGAATTAAATGTTTTAAGCTTTTTACGAACAGTTTGTTCGGCTTTATCTCGAATTGAACACGTATTTAGAAGAACTAAATTGGCTTTTTTAGAATCATCAGTTAGTTGATAGCCTTCTTTTTTTAAAATTGAGGCAACAACTTCACTGTCAGCAAAATTCATCTGACATCCGTAGGTTTCGATATATAAAGACTTTTCTTTAATGTTATTTAATTAACAAGTAAAAATAGCTAATTAATTTCTAATATGCCAATTTGTCAGTAATTAAGCTTTAGATTTCTTGATTTCATCAAACAATTATGTTAAACAAATTTTAAAATTTTTATTTTTTTTTTAATCATAACAATAAATCTATTTACTTTAGGCCCAAAATTATAATATGCCAAAAAATTTAGTTATTGTTGAATCAGCTACCAAAGCTAAGACAATTGAAAAGATTTTAGGACAAGACTTTAAGGTGGTATCATGCGTTGGGCATATTTCAGACCTTCCTGTCAAAGAACTTGGAGTTGATATTGAAAATGATTTTAAACCTAAGTATGTTGTTCCAACTGAAAAAAAACCAATAATAAGAGATTTGAAAAAATATGTCAAAGACTCTGATAAAGTTTGGTTAGCAAGTGATGAAGATAGGGAAGGTGAAGCAATAGCATGGCATTTATACGAAAATCTAGATTTAATTAACAAAGATTATGAGAGAATAGTATTCCATGAAATTACAAAGAATGCAATTTTGAAAGCTCTTGAAAGTCCTAGGGAAATTAATTTTAATTTGGTTAATGCTCAACAGGCTAGAAGAGTTTTAGACAGACTTGTTGGTTATGAATTATCACCTGTTTTATGGAGAAAAGTTAAGGCTGGTCTTTCAGCTGGTAGAGTTCAATCAGTATCCGTTAGACTAATTGTTGAAAAAGAAAGAGAAATTAAAACTTTTACTACAAAAAGCTCTTATAAATCAATTGCAGTGTTTGAAACAAATTCTGGTGTTAAGTTTAAAGCTGAACTTAATGAAAAATATTCTTCTGTAGAGGAAGTAAAAGAATTCTTTGAAAAAAACTATGGTTCTATATTTAATGTTTCTAATACAGATCAAAAACCTGGAAAAAAATCCCCAACCCCACCTTTCACAACATCTACTCTTCAACAAGAAGCTTCAAGGAAGCTAGGTTTTGGTGTAACAAGAACTATGTCTACTGCACAAAAGCTTTATGAAGCTGGACTTATAACCTACATGAGAACAGATAGTGTTACTCTTTCAAGTGATGCAAAATCTTCAATTGTTGAAAAGATAGAAATTAAGTATGGAAACGAATATGTTAATCTTAGGGATTATAAAAACAAAAATAAATCTGCTCAAGAAGCACACGAAGCAGTTAGGCCAACAGATATTAATGTTGAGGAAATCACTTCTGATTATGATCAACAAAGATTGTATGAGTTAATTTGGAAAAGAACAATTTCTTCACAAATGTCTGATGCACAAATTGAAAGGACTGTAGTTAATATTAAATCAAATTCATATGATCAAATTTTTATTGCTAGAGGTGAGGTAATAAAATTTGATGGTTTTCTTAGAGTATATACTGAGGGAACTGATGATGAAGTAGAGGAAGAAAAAGGTGTTCTCCCTGTGCTAAGTATTGATGAAAAATTAAATTTATTAAACATCTCTTCAAAAGAATCCTTTTCTAGACCACCTTCTCGATTTACTGAGGCTTCCTTAGTTAAAAAACTTGAAGAACTTGGAATTGGAAGACCTGCAACGTATGCAACTACTATTTCAACAATTCAAAACAGGGGATATATAGCAAAAGGAGTTAATGAGGGAGTTGAAAGAAGATATAATTTTATTGAATTCAAACAAGATGGCATCAATGAAAGTATACTAGTAGAAAAGACAGGTTCTAATAAAGGAAAATTAGTTCCTACTGATATTGGGATGATAGTTAACGATTTTCTAGTCGACAACTTTAATAATATTTTAGATTATGGTTTTACGGCTGAGGTTGAAAAGAATTTTGATAAGATTGCAACAGGTGATCAAAATTGGATTGATATTATAAAGCAATTTTATGGGGGATTTCATGAAAATGTGAATGAAGTTAGAGATAATGCAGAGAGACAATCTGGAGAAAAAGTTTTAGGCTCAGATCCAAGTTCGGGAAGAGTTGTAAAAGTCAGGCTAGGGAAATTTGGTCCAATTGCTCAAATTGGAACTATAGATGAAGAAGAAAATCCTGTTTTTGCAAGTTTAACTAAAGACCAACAACTTGATACTATAACCCTAGAAGATGCTTTAGAGTTATTCAAATTTCCTAAGGAAATTGGTAGTTACAAAAATGAAATTGTGACTGTTAATAATGGAAGGCATGGTCCTTATATTAAGTTTTCAACTAAGTCTATTTCAATTCCAAATGATCTTGATCCCCATGCTGTTGAAATTGACAAGGCAATTGAATTAATTGATGAAAAGTTAAAAGCTGATGAACCTGTCCATATTTATAATGAATTACCTGTTACAAAAGGTAAAGGGAGGTTTGGCCCATTTATAAAGTGGAACGATATGTTTATTAATGTTAATAGATCCTATGAATTTGATAATTTATCTATTAATGAAATTGAAGAACTCATAGAACTCAAAATTAAAAAGGAAAAAGAAAAACTAATATCTCATTGGATAGATGAAGATATTAAAGTTGAAAAGGGGAGATGGGGTAGGTCTATAATTTCTAAAGGAAAAAAGAAAGTAGAAATTCCAAAAGAGATAGATCCCAAAACTATTACATTAGAAATTGCACAAAAATATCTAAATCCTAAAAAGAAAAAATGAGTCTTGACCTACTCAAACCTGTTTCAGATAGCTTAATAGATGAGTTAAATGAAAATTATTTGCAAGGCTCTATTTATAAAAAACTAGCTATTCACACATCATCATTCGGACTTCCTAACCTAGAGTCAACCAATGTTTGTATTGTAGGTCTTGATGAGTGTAGAAATTCTTTTTTTCAATCGGCTACTCAGGATTTAAACTCTATTAGAAAGGAGTTATACAAGTTAAAATTTAGTAATTGGAAATTATCTATATCTGATTTAGGAAATCTTCCTAGCGGAAACACTGTTGATGATACTTATCATGCTCTTTATGAAATATGTAAAGAATTATTATCTAAGAAAATAGTATTAGTAATCATAGGAGGAAGCAATGACTTGATATATCCAGTTTTTAAATCTTTTGACTCACATAATGATAAGGTTAATATAGTTTCAATTGACAATCAATTTGATCTTTATCAGGAATCTGAATTGGTATCAGGAAGAACTTATATGAATAAGATAATAATTGATGATTCAAATAGTTTAAATGACTTCACTAATATTGGATATCAAAGACATTTATGTTCTCATGATGAGCTTCAGTTAATGGAAAAATTATTTTTTGAATACATCTCTCTTGGAGAAATATCAGAGAACAATATGAAAGCAGAGCCAATTATGAGAAATTCAAATATTGTAAGTTTTGACATGAAAGCTTTATCATTTTCTGCATCTTATGATCAAACTCAGGGTAATCCAAATGGAATAGATCCTAGATTAGCATGTATTTTAACTAAATATGCAGGTCAAAGCAATAAAACTAATTTTTTAGGTTTATTTGAGCTAAGTAATAATAAGGTTTCAAGAAAATTATATTCTGAAATAATATGGTATTTTTTAGATGGAATTGACAAGAGAATTATTGAATCCGATTTTAACGACTCACAAACTTTTAATAAATATATTGTTCAAACTTCAGGAAGAGACATTGTTTTTTATAAAAGCAAGATCTCAGAAAAATGGTGGATGTTAATTGATGCATCAAAGAATAAGTCTATTTCTTACCTTCCATGTCTAGAAAGTGATTATCAGGATGCTCTTAATGACAACATACCTATTAGATGGTTAAAGGCTACTAAACGAATCTAGACTTCTTGTAAATATCTCTCAGCATCAAGTGCTGCCATACAACCAGTGCCTGCAGCAGTAATTGCTTGTCGATAATCCTTGTCTTGGACATCACCTGCTGCAAAGACTCCAGGAATATTTGTTTTTGTAGAAATTTTATCAGTTAAAATATAACCACTGTCGTCCATATTCACAGTTCCTTTAAATATATCTGTATTTGGAGAATGACCAATAGCAATAAATAAACCAGTAATTTTTATATCTGAAACTTCGTCATTAAGATTATTTTTAATCTCAATGCCCTCAACTACACTCTCACCAATTACCTCATTTATCTCATGATTAAACAAAACAGTAATGTTATCAAAATTTGCTAATCTGTTTTGCATAGCTTTTGAAGCTCTAAAGTGATCTTTTCTGACTAACATAGTAACATTACGGCATATTTTTGCTAAATATGTTGCTTCTTCAATTGCAGTGTCTCCCCCTCCAACTATAGCTACATCTTGATTCTTGTAAAAGAAGCCATCACAAACTGCACAAGCAGAAACCCCTCCACCAATTAATCTTTGCTCACTTTCTAGGCCAAGGTATTTAGCAGAAGCACCTGTACTTATTATAACTGTTTTGGATTTAATTTCATCACCATTTTGAGTATATAGCTTATGTATACCTCCCTTTTCTCTCGAAAAATCAACTTTTGATATAAAGTCAATTTTAACTTTTGTTCCAAATCTTTCAGCTTGTTCCTTCAATTCATTCATCATGGTAGGACCATCAACTCCATTAGGATATCCAGGAAAATTATCAACATCAGTTGTTGTTGTTAATTGTCCTCCTGGCTCCAAGCCAGTGTATATAACTGGGTTAAGGTCTGCTCTAGCAGCATATATCGCTGCGGTATATCCAGCTGGTCCACTTCCTATAATGATTGTATTCATACAAAGATTTTTGAAATTTTATTTTTGATTTTGTAAAATTAAAAAAACATAAGAATAAATTGATTAAAACATTAGTAACTTTGTTATTTCATAATCATCTTGATAATGGTAAAAAATAATCTTAAGTATCAATCTCCTGGAATTAATGAAGAAACTAGATTTGAAAAACTTCATACTGTAACTTTTGATAATTCAAATGAAGCCTCACTATTAATTGCTAGAGAGATATGTGATTTAATAAAATCCAAACAAGAAAAGAAAAAAAACTGTGTCATAGGTTTTGCAACTGGATCTTCTCCAACTAAAGTTTATCAAGAAATTATAAGAATTCATAAGGAAGAATCATTGAGTTTTTTTAATGTTATTGCTTTTAACCTTGATGAATACTATCCAATTGAAAAAGATGATAATAATAGTTATCATCATTTTATGAATGAGAATTTATTTGATCATATTGACATTCCAAAAGAAAATATTAACATCCCTTCTGGAGAGATAAGTGAGAAAGAAATTAATAAATTTTGTTCCTCGTATGAAAAAAAGATTGATGAAAATGGAGGAATAGATATTCAACTTTTAGGAATTGGTAGAACAGGCCATATTGGTTTTAATGAACCTGGATCTCATTTTAATTCAACTACTAGGCTAATTACATTAGACCACACTACAAGATTTGATGCAAGTAAAAGCTTTAATGGAATTGAAAATGTCCCATCTAAAGCACTAACTATGGGTATTCGAACTATTTTCAATGCTAAGAGAATTATAATAATGGCATGGGGGATTCAAAAAAGTCATATTGTAAAAAAATCAGTTGAAAACAATATTAAATCACTTATACCTACAACATACCTACAAAATCATAAGAATACAACTTTAGTGTTAGATAAGGAATGTTCAAGTGAATTAACAAGGTTTAAAACACCATGGTTGGTAGGTCCTTGTGACTGGTCAGATGTAATTAAAAGAAAAGCTATCGTTTGGTTATGTGAGATTACTGAAAAATCTATTTTAAAGCTAACGGATGAAGATTATAATAAAAATGGACTTTCAGATTTACTTGCCCTTGAAGGTTCTTCTTATGAATTAAATATTAAAATGTTTAATCATTTTCAAAATACTATAAGTGGATGGCCTGGAGGTAAACCTGATTCTGATGATTCTACAAGACCTGAAAGAAAAAATCCAAATCCAAAAAGAGTTTTAATATTTAGCCCTCATCCAGATGATGATGTCATATCAATGGGTGGTACTTTTGATAAACTGGTTTCACAAGGTCATGAGGTTCATGTCGCATATCAGGTTTCAGGAAATGTTGCAGTTTCGAATCATGATGCATTAAAATTCATTGAAGTTTCAGTTGATATGTTTTCAGCTGATTCAAATTCTAAGATTAAGTCAATGATTAAAGAACTGAAAAATAAAAAGCCAGATAAAATTGATTCACCTGAGATTAGAAAGCTAAAGGGCTTTATAAGGAAGAGAGAAGCAATTGCAGCAACTAGGTATATTGGGATTCCAGATTCTAACACGCATTTCATGAATCTACCATTTTATGAAACAGGTAGAATTAAAAAAAATCCTGCCTCAAAAAAAGATGTATTAATAACAGCATCTCTAATTGCTAAGATTAAACCACATCAAATATATGCTGCTGGAGATCTTGAAGATCCTCATGGCACCCATAAAGTTTGTCTTGATATAGTTATTGAAGCATTAGAATCTCTTAAAGGTGAAAAATTTATTAAAGATTGTTGGCTCTGGTTATATAGAGGAGCATGGCTTGAATGGGATATTCATGAAATTGATATGGCTGTTCCTATGAGTCCTGCACAGGTTTTAAGAAAAAGAAAAGCAACATTCTTCCATCAAACGCAAAAGGATGGTGTGATGTTTCAGGGACAGGATTTGAGAGAGTTTTGGGTTAGGGCAGAGGAGAGAAATAATGAAACAGCAGAAAAGTATAAAAAAATGGGACTTGCAGAATATGCTGCAATCGAATCATTTAAAAGACATTATTACTAAAACACTTTATCATGAGAAATTTTAAAAATATATTCACAGTTTTGTTATTATTTGGGACATTCTTAAGTCTTCAGTCACAGAACAACTATTCTAAGAGAAAAATAAATAATTTAAAGAATCAAGCTTCTCAATTAGTTGAAGAGGATAAAAAATTAACCCAGGTCATGGTTGACAAGGTTTTTAGTTTTTCTGAACTTGGTTTCCAGGAATTTGAAACATCAAGTTATTTAACTTCAATTCTTGCTGAAAATGGTTTCGAAATTGAATATGAAATTTCTGGTGTTCCAACTGCATGGTTTGCAACTTGGTCCAATGGTGAAGGTGGACCCACTATAGCTTTAGGTAGTGATATTGATGGAATTCCGGTAGCTTCTCAGTATCCAGGTGTTGCATATCATAAACCAATTGTAGAAGGAGCACCAGGTCATGGTGAGGGGCATAATTCAGGTCTTCCAGTTGTCATTACAGCTGCACTTTCTGTGAAAAAAGTCATGCAAGAAAATAATATACCAGGCAAGTTAATTATATGGCCGGGTGTTGCAGAAGAGCAGATAGGAACTAAAGCTTGGTATGTTAGAGATGGCTATTTTGATAATGTTGATATGTGTATTTTTACTCATGTAAGTAGTAACTTATCTGTTTCATGGGGAAAGGCTACTGGAACTGGATTAATTTCTGTTGAATATACATTTGAAGGTGAAACTGCTCACTCTGCTGGCGCTCCATGGAGAGGAAGAAGTGCTCTTGATGCTGCTGAATTGATGAATATTGGCTGGAATTATAGAAGAGAACACCTGCACCCAGATCAAAGATCCCACTCAATTTTTACAGATTCTGGAGATCAGCCAAACGTAGTCCCTTCTAAAGCATCAATATGGTTTTATATAAGAAACATAACCTATGAGGGCATAATGGAAAATTATGAAAAAGCAAATAAAATTGCAGAGGGAGCTGCATTAATGACTGACACCAAGTTTTCCTCAAGAGTACTTGGAACAGCTTGGCCAAGACATTTTAATAAAATTATAGCTGAGGAGATGTATGAAAATATTAAGACAATTGGTCTGCCTGATTGGTCAGAAGATGATCAAAAGCTTGCTGTAGCAGTTCAAAAAGAAGTAAATTCAAATAATACTAATGGTCTTGCAACTAAACTTAATGAAATTGGATCTCCTCTTCCTTATAATATAAGTGGTGGTTCAGATGATATTGGTGATATATCATGGAAAGTACCAACAGTTACACTTAGATTTCCATCTAATATTCCAGGATTACAAGGACACCATTGGTCAAATGCAATAACTATGGCAACTCCAATTGCTCATAAAGGTGCAAATGCTGGAGCTAAAGTTGTTGCTATGACTGTATTAGATTTTCTTTTGAAACCTGAAAAACTTAATCAGGCAAAGGATTATTTTGAAAATGTTCAGAAAAAAGAAACTCAGTATAAACCAATGATTTCTAAAAATGATCCTCCTGCAATATTTCTTAATAAGGATATCATGGAGAGATATAAAACAAAATTAAAGGAGTTTTACTTTGATGAAAATAAGTATGACACATATCTTGATCAACTTGGAATAGAATATCCAGTTATAAATAAAGATTAATTTATACTATAGTTCACATGACATGTCAAGTCCACAGCACATAGGGGACTTAATCATTCCATCACACTCTGGACAGTAAGAAACTTTAATTTCTTCTCCGCTATCAGTAGTTATAGTCTTATTTTGTAGAGGCTCATCACATTTAGCACATTGGCTTTTAACAGCCATACCACACTTTTCACATTTATAGGTAATATTTTCCATATAATAATTTATACAAGTTATTACATTTTATATTATATTATAGATACAAATTAAAAATCAATTAAAATATGAGAATAATATTTAGTACAGTATTTCTACTTTTCTCTTTATTATCAAATAGTCAAAATTCTGTGACTGGTATAGTTTCAGATGAAAATGGAATTCCTCTTCCAGGAGCCAATGTAATCATTGAAGGAACAAGCACAGGTGTTTCGACTGATTTTGATGGAAATTTTGAAATTACTGCAAATCAAGGACAAGTCCTTGCTATTAGCTACATAGGTTATTTGACTCAGTACATTAATGTGTCCGGTCAAACTAACATTAATATTTCTTTACAGCTAGATAATGAGCTTGAAGAAGTAGTTGTGACAGCTCTTGGATTTTCTGTGGTTAGGGATCAACAGGGTTCTACATCTTCTGTAGTAAATACTGATGATGTAATTCGTTCTGGTGAAACAACTGTAATTAATGCCTTAAGTGGAAAAGCTTCTGGTGTTAGAGTTACTAAATCTAATGGTGACCCAGGTGCTGGAAGTACAATTAAAATTCGTGGTGCAAACACGATTGATGGTGATGTACAACCTTTAATCATTGTTGATGGTGTTCCACTTGACAACTCTACTTCATATGCTGGTGGGAACAGCATTACAGGTGGAAGAGCCTCAGGTGTTACGCAAGGATCACGTTTGAATGACTTAAATTCTAGTGATATTGAGTCAATGCAAATTTTAAAAGGAGCATCTGCTGCTTCATTATATGGAAGTAGAGCTGCAAATGGAGTTTTAGTTATTACAACTAAAAAAGGACAAAGAGGTGAGGCTAAAATTTCATTTAAGTCAGCATATTCTTTCGATGAAGTATCTGAAAGAATCCCAATGCAAAACACATGGGGTCAAGGACAAAATGGAAAATTTGGAACCAATAGAGCTGAGTCATGGGGTGATTATATCCCTGATAGATCTGGTGGTCAAGATACTACTAAAGGAAGTGCTTATTTCATTGCAGATAGTGGAAGAATTTATTATGCAACTGATCAAAAGAACTCTAGAGATACTTTTGTTGATGAAAACTGGGACTCTGTTATTGGAACTGGTCATTCACTACAAAATGATCTTACTATAAGTGGAGGTGGAGATAACTCTAATTACTTTTTTAGTTTAGGAAATCTTCAGCAAGATGGTATTATAAAAAGTTCTGGATATGATAGAACTACTGCAAGATTAAACTATGAGGCTAGAGTTAACGATAAAATTACCCTTTCTTCAAAAATGTCTTATACATATACTGACACTGACAGAATACAACAAAGTTCGAATGTATCCGGTCTTATGTTAGGACTTTTAAGAACTCCACCTGACTTTGATCAAAGAGATTATAAAGGTACATATGTATCTAGCAGTGGAGAAGAATTTTTAAATAGAGGAAGATCATACAGAAGAGAAATTGGTAATAGTTGGAACCAAACTTATGTTAATCCTCTTTGGGTTGTTAATGAGCAAACTGCCAATAGTAAAGTAAATAGGATAAATGTTACTCCTCAATTAACAATTAAACCAGCTTCAAATGTTTCAATTGTTGCCAGGGGAAATTTAGATGTAGCTGATGATAAAAGAACTTACTTCTTTCCAATTGGTGATGCAAGTGGAAGAGCTGTTGGTCAGCTTCAAGAAGATGTTCTTGATACAAGAAATACATCATTTGATCTGATAGGAAAGGCAAACTTTCAATTAAGTGATGATGTTAATTTATCAGCAACTGCTGGTTGGAGTTATAATGATAGAAAATACTCAAGAATTTCAGGAAATATTACAGGATTTTTAGTTAATTCAAAAAAGCAGACAACTGCGTTGAATACTTCATCTGAAGCCTCTACATATGAAAATTTTAAATCATTTAGTAGATCAAACAGAGGTTATGGTATTCTAAATTTTGATTTTAATGAAGAGTTATTTCTAAATGTTTCCGGAACCCTTGAGGCTTCTTCTACAATAAGTGATACATTTTTCTACCCTGCTGCTGACTTAGCTTGGGTATTAACAGAAAGAATCCAATCAAATGTTCTCTCATTTGCTAAGCTAAGAGGATCTTGGGGACAAGTGGGTGTTCAACCTGCAGCACATAAGTTTGAAACTTTAGCAGAAGGAGGATTTAGTTACTCAACTTATAGTGATCCATTAGATAGTAACCTATTTGGTGGAGGTTTTAGATTAGATAACAACTTAGGTAACCCTAATTTAGAGCCAGAGTTAAAAACTGAGTGGGAAATAGGAGGTGATTTTAGATTTTTTAATGATAATCTTTCTTTATCTCTTACTTATTATGATAATATAATTGAAGGTATTTTATTAGATGTTACTCTTTCCCCATCAACTGGGTTTTCAACTCAATATGGAAATTATGGAGAGATGACAAATAATGGTATTGAGCTTGATTTAGGATTAAATATTATAGATACTACAGACTTTGGGCTTTCAACATCTGTAAACTGGTCTACTAATGAAAATGAAGTAACAGACTTATATGGAACAGAGTCTATAAACTTGTCTCCGGGAGCTTCAGTTAGCTCAAGAGCTGTTGTAGGATATCCATTAGGAGTTCTTTATGGAACAGGTTCTAAGACTAATCCAGATGGAAGTTTAGATCTTAATTCAAACGGGTTCCCTCAGATTACCTCAAGCCCAGAAGTTTTAGGTGATCCTAATCCTGATTGGAGAGGTGGTATTTCTTTGAGTATGAGATATAAGAAGCTTAGATTAAATGCTGTACTAGAGCACTCTCATGGTGGAGATTATTCTCCTAGAACACTTTGGGTACTTCGTCGTTTTGGAACAACAATGGAAACAGCTGCCAGAACAACTTTAAGTCAGAGTTTAGTTAACTATGCTGGTAAAACTATTGCCTCTGGTTCTACAGTTAGAGGTTCAGTTTATGATTTTGGTGGAGGACCAGTTCTTCTTGATGAAACATGGTATAGAACTGGAATTGGTGGAGGTTTTGGTGATAATCAGGCCTATAATTTCTCTATCGAGGATGCTACATTCACAAAACTTAGAGACTTATCTCTAAGCTATGTTTTAGATACTCCAGCAATTAAATCTATAGGATTAAATGATATAGTTTTAACTGCTACTGGTAGAGATCTAATAAATATCAATAAGATTGATGGAGTTGATCCTGAAACAAATCAATATGGTGTTGGTGCTGCTGAAGGATTGGATTATTTTACAAATCCTCAAACAAAAGGGTTTTTATTTAGTTTAACAATTAATTATTAATAAAATGAAAAATATATATATAAAATCTTTTCTGGCTTTTCTAATTATGTTTTCATTTTCATGTGAGGACATTAATGAAGACATAAATTCAAATCCTAATGATATTTTAACAACTGATGTTGAGAATAAGTTGTTTTTAACTGGTGCCCAGCTTGCTAATATTCAATTACAAAATGGACATTTAAATAGAATTAGCGGTATGTACTCTGGTCAATTGATTGGTTTCTCTTCTTTGTATTCTAATATCTATGGATATTCTTTATCAACAGTTGAATCTAACAGTGAATGGAATGCACTTTATGTTGGTGTATTGACAAATATGAGAAATATTCAAGCTAATTCTTCAAGTAGTTTATTAGTTGGAATCTCTCAAATCATGGAAGGTCATGCATTTGGAACTGCTGCTTCCTTATGGGGTGGTATTCCTTATAGTGAGGCTGGAAATCCAGAAATTGAAGATCCTACCTTTGATAGTCAAGTATCTGTTTATGATGCCGCTATTGCAAAACTTAACGCTGGTATTTCAACTTTAGGTTCTGCATCATCAGCAAATTTATCTCAAGATATTATCTTCGGTGGTAATAAAGATAAATGGATAGAAGCTGCTTACACATTAATAGCTAGATTTAATCTTCATAAAAAAGATTATGGTGCTGCTATATCTGCTGCTAATAATGGAATAAGTTCAGCCTCAGGGGATATGAAATATAACCCTCCAGGTACTCAAACTGGTGATATGAATCTATTTGCAACAATTTTAAATGGATCAAGAGCAGGTGATATTGGTAATTCTTCAGGTGGATCTGAAAGTTTTTTACTACAATTATTAAATAGCTCAAGTTCAAATAATAGAAATCATGCAAAAACAGATGAAACTGCTAGATATGGTTATTATAAAATTAACTCTTCAAGTGGTGCTGCTAACACTGGTATTATAGCTGAAACAGAGCCTCAAAATATGGTTACATTTTTTGAAAATGAATTAATACTTGCAGAGGCTAAAGCTAGACAAGGAGGTGTAGCAGATGGTCTTCCACATTTAAATAATGTAAGGTCATGGTTAAACTCCGGAAGTAATTTAAATGATAATCATAATTCAGGAGGATTTAAATATGAAGCTTATACAGCTTCAGATTTTAATTCAGGTGGTCTTGAAAACACAGATGGTATTGATCCAAAATCTGCTTTTCTGAGAGAAGTTATAGAGGAGAGATATGTAAGTGGTTTTGGAATGCATATTCCTTTCAATGATGCAAGAAGACTTAGAAAAACTGATTCAGCAATTTCAGTTCCTTTTACACTTGTTCTTGGACCAAACCCTCCTTATCCTGAAAGGATGCCATATGCAGCAAATGAATTAAATTCAAAT
>JADHRQ010000017.1 GCA_016777325.1 Flavobacteriales bacterium | reverse complement strand
ATAGTTGAACCTCAGATGAAAAATGAAATCCATAATTTGTGTGAGGCCCACCATGTATTTCCAAGATTAATGGGTATTTTTTTGTTTCATCAAAGTTGGGAGGTTTTACAATCCAACCTTGAATCATTCTATTATCATAGGAAGATTTATACCAAATTTCTTCAACTAAACCTAATTCCTTGTAATCAAATAGATCTTTATTTAGGTTTGTTAAACGATTTTTAGATCCTTTATATCCAGTAGCTAAATCAGCTGGATTATATGCAGTCCCAAGAGTAAATGAATATCTATTATTTTTGGAAAGACTAAAAAAACCTCCACTATATGGTCTTGAAAAAGAGAGCCCCCCAACTTGATTTACTTCGGTCTCAAACTTTCCATCTAATGTTGTTGATCCAATTTTAGTTAAGCCCTGATCATCGAATTGGAAAAATATCCTCTTGTTGTCCCCCGACCAATAAATATTTGAAATATTTCTATCTAAATCTAATTGAATTTTTATTTTTTTTGAACCGTCTGGTTTCATCACGTAGATAGAATTTTGCTGATATCCCAAATATTCATCATCATACCCTAAATATGCAATTAAAGAACTATCATGTGAAACTTTTGGACTAAAGTCAGGACCATTTCTAGAAGTAAGCGGTTTATGTTTACCTGTATCTAGGTCTAGAATATATATCTCAGAATTATTTGTATTATAATCAGAATCGTCATTTAAATTTGCAGAAAAAACAACTTTATCATTACCAACCCATTCTGCTTGACCTGCACTTTTTTCTGGTTTAATATTGCTTATTTGTCTTGGAGTTCCACCACTAACTGGTATAGTAAAAAATTGAACTTCTCCAGACTTTCTAAAACCCGAGCTATCATATTTGTAATTTAAATCTGAAATTTCAACAGGTGGATCATTCCACTTAGCACCTTTTGGTTTTTCTGGCATCTTTATCAGTTTTTTCCTCTTACTATCAATAAATGATGAGAATAAAATATAATTATCATCAGGTGACCACCTTAAGGACTCCATTGAATATTGAAAATTTGTCAATTTCTGTAAAGAGTTATTGTTAAGATCAAAAAGAAAAATCTGAGATTTACCTTCTCTATTTGACTTAAAAATAAATTTATCAGACTTATTTGACCATTTAGGAGAATTATCTTTAAAGTTACCTGTTGTTATTGGTCTATTATCAGTTCCATCGTAATTGACTATCCAAATATTAGAGAAACTTTCATCAGTCATTATATCATTAAAATTTCTTTGATATAAAACTTTATTTCCATTTGGAGATATTTCAGTATTGGAAACATACTCAAGATCAAAAATATCTATTGGCTCAAAAATATTTGAGGTCTGAGAAAAGACACTAACTGAAAGAAGTGAAAGAAGTAATATTTTTTTCATAAATTAAATTTGATTACTAGGATTTAGTTTTAAAGTTATTAAAATTAGAATGTTAAAAAGAATTATATGCTCAATATTAGTGTTACTTATTTTTTCATGTGAAAAAAATAATACTAATCCAAATATTGTTATCATACTAGCTGATGATTTAGGCTATGGTGATCTTTCATCTTATGGGTCAAAAACCATAAACACAATTAACCTAGATCGAATGGCTGCAGAAGGTGTAAAACTAACATCGTATTATGCTGCTCAACCTGTATGCTCTGCTTCCAGAGCTGCTATTTTAACTGGAAGTTACCCCAACAGAATTGGAATTTCAAATGCGTTTGGTCCAAATTCAAAAACTGGAATAAACTACAACGAACTCACACTTGCAGAAATGTTGAAAGCTAATGGATATAGTACAGGAATTTTTGGAAAATGGCATCTAGGTAGTTCAAAAAAATATTTTCCAACAAAACATGGTTTTGATGAATTTTATGGTATTCTTTATTCAAATGATATGTGGAGATGGCATCCTGAAAGCCCACAAAGTTATCCAGAGGATTTACTTTTATATAGAAATGAAGATCCAATTCAAGAAATAATTGATCAATCTGATTTAACGAAAGACATTACTTCAGAGAGTATTGATTTCATAATTAAAAACAAGGAAAATCCTTTTTTTCTATATATCGCTCATCCTCAACCTCATGTACCCTTATTTGTTTCTAAAAATTTTGAAAATAAAACAGGAAATGGTTTATATGCAGATGTAATCACAGAGATAGATTTTTCAGTTGGAAGAATAATTAATTCTCTGGAAGAAAATGGATTAAGTGATAACACAATAATCATTTTTACATCAGATAACGGACCATGGCTATCATATGGGGATCATTCTGGATCACCTGGAATTTATAGAGAAGGTAAAGGTACTACATGGGAAGGTGGTGTTCGAGTTCCTAGCATAATAAAATTTCCTGGTAGATTAAAACCTAATATCATTGATGAGCCAATTATGGCTATCGACTGGATGCCAACAATAGCGAATATTACCAAATCTAAATTATCAAAAAATAAAATTGATGGGAAAGATATATGGCCTTTGCTCTCTGGTGAAACAAATAAATCTCCTCATGAAAAATTATATTTCTACTATAGAGTAAACGAATTACACTCAATAAGAATGAATGATTGGAAAATACATTTTGCAAGATCTTATAGATCACTTAATGGAAAAAATGGAGGTAGTGACGGAATACCTGTTAAATATGAGATGAATCAATTGATAAAAAATGAATTATATAATTTAAAAGAAGATCCAGAAGAAAAACATAATGTGTATGATGAGTTTCCAGAGATAGCATCAAAAATGGAAGAACTAGGAGAAAAAGCAAGAACAGAATTAGGAGATAACTTAACTGGATTTAAGGGAAAAGAAAATAGAAAATCTGGAAAATAAAAAACCCCGACAAAAGAGCTCAAATCAAATGTCGAGGTTAAAAAAGTGGGCGCTGAGGGATTCGAACCCCCGACCCCCTCGGTGTAAACGAGGTGCTCTAAACCAACTGAGCTAAGCGCCCTGAAAAATTTCAGGCTGTAAATATAACTTATTTTTAATGATCTTTTACTAGACTTTTTTAATTTAGTTTTCATGATTAATAAAATAAAGCTTCTAGATGGAAGTATGTCATTTCCAATGGAACAACTTGGTTATAATTTAAAGAATAAATTGTGGACAGGAATGGCATTAGTAAAAAATCCAGATATGGTTAGGGACATACATAAAGGTTATATTGATGCTGGTGCTGATTATATTTCAACTTCGACTTATCAAATTAGTTATGATAGACTTAAAAATATGGGTTATAAATCTTCTGAAATAAAAAATATTTTTCAAAAGTCAGTTGATTTAGTAAATGAAGCAATTCAAGAATCAGTATCTAAGAGAGAAATTAAAATTGTTGGAAGTTTTGGGCCATACGCTTCATATGATTCACAGGCATCTGAATATATCGGAGAGTATAGTTCATCTGATGATGAAATAATAAATTTTCATAATAATAATCTTAGTGTTATAGAAAAAACAGACTTAGATATTATATTATATGAAACAATTCCATGTTTGAGAGAAATTGAAATTCTTTCAGAAGTTTTATCCCATACAACTAAAGAAATATGGGTGTCTATTACATGTGATAAAAATATTAAATTTAGAGATGGCTCTTCTTTCAAAGATGCTTGTAAAATAATTTCAGAAATTAAAAAAATTACAACTTTAGGGGTAAATTGTTTTTCTCCTAAACTAGTTGAAAGTGCAATTAAAGAATTAAAAAAATACTCAAAAAAAAAGGTGCTAGTTTATCCAAACTCAGGAGAAGAGTATAATCCTAGAGGTAGATTTTGGAGTGGAAAAAATGAATTTAATGACTTAATGATTAAAAATTGGCTAAGTTTATCACCAGATATAATAGGTGGGTGTTGTAGAGTTGGGTATGATAATATCAAGAAAATGAGAGAAGAAATTGACAATCATAATTTAAAAAAATGAAGACAAGTTTTAAAGAATTAATTTTTGCCTTTTTGGCTTTTACTCTATCGCTCTCTATTGCATATATTACAAAAATTGAGATTGTAAAAAATGCTGTTTTGTTGGCATTTTTAATTCAATGGATATTATATATTCCTGCTTATTATTTTCAAACTGAAAAATTTTATGATTTGTCAGGAAGTTTAACTTATATATCTGTGGTTTCATACTGCTTTTATAATAATTATGACAAAGAGAATATTAACCTAGGTAATTTGGTTATATCCATACTAATAATTTTATGGGCTATCAGACTTGGCAGCTTCCTTTTCATTAGAATAAAAAATGCTGGAGAAGATATACGATTTAGAGAAATTAAAAAATCCCCTTCAAGGTTTTTTATGACTTGGACTCTTCAAGGAATGTGGGTTTCACTTTGTTCTGCATGTTCGTTAGCTGGTATATCTAATGGTATAATAATCAATAACCTTTTCTATATAGGCTTAACGATTTTTATAGCAGGATTTACTATTGAGATCATTGCCGATAATCAAAAAACTAAATTTAGAATGAACCCTATAAATAAAGATAGATTTATAAATTCAGGCCTTTGGAAATATTCAAGACACCCAAACTATTTAGGAGAAATAATTCTATGGCTAGGAATCTCAATTATATCTTTTTCATCTTTAAATGGATTGGAAATGATCACTTTAATATCTCCAATATTCACTTATTTACTATTAGTATATGTAAGTGGAATAAGAATTCTTGAGTATAATGGAAATAAAAAGTGGGGGCATCTAGAGAGATATAAAGATTATAAAGAAAAAACTCCTAGATTATTAGGTATTCTTTAGCTTTAATTTGAAGTTAAGTTTTAATAAATATCTATACTAAAACCTGCTGATACATAAAACATATCATTATTTAACCCTCTTCCTATAGATAAATCTATTTGCTTATTATAATCTATCAGATAAGTAATTCCAGAATCAAAGTTTAAATTTGAGTTATTCTTAGATTCATCTCCAAAAATTTCAAAGAATATACCAAAAGAGTCAAGACTCTTTCCATAAGCTAGAGTATAGATAAATTGACCATTAGAATTATTGTATTTGTTATATCCAAGGTTGTAAGCAATCTGTGAATCATTTTTTAAATCATGTGATATTAACAATCGATTTAAAAAACCATATTCATTGTAAGAAAAAATTTCTGGGGCTGTAGGAATTGAAAGGTGAGTAAGAAAACCTATTTTAGTTATATTGTTATCTTTTTCTAAAATTCTAAGTTTTGCTCCAACTTCAAAATCACTAAAAGATGATTTTTTTTGAGTAGAAATGTTATCATTCATTAAATAGTTGCTGTTGATTCTAAGTTCAATACCATCTAAAATTCCAATTCTGAATAATGTATTAATGTTTGACTGATTCTCTTCAATTGAAATTCCAGTCTCAATTTGTACATGGCCTATTGAAAGAGCAATTGATGATTCCGTTTGATCTGGTCTATCAGTTGTGATTTGAGAAAAAAGAGTTGAAGAAAATGATATATATAATATAATTAATAATTTAATTTTCATAAAAAAGTTCTTTTGCTATAAAATTAGATCCAGTTATTAGAATCAAATCATCACTGGAAGTTTCTTTTTTTATATGATTTAGTATTTTTTTTGGACTCTTGTCAAATATAATATTTCCTTCAACATTTAGCTTGATTTCCTCAAAACTCATTGATCTTTCAATAGATAGTGTAGTGAAATATAATTTTGCATCTGATGGAAGCTTACTTATTAAGTTGTTAATCTTTTTGCCTTTGACAAAACTTAATAAAACAAAAAGTTTATCATATGATAATTTTGATAGTTGTTTTCCAATAGATTCAAATCCTCCTTCATTATGAGCAGCATCAAATATAATTTTTGGGTCATTATCAATTATACTCCAACGTCCAAACATGTTAGTATTAATAGCAACATTTTTAATACCCCTTAATATTGAATTTTGATTTATGTTTTTTAAAGTAAGTGCTTTGCAAGTATAAATGGCACTGTATATATTCTTGTTTAAATAATCTATATCTGAATATAATTTTTCACTATAATTATCAGAAGCAAATACTAAAGATGATGAAACATCTTTAGCCTTATTTATAAAAATTTTATCTACTTCACCATTTCTTTCACCAATTATAACCTTTGAATTTGTTTTAATTATTCCAGCTTTTTCTTTAGCAATCATTTCAAGAGAATCACCTAAAATATCCATATGATCATATGAGATATTTGTAATTACAGAGACTAGAGGGTTAATAATATTAGTAGCGTCAAGTCTTCCTCCTAAACCGACTTCAATAACAGCATAGTCAATTTTTTTTTGATTAAAATAACTTAAACATAGTCCAAATGAGAGCTCAAAAAAACTCAATCCTAAAGTTTCAATTATATTTTTATTCTTATCAATAAAATCTACTATAAAAGATTTTTCAATTTTAGTATTATTGATTTTTATTCTTTCTCTATAATCATAAAAATGAGGTGAAGAAAATGTACCTACTTTATAGCCTGCCTCTTGAAGTATAGAGGAAATATATGAGCATGTACTGCCCTTTCCATTTGTCCCCCCTACATGAATATATTTTAGTTGATTTTTTGGTAAGTTTAACTCATTTAAAAATTTACTTACATTTTTTAATCCAGGATTATAAGCGTCTTTTCCTTTATTTTGAAAAATTGGTACTCGACTTAATATCCAGTTTTCAATATTTTTATAGTCCAATCTTTTATGTTAAGATGAATGATTCCATTAGCACAAATGTTATAAACCCCGCAGCAAATCCAATAAATGCTAACCAACCTATTTTTTTTAGGTACCAAAAGAATTCAATTTTTTCCATTCCCATTGCCACAACACCAGCAGCAGACCCAATAACTAATACACTACCTCCAGTACCTGCTGAATAAGCTATTAAATGCCATAAGGAATCATCCAAAGGTTGAGAGAACATACCGATAGAAGCGGCTACTAAAGGAACATTATCAATAACTGCAGATCCGAGACCTAGTAATCCAGCTACAATCCTTATATCTGGTATAGCAGTTTCAAGATATTGAGCAAATTCAAATAAATATCCTATTGACTCTAATGCAGCTACTGCCATTAATATTCCTAAAAAAAATAAAATACTTGGTAATTCTATTTGAGTTAAAGCTTTGTGAACGGGACTCTGACTATGCATTACACCATCATCATTAGGTGTGGTTATATTAAACTTAGTTCCACTAAATATCTCAGCAAAAGTTGCTACGACTGCGAGAGATAACATCATTCCAACATATGGAGGAAGACCTGTTAAAACCTTAAATATTGGAACAAAAACTATTCCTCCTAATCCTAACCATAACATTGTATTACCAATTCTAGTTATGTTACTTTCATCATTTTCTATATTGCTCACTGTGCCTTGAAAAGGTTTCAAAAAAGAAGCAATATAAATTGGCACAACCATACACACTACAGATGGAATAAAAACATAAATAAATAACATTGGTACTGTTACTTTATCAGCGATCCATAACATAGTTGTAGTAACATCTCCAATTGGAGACCATGCTCCTCCAGCATTTGCAGCAATTACAATTAAACCTGCAAACCACAATCTTAGATTCTTATCTCTTATGATTTTCTGAAGTATAGTTATTAATACAATAGTAGCAGTTAGATTGTCAATAATAGCAGATAATATAAAAGCTAAAATTGCAAAAATCCATAAAAGTTTTTTTCTTGATTTTGTTCTAACAAATGACTTAATCTTTTCAAATCCATTATAATAGTCAATGATTTCAACTATTGTCATAGCTCCCAATAAAAAAATCAAAATTTCTGAAGTATGGGCTAAGTGATAAGCCATTATCTTTTTCACTTTAACAGGAATTAATTCTCTTAATGCAGTATCTACCTCAAAAACTGGGATATTAAAAACTGCTATTATAGCCCATAAAAAGGCCATCATTCCAAGAGCTGGGATTAATTTATCAATTTTAAGGCTATGTTCAAGAGTAATTAATAAATACCCTGCAATAAATATTCCTAATAATATTGTCTCCATTTATTTTAAATTTATTTTCATTAACTAATTATGATTTCATAGGGGTTCATTCAAGCAGAATGATTTTTTGCAAACATCTAATTTATTAAAAAATAATTTAATTTTTAGGAATAATAATTTTACCTGAACTATGATTTTTTATTGCCCCTGTAACAGAAGAATAACAGTTATCAATATTTAAGTCTTTTAGAACTCCCAGAAAGCCAAAAATTAATGCTTCTTTGAACTCTATTATTTCCTTATTAGGAATAATAATTTCAGCTTTTGTAAGATCTTTTATGTTTTGTATTAAATA
>JADHRQ010000001.1 GCA_016777325.1 Flavobacteriales bacterium | reverse complement strand
CTATTTATATTATCATCTGATATGCTATGAAGAATAATATCTTCAAGATATTGATCATTATCCCCATACTTTCTAGCAACTTTAATATTCATATTACCAATATCATTGAATATCCCTTCACGAATACTTAAAGTAGGCTTTAGCTTAGCTAAATTTTTTCTCAAATTATAGGATTTTAATTCTCCATATGTTACTACATTATCTGAAAAATAGAATGATCCAATTCCAAGAAAAATATGAAATACTAATAAAGCTATCATACTTCTTACTATTGATATTCCATTTGATTTCATTGCAATGAATTCATAGTTTTCAGATAGTGTTCCATAAGTAGTTAAGGATGCAAGAAGTATTGATAGAGGTAAAACTAGAGGAACTAGTTTTGGAGAAAAATACATGAAAAATTTACCAATTGTAAATATATCTAAACCTTTACCTGCAAGTTCATCAATATAAAGCCAGAATGTTTGTATGATAAATATTAAAAAACATATGACGAAAACACCAATGAATCTTGTTAAATATGATTTTAATATGTATTTGTCTAATATTTTCAATTTTCTGTAACTATTAAATAATCTTCATAATCATTTATGTCAAATTTAAATAAAGACAAGGGAACATTTAAATTATAATCATAAGTTAATGTTAAAAACTTATTAATTTCTTCACCTGTTTCTTTTTCAATCATTTCAATTTTTTCAATTGAAAGATTAGAATTTATAAATAGATTATAAATTATTTCTTCTTCTTCTTCAATACTCTCCGCAGCAATAAAATATATGTCATTAGATATATTTTGTTTTTTTAAATCAAATCCTTTCAAAAAAAATTTAAATATCTGGTTTGGTGAGAAATTAAAAAATGAAGTGTTCTCAGTACTTATTATTACCTCTTTATTTTCATGAATAATTGTGTAAAATTTTTCACCATCATAAATCTGATCAATTTCATTTGTGTCTATTAAATAGCTTTCCTGCTTAATATAAAATTCTCCTCTGATTGGTAAAATATTATTTTCAAATTTTGAAGAAATCTCAAATTTATAGTAAACATTATCTAATGATAATACATTTTTATTGACTCTTTTAAGGAGGTCAACTGCAGACTCTTGAGCTGATAGATTTGAAAAACCTAAAAGAATTACAATAAATTTTATAAGTATTTTATTTTTGTCCACCACTTAACAGAGTTTCTAATGAATTTAAATCTGATATTAAAACTTGTCTTGGTTTACTTCCTTCAAATGGGCCCACTATACCAGCATCTTCCATCTGATCAATTAATCTTCCTGCTCTATTATATCCTAGTTTAAGTTTTCTTTGAAGTAAAGATGCTGAACCTTGTTGGTTTGAAACTATTACTCTTGCTGCTTCATTAAACATTGAATCTCTATCTTCTATTGATATGTCTGAAGACGATCCACTTTCATCTTTAGAAAATTCAGGAAGTTCATATGCAGTTGGATATCCCATTTGCGATCCAATAAACTCTGATAATTTTTCAACTTCTGGGGTGTCAATAAAACCACATTGTATTCTTGTTAGATCATTTGATTGAGAGTATAATAAATCTCCTCTTCCAATCAATTGTTCAGCTCCGCCTGTATCTAAAATTGTTCTTGAATCAATTTTAGAGGTAACTCTAAAAGCGATTCTGGCAGGAAAATTTGCTTTAATTAAACCTGTTATTACATTTACTGAGGGTCTCTGCGTAGCAATTATTAAATGAATACCAACAGCTCTTGAAAGTTGCGCTAATCTTGCTAAAGGAGTCTCTACTTCTTTTCCAGCTGTCATTATTAAATCTGCAAACTCATCTATTACAAGGACTATATAAGGTAGAAATGTATGTCCATTTTCTGGATTTAATTTTCTAGATATAAACTTCGTATTATATTCTTTAATATTTCTAGTCATGGCATCCTTAAGTAATTCATATCTTTTATCCATTTCCATACATAATGAATTAAGTGTGTTAATTACTTTATCATTATCTATAATAATAGCATCTTCTGATTCAGGAAGTTTTGCTAGATAGTGTCTTTCAATCTTGTTATAAATTGATAATTCAATTTTTTTTGGATCGACTAAAACAAACTTTACTTGAGCTGGATGTTTTTTATAAAGAATTGATGTAAGAATAGCATTAATTCCTACTGACTTACCCTGACCTGTTGCCCCTGCCATTAAAAGATGTGGCATATTAGTTAAATCAACAATAAATGTTTCATTGCTAATTGTTTTTCCGATTGCAATTGGAAGCTCCATTTCAGATTCAATATATTTTTTTGAAGAAATAAGAGATTTCATTGAAACAATAGATTTCTTTTTATTAGGAACTTCAATACCAATAGTTCCCTTCCCAGGAATTGGGGCAATTATTCTAATGCCAAGTGCTGAAAGAGATAAAGCAATGTCATCTTCAAGATTTTTAATTTTTGAAATTCTAACTCCTGCATCAGGAATTATTTCATATAGTGTAACAGTTGGTCCTATGGTAGCTTTAATTTGCTTTATGCCAATGTTATAATTCTTTAGAGTATCAACTATTTTATTTTTATTGGTTTCAAGTTCATCTTGATCGATTTTGATTGTACCATCTCCATAATCTTTCAAAAGATCAATACTTGGATTTTTAAAATTACTTAAATCTAGAGTAGGATCGAACTTCTTAAGATCAGCTTTATTAAAGCTAATATTTTTAGTGCTCTTTTCCTCAAAATTTATTTCTTCAACCTCCATTGATATGCTATCATCATTTTCTTCAGTAGGCTCTGATTGTATCTCATTTTCATCATTAACCTTTGACTCTAGATTAACTTCTAGATCTGAGTCTTCAACTTTAATGTACTCAAATATTTCATCATTAAGCTTATCTTCTTGAAGATTCTCTTCTGATTTTTTTGTAAGAGAAAAATTACCTAATAATGTAACTATTGAATTGGGAGTGATATTCCATAAGACTGCAATTGATAAAATGAAAATGAAACTTATAATTAGTAATATTCCTGTCATTCCAATGTAAGTCTTAAGAAATGAATTTATTTCAAACCCAACAATACCAGTTTGAATTGGAAAATAATTACTAAGATATCCAGTTAATAGAATTGTCCAGATAGTTAGTATTAGCAGCCAATTAATCCTTTTGAATAACTCAAGTATTTTTTTATTAAAAAGTAAATAATAGGATGAAATAAAAAGAATTACAGGGAATATAAAACTAGAAATTCCAAATAGATTGTAAATAAAAAAGTGACTTATTGATGCGCCTATTTTTCCTAATATGTTTTCAACTTCAATATTTCTGTCAAAAAGACTTCCAATACTACTTTGATCAACCTTCCAATTATACATATATGATATAAATGAAGTGAAAAGTGTTACAGAGAGAAACAGAAAAATATAGCCAAGTATAACTTTAAATTTGTTTACATCGGCTTTTTTCTTGCTTCTCATAAATAAACAGTATTATACAAAAATACAAAGATGAGTTTAGATAATTAATTTTTATTTCCTAAAGTCCTGATTTTAATTCTAAGTGCAGCATAGATTAATGTCATGAATGGACTAATCCAATTAAAAATTGCATAAATAAAATATTCTCCAACTCCAACTCCTAGAACAGAAGAGTGGTATGCACCACATGAGTTCCATGGAATTAAAGCAGATGTAACCGTTGCAGAATCTTCAAGAGTTCTACTTAAATTTTCAGGAGCAAGATTTTTGTCTTTAAAAGCTTTTTCAAACATTTTTCCTGAAACTACAATTGAAAGATATTGATCTGATGCACTAACATTTAATGCTAAACAAGATGCTACTGTACTTGCAAATAATTTAAATGTTGTATCAGCCCATTGTAATAGTGTCTTGCTAATGGTTTTAAGTGCTCCAATAGCCTCCATCACCCCTCCAAATACCATTGTCCCAATTACTAAAAATATTGTATTCATCATACCTAGCATTCCTCCTGTTGAAAATAAATCATTTAATATCACATTATTTGTTTCAATGTTTACAGGTCCAGTAATTGTATCCATAATTACAACATAAGTATTAGTAAGTTTAGAATAACTTCCAGAAGAAAGTTCTGATATAATTTGTGGTTGAAATATGACAGCAAATACAGCACCTGCTAATGTTCCAATTACTAACGCAATTAAGGGAGGTGTTTTTTTTATAATCATAATTAAAACTAATATTGGAACAATAAATAGGATTAACGTAATATTAAACTTTTCAGTAATAGTGGTAAGTAAATAAGTATTATCAGTTGATCCATCTGATACTTGTAAAAATCCAAGAATGATAAAAACAATTAGAGTTATCGATATACTGGGGATGGTAGTATAAGTTAAATATTTAATGTGTTTAAATAAATCAACTTTAGTAACAGCCGCAGCAAGATTAGTTGTATCACTAAGTGGAGAAAGTTTGTCTCCAAAGTAAGCACCTGCAATTACTGCCCCTCCAACCATTCCTGGGGGAATGCCTAGAGCTTTACCAATTCCTACTAATGCAATACCAACTGTTGCAGATGTAGTCCAACTGCTTCCTGTAGCAACTGATATAATAGAGCATATTATAACACAAGCTGGAAGAAAGATATTAGGGTCTAATATTTTAAGACCATAATAAACCATTGCAGGTATAATCCCACTGATCATCCAAGTACCTGCTAGCGCTCCAACAAATAATAATATTAATAATGCTCCAGTTACTGATTTTACACTATTAGATATGTTTTTAAGTATTTCTTTGTATGATACTTTGTAAATAAAACCTATAGATGCACCAAATAGTCCAGATAAAATTAGAATAAACTGATTGGTTCCGTTTAAAGAATCATCACCATAAATTAAAACGTTAATACTTAAAAGTAAGACAAGAAAGAAAATAGGAAGCAGGGCTATTCCAATCGGTAAACTTACATTAGAAGAGTTTTTCAAATTATAAAATATCTTACAAGTTCAGAATTTTTTTTTTAATCATAAATATATTATGATACTTATTTAATTAAACCTTATTTATTTTAGCCAGGTTATCGCATAACTAAAAAAATGAACAAATTAATCCTTCATTATAAGACTTATATCATCATAATAATTAAAAGTGAATTATTAAAATTTGTATAAATTAAACATACATTTATTTAAATTTGCAGAATTAAATATGGATGAAAACAAAAAATTATGTAGGTTGGGAAGAATGGGTTAGTTTGCCAAAACTAAATCTTCCTGCTCTTATTGCCAAGACTGATACAGGTGCTGATACATCAGCACTTCATGCTTTTAATATTCAAACATTTGGTAAAAATAATCAAATGGTCAGGTTTGGAATTAATCCAATAGATACAGATGAAAGATTTTCAATATTTTGCTCAGCAAAAATTATTGATCAAAGAAATATTACTTCTTCAAACGGTATAGCTGAATTAAGGTATGTAATTGAAACAGATTTAATAATTGGTGATGTTAAGAAAAAAATACCTATTACATTAACCAACCGTGAAAACATGAAATATAAGATGATAATAGGTAGAAGTGCTCTTGATGGTTTTCAGATTTCAGTTGATAAAAGTTTTTTGCAAACGGTTTTAACCTATGATCTTTACAAGAAATTAAAAAACAGTAGTTACAGGAGAGCTTTAAGGATTGGTATATTAAGTTTAGAGCCTAATAATTACTCTAATCTAAAGATTATAAATGCAGCTGAAGAAAATGGTCATTTTTGTGAAATTTTAAATACTAAAAGATGTTATTTAAATATTGAATCTGATAATCCTGAGGTTCATTATGATGGTAAAGTTTTACCTCATTATGACGTAATTATTCCAAGAATTGGTCCTTCAATAACTAAATATGGTATGGCTGTTGTAAGGCAATTTGAAGCTATGGGTACATTTTGTTTAAATTCATCAATATCAATTGGTACCTCAAGAGATAAGTTAGCTGCACATCAAGCCCTAGCCATTAATAGAATTCCTATGCCTGATACAGCTTTTGCAAATTCACCTCATGACACCAAAAATATTATTGATTTATCTACTGGTGCTCCACTGGTTGTTAAATTGCTTGAGAGTTCTCAAGGTAAAGGAGTAATTTTAGCTGAAACAAAAAAAGCAGCATCAAGTGTGATAAGTGCTTTTCAAAAACTTAATGCCCCATTTATAATTCAAGATTTTATAAAAGATGCAAATGGCTCAGATTTAAGATTATTTGTGATAGGAGGAAAGGTAATTGCTAGTATGATGAGGTCTTCCTCTGATGATGATTTTCGTTCAAATCTTCATGCTGGTGGAAAAGCTATTACAGTCAAGATAACTCAAGAAGAGAGGAGGATAGCAAAGCAAGCTGTCAAAGCCATGGGGTTAAATATAGCAGGTGTAGATATTTTACGTTCTAATGAAGGTCCGAAAGTTCTTGAGGTTAACAGTTCCCCAGGTCTTCAAGGGATTGAATCAATAAATGATATTAATATTGCATCTTTGATAATTGACTATGTAGAGAAACGTCTTGGATTATCGAAAATTACATAATGTTGGAACATAAATTAGATAAAATTTTTGAAGAGAAAATTAAAACTCTTAAGAGTTCGAATTTCCTAGTTGCTCTAAGTGGTGGAGTTGATAGTATGGTTCTAGCAAACTTATTTTTAAAAAATAATCTAAAATTTAATGTAGCTCATTGTAACTTTAATTTACGTTCTGAAGAAAGTGATGATGATGAAATATTTGTTTCTAATTGGTCACAAAAAAATAACATTAAATATTTTAGTTCAAAATTCAGTACAACTGACTATTGTGAAAAGTTTAAACTTGGTATACAAGAGGGAGCAAGAAACTTGAGGTATGAATGGTTTTATGATTTAAAACGTATATATGAATTTGATTTTGTTATTACTGCACATAATTTAGATGATCAAATTGAGACTTATTTAATAAACTCAATGAGAGGAACAGGTTTAAATGGGCTTGTTGGTATTACAGAGAAAACAGAAAGTTTATATAGACCTCTTCTTAATATTTTAAAAGACGATATTGTTGAATATGCAACTCTTAATAGTATTGATTTTAGGGGGGACTCATCAAATTTAAGTAATGATTATTTTAGAAATAAAATACGAAATACGATCATTTCTGAATTTAAAAATTTTGATGATAATGTTATGTTAAAGTTCAAGACCACTATGAATAATCTAAATTCTACAAAGATATTTGTAGACTCAATTATTGGCAATGTTAAAGATAAATATTTCAAGACTGAAAATAAATCTACAAAAATTGAAATAAGTGAAATAAAAAAATTGCACCCGTTAGAATTTTATATACATAATTTATTTTTACATTATGGTTTTGATTTTAAAGAAGTAATTAAGTTATTTAACTCAGATTCAGGTAAGTATATTGAATCGGAAAAATTTAAATTGACAAAAAATAAAAAACACTTAATAATCACTAAAAATGATTAAAAATTTACTGTTTGGAATTATTACTCTTCTGCCACTTAGTGCTCAGGAAACCGAACCTGTTTCTTGGTCATACGAAATAACAAAGCTAAACAGCCTAGAATATCAAATTTCTTTTAATGCAGAAATAATTGATGGCTGGAAACTATATTCTCAGTTTTCACCTGAAGAGGGATCTGTAGCAACTAGTTTTGAATTTATAGATAATAATAATAACTATTTGGCTGATGAAATTTTTAATGAAGATCCATACATAATTGGATATGACAATGTATTCAAGATGGATTTGTATTATTTTGAAGGAAAAGCAAATTTTAATCAATCTATTAAGCTAAATAATAAAGATGTTAACCAGATTAAGATTGAAGTTGAATATTCGTCATGTGATGATGAGTTATGTATTTTTCGAAATGAAACATTCAATATAGTTCTTGATAAAAGCAAGAAAATTGTTCAAGATGACAATGTTACTTTGGATGATATTAAGAAATATAATTCATTGGAACTACAGCTTGATAAATCCAAATACAATAGCGTTGATGTTGTTCAATCATCTAATTATTTTGAGATATTTATTTTTGGACTTTTAGCAGGTTTTTTAGCTTTATTAACACCTTGTATTTTCCCAATGATACCATTAACTGTATCATATTTCATTGATCAAAAAAAGTTAAAATATAATAGTTTAACATCGGCTTCTTTATATGGTTTCTTTATTGTGTTGATTTATATTTTATTAAGTGTCCCATTCCATTTATTTGATACTTTAAACCCAAATATTTTAAATACTATTTCAACTAATGTTTATGTAAATATTACCTTTTTTTTAGTCTTTATATTTTTTGCAATTTCATTTTTTGGATACTTTGATATTGTAATTCCGAGTAATATTATTTCAGGTTCAGAAAAAAAATCTGAAAAGGGTGGGGTGGTTGGAATATTCTTTATGTCACTAACATTAGCATTAGTTTCATTTTCTTGTACAGGACCTATATTAGGCTCTTTGCTAGCTGGTTCTTTATCATCTGCTGAATCGGGTGCTATGCAGCTTTCTTCAGGTATGCTTGGCTTTGGTTTTGCTTTAGCTCTACCATTTACTTTTTTAGCATTTTATCCCAAATACTTATCATTGATTCCTAAATCTGGGATTTGGTTAAAAAAATTAAAGGTTTCTTTGGGTTTTATTGAATTAGCATTAGCATTTAAGTTTTTATCAAACGCTGATTTAGTAGAGGGTTGGGGTATTTTAAAAAGAGAAGTATTTTTAATTATTTGGATACTAATTTTCTTAACAATGTCTATGTACTTGTTTGGTTCATACTTTGGTAAATTAAAATTTAATTTTAAGAGCTTGTCAGGCTGGTTTTTCATGTTTTTTTCATTCTATCTGATCAGTGGACTTTATGATAGTAGAAATGTAAGATTCTTGAGTGGTATTTTGCCTCCAGAGTTTTACTCTATTGAAGAAAAAGTTAATGATTGTCCTCTTGGACTAAAATGTTTTAAAGACTTTCAAGATGGTAAAAATTATGCTATCGAAAATGAAAAAATCATTCTTCTAGATTTTACAGGTTGGGCTTGTGCTAATTGCAGAAGGATGGAAGAAAATGTGTGGTCAAAACCAGCAATATTTAATCTTTTAGATAATAATTTTGTTATTATCTCCCTTTACGTTGATGATAGAACAAAACTTTCAATAGAAGAAGAGTTTAAATTTTTAAATAATTCTGGAAATATTCAATACGTTAACAATATAGGAAGAAAGTGGTCTCTTTTTCAGCGTATAAATTTCAATAATGCATCACAGCCTTATTATGTTACTATGCTTCCTTCAGGTAAGGTTTTAACTGAACCTATTCAATTCACATCAGAGAAAAATTTTAAAAACTGGTTAGATTCATCGATTGAAGAATCAATGAAGTGATTTATTTTTGAATATATACTTCTTCAAAAGGAACTCTAAATCTTTCACCGTAAACCCCTTCTTTTAATCTAATTCCACACCCAATTATCATATTAATTTCAGACTTTTTATTTAGGTTCAACAAACTTTTAATTTTAAGAGAGTCAAAGCCTTCCATAGGACAGGTGTCATAACCAAATCCAGCCATACTTATCATGAAATTTTGAGATGCTAATGCTGCACTTTTATGAGCAACTATCCTAATATCAGAAGCTCTTAGTTGCCTATACATTACTCTAAATAGTCCTATTATAGAAGCAAATATATATTTAAGGAAACTTATTATACCTAAAAAATCTTTATATACAAAAGGTATAGCTCTTTTGTAATATTTTTGTGTTAAATCGTAATTCCTATCACTAAGATTTTTCTTTGACAAATTAAAAAAATCAATATTTTGAGAAGCTCTTATTTTCCACAAATCTTTCCTAACCACAGTAATTACAATTTGCTTTGCTGTTGAAGCGGCAGGTTGATTAAAGCATATTTTTGAAATCTTATTTAATAATTCTTTGTTAGTAATATGATAAAACTCCCAAAGTTGAAGATTGCTACTAGTAGGAGCTAATACCCCATTTTCAATGCATTTTTTTACAATATCTGAGTTTAATTCTTTATTAGGATCAAACTTTCTGACAGATCTTCTATATTTTATGGCCTCACTTACAGTCTTCTCCATTTTATAGTTTCTCCAATAATTTCTTAATTAATTTAAATGAGTTAGGATAGGGTCCGTATCTAAATGGAATATCAATCATTGATTTTTTCTTAAGAACAGGTTTATAGTGACTAAAAGTGTCAAAACTAAATTTCCCTCTGTATGCACCCATTCCGCTTTCTCCAATACCACCAAATGGCAGATTTGAATTCACATAATGTATTAGAGTATCATTTACTACACATCCTCCAAACTTATTAGAGTCAATTAATTTATCAATAAATTTTTGATTATTTGAAAATATATAGAATGCGAGTGGAGTTGGATTTAAGTTTAGTATTTTATTTAAATCATTTTCATTTTCATAAGATATAATTGGTAAAATTGGGCCAAAAATTTCTTCTTTCATGATTTCTGAATTTATATCAGGATCAATCACTAATGTAGGTTCGATATAAAGGTTATTTTCATCAATCCCCCCCCCAAATTCAATATCTTGATTATTAAGATTTTCTTTAAGCCTTAATAGGTTTGCTTTATTAATAATCCTTCCATAACTATCAGAATCATGAGGAGTGTTTCCAAAAGTTAAAATTATATTTTTTTTGAGCATTGAAATCAGTTCACTTTTAACATGAGTGTTAACGAGAACATAATCTGGGGCAATACAAGTTTGACCACAATTAACAAATTTACCTGAAACTATCCTTTTAGCTGTTTTATCCAAATCTATATTACTATCAACTATACATGGGCTTTTCCCTCCAAGTTCTAATGTAGTGGGGGTTAAGTGTTTTGCAGCCTTCTCAGCTACAATTTTTCCAATTTTTGTACTTCCGGTAAATAATATATAATCCCATTTTTTATCAAGAAGATATTTAGCAGTTTCAGCATCTCCTTCAATAACAGAAACTAAATTTTGAGGAAAGACACTACAGATCAATTCTTTAAGTACTGAAGATGTGTTTGGAGCTAATTCAGATGGTTTTATTATAACTGAATTTCCTGCTCCAACTGCACCAATTAGTGGAGTTAGTGATAACTGAAATGGATAATTCCATGGGGTTATAATAAGTACTTGACCATAAGGTTCTGGTAAAAGATAATCTGATGATGGGAAGTTAAATATAGATCCATTAACTTTTTTCTTTTTTGACCATTTCTTTAATTTTCTTGTGAATAATTTAATTTCTCTTTTAACAAGAAGAACTTCAGATAAAAATGATTCAAATTCATGTTTATTAAGATCTTTTTTTAGAGCTTCATAGATTTTGTCTTCTGTTTTGATAATTTCTTTAAGAAGGGAATTCAAAATCTGAATTCTGTAGTTAACAGAATTAGAATTGGTTTTATTAGATTCTTTTTGGGAATTAAGTATAATATCGATTTCTTTGTTGTCCATTACGTGTTAAATTTAATTATTTAAATTCAATACAGATGCGAGAAGTTTGGATGTAATATATTTATTAGTTTAAATATCTCATTACCAGTATTTTAAATATAAATTCATTTGTTTGAACGTAGTCATAGCTTACAGATTCATTAAGAATTAAAGTAACAGGGTAATAATTTTAAGGAAAAGATTTATTTTGTATGTTAAATAAATATAGTCGAATAGTAACAAAGGATGATTCTCAGCCTGCTGCTCAAGCAATGCTTCACGCTATTGGTTTATCTGAAGAGGACTTTGATAAACCTTTTATTGGTGTAGCTAGTACAGGGTATGAAGGTAATCCATGTAACATGCATTTAAATGACTTATCTGTAAAAATAAGAGAGAGTATAGTAAGCTCAAATTATGTTGGTTTAATATTTAATACTATTGGAGTTAGTGATGGAATATCAATGGGAACTTTAGGCATGAGATATTCTTTACCTTCTAGAGATATTATAGCTGATTCAATGGAAACTGTTGTTCAAGCTATGTCGTATGATGGTTTGGTTACAGTTGTTGGTTGTGATAAAAATATGCCAGGCGCCTTAATGGCAATGCTTAGATTAAATAGGCCTAGTTTACTTGTTTATGGAGGTACAATAGATTCAGGTTGTTATAATAATAAAGAGCTAGATGTAGTATCAGCTTTTGAGGCCTGGGGTGAAAAAGTTTCTGGAAAGATTGATGAAAATGAATATAAAAATGTAATTAAAAATGCTTGTCCTGGAGCTGGAGCATGTGGAGGTATGTATACTGCTAACACTATGGCTTCTGCAATTGAAGCTTTAGGTATGTCTCTTCCTTACAACTCTTCTAATCCTGCTATAAGTGATGATAAAATTAGTGAGTGTAATCAAATTGGTTCTGCAATGAAATTACTCATAGAAAAAGATATTAAGCCCTCTGATATAGTTACTAAGAAATCTCTTGAAAATGCTTTAAGATTGATCACAGTTCTTGGTGGGTCAACTAATGCAGTTCTTCATTTTTTAGCTATTTCAAGAGCGGCTAATCTGAGTTTAACAATAGATTATTTTCAGGAAATAAGTGACTCGACTCCCTTCTTAGCTAACCTTAAGCCAAGTGGTAAATATTTAATGAAGGATTTACACAAAATAGGTGGAGTACCTTCAGTTTTAAAATATATGCTAGAAAATAAAATGTTACATGGAGATTGCATGACAGTAACAGGTAAAACTCTTGAAGAAAATTTATCAGAAATTGAGTCACCAGACATGAGCTCTAATGATATTATTTTTCCTATTTCAAATCCCATCAAAAAAACAGGTCATATACAAATCCTCAAAGGAAATCTTGCTGAACATGGATGTGTTGCAAAAATTACAGGTAAAGAAGGTTTAAAATTTACAGGCCCAGCTAAGGTATTTAATGGCGAATTTGAGTGTCTTGAGGCTATAAAACAATCTAAAGTCAATAAAGGAGAAGTTGTTGTAATAAGATATGAGGGACCAAAAGGTGGTCCTGGAATGCCAGAAATGCTTAAACCTACTTCTGCAATAATGGGAGCAGGACTTGGAAAAGATGTAGCCTTGATTACTGATGGAAGATTCTCGGGAGGAACTCATGGATTTGTTGTAGGTCATATTGTCCCAGAGGCATATGAAGGTGGGGTTCTAGCAATTATTCAAAATGGAGATATTATTACAATTGATTCTGAGAAAAATTTAATAGATGTTGATGTTTCAGATAATGAAATAAAAAATAGAATTAAAAACTGGACTCAACCAGAACCAAAAATTGATAAAGGAATTTTATATAAATATGTTAAATCAGTTTCGAATGCATCAAATGGATGTGTTACAGATGAATAAGTGATATGAAAAATAAAAATATAAGTGGAGCTGAAGCCGTAGTTCATTCTTTATTAAATGAGGGCGTTAATTTGGTCTGGGGTTACCCAGGAGGAGCTATAATGCCTGTTTATGATGAATTCTATAAGTTTCAAGATAAGTTAAAACATGTTTTGGCAAGACACGAGCAGGGAGCAGTTCATGCAGCGCAGGGATATGCAAGATCTTCAGGAAAAGTTGGTGTTGCAATCGCAACATCTGGACCAGGTGCAACTAATTTAGTTACTGGTATTGCAGATGCACAAATTGACTCAACTCCAATTGTTTGTATAACAGGTCAAGTAGCTTCACATCTTTTAGGCTCTGACGCATTTCAAGAAACAGATATTATTGGAATTTCAATGCCTGTTACTAAATGGAATTATCAAATAACAAAAGCAGCTGAAATTCCTGAAATTTTTGCAAAAGCTTTTTATATTGCTAGATCAGGAAGACCGGGTCCTGTTTTGATAGACATAACTAAAGATGCTCAATTTGAATTATTTGACTATAAATATTCTAAATGTAAGGGTATAAGAAGCTATAATCCATTTCCTACTATTAATAATACATCTATAGAAAATGCAGTTGAGTTAATTAACAAAGCGAAAAAACCTTTTATTGTATGGGGACAAGGTGTAATTCTAGGAAATGCAGAAACTGAATTTAAAGACTTTGTTGAAAAAAGTGGAATCCCTGCAGCATGGACAATTCTTGGCTTATCTGCACTTCCAACTTCCCATGAATTAAATGTTGGAATGGTTGGAATGCATGGGAATTATGGCCCTAATATTTTAACTAATGAGTGTGATTTGCTTATTGCTGTTGGAATGAGGTTCGATGATAGAGTAACTGGTGATCCTAAAACTTATGCATCACAAGCAAAAATAATCCATCTTGATATCGATCCAGCAGAGATAAATAAGAATATTAATGTAGATGTTCCAGTAATTGGAGACTGTAAAGAATCTCTAAAGCTTATTACCAAAAAAATACAAAAGAAAATACATGACGAATGGATTAGTAGGTTTGATGATTTAATGAAAATTGAATTTGAAAAAGTTATTAATTCTGATTTAAACCCAGTCAAAGATGGGCTAACTATGGGTGAATCAATAATTGCTATTAATGAATACACTAAAGGAGATGCTATTATTGTTACTGATGTAGGTCAACATCAAATGGTTGCATGTAGGTATGCTAACTTTATTCAATCTAAAAGTAATATTACATCAGGTGGTCTAGGTACAATGGGATTTGCTCTTCCTGCTGCAATGGGAGCAAAAATGGGAGCATTTAAAAGAGAAGTAGTTGCTGTAATTGGTGATGGTGGTTATCAAATGACTATTCAAGAATTAGGCACAATTTTTCAATTACAAATTCCAGTTAAAATAGTTGTGTTAAATAATGATTTTTTAGGAATGGTTCGTCAATGGCAACAATTATTTTTTGATAAAAGATATGCTTCAACTGAAATGGTGAATCCAGATTTTGTAGCTATTGCCAAAGGTTATTATTTAGATTCTGAGAGAGTAAAGGATAGGAAAGATTTAAAGCCTGCAGTTGAAAGAATGATTAAATCGAAGAAGCCTTATGTTTTGGAGATATGTGTAGAAAAAGAAAATAATGTTTTTCCGATGATACCATCAGGTGCATCGGTTTCTGATGTAAGATTAAGTTAAAATGGAAAATAAAATAAATTATACAATCTCAGTTTATACTGAAAACAACGTTGGTCTATTACACAGACTTTCTGCAATTTTTTTAAAACGTCACATAAATATTGAAAGTTTTACTACTTCTGAATGCGAGATAAAAGATGTTTATAGGTTTATAATAGTTGTAAAGATGACTAAAGAGGGTGTTGAGAAAGTAGCTAAGCAGATTGAAAAACAGGTTGAAGTTATTAGAGTTTTTTATCATACTGATAATGAAACAATTTTTCAAGAGTCAGCTCTTTATAAAATGAAATCATCATCTCTTTTTGAAGAAAGACATATTCAGAATGTAATTAAAGAATCTAATGCAAGAATTGTAACTGTTAATCCTGACTTTTTTGTTATAGAAAAAACTGGTTTTAGAGATGATACAGAAAAACTTTACAAAGATTTATCAGAATATGGTCTTCTTCAATTTACAAGATCTGGAAGAATTGCGGTTTCAAAAGAAAAAATGGGTATATCAGAAATTTTGAATACTTTTAAAAATCAAAAATAAAAACAATGAAAAATTATTTTAATAGCTTATCATTTAGAGAAAAATTAATGCAGCTAGGTAGATGTAGATTTATGGATTCTGAAGAATTTGCAGACGGAGTAGAATTTTTAAAAGATAAAAAAATTGCAATTGTTGGCTGTGGAGCACAAGGCTTGCATCAAGGATTAAATATGAGAGATTCTGGCCTTGATATTTCATTCGTGTTAAGACAATCATCGATAGATTCAAAAAGACAATCATTTTTAAATGCATCATCAAATGGTTTTTCAGTTGGTAACTTTGATGAAATAATCCCAAAATCAGACTTAGTCATTAATTTAACTCCTGATAAAAATCATACTCCTGTTGTTAAACAGTTAATGCCATTAATGAAAAAAAATTCAATTTTATCTTATTCTCATGGCTTTAATATTGTTGAAGAGGGTGTTAAAGTCAGGCCAGATATAACAGTAATAATGGTTGCACCTAAATCTCCTGGATCTGAAGTAAGAGAAGAGTACTTAAGAGGTTTTGGTGTTCCAACTTTAATTGCAGTTCATCCAGAAAATGATATAAATAATATAGGTTTTGATTCTGCAAAAGCTTATGCAGTTTCTCTTGGATCTCATACTGCAGGTGTACTTGAATCTTCTTTTGTTGCAGAAGTGAAATCTGACTTAATGGGAGAGCAAACAATTCTTTGTGGTATGCTTCAGACAGGTTCAATACTTTCTTTTAATAGAATGATTGAGTTGGGAGTAGATCCAGCATTTGCATCTAAACTTATTCAACATGGTTGGGAGACAATTACTGAGTCACTTAAACATGGAGGAATCACAAATATGATGGATAGATTGTCAAATCCAGCAAAAATAAAAGCTTATGAATTGTCTGAAGAACTAAAATTTATTCTGTCCCCATTATTTATAAAGCATATGGATGATATTTTATCTGGTAACTTTTCTGAAACTATGATGAAAGATTGGGATAATGATGATAAAGAACTTCTAGATTGGAGAGAGAAAACTAGTCAAACTGCTTTTGAAAAAACAACTCCAACTGATCAAGAAATTTCAGAACAAGATTATTTTGACAATGGAATCTTAATGATTGCTTTTGTAAAAGCAGGAGTTGAATTAGCATTTGAAACAATGGTTGAAGCTGGAATAAAAGAAGAATCTGCTTACTATGAATCTCTTCATGAACTTCCTTTAATTGCTAATTTAATATCTCGTAAAAAACTTTATGAAATGAATAGTATTATTTCTGATACTGCAGAATATGGATGTTATTTATTTAATAATGAAGCAATTAATCTATTGTCAAGCTTCTTTGAAAATATTGATATTGATGTGATAGGATCCAATACCTTTTCTAAAAATTCCAACTCAGTTGATAATAAAAAATTAATTGAAATTAATGATTCTATAAGATTCCATTCTATTGAAATTATAGGTGATGAACTAAGGCAACATATGACTTCAATGAAAAAAGCATTATGATAAATGCAACTACCTAATTTAAATGGTGTAAGAAATGCATCGGATAATCTAAAAGATGTATCCATAGTTACTCCGTTAGAATTAAGTGAGAGGTTATCCAATGAGTTTAACTCAAGAGTGTTTTTTAAAAGAGAAGATATTCAAAAAGTTAGATCTTTTAAAATTAGAGGTGCATTTAATAAAATAAAATCACTCAATCTCAATAATACTCAAAACAAGCAAATTATTTGTGCAAGTGCAGGTAATCATGCCCAAGGTTTTGCATATTCTTGTAAAAAACTTAAAATATTTGGAACAGTTTATATGCCAGAAACTACTTCAAAACAGAAAGTAGATAGAGTTAGAATGTTTGGTGGAGATTATATTAAAATTGTTCTAATAGGTGATAGTTTTGATGATGCTCAAAAAGAGGCTCAAAAACAGATTAATGAAAATACAATTTTTATTCATCCTTTTGATGACAATACTGTTATAGAAGGTCAAGGTACTATTGCTTTAGAGATTTTAGACCAAATTGATAAACATTTTGATTACCTAATTATTCCAATTGGTGGTGGTGGTTTGATTTCTGGGATTATAACTGTTTTTAATAAGTTATCACCTAAAACCAAAATTATTGGAGTAGAAGCAGAAGGAGCTCCTGCTATGATGAAATCACTTGAACAAAAAAAAATAATTGAACTTGATAAAATAGATAACTTTGTAGATGGTGTATCCATAAAAAAAATTGGAAAGATACCTTTTGAAATTTGTAAAGAACACTTAGATGATTTACTTGTTGTACCTGAAGGTAAAATTTGCCAAACTATTTTAGACTTATATAATAAAGATGGAATTGTTGTCGAGCCTGCAGGAGCAATAGGTATATCTGCGTTTGAAATGTATCACAAAAAATTTATTAATAAAAATGTAGGTATAATAATTTGTGGAGGTAATAATGATATAATCAGAATGAGTGAAATAAAAGAAAGAGCTTTACTTTTCTCAAAATTAAAGCATTATTTTATTGTTAAATTTCCTCAAAGATCGGGAGCCTTAAAAGAATTTGTAAATAATGTTCTTGGGGAAAATGATGATATTACATTCTTTGAATATGTAAAAAAGAATAATAGAGAATATACTTCAGCTATAGTTGGAATAGAGTTAAAGTTTTCTAAAGATTTAAATGACTTGACAAAGAAAATGAAAGAAAATGGTTTCTTTGGAGAATATTTAAACGACAAACCAGAAACATTACGACTTTTAATATAAATAATAAGTTTATGACAAGCTTTAAAATAGATCAATTACATTGCAGAGAATACTTAGTAAATGGTGAGATGAAGAAATGGAATGGTGAAACATCTGATGTTTTCTCAACTATTGACTCTAATCCTGATACTCCATATTCCCCAACTCTACTTGGTTCAATTCCTGATATGGATTCAGAGTCTGCGTTAGAAGCCTTAGAATCAGCAAAAAATGCTTTTGGTCGAGGACAAGGTAAATGGCCAACTATGAAGGTTAGAGATAGGCTAAAGTGCATGAAAAGATTTGCTGATAAAATGATTGACCATAGAGATTTAATTGTTAACCTTTTAATGTGGGAGATAGGTAAGAATAAAAATGACTCAGAAAAGGAATTTGATCGTACAGTAAAGTATATTTACGACACAATTGATGAGTATAAAAATATAGACAGATCGTCTTCAAGGTTTGAAAAAGATTCAGGAATTAATGCTCATATTAGAAGAGGCCCATTAGGTGTAGTTTTGTGTCTAGGACCATATAATTATCCTCTAAATGAAACTTTCTGTCTCTTGATTCCTGCAATTTTAATGGGAAATACTACAATATTTAAACCTGCTAAACATGGTGTTCTTTTAATTGCTCCACTTTTGAAGGCATTTAAGGAGTGTTTTCCTCCTGGAGTTGTAAATATTTTATTTGGTAGAGGTAGAAAAATTTGCCCTCCAATCATGCAAACAGGTTATGTAGATGTTTTAGCGTTAATAGGTCATAGTTCATCTGCTGTTGCATTACAAGATCAACACCCCAACAAGAATAGGTTAAGATTAGTTTTAGGGCTAGAAGCTAAAAATCCTGCAATTATATTGCCAGATGCTGATATGAATTTAACCATTCAAGAATGTATTTCTGGATCTCTTTCTTATAATGGTCAAAGGTGTACAGCTTTGAAAGTGCTTTATGTTCATGAATCAATTGCTGAAGAGTTTAATAAAAGATTTTCTGAGGCTGTTGACAATCTTAAATTTGGAATGCCATGGGATAAAGATGCTTTTCTTACTCCTCTTCCAGAACCTTCTAAACCTCAATATATTAAGGATTTGATTGCAGATGCTGTCTCTAAAGGTGCATCAGTTATAAATAAAAAAGGAGGTGAATTAACAAATAACTATTGCTATCCTGCTGTTTTATACCCAGTTGATAATTCTATGAAAGTATTTGAAGAAGAACAATTTGGTCCTGTGGTTCCAATTATTCCTTTTAAAAATATAGATAAGCCCTTAGATGATATGGCAAATTCTGAATATGGCCAACAGGTAAGTCTTTTTGGAAGTGACACAAAAAAAATAGGTCCATTGATAGATACACTTGCTAACTTAGTTTGTAGAGTAAATCTCAACAGCTCTTGTCAAAGAGGTCCAGACATTTATCCTTTTACTGGTAGAAAAAATTCTGCTGTTAGTACTTTAAGTGTTCATGATGCTTTAAGAGCTTTCTCTATAAGAACATTTGTAGCTTCTAAGGATAATGTTCATAATAATAGAATACTAAAAAAATTATTAGATTCTAATGATTCTAACTTTATTTCAACAGATTATATTCTTTAATTTTTTTCGATAAAATTCACTATATAGTCTCCTACTTGATTAGTAGAATAAGACTCTTGATTATTGCTAAGATCTGGAGTAGTATAACCATTAATAAGTGAACTTTCAACTGCTTTATTTATAATGTTTACCTCATTTTTTAAATTAAAAGTATAATCTAGCATCATAGAAAGTGATAGAATTGAAGCTAGTGGATTTGCTATCTTTTTACCTGTAGCTTCAGGATAAGAACCATGAATAGGTTCATATAAGGCGTTATCTATTCCAACAGAAGCAGAAGGCATCAAGCCCATTGAACCAGAAATTACAGATGCTTCATCAGTCAAAATATCTCCAAATAGATTTGATGTTATTAAAACGTCGTATGAGCTAGGCCATTGAATTAATCTCATTGCAACAGCATCAACAAATTCATATGAAACTTTTACATTAGGGTAATCTTTTTCCATGCTTTGAACTGTTTCTCTCCAAAGTCTAGAGGTTTCAAGAATATTCGCTTTATCCACACTACAGAGTTTCTTAGATCTTTTTTCTGCATATTCAAATCCCATTTTAGCAATTCTAACAATTTCATCTCTTGAATATTGGCATGTGTCAAATGCAAAGTTATCATCATTTTTTCTACCTCTTTCACCAAAATAAATTCCACCAGTTAGCTCCCTAACAAAAAGTATATCGGTTCCAGCTATTCTATCTTCCTTGATTGGTGACATTTCTAGAAGTGAATCAAAAACTTTGGTAGGTCTTAAATTTGCGTAAAGGCCTAATTTTTTTCTTAATTTAAGTAGACCTTGTTCAGGTCTTATTTTTGCTTTCGGATCATTATCATACTTTGGATCACCAATAGCGCCAAATAAAATTGCATCTGATTCAGAACATAATTTATGTGTTTCGTCAGGATAAGGGTCATTGTATTGATCTATTGCAATAGCTCCAACTAATCCAGTACTCATTTCAACATCATGATTAAATTTTTTGGCAATACAATTAAGAACTTTTATTGATTCATTTGTAACCTCTGGTCCAATTCCATCACCAGGGAGTATAGCTATTTTTAATTTCATATTTTAAGTGTTTAACATTCTTTCAGTTGCCTTAATTGCAGAAACTGTTTGATCTGTATCTAGTCCTCTTGTCTTAAATTTTTTTAATCCAGTGTCCCATGTAATTGTAGTTTCACAAAATGCATCAGAATCACTTCCTGGAGGAATTCTAACAGCATAGTCTATTAATTTTGGAAGTTCTTTTTTTTGATTAGAATATATTTTTTTTAATGCATTCATAAAAGCATCAAATTGACCATCACCTGAGCAACTTTCTTGGAATAATTTACCATTTATTATTAATGATAATGATGCAGAAGGTCTAAGCGTTTTAGCATGAGTTAAAACATAAGACTCAATTAATATATTTTTTTTCTTTGTAGGATAATCTAGAATATCACTTATTATATATGGCAAATCTTCAATTGTAACCTTCTCTTTTTTATCACCAAGTTCAATAACTTTAGATGTAATAATTCCTAATTCTTCTTCATTTAGTTTAATGCCAAGTTCATCTAAATTTTTTTTGATATTTGCTTTTCCAGATGTTTTACCAAGAGCATATTTTCTTTTTCTTCCAAATCTGATAGGATTTAAGTTATTATAGTAAAGATTTTTTTTATTATCTCCATCAGCATGCACTCCAGCAGTTTGTGTAAAAACATTTTCTCCGACAATTGGTTTATTAGAAGAAACTGTTTGACCTGAAAAAGTTGAAATTAGTTTACTTGCTTTAAATAAACTTTTTTCATCTACATTAATTTTAATATTTGGTAAAAAATCTTTAATAGCTGCTACTGCACTTGAAAGGGGTGTGTTTCCTGCTCTTTCACCCATCCCGTTTATAGTTAAATGTAATCCATTACAACCTGCTTTAATTGCTTCCATTGAATTAGCTACACTAAGATCATAGTCATTATGACCATGAAAGTCGATATGAAAATTAGGAAATTTTGATTTTACTTCTTTAATAAATTCATAAGTTTCTGTGTGTGTCAATATACCAAGCGTGTCAGGTAAAAGTATTCTCTTTATTTTCTGTTCATATAAGAAGCTTAAAAATTCAATAACATATTCTTTACTATTTTTCATACCATTACTCCAATCCTCAAGATAAATATTAGTTTCGATTGAATTTTTTTCAGCATTTTGAATTATTTTTGAAATATCTTCAAAGTGTTCTGTTGGTGTTTTTTTTAATTGATGTTCCAGGTGATTTAGAGACCCTTTTGTAAGTAAATTTTGAACTTTACAACCAGATTTAATCAACCATTCTATGGATTTGTTATTATCAATAAAAGTTAAAACTTCAATTCTTTGAAGATGATTATTTTCTTTTGCCCAGGCAGTTATTCCTTTAACAGAATTGAGCTCACCATCAGAAACTCTTGCAGACGCAACTTCAATCCTATCAATTTTCAATTCTTCTATTAATAGTTTAGCAATTGTTAGCTTTTCTTTAGGGGAATAAGAAACTCCAGATGTTTGCTCACCATCTCTTAGAGTTGTGTCCATTATTTCTATTGAGCGAGTCATTAAAAAATAAATTTATTGGCAAATCTAGAAATTTCTTCCTTTTTATTTAATAAATAATCAATATCATCATACCCATTAGACATATTACCTTTTTTATAAAGACTTATATTAAACACTTCTTTCTTGTCTAATTTTTTAATTATAAACTCTTGATTTTCAAGATTGACTTCAAATAGACTTTCTGAGTCATTATCTATTTGAGAAAAAATTTCTGATAAGAAAGAGTCAGAAACTTGAATTGGAAGGACTCCAATATTTAGACAATTATTTTTAAATATATCAGCAAAAAAACTCGACACCACTGCTCTAAAACCATAATCATATATTGCCCAAACAGCATGTTCTCTAGATGATCCACATCCAAAATTCTTACCAGCAACTAATATTTTACCATTATACTTTTGATTATTTAGAGGGAATGAATCAATAGAGGAGCCATCAGAATTATATCTCCAATCTCTAAATAAATTATCGCCAAAACCTTTTCTTTCAGTTGCTTTTAAAAATCTTGCTGGGATTATTTGATCTGTGTCAACATTATCTATGTTCAAAGGAACTCCAGTACTCTTTAGTATTTCAAATTTATCGTAAGCCATATTAAATAATTTCTCTTGGATCTGTTATTTTTCCTGTAATGGCAGTAGCTGCTGCAACTAAAGGGCTAGCTAGAAGAGTTCTAGCACCGGGACCTTGTCTACCCTCAAAATTCCTATTGGTTGTACTTACTGCATATTTTCCCTTAGGTATTTTATCATCATTCATTGCTAAACAAGCAGAACAACCGGGTTCTCTTAATTTAAAACCTGAATCAGTTAAAACATCTAATATACCTTCATCTTTTATGCTTTTAAGTACTTTATGTGAGCCTGGTACAAGCCAAGCATCGACATTATCTGATTTTTTTTTACCCTTAATTAAATTAGCAAAAACTCTAAAATCTTCAATTCTTCCATTTGTACAACTTCCTAGAAATACATAATCAATTTTTTTACCGATCATCTGATCGCCCTCTTTAAATTCCATATAGTTTAGTGCTTTTATGTATGAAGTTTTTGAGTCTGAAGTGTCTGAAGAAGGGATAGATTTAGAAATAGGTATTGCCATCCCAGGATTAGTTCCATATGTAATCATAGGTTCAATATCTTTTCCTATAAAATTATATTCTTTGTCAAAAATAGCTCCTTTATCAGTTTTCAATGAGGACCAGTACGTTACAGCTTTATCCCATTCTTGATCCTTAGGAGCATATTCTTTGCCTTTTATATATTCATATGTCTTGTTATCTGGAGCAATCATTCCGCCTCTAGCTCCCATTTCTATACTTAAATTACAAACAGTCATTCTTCCTTCCATGCTCATTTCTTTGAAAACTCTACCAGAGTACTCAACAAAATAACCAGTAGCTCCTGAAGAAGATAGCTTTGATATTATATATAAAGCCACATCTTTGGGTGTTACATATCGATTTAGTTCTCCATCCACATTAATTCTCATTTTTTTTGGTTTTTGCTGCATTATAGATTGACAAGCTAAAACCATTTCGACCTCAGATGTGCCAATTCCAAATGCAATTGCACCAAAAGCCCCATGTGTAGAAGTATGAGAATCACCACAAACAATTGTAAGTCCAGGTTGAGTAATTCCGTTTTCAGGCCCAATGACATGAACAATACCATTTTTTTTATGTCCTAATCCCCAAAAATCTATGCCATGTTCATTACAATTCTTTTCTAATGTCTTAACCTGTAAGGCAGATAATTCGTCTTTTATTGGTAAATGTTGATTTAATGTAGGAGTATTGTGATCAGCAGTTGCAAATGTTCTCTCAGGGAACATTACTTTAAGTTTTCTGTTTTTAAGCCCTACAAATGCAACAGGGCTAGTGACTTCATGAATAAAATGTTTATCAATAAATAAAACGTCAGGTCCATCTTCAATTTTCTCAATCACATGAGAATCCCATACTTTGTCAAAAAGTGTATTAGCCATATTTAATATTTTGATTTTTAAGCATAATCGGAAAATCAGATTCGGTTACTTCTTTCTTTTTATCAGCTACAATTAAGAATTCATTATAAACATCATCAAGCTCTTTCTTGCTCAAATTTACTCCAAATTCCTTCATCCTAAAAGCTAGTGCAGCTCTTCCGCTTCTTGCAGTCAAAACTATAGAAGATTTATCAACCCCTACATCAGAAGGATTAATTATTTCATAAGTTTCTCTTTTTTTAATTACTCCATCCTGATGAATTCCCGAGCTATGTGCAAAAGCATTGGAACCAACAATAGCTTTATTTGGTTGAACTGGCATTCCCATTAAGTCAGAAACTTTTTGACTTATATCATTAAGAAGCTTTGAGTCAATGTTGGTGTAAAGACCTAGATCTGAATGTTGTTTTAATATCATAACAACTTCTTCCAGTGATGTGTTTCCTGCTCTTTCACCTATACCGTTAATAGTACATTCAATTTGTCTAGCACCATTAATTACACCATAAATAGAATTTGCTGTAGCAAGTCCTAAGTCATTGTGGCAATGACATGAAATAGTGACATTTTCAATTCCATTAACATTATTAATTAGGAATTTAATTTTATCACCATACTCTTCAGGCAGACAATATCCAGTAGTATCAGGAATATTTAAAACTGTAGCACCAGACTTTATTACTTCTTCACATACTTTAGCAAGAAATTCATTTTCAGTTCTGCCCGCATCTTCAGCATAAAACTCAACATCATAAACATATTTTTTAGCATGAGAAACTGATTTTTTAGCTAATTCAATAATAGATTCTTTGTTAGAATTAAATTTATGTCTAATATGAATTTCAGATGTTCCTATTCCAGTATGGATCCTTGGTTTTTTTGCATCTTTTAATGATTCAGCCGCAATATCAATATCTCTTTCATTTGCTCTGCTAAGTGCACAAACTGATGCATTTTTGACAATTTTTGAAATTTCTACAACTGATTTAAAGTCTCCTGGACTTGATATTGGAAATCCGGCTTCTATAATATCTGCACCAAGAATATCAATTCTTTCGGCTAATATTAATTTACTTTTAGTATCAAGTTTACAACCTGGCACTTGTTCTCCATCTCTCAAAGTAGTGTCAAATATTTGGACTTGATTTTTCATTATTATCTAAATTATTATTTAAATGGTGATACTTAAAAAAAAGTATATTAATTTTACAATATCCGATATGTTTATTATTGATGTAAGTAACTGTAAATCAACATATTAATTATTATATATATACAATGACTAATGATCTAAAAGATAATCTATTTGTTTTAATAAAATCTCTCACCAAATCAGAGAAAAGGCAATTTAAACTTTATGTAGGAAGAATGGAATCAAATGAAGATTCAAAGTTTCTAAAATTATTTAATCAGCTTGATAAAATGAATATCTACAAAGAAGATATTTTAATTGAAAAAAAAATTGTCTCTAAAGTCCAGCTGTCAAATTTAAAAGCTCATTTATATAAACAGATTCTAATTAGTCTAAGACTAAACCCACAACATAAAAATGTTAAACTACACATTAGGAGTCAAATTGATTTTGCTACAATTTTATATCAAAAAGGTTTATATAAACAAAGTTTAAAAATATTAGATAAAGCGAAATCATTTGCATTAAAATATGATGAAAACACATCTGCTTATGAAATTGTTGAATTTGAAAAATTAATTGAATCTCTATATGTGACAAGGAGTTTAAGCAATAGAACAAATGAACTTGTTTCTCAGACTAATTATCTAAAAGAACAAAATGATATAAACAGTAATTTATCGAATATCTCCCTTCAGCTTTATGAAAAACTTATTAAAGCCGGTTATGCAAAAAGTGATTATGAATCTAAAGAAATTCAAAATTTTTTCAGTCAAAAAATTCAAAATTTTAAATTAGAATCACTTGGATTCCGCGAGAAACTTATTTATTATCAAATATGGGTTTGGTACAGCTTATTGGTTCAAGATTTTCTCTCCAGCTACAAGTATGCCTCAAAGTGGATAGATACATTCAATAAAAATCCAGAGATGATTAAAGTTCATCCTGTTTTTTACCTTAAAGGTTATAATTTTTTATTAGAGGCTTTAGCATTAATTAAACATCCTTCAGAATTCAAAAATCGTTTAAGTGATTTAATTAATTCAGTGGAAAGTAGCTCATTTCCAGTAAATCAAAATTTAAATGCTTTGATTTTTATGTATAAGTATAATAACCTATTTAATCTTCATGTATTAGAAGGTAATTTTAGAGATTCAATTAAAATTGTCCCTGAAGTATTAAATGGTATAGAGGATAATAAAAATTTTATTGATCATCATCATATAATGCTTCTTTACTATAAAATTGCTTGTATGTATTTTACAGTTGATGATTTTGATAATTGTATAAAATATCTTAGTATGATTATGAAAAACAAAAACATTAAAATGAGGGAAGATCTTCAGTGTTTTACAAGAGTGCTAAATCTTATTGCTCATTGGGAAGCTGGAATTGATTTTAACCTTGATAAAATTATCAAGGATACATATAATTATCTTTATAAAATGAATGATTTACATGAGGTTCAAAAAACAATTTTAAAATATTTAAAGGGTTTAGAAAACATCTATCCTGGAGAAATAAAGGGGTTCTTAAGAAATCTTTATAATGAGCTTAAATTATATGAAGATGATCCATATGAAAAAAGAGCTTTTCTATATTTAGATATTCTATCGTGGCTTGAAAGTAAAATAAGTAGTAGGCCAGTTCAAGAAATTATAAAGGAGAAAGCACTTATTATCAATAAAAGGGTTAGATAATCCATAAGCCTGTAGCTGGAGGTTTTGCTTTAATATTAATTTTTTCTTTTAAAACAGGATGAATGAAGTCTAACTCTCTTGAATGTAAGTATATTCCCCCATCTTTATTTGATCTTTTAGATCCGTATTTCAAGTCACCTAGAATAGGATATCCTATCTCAGAGAAACTACATCTAATTTGATGATGTCTGCCCGTAATAAGTTCAACTTCAATTTTGCAATATTTTTCAAGAGTTTGAATTTTTTTATAAGTTAAAGATCCAAATTTTGAATTGTCATTTTCTTCAGTTGAAAAAAATGACTTGTTTTTATTGTTATTTTTTTTAAACCAACCTTCAAGTATTCCTTCTTTAGATTCAAACTTATTGGAAATAATTAGCCAATAAATTTTTTTAATTTCCCTCTTCTTTAATTTTTCATTCATTCTAGATAAAGCCTTACTTGTTTTAGCAAATATTACAATTCCTGATGTTGGTCTATCAATTCTATTTACAAGACCGAGAAATACATTACCCTTCTTATTATATTTATTCTTTATATATTTTTTTACAATTTCTAGTAACGGAACATCGCCAGTTTTGTCACCCTGAACAAGAAGTCCACAGGGTTTATTAACAATAATCAAATGATTATCTTCAAATAATATATCTAAATCTTGAAATGCCAAATTAGTACTGCTCTTCTTTATTTGGGAAACTTCCAGTTTTAATATCAGAAGAATATTTTTTGACGGCTTTGCTAACTAGAGAATCTAGATCTAGGTATCTTCTTAAAAACCTAGGGCTAAAATCTTTGTTCATACCAAGCATGTCATGAGACACAAGTACCTGTCCATCAACTTCAGAGCCTGCACCAATCCCTATAATTGGTAGTTTTAACATTGATGCTACTTTTTTTGCCAATATATTTGGTATTTTTTCTAAAACAATGGAGAAACAACCAATATTTTCCAGCATTTTAGAATCATCTATTAGCGTATTCGCCTCATCATCATCTTTAGCTCTTACAGTATATGTTCCAAATTTATAAATAGATTGAGGGGTTAACCCTAAATGCCCCATAACAGGTATACCAGCCTGAATTATTCTTTCAATAGATTCTTTAGCTAAATGCCCTCCTTCAAGTTTTACTGCATGAGCCCCAGACTCTTTCATAATTCTAATAGCAGATTTTAATGCTTCTTTAGAGTCTGCTTGATATGTTCCAAACGGAAGATCTACAACTACCAAGGCTCTTTTTACAGCTCTTACTACGGCACTAGCATGATAGATCATCTGATCTAAAGTAATTGGTAATGTTGTTTCGTGTCCTGCCATTACATTAGAGGCAGAATCTCCAACTAGAATTATGTCTATACCAGCTTCGTCTATTATTTTAGCAAAACTAAAATCATAAGCAGTAAGCATTGAAATTTTATCGCCTTCATTCTTCATTTGTTCAAGTACCTTAATGGTAACTCTGCTAGTGTTAGAATAGTTATTCATTTTTACTTTTTACACAAAAATAGTGTAAATAAAGTTATAATAATATGACAGAATGTCACTTAAATTAAAATGGCATAATGGTTGTCTTTATTATTTAAAAAATATATTATGAGTAAAATTATTGGAATTGATTTAGGAACAACAAATTCATGTGTTTCTGTTATGGAGGGTAGTGAACCAGTTGTTATTCCTAACGCTGAAGGAAAAAGAACTACACCATCCGTAATTGCATTTGTAGAAGATGGGGAAATCAAGGTAGGTGATCCTGCTAAAAGACAGGCCGTTACTAATCCTGAAAAAACAATTGCATCTGTAAAAAGATTTATGGGTAATAAGTACTCGGAGTCATCTAATGATGTTAAAACTGTTGCCTACAAAGTTGTCAAAGGTGATAATGATACACCTAGAGTAGATATTGATGGAAGATTGTATTCACCACAAGAATTATCTGCCATGGTACTTCAAAAAATGAAGAAAACTGCGGAAGATTATCTTGGTCAAACTGTAACAGAAGCTGTTGTTACTGTCCCTGCATATTTCAATGATTCTCAGAGACAAGCAACTAAGGAGGCTTGTGAAATTTCAGGATTGAAAGTTCAAAGGATAATAAATGAGCCAACTGCTGCAGCATTGGCATATGGAATGGACAAAGGAGGAACAGATAAAAAGATAGCTGTTTATGATCTTGGAGGTGGTACATTTGATATATCAATTTTAGAGCTGGGTGATGGAGTATTCGAAGTATTATCAACTAATGGAGACACCCACTTAGGTGGTGATGATTTTGATCAAGTAATAATAGACTTCTTAGCAGAAGAGTTTAAAAATAACGAACAAATTGATCTAAGAGATGATTCTATGGCTCTTCAAAGATTAAAAGAAGCAGCTGAAAAAGCTAAAATTGAGCTTTCTTCGTCAGCACAGACTGAAATTAACTTGCCATATGTAACTGCTACTTCTTCTGGTCCAAAACACCTTGTAACTACTTTAACCAGAGCTAAGTTTGAGCAATTATCTGATACATTGGTCAAAAGATCTATGGAGCCTGTTAAAAAAGCACTTAAAGATGCTGGTCTAACAAAAAAAGATATTGATGAGGTAATTTTAGTTGGAGGATCAACTAGAATTCCTATTATCCAAAACGAAGTTGAAGCTTTATTTGGAAAAAAACCATCTAAAGGAGTAAATCCTGATGAAGTTGTTGCTGTTGGAGCTGCTATTCAAGGAGGGGTTCTTTCTGGAGATGTAGAAGATGTTCTTCTTCTTGATGTAACACCTTTATCATTAGGTATTGAAACAATGGGTAATGTTATGACTAAGCTTATAGAGTCTAATACAACTATCCCAACTAAAAAATCTCAGATTTTTTCTACAGCGGCAGACAATCAGCCTTCTGTAGAAATTCATGTTTTACAAGGAGAAAGACCAATGGCAAAAGATAATAAGACAATTGGAAGGTTCCATTTAGATGGAATTCCTCCAGCTCAAAGAGGTACTCCTCAAATTGAGGTCACTTTTGATATTGATGCTAATGGAATTATTAATGTAAGTGCATTAGATAAAGCAACTAATAAATCTCAAGATATTAGGATTGAAGCTTCTTCTGGTTTAACTGAAGAAGAAATTGAAAAAATGAAAAAAGAGGCAGAAGCTAATGCTGATGCTGATCAAAAAGCAAAAGAAGAGGTTGACAAGCTTAATAGTGCAGATCAAATGATATTCCAAACTGAAAAACAACTTAAAGATTTTGGAGATAAATTGTCTGATGATAAAAAGAATCCAATTGAAGCAGCATTGGAAGACTTGAAAAAAGCACATGAATCTAAAGACCTTGATAAGATTGATGAAAGTTTAAACACAATCAATGAAGCATGGAAAAACGCGTCAGAAGAAATGTATAAAGCTCAAGCTGAAGGTGAAGCTAAACCAGAAGGCGCTGGTGATACTGCTTCTGATAATGATTCAAAGGGTGACGATGTTCAGGATGTTGATTTTGAAGAGGTTAAAGAAGATTAAATGTTTGATGAAAAGTTCAAGGAATCTATCCTTAAAGAAGCTAATGATCGTTGTAAAGGAACTTTAGTTTCAACACTTGGTATTATTTTTACTGATGTTGGTGAATACTTTTTAGAGGCAAAAATGAAAGTAACTCCAAATCTTCATCAACCAGCAGGTGTTCTTCATGGAGGTGCTACAGCTGCTCTAGCTGAAACTGTTGGAAGTTCAGCTGCAGCAATTTTTTCAATGAAAAAAAATCAAATGCTTAGGGGAGTTGAACTGTCTATTAATCATGTTAGAGGTATAAGTGAAGGCTATGTTTATGCAAAAGCTACTCCTGTTCACATGGGAAGGACAATGCAGCTATGGAAAATCTCTATTACTGATGAAAATCATAAAGATATTTCATTTGCTAAATTGACTACCCTAACAATTAACAAACAAAAGACATAATTCTCAGTTACTTTTTTTATAACACATATTTTAAATAAAATTCAAAAATGTTTTTATTTAAGATTATCACACTGTAAATTTGCCATCAAAAATAATCTATATGAAAAGTGTAATAATTTGTGATATGGAAGGTTTAATTACAAACCTAAATGATGGAGCCGCTAAAATGTTTGGGTATGATCCAAAAAATCTTGTAGGTATTAAAAGAGTTTCAATATTTTCTCCAGGTGAAATTGTTCTACAAAATGTATTAGGTTGGTTAAAAGATGCCAACGAAACTGGTGAGCATGTTACCAAGACAAATTTTGTAAGGAAAGATGGAAGTACCTTTAATGCTAGAATTAAAATTACTCCAAATTTTGCAAATGGAAAAGACAATCCTCAAACAGGATATTGTGGTATAACTGAAGTAATAGATGAAGATGTAAATATTAAAATAAACTTGGGAACTAAAATAATTAAAGGGGTTGCAATTACCAGAGTTGGATTTGCATCTGCGTCTTTATTTCCTGTCTTCCTTATAGGTTGTTATTATGCTGGTATTGGAGATAGTTTGTTTAGCACCCTCTCTCTAACTCTTACAACTTTTGGTATACTGTTTTTTCACTTATTCTCAAATTTGTATAATGACTATTTTGATGTCACACATGGAACAGATGAAGCGAATACAGAATATTTTAATGCTGGTATGAATTCACCTATTCTAAAAGGTGCTCAGCTTTCTGGGGGAAGTAGAGCTGTTGAATTGGGATTAATTACACTTAGAGGCACTAAAAACTTAGCAAACATAATGTTTGTTTTAGGTTTATTAACTGCTGCTGGAATATTGTATATAAGTTACTATAATACGGGATCAATAAGTAACGCATATTATGCTGCAGTAATAGCTTTAATTGGCGTTCTTGTTGGATATTTTTATACAGCTAAACCTATTAGACTTTCATCTAGATATGGGCTAGGTGAGCTTTCAATATTTTTATCCTTTGGACCATTACTTACTCTTGGCACAGGTTTTGCAATTGCTAGCGAGACAATAATACCTTACACAATTGAATTTTATAACATATTATTATTAGGAGTACCAATAGGTCTATTAACAACTAACATACTTTTTATAAATCAGTATCCAGATTATACATCTGATAAGAAAGTGGGTAAAAATCATTTAGTGGTTCTACTAGGGAAAAAAGCTTCTAGATGGATATATGCTCTTAATTCAACTTTAGCAATTGGTTCATTGTATATAATCTCAAAAAATATTGTAAATGAGACTCAAGGTACATTGTTTTTGTATTTTCTAATTCCAGTTACGATGTTTTATTCTTATTATTTAATCTCTGGACTATTTAAATATTATAATAGCAGGAAACTTATTACATATAATATCCATACTATTTATTTCCATATGTTATTCTCATTTCTTTATATGATAATTTTAGCTAATTTTCAATAATGTTTTTATTTGATAAATCATATAGGTTAAAGAACTTTGGGTATTATATTCTTGGTTCATTTATCTTAATTTTTTTTAGTTTCATTGGGCAACTCCCAATGATACCTTTTTTGCCAACAGAATTTCCTAGTCCTGATGCAAACCCAATGGATATTTTTAAATCTATCCCTTCTAATCTAAGATTATTTCTTTTATTACTAAGTTTTGTAGCTGTAGTACCTGGGATTTGGTTAGTTGTTAATAAGCTTCATGATCTTCCTATTATGTCTATTTTATCAAGTAGAAAAAAAATTGATCTTGAGAGAGTTATGTACTCATTTATGCTTTGGGGATCTATTGTTTCAGCTTTTGTTTTCATAGAATATTCTCTAAGTCCTGAAAGCTATGAAATAAATTTTAAGCTTAAAGAATTTTTGATTTTAGCTGTTATTGCAATTTTATTTATTCCAATTCAAACTAGTGTTGAAGAAATTGTTTTTAGGGGTTATCTAATGCAAGGTTTTGGTCATTGGTTAAACAGTAGATTTATGGCTCTTTTTCTTTCATCAGTTGTATTTGGTTCTCTTCACCTAGCTAATCCAGAAATAACAGCATTAGGTTATGAATTTATTTTTCTCTACATCACTGTGGGATTTTTGCTGGGTATAATGACATTAATGGATGATGGTCTAGAACTTGCTCTTGGTTTTCACGCTGCAAACAATCTAATAGCTGCTCTATTAGTAACTGCTGATTGGACAGTATTTCAGACTGAATCTATTTTAATTGATATATCTGAACCTAGCCTTGGAATAACAGATTTTATAGCTCCTTTCGTTGTATACCCTATACTTCTTGCAATCTTTGCAAGAAAATACTCTTGGATTAATTGGAGAGAAAAATTATTTTCTAGAACTAGATAGTATTAATTCCATCTTAATATCACTCCTTCTGTATGGTGTACTTCCTTCTGAATCTATTTCTTTGAATCCAAATTTATTATATAAATGGATAGAATTTTTAAGAACTGTATTAGAATATAATATTACTGATTTAAATTTTTTATTTTTTGCAAAGTCTATTATGAATTGGATTAGTTTATGACCAATACCTTTCCCTCTTAAATCTTTTTTAACTGCCATTTTATTTAATTCATAAATTTTTTTTTCTCTTGGCAAAAGTGCCATAGTCCCAACCACATCAGACTTATAAATTGCAAAAAATATATAACCACCTTTATTAATTATTTCTTCTTTACAGTTCCTAAGAACTTTCTCATCATATTCTTCTACATAAAAATATTCTTTTAGCCAATCATAATTTAGATTATAAAAGTGTTTTGAATATTTATCTTGAAATGGTACTATACTAACCTTCATTACTGGTCATTCTAGCGGGATTCACATATTGATCAAATTCATCTTCTGTTAAGTAAGCTAATTTAAGTGCAGCTTCTTTAAGAGTAATATCTTCTTTATATGCCTTATTTGCTATATCAGCTGCCTTATAATATCCAATTTTAGAATTTAGTGCAGTTACCAGCATTAAAGAATCATTTAAGAATTCTTCAATTTTCTTATTGTTAGGTTTAATACCATCTATACAATTTTCAGTAAAACTAAGTGAGGCATCACCCAGTAATTTTGATGATTCAATAATGTTAAAAGCGAATAGAGGTTTAAAAACATTCAACTCAAAATGTCCATTAGCTCCTGCAAAACTAACAGCAACATCATTTCCAATAATTTGAGCACAAACCATTGAAATTGCTTCACATTGTGTTGGATTTACCTTTCCTGGCATAATAGAGCTTCCAGGTTCATTGGCTGGAAGTATTAATTCGCCTAGTCCAGATCTAGGACCAGATCCCAATAATCTTATGTCATTTGATATTTTATAAACTGAAGCTGCAACAGTTTTTAAAGCTCCATGCATCTCTACTATACAATCATGAGTTGCAATACCTTCAAACTTGTTTAGAGACTCTTTAAAAGACATTTCTGAGTTTTTAGAGATATACTCAACAATTTTTGACGAATACCCTTTAGGAGTATTAAGTCCAGTTCCAACTGCAGTTCCTCCAATTGGAAGTTCACTTAAATGATCTATTGCATTCTTTATTGTATTAATTCCATGATCAATTTGTGAAACGTAACCAGAGAACTCTTGACCAAGAGTTATCGGAGTAGCATCCATTAAATGAGTCCTTCCGATTTTAACAATTTCATTAAACTCTAGAGATTTTTTATTTAAACTATCTTTTAATTTTCTGAGATTTACAAGAGTATTCTCTGTAATTATTTTCATTGCAGCAATATTAATTGCTGTAGGGAATGTATCATTTGATGACTGAGATAGATTAACATCATCATTTGGTGATAATGTTTTATTTGACTCACCCAGTTTCTTACCTTCTAATAAATGAGCTCTGTTAGAAATTACCTCATTTATATTCATATTTGTTTGAGTGCCTGAACCTGTTTGCCAAATAACTAGTGGAAACTGATTATTATGTTTATTTTCAAGGATTTCTTCACAAACTTTTTGTATTAGAAGAGATTTATCTTTTGATAATACTCCAAGATCTTCATTTGTTTGCGCAGCAGATTTTTTGAGTATTGCATATGCGTGAATAATTTCAATAGGCATTGAAGATGAATTACCTATTTTAAAATTCTTCCTTGATCTTTCTGTTTGTGCTCCCCATAACGAGTCTTTAGGGACTTTAACTTCTCCTAATGTATCTTTTTCAATTCTATAGTTCATGGCCTTTGTAATTTACTTAAAAAAAATTACTTTTGTTAAGCAATTACAAATATATGGAGTTTCAACAATACCTCGGATTTTTAGCTTTTTTAGCAATATTCACTATGGGCTTTTGGCTTATGATTTTCTTAGCAATTGTTGCGCCATATTGGGCTTCGTCTTATATCTTTCAAAAAGTTAAAAAATTTATAACCAACAAATTAAAGTCTTAGTTAAAGATTGGTCCTTCATCACCACCACCTTCATTAAATTCTTGTTGATTATTTCTAGCTCTTTGCTTTCTTTTAGATTTATCCTCACTTATTCTATATGATAAAGTTAATATTAAGGATGGTTCTCTCCATTGACCTTCAGATTCAGATCTAAACGATTCTCTTGTAGTAATTGACCTCCACTTTCCTGTATTAAATAAATCAGAATATCTAAGTGAGATATTCCCTTTTTTGTTAAATATGCTTTTCTGAATTGCAGCCGTTGTGAATCCAAATGCTTTACTTTTTGAAAATGCATTTTCACTTGGACCTCTTAAGAAACCAAAAAATTGAAGACTATAATTTTTGGGAAGTCTAATAAATCCATTAAATCTTGCACTCCAATTAGTATCGTCAGAATCAAAACTTTGACCTAGATAATCACCTCTTATTTTTGAAGAATTTAAAGTAAAACTACCATTAATTCTAACTGATCTAGAAGGTGTATACGTTATGCTTAATTCAGAACCAAATCTTTTATTTGTAGATAAATTTATTGGATAGTATTCAAGAACTGGGACCTGAAGTACAGGATTATTTGTTCCGTTATCTACTATTAAGTCAACTAATTCTCCTGTTTCTTGTTGAATTCTTTCAACATTCCCATCAGATTGTCTGTAAAATATTGCAGTATTAATTGTAATTTTTTTAAATCTTTTCAAGTAATCAACTTCATATGCAGATGTAAATGTTGGATCTAAAAATGGATTACCTCTTCTGTAAGATGTTATTGAATTTCTTCTTGGAAATGGGTTAATGTCCCAACCTCTTGGTCTTCTTACCCTTTTACTGTATCCTAAAGTTAGAGATTCTACATCTGAAATTTCATATGCAAGATTAACAGTTGGAAATAAGTCTGAATATTTCTTTACTTCAAACTGATTAGTTGTTCTTTGATCAATTTCTTGTTTAGAGGCCTCATACCTTAGGCCAAGTAAGACAGATACAGAGTTAATTTTCTTACCAAATTGAGTATAAAAGGAATTAATACTTTCATTGTACTTAAAGATGTTAGATAATCCAGGGTCTGATTGATAAGTACCACCCCTAAGGAATGAAACATCAAAATCAGTTTCTCTATCTAGAAATCTACCTCTATACCCAAATTCAAATTCAGTATTTTCATCAATAGGATAAACATAGTCCACTTGAGCTAAAAACCTGTTCTGAAAATCAATATTAGTAGTTCTTTCAAAAGAAGATTCCGAAACAAATGGAATTGTAGAGTAATCTTCAATTTTATCAATTGAGTTCTCATCATTCTCCTCATATGATACTTTAGCACTTAGTGTGTGACCATCTTCATCAAAATCTTTATAAAAATCCAATGAATATTCAAATGATTCCTCTAATTCTTCATCGTTAGCTACTCTCTCATTTGAGGATACAATATCAATATTAGTTATATCGTTTACTATGTTTTTTGAGTAACTTAATTCATCACCTTTTCTGTAGAATCCACTTAAAGAGAGTGATGTATCATCATCAAAGTAATATTCAACTCCTAGATTAAGGAATGTGTTTTTTCTATTTCTGTTACTGTTTGTATTGTTGTCAATTTTTAGATTACTATTGAAGTATTCAGTATTTCCAATAAAACTTCCACTATTATCAGAATCTTTAATGGATGTGGTACTAAAAAAATTTATTTTGTTATTTCTTAAGTTGAATGTTCCTGATGCTCCAGTATTCTTTGGTTCACCAATATTTAAATCAACATTACCATTAAAACCCAATAAATCTTGCTTTTTAAGTATAATATTAAGAATTCCAGCAGTTCCTTCAGCAGAATATCTAGCAGAAGGTGAGGTAACGACTTCAACTTTTTCAATCGATTCAGAAGGGATTGATCTCAACCCTTGAGGACCAGATAAACCAACTAATCCAGAAGGTTTTCCGTTAATTAATATTGTAACATTGTTATTTCCTCTTAATGATATATTGCCATCAAAATCTACATCAATTGAGGGAATATTAGCTAATACATCTGATACATTACCTCCTCTTACTGTTATATCTTGACCTACATTATATATTTTTTTATCTAATCTAATTTCAACTTGAGTTCTTTCAGCTCTAACTTCAACTTCATCAAGCATTGATACATCAAGATTTAAAGCTATATTTCCAATATCTGTGTTTTCAATAACTCTTAAGTTATCATCCACATATGATTCAAACGATATGTAGTCAATTTTTATATTGTACATTCCTGGGTTTACTTCCACTGAGAACTTTCCGTTTTCATCCGTTATTCCACCAAAAATTTTATCTGGTAATCTTTTATGCTTTAATGATATAGTAGCATATTCAAGAGGAACGTTAGTTTCTGAGTCAGTAACTGAACCAGATACAGTAAATAATAGATTAGCAAAATTTGCACGTTGCTCAGCAGTGTATTCTTGTGAAAATGTATAGGAAGTAAAAGTTAATAAGATAAATAAGTAGAATTTATTCATAGTTAGATGTTTGGTTGGGCAAATATATTTTTAATTGATTGAAAGAAAACACAAGGATTTGTTAAAAAAGTCTATTCGTATTTTCTAGATTTACTTCTGTTTTTTTTAATCAATTGTTTTTGATTTTCTGTTAAGGATTCATAAAATTTTCTTCGAATCGTATCAATTCTCTGTTCGAATTTTTTGAGAATATTTTTTTGATTATTATCCAATGAAAGAATAATCTTTTTACGAGCATCTTTTGCATTTAGTGAACTGTCTTTAATAATCTTTTTTTGAGATTCAGAAAGCGATGTTTTTATTACATCATGATGTTTTTTCCATAATATTGTTTCTTTCTTCAGTAAATCTTTTTGAAAAGATGTAAAAGATTCAGCTAACTCTTTTGAATAACCTCTCTTATATCCCATTTTTTGATTTTCCTGACCAATAGTAATATTTAATGTAAAAAATATAAGAATTAGTAGTAGAGATATTTTGTTTTTTATAATCATCATTTGTTTGACCCTTAAGAATGATAAAAGTTTATTTAGGAATGTACATTTCATTTACAGCTATTTTATCTGTTAGATACTCAATTATGTATTCTTCAGTTATTTCCTCATTTAATATAATAGTTGAAATAATTGGTGTCTCAGAACTAATTTTAATTTCTTCAGTATTTAAACTTGAAAAATTTAAATACAGTATAGATGTTATAAAGACTGCAGCAATTAACAATTGCAAGGTAGATCTAGATTGATGTTCAAATTTGTTAGTTCCATGGTTAATAGTAGTAGATAAAATCTGATCTTTGGACTTTTGAAAATAATTTTTAGGTGTTGTAAAGCCTAATTTTTTATAATGCTGATTCATTTATTTCTTTTTTAATTTTTTTTTCAACTAAGTAGTATGTTGATTTAATTGTGTTAATATTTATTCCAGTAATTTTAGATATTTCAGTGAACTTAAGTTCATCAAAATACTTCATGTTAAAGATATTTCTTTGTCTTAAAGTTAATTCAGATAATATTTGATGAAACTTAAGAGTTAAATTTTCTGCATCAAAATATACATCTGCATATAATTTTCTTGAATAGTTATCATCATTTGAATCTAGTTCGACTTTTAAAACTTTAGATTCACTTGCTAAAAATCTGATAGATTCATTGTACGCAATTCTATAAATCCAAGTAGAAAGTTTACTCTTCTCTTTAAAGTTTTCTATTCCTTTAAATATCCTAACATACGTTTCTTGAAGTACATCATTTGTAGAATCATGTGATAGTATCATTTTTCTTATCATCCAATAAGTTTTTTCATGATATAAATCAACGAGAAGTCTAAAGCCTTCATTCTTAGTGTCAGAATTTTTTAATAGTTTAAGTAAAGCTTCTTCTTTCAATCTATATTTTTTATTTAGACCTAAAAAATTAGATAAAGTTGAGGTAGAAGAGGAGGGAAGCTTATTTAAGTGATTTGATAATCGCTTCAAATGCAATAGGATTGTTCATAGCCAAGTCTGCTAAAACCTTTCTGTTAAGAGAGATATTATTCGACTTGAGTTTAAACATAAACTCATTATAAGATAAACCATGTTGATGGGCAGCAGCATTAATTCTCATAATCCATAAAGATCTAAAGTTTCTTTTTTTAGTTCTTCTATCTCTATATGCGTATTGGAGTGCCTTCTCAACAGCATTTTTAGCTACTGTCCATACATTTTTTCTTCTTCCAAAGTATCCTTTAGCCTGTTTAATTATTTTTTTTCTTCTTGCTCTTGAGGCAACTGAATTTACTGATCTTGGCATAGCTAATTTATTTTAATCTTAATTGTCTTTTAATGTTGTTCTCATCACTTTCATGGACAAGTCCAAAGTGAGTTAGCCTTAGCTTTCTTTTTTTTGATTTTTTTGTCAAAATATGATTCTTAAAAGCGTGCTTTCTTTTTATTTTACCTGATCCAGTTACTTTGAACCTTTTCTTTGCACTGGATTTTGTTTTCATTTTAGGCATAGTTCCTGTTTTTAATTCTTTTTTGGCTGTATAAACATTATCATTCTTTTTCCTTCTAGTTGTGGCATTTGCTCAACAGTTCCAATTTCTTCAAGATCTTGAGCTAATCTAAGTAGCAAAATTTGACCTTGTTCTTTAAAAATAATCGATCTTCCTTTAAAAAATACAAATGCTTTCAATTTAGCACCCTCATTTAAAAATTTCTCTGCATGTTTCTTTTTAAACTGATAATCATGTTCATCCGTCTGAGGTCCAAATCTAATTTCTTTTACAACAATTTTTGTTGCTTTTGATTTTAACGCTTTGTCCCTTTTTTTCTGTTCGTATAAGAACTTCTTATATTCTAGAATTTTACATACAGGAGGAGAAGCTTTGGGAGAAATTTCAACTAAATCTAATTCAAGATTTCTTGCTATTCTTAAGGCCTCATTTGTTGAATATACTCCTACATCAACGTTATCACCTACAAGTCTAACTTCATGAGCAGTTATTTTTGTATTGATTTTATGAGGATCTTCTTTTATTACTCTACTGAATCTCCTATTCGATCTTCTTCTTCTTATTGCTATAACAATTATTTTTAATTAATATTAAATTTTGGGATACAATCAGAAATTTCTTTTTTGATTATATCAATAAATTTTTCAATATTCATTTCACCTAGGTCATCTCCATGATGTCTTCTAATGGAAATTGTGTTGTTTTTTACTTCATTTTCACCAACAACAATCATAAAAGGAATCTTATTTATCTCAGATTCTCTAATTTTTTTTCCAACAGTTTCATTTCTATCATCTAAGTGCGCGCGAATTTCGTCATTTTCTAAGATATTTAAAACTTTTTCACCATAATTTTTAAAGTTCTCACTAACAATTAGTATTTCAACTTGAATTGTTGCTAGCCATAAAGGGAAAACTCCAGCAGTATGTTCAAGAAGAATCGCTACAAATCTTTCCATACTTCCAAAGGGAGCTCTATGAAGCATAACGGGTCTTAAATCTTTATTATCTCTGCCTTTATAAGTAAGTTCAAATCTTTCTGGAAGGTTATAATCAACCTGAATAGTACCTAGTTGCCAGCTTCTACCTAGTGCATCTTTGACCATAAAATCAAGCTTTGGACCGTAAAAAGCTGCTTCTCCATATTCAACTTTATAATCTAATTCTTTTTCTTTAGCAGCATCTAGTATTGCTTTCTCAGCTATATTCCAATTTTCTTTTGATCCTATATACTTATCTGGATTATTTGGATCTCTCAATGATACTTGAGCATAAAACTCACTAAACCCAAGGGATTTAAACACATAAAGTACTAAATCAATAGTATTTTTAAATTCTGAGTCAACTTGTTCTGGAGCACAAAAAATATGCGCATCATCTACTGTAAATCCTCTGACTCTACTTAATCCATGAAGTTCTCCACTTTGCTCATATCTGTACACGGTTCCAAACTCAGCTAGCCTAAGAGGTAGATCTCTATAACTTAATGGTTTAGAATTAAAAATTTCACAATGATGAGGACAATTCATTGGCCTAAGCATAAAAATTTCGCTATCGTTTGGTGTTAAAATTGGTTGAAAGCTGTCTTCACCGTACTTGTCATAATGGCCAGATGTTACATAAAGTTCTTTTGAGCCTATATGAGGTGACATCACTTTTTTATATCCTGCCTTTTTTTGGGCATCTTCAAGAAATCTTTGTAAACGATCTCTAAGTTCAGTTCCTTTAGGTAACCAGAGTGGGAGTCCTTGTCCAACTTTCTTCGAGAAAGTAAATAGTTCCAATTCTTTACCTAATTTTCTATGATCTCTTTCTTTTGCTTTTTCAACTAATTCAAGATATTCGGTTAAAAGTTTTTGTTTTGGAAAAGAGATACCATAAATTCTAGTAAGTTGGTTATTCTTTTCATCTCCTCTCCAATATGCTCCAGCTATATTAAGTAATTTTACAGCTTTAACAATACCTGTAGATGGAATATGTCCACCTCTACATAAATCACTAAAATTAGAGTGATCACAAAAGGTTATAGTTCCATCATCTAGTCCTTTAATTAATTCAACTTTATATTGATTATCTTCTCTTTTGTAGAAATCAAGAGCTTCATCTTTAGACATTGATTTCATAATAAACTGACTATCAGTTCTTGCAAATTCTAAAAATTTTGCTTCAATTTTTTGAAAATCTTTTTCCGAAATATTATCTCCATTAAAATCTACATCATAGTAAAAACCATTTTCGATTGAAGGTCCAATTGTTAATTTAGATTTTGGATAGAAAAATTTTATTGTTTGTGCTAATATATGAGCTGAAGAATGCCAAAATGCTTGCTTACCTTCGTTATCTTCCCAAGTATAAAACTTTATATTTCCATCAACATCTAACTTTGTTTCGAGTTCACAAGTTTCTTTGTTAAATGATGCTGATATTACTTTTCTAGCCAACCCTTCACTAATACTCTTGGCTACATCAATAACTTTAGTTCCTTTTTCAAACTTTTTTACTGAACTATCTGGAAAAATTATACTTATCATTATATACTTTGAAATTCAAAAATAAATCAATTTAATTTATTCTTAGGTCCTAATGTTCCATTTAAAATGTTGACTATTCCCCTGTATCCATAAAATATTGCTAATAAAAGCAATATAGCTCCTATAATTAGAACAATTACAAAGAATGGATGATCTTGATTGTTAAAGGCTTGAGATACAATAACAGGCGCTATAAAGCAAAGAGAAATTCCAATGAAAACTTGAATAAATCCTTTTCTTAAAAATTTATTCACTTGAATAATTATCAATTGCCGATCTAATGCTCTTATGTTTAGTTATTAGTCTATCTGCTTCTTCTTTGTCAACATCTAATTCTTCCATAATAATTCTCCTAGCTCTTTTGTTTAATTTAGCATTAGTCATTTGCATATCAATCATTTTATTTCCTCTAACATGACCATCAAGAATCATTGATATTGTTGAAATCATATTCAAGATAAGTTTCTGAGCTGTTCCAGCTTTAAGCCTAGAACTACCAGTTAAAAATTCAGGGCCAACAATTACCTCAATTTTATGATCTGCATATTTAGATAAAGGGGAATTTTCATTACAAACTATACATCCTGTTGAGATATTATTTTTTTGACATTCTTTTAATCCACCAATTACGTATGGAGTTGTACCAGAAGCAGCTATACCGATTACAAAATCATTCGAGTTAATATTATGCTCAGATAAATCTTTCCATGCTTGATCTAAATCATCTTCAGCTATTTCAATAGAGCTGTAAAGAGCTGGAATTCCCCCAGCAACTAGACCAACAACTTTCTCTGGAGGTGTGCCAAATGTTGGAGGACATTCTGAAGCATCTAAAACACCAAGTCTTCCACTTGTTCCTGCACCAATGTAAAATAATCTACCCCCATTTTTAATTTTTGGTTCAATCTGCTTGATTAATAGACTAACTTTTGGAAGAACTTTATTTACAGCTTTGAGTGCATTGTTATCTTCTTCGTGCATTGCAGCAACAAGCTCAGTTATAGACTTTTTTTCTAAATCTGAATGATGAGAGTCTTGTTCTGTAACCTTAATAAACTTCATTATACTAATATACTGAGTTTTTTATTAAGATTTATTTTTAATTCATCCAAGAATTGCTGAGTAGTAAGGAAATTTGAATCTACAAGATCATCTCTAAAAACTAGTAGTGCAAGATCTTTAGTCATTTTACCATCTTCGACAGTTTCAATACACACTTCTTCAAGAGTTTTACAGAAGTTAATAAGATCTTGATTATCATCAAGCTTACCTCTATGCATAAGTCCTCTAGTCCATGCAAAAATTGATGCTATTGGGTTAGTAGAGGTTTGTTCACCTTTTTGATGTCTTCTAAAATGTCTGGTAACAGTTCCGTGAGCAGCTTCTGCTTCAAGAGTTTTTCCATCTGGAGTTACCAATGTAGAAGTCATTAATCCAAGAGAACCAAATCCCTGGGCAACAATATCAGATTGAACATCTCCATCATAGTTCTTACAAGCCCATACAAAACCACCTTTCCATTTAATAGCAGATGCAACCATATCATCAATTAGTCTATGTTCATAGGTAATGTTTTCCTTTTCAAATTTATCTTTGAATTCATTTTCAAAAACTTCTTGAAAAATATCTTTAAAGCGACCATCATATGCTTTTAGGATAGTATTTTTTGTTGAAAGATATAATGGCCATCTTTTTGTAATAGCCATATTCATACATGATCTTGCAAATCCATAGATAGATGAATCAATATTATACATTGACATTGCTATACCATCTTCTTCAAAATTATATACTTCCCATGTTTTAGCCTCACTACCATCTTGGGGTGTGAATTTCATTTCAAGTTTTCCAGGACCGTGAGTTGTAACATCAGTTGCTCTGTATTGATCTCCAAAAGCATGTCTTCCAATACAAATTGGTCTTGACCATCCCTGAACATATCTTGGAATCGATCTACAAATAATAGGCTCTCTAAATACAGTTCCACCTACAATATTTCTTATAGTTCCGTTAGGGGACTTATACATTCTATTTAGTGAGAATTCGTCAACTCTTTGTTCATCAGGGGTTATTGTAGCACATTTGATACCAACATTATATTTTTTAATAGCATTTGCAGCATCAACTGTGATTTGGTCATCAGTCTTATCTCTAGACTCAATTCCTAAATCATAATAGATAACATCTAAGTCGATATAATCTAAAATTAATTTTTCTTTAATAAATTTCCAGATGATTCTAGCCATTTCATCACCATCAATTTCTACTATGGGATTGGCTACTTTAATTTTTGACATAAGGTTTATACTTCTTTAATCCTAGCTTTCTTTCCTCTAAGTTCTCTGAAGTAATAAATTCTGGATTGTCTCACTTTTCCTTTCTTATTAACTTCAATTTTCTTTAAACCAGGCATGTTAATTGGGAAAATTCTTTCAACTCCAACAGTTCCAGACATTTTTCTTATAGTAAATGTCTTAGATTGTCCTCTTCCTTTAACTTGAATGACAACACCTTTGAAAGACTGAGGTCTAACTTTATCACCTTCTCTAATTTCTATAGTAACAGTTAATGTGTCACCAGCTGAAAATGAAGGAAAATCATTTTTATTGATAAGTTTCTCTTGAACTAAATTTACTAAAGAATCCATTGAAATTTTTTTTATTTTGTTTGATTAATTTCAAACACGGGCAAAAATAAACCTTTTTTATTCATTATCAAAAAGATTTGGCCTAAGTAATCTAGTTCTTTCTAAAGATTTTTCATCATTCCACTTTTGAATTTCTTTATCATTGCCTGATAAAAGAACCTTTGGAACGCTTAGACCTTTATATATTTCAGGTCTAGTGTAAATTGGAGGGGATAAAAGATCGTCTTGGAAAGTATCAGAAAGAGCTGAAGATTCATCACCAATAATACCAGGTAGAAGTCTAATTATCGAATCACATAAAACAGCAGCAGGCAACTCACCTCCTGAAACTACATAATCACCAACAGAAATTTCCTTTGTTACTAGATGCTCTCTGACTCTATGGTCAATACCTTTGTAATGCCCACAAATAATTATAATATTATTTAAAGTTGAAAAGTAATTTGATTTTTTTTGATTTAATAACTCACCATCAGGAGTAAGATAAATTATTTCGTCATAAACAGTATTTTTTTTTAAATATTCAATACACTTGTCTATAGGTTCTATTTTTATTAACATACCAGGAAATCCTCCGTATGGGTAATCATCGACTTTTCTAGAATTATCTGCATAATCCCTAAGATTGTGTGTCCTTACTTCAACTTTGTCAGAGTCAATAGCCTTTTTTATTATTGAAAAAGAATTAAGATTTTCAAATACTTCAGGAAATAATGTTAGTACATCTATTTTCATTAATTATTGCTCTTTTTTAATATTAACAATTGCAGTTTTTGATTTATTGTCTCTAACGTATTTTACTTCAACTTTGTCACCTGGTCTTTTTGAAGATAAATATCCTGATAAATCTGAAAATCGATTTATTTTAAAACCATCAATTGACTTAATGATATCACCTCGCTTAAGTCCAGCTGAATCTGCACCAAAGCCTAACTCTATTTCATCTATGTAAAAACCCTCTGTTTCACTAATATTTAATTGTCTAGAATAAGGTGAATTTAAAGCTACTCCTCTTACTCCAAGTAGACCTTTTTGGACATCTCCATATTCTATTAAATCTTCAAATATTTTTCTAACCGTATTACTTGGAACTGCAAAAGAATAACCAACATATCCTCCAGTCATAGATTGAATAAGTGTATTAATTCCTATTAATTCTCCTTTAATATTTACTAGAGCTCCACCACTATTTCCAAAGTTTACAGCTGCATCAGTTTGAATAAATGATTGATTTTTCTGATCATATTCATTTAAATCTCTTGATTTTGAACTTATAATTCCTGCAGTAACTGTTGAATTTAAATTGTAGGGATTTCCTACAGCAAGAACCCATTCCCCAATAAGTGTTGAGTCTGAATCACCAAAAAATATATAATCTAAACTTTTATCTGAATCAATTTTTAAAACAGCAATATCATAAACTTCATCAAAGCCAATAATTACAGCATTATACTCTTTATTGTCGTTTGTTGTTACAATTACCTCACTAGAATTTTCAATAACATGATAATTAGTTACTATATATCCATCAGGTGATATAATTACTCCAGAACCAGTACCAACTTTTTTTCTAGAATCATCACCATAAAAAAATTGTAAAGCCCAACTATCACTATCTTTAACTATACTTGTGTTTTTAACGTGAACAACTGCATCAATTGATTTACTTGCTGCAAAAGTTAAATCTGGAAGAGATGATGAGGAAGTAATACTCCTTTGATTGGAAATATTATTAAGTGAATAGTGAGGTGCAATTTCATTTACATAGGATACTTCATAATTATCTTTATTAGTTATAAAGAAACTACTAAAAATGAAAAAAGTTATAATTGAACATATAACAGAAATAACAAGAATTTTAAGGTTTGATTTCATTTTTTTAAAGTAAAAATAACATATTAAATTTTTAATAATTATATTTTAACTATTGTTTAACTAGAGTATTATGAATTTAAAGCTTAGAGCTCTTGAGCCCAATGATTTAGAGTTGATTTATGAGGTAGAAAATGATAAATCATTATGGGTCTATTCAAATACTGCTTCTCCTTTTTCAAGACATACACTTAAGAAATTTATAGAAAATTCACACCTAGATATTATTGAACATAAACAATTAAGATTGGTAATAGCTGATGATAAAAAATCATATGGATTTATAGATTTATATGATTATGACTTTATAAACAGAAGAGTAGGGTTAGGAATAATTATATTTGAAAAATTTAGATCTAAAGGAATAGGATTAAGTTCTTTAAAGCTTACTGAAAATTATTTACTAGAGCATGTGCCTATTCATCAAGTATATGCAAATATTTCATCTACAAATAAAGAAAGTATCTCACTTTTTGAAAAAAGTAATTTTGTTAACGTAGGTTTGAAAAAAGATTGGATATTTTATAATAATAAATTTAATGATGAGTTATTATTTCAAAAAATTTTAAAAAAATGAAAGTTTTAAAAATAATCATACCAGTTGCATTTCTCTTGTCAATTTTGGCTTTAGATTATTTTAATAAATTTTATAAGGATAATACTGCCTTTGAAAATGAAAGCATTTATTTATATGTAATAAAAGATGATAGTATAGCTTTTGTCGATTCTATATCAAAATATTTAAAATCCACAAAAACTTTTTATGATGTAGCTGAAAAGCTAGACTATTTAGATAACAAAAAAACTGGTAGATTCAAAATTCAAAAAGGTATTGGAAATAATGAAATAGTAAGATCATTAAAGTATAATAACTCACCAGTAAATGTCATTTTTAATAATCAAGAAAGAGTTGAAAATTTAGCAGGAAGAGTTTCAAAGCAAATATATGAAGATAGTTTGTCTTTAATTAATGCATTTAAAAACGAAGATTTTTTAAAGAAAAATGGTTTCAATGAAAAAAATATACTTTCAATGTTTATACCTAACTCTTACAATGTATATTGGAATACTAGCCCAGAGGATTTTAGAGATAAAATGTTAAATGAATATAATAAGTTCTGGAATCAAGATAGATCAGAAAAAGCTAAAAAGCTTGGCTTAACTAAATTAGAAGTAATTTCTCTTGCATCGATCATTCAGATTGAAAGTAGAAAAATTGATGAACGTCCAATAGTTGCAGGTTTATATATAAATCGACTAAAGGAAAATATGAGACTTCAAGCTGATCCCACAGTCATTTATACTATAAAGGAATATTATAAGAATTATGATACTATAATTAGAAGAGTGCTTTATAGAGATCTAAAGCTAGATTCAGAGTTTAATACTTATAAAATCAGAGGTCTTCCACCAGGCCCTATTACGATGCCAGATATATCAGCTATAGATGCTGTTCTTAATTACGAAAAACATAATTATTTGTTTATGGTTGCTAATCCGTCTAACAGAGGATATCACCTTTTTGCAAGTGATCTAGAAGGACATAATAGAAACAAAAAGGCATATATCCGCTGGATAAATAGTAAAGGGATATATAGATAGTTTAGCTTGAAAGTTTTTGAGTTAGGTCTTCAACATACTTTCTAAATTGCTTATCAGTAAAGCTGAGATTATCAACAGTTTTACATGCATGTAAGACAGTCGCATGATCTCTTCTTCCGATTTGTGTACCTATACTAGCTAATGAAGCTTTAGTGAGTTTTTTAGCAAAGTACATAGCAATTTGTCTAGCTTGAACTATATGTCTTTTTCTAGTTTTAGATTGTAGAGTTTGAATATCCATTTGGAAGTAATCAGACACAACTTTTTGGATATAATCTATGGAAACCTCTCTTCTGTTATTCTTAACAAATTTATTAATAACTTCTTTAGCTAATTCTACAGTTATTTCAGCTTTATTAAAGGATGATTGAGCAATTAATGAAATGATTGCACCCTCTAGTTCTCTTACATTAGAATTAATATTCTTAGCAACAAATTCAATTACATCATCTTGTATTTCAACACCATCTCTGTATAGTTTGTTTTTTAGAATTGAAACTCTAGTTTCAAAATTAGGATTTTGAAGCTCTGCAGATAATCCCCACTTAAATCTAGATAAGAGTCTTTGTTCTATGTCTTGCATGTCAATTGGAGCTTTATCTGAAGTTAAAATAACTTGCTTACCATTTTGATGCAAATGATTAAAAATATGAAAGAATACATCTTGAGTTCCAGATTTACCTGAAAGAAATTGAACATCATCAACAATTAAAACATCTATTACTTGATAAAAATGAATAAAATCATTTCTAGTATTTTTTTTGACTGAATCAACATACTGTTGAGTAAATTTTTCTGAAGATATATATAATACTGTTTTATCTGGATACTTTTGTTTGATATCAACTCCAATAGCATGAGCTAAGTGAGTTTTACCTAATCCAACTCCTCCATATACAAGAAGAGGATTGAATGATGTACCTCCTGGTTTAGTTGAAACAGCAATTCCTGCAGATCTGGCAAGTCTATTTGAATCACCCTCCAAGAAATTTTCAAAAGTATAATTTGGATTTAATTGAGATTCAATCTGTAGATTTCTAATACCTGGTATTACGAATGGGTTTTTTAATTCAGATGCAAAATTGCTGAATGGAGATTCAATAGATTGTGACTTTATAATAGAACTTGAAGAACTTGGAATTTTCTCTGTAAATGGCAATTTATTACCGAAAGTATTTTCCATATTAATTATATACACAAGTTTAGCATCAGACCCTAGTTCTTTTGTAAGAGCCATACGTAATATCTTAACGTAGTGTTCTTCAAGCCACTCATAAAAGAATTTACTAGGTACTTGAATACTCAAAACATCATTAGTAAGCTTAACTGGGATTATGGGTTCAAACCATGTTTTATATGCCTGTGGTTGGATATTATCCTTAATAAAGGATAAACAATTGTTCCATACTGCTGAGGGTGTTTGACTCATTTTTTCTTAACTAGATATTAATTGAATATATTTATGAAATGTTGTTTTTGGTTGATTGCAAATATTAGTTAAAAAATATCAAAAAAAAACATTAATTACTATTGATTATTAATTTTTTTTTAATTAAAATCATGTTAGGTAATTTTGTAGGAAAATAAAGATTTTCCTTCATAAAAACAACTTATATGAACTATACATCAGATAAAATTAAGGTTAGATATAATGAAACAGATCAAATGGGGATTGTTCATCATAGTAATTATTTAAAATTTTTTGAATTGGCAAGAATTGAATGGCTTGAAAAATTAAATATGCCTTATGAAGAAATTGAAAGTAATAATATTATTTTACCAGTAGTTAAATGTGAATTAATATTTATAAAACCATTATTTTTTGGTGATATTTTTTTTATTAAAGTTTTCTGTTCAAAAAAACCAACTTCTACAATTGAGTTTACTTATGAAATTTATAATAACAAAAATGAAATAACTACAGAAGGTAAAACATCTCTTGCATTTGTTGATTCAATAACAAGAAAACCACTAAGATGCCCAAGTATAATAGATAAACTTTTTGATTAACTATTTATCTAAAATATATAGATAATCATCACCAATATTAATTTGTTTGAAGTTATTAAAATCAATTTTAGGCCCTTCTAAACCATTTTCCATATTTTTAGTTCCTTTAAACACTCTTATTGAGTCCCATAAATCATTATCAAGAAATTTTTTAATTGTTTTAGTCCCACCTTCAACTATTACTGATTGAATCTTCATCTCATATAAAACATTTAAAATAAATTCCATTTTATCAAAATTGATTATTCTTACATTTTCACTAATCAAACTATTCTTATTTTTTGATAATACTATAGTCTTGGAATCTTTTGAAAATATATCAGAGTTAATAGGAACTCTACAATTTGGATCTAAAACAATTCTAATAGGGTTTTTTCCTTTTACTAGCCTAGTAGTAAGCTGAGGGTTGTCATCTATTATGGTTTGAACACCAACCAAAATTGAATCTTCTTCTTTTCTCCAAGTATGAGATAATTTTTGTGATTGATCTCCGGAAATCCTAAAGACTTCTCTTTGACTTTTTATTGGACCTATAAAGCCATCCTTTGATTCTGCCCATTTTAAAATTATAAATGGTCTTTTTAGTTTATGGTATGTAAAAAATCTTTTATTAAAATAATCACATTCATCTTGTAAAACTCCGAACTCCACATTGCAACCATTAGACTTAAGTTTTTCAATACCTCCACCTTTAACCATCCTATTAGGGTCTATTGAGCCAATAATTATATTTTGTATTTTATATTTAATAATTAAATCAGTACATGGTGGAGTTTTTCCATAGTGATTACATGGCTCCAGATTAACATAAAGTGTAGACTCTTTTAGAAGATCTTTATTTTCAACACTGTTAATCGCATTTGCTTCAGCATGTTTATCTCCATACCTTTTATGAGAACCTTCCCCTATAACTTTATTTTCATGAACGATAACACAACCAACTAATGGATTAGGATAGGTATTACCTATGTCATTTGATGCAATTTCAATACACCTTTTCATATATTTTATATTATACTCCATGATTACTAATAAAATTAGAATTGTAAATTTAAGCCAAAAAGCTTAACTATGTTGATAAGACCAATCAATGAATCCGATAACAAATCCTTATCAGTAATACTTAGAGAAGTATTAATTGAAATGCAAATTCCAAAAAAAGGTTCTGCATATGAAGATCCTGAACTAGATAATATGTTTTCGACTTATCAATTACCCAGGTCAGAATACTTTATAGTAGAGGAGAGAGGTGTAATATTGGGTGGTGCAGGAATAAGCCCACTAAAAGGTGGAGATGAAGATATTTGTGAACTTCAAAAAATGTATTTTCATAAATCTCTAAGAGGAAGAGGAATAGGTGATAAAATGATACAGATTTGTATAGATTTTGCTATTGAATATGGTTTTAGAAAATGTTATATAGAAACAATGCCTAATATGCTGAAAGCTCAAAAACTATATTTAAAAAAGGGATTTAAATATTTAGATAATCCTCTTGGAAATACAGGTCATAATGCTTGTCCTGTATGGTTGATAAAAAACATTATATGACAATTATTGAATTACGAAATATTTATAGACAGAGACTTGGTCTTTCTATTAATGAATGTGATTTTATTTATAAAATAATTTTAAAAGAATTATGCAGAATAGATCCAATTAAAATTGCTTTAGATCCTTCTTATTTTATTAGTCAAGATTATAAAAATATTTTAGTAGAAAGTTTAGATAAAATCTCCAAAAATTATCCTATTGATTATATAATTAATAAAAAAAATTTTTACGGATATGATTTTTATGTAAATGAAGATGTCTTAATTCCTAGGCCAGAAACAGAGGAGTTAGTTCAATGGGTTCTTGAGGATAACGCAAATATTAATAAATCAATAAAACTCATTGATTTATGTTCTGGATCAGGTTGTGTTGGAATTACAATCTCTAAAGAGAATAAAAATATGGATGTTACATTATCAGATGTCTCAGAAAAAGCTCTAGAAGTTTGTAATAAAAATAAAGTTCAACTTAACTCTGAAGTAAAAACAATAAAACTTGATCTTAATTCAAATTTTAAATCTAAATATAAGTATGATGTAATAGTATCAAACCCACCTTATCTTAGTCCAAATGAAGCAAATAAAATTGGAGAAAATGTTAAATTTGAACCAGAAATTGCATTATTTACTCCAATTAACAACCCTCTCCATTTTTATAAGAGAATTATAGAGTTTGCATTAATTAATTTAAATAAAAAAGGTCAAATTTATCTAGAATTAAACCCAGTTTTTATTAAAGATTTTTGTCAATTATTATCAGATTTTAATCTAAATGATGTTAACTTTAGAGATGATTTTAGGGGTAAAAAAAGATTAGTTAAAGTATCATTTTAATATGAGTGAAATTAGATCTAGAATTTTAGAATTAAGAAATCTTATCAAAGAGCATAATCATAATTATTATAATCTTGATAAAAATTTAATTTCTGATTTTGAGTATGATAAACTAGTTAATGAATTGATTAAACTTGAAAATCAATATCCTGAATTCTATGATGAAAATTCACCTTCAAAAAGAGTAGGTGGAGGGCTTTCTGATAAGTTTGATTCAGAATCACACATTTTTCCAATGTTTTCTCTTGATAATACTTACTCAGATATAGAGCTTGAAGCTTGGTATAAAAGGATTATTAAGACTATTGATGTAAAAGATTTTGAGTTTTGTTGTGAATTGAAATATGATGGCGCTTCAGTAAACCTTCTATATGAAAATGGAAATCTTATACGTGGGCTTACACGAGGAGATGGCTCACGGGGTGATAATATTACCAATAATATTAAAACTATCAATTCTATTCCTCTCAAATTAAAAAACAAATCCTTCCCAAATAAATTCGAAATTAGAGGGGAGATAATAATACCTATAACCTCTTTTAATTCACTAAATAAAAAACGAGAACAAATGGGGCTGCCATTATTTATGAATCCTAGAAATACTGCTTCAGGTAGTATTAAGCTATTAGATTCTAAAGAAGTAGCCAGGCGACCATTAGAATGTTTTCTTTATTCTGTTGTTTCTGAAGATGAACTTATAAACAATCACTCTGAGTTATTAAATACAGCTAGAGATTTTGGATTTAATATTCCTTCTTACGAAAAGGTTGTTAATGATTTAGATGGTGTTAAAGAATATATTCAGTATTGGGATGAAAATAGGCATAATTTGCCTTTTGAAATTGACGGAATAGTGATAAAGGTAAATAGTATTAAATACCAAAAAATGTTGGGTTTTACCTCTAAATTTCCAAGATGGGCAATTTCTTATAAATTCAAGGCAGAGAACTTAGCTACTAAATTAGAGTCAATCTCATTTAATGTTGGTAGAACAGGAGCTATTACACCAGTTGCAAACCTTAAGCCTGTTTTGATTTCAGGATCAACTATTAAAAGAGCTTCTCTTCATAGTTATGATCAGATGATTAAGTTTAGATTAAGATTTAATGATACAGTATTTGTTGAAAAAGGAGGAGAAATAATTCCTAAAATAACAGGAATTGATATTAATAATCGAGGACTTGAACAAGATGAAATATCATTCCCTTTAAACTGTCCAGAGTGTGAAACGGAATTGATAAAGTTAGAAACTGAAGCTAACTATTTTTGTCCAAATAAAAATAATTGTAGACCTCAAGCAATTGGAAGAATTCAGCATTTTGCTTCAAGAAAGGCTATGAATATTGATGGCTTGGGTGATGAAACGATAAAACTTTTGTATGATAAAGGTCATTTAGTTGACATATCAGATATTTATAACCTAGACTATGAAGCAATCTCAAATATTGAAGGTCACGCTAAGAAATCAATTGAAAATCTCAGAAATGGAATTGAAGAGTCTAAGTCAAAATCATTTCAGAAAGTTTTATATGGTATGGGGATTAGATATGTTGGAGAGTCTGCTTCAAAAACAATTTTGAAACAAATTAAATCTATAGATGAACTAATATCCTTAGATATAGAATCTCTATCATCAATTGATGAAATTGGTGATAAAACAGCTTCAAGTATTTTAGAATTTTTTGAAGATTATGATAATTTGAACCTAATAAATAGACTTAAATTATCAGGTTTAAATTTTACTAACGATACATTAAGTCTAAATTCTTCAAACTTATCTAACCTTATATTTGTTATTTCTGGTGTTTTTGAAATTTACAGTAGAGAAGAGTTGAAAAAATTAATTGAAAAAAATGGAGGTAAAATTAGCTCTTCTATTAGTTCAAAGACTAATTATCTTGTTGCAGGTAAAAATATAGGTCCCTCAAAATTCAACAAAGCAAATGAACTTGGAGTGCCAGTTATTAATGAAGTATCATTAATTGACTTAATTTCATAAACTTATATTAAATTTGCCAAAATACTCAACATTAAATATGTATAGATTTTCTTTTTCTTTAATGATTATTCTTTTCATGTCTTCTTGTAATGACTACCAGAAATTATTAAATAGTCCTGAAAATGAGGTTGATAAATATACAGCTGCAGAAGAATACTATGATAATGGAGAATTTAGAAGAGCAAATACTCTTATTGAACAAATAATTCCTTCATATAGAGGAAAACCTCAAGGTGAAAGATTAGTTTATTTTTTTGCAAATTCTTTTTTTGAAACAAAAATTTACTACTCTGCTGCTATTCAATTTGAGAATTTCATTAAATCATATCCTAATAGTCAAAGAATTCAAGAAGCATATTTTATGGAAGCTAAATCATATTTTATGCTTTCACCGCTTTACACTCTTGATCAGGATGATACATATACAGGAATAGATAAACTACAAGTATTTATTAATAGATTCCCCAACAGTGAATATGTAGCTGAAGCTCTAGAGTTAATGGAAGAATTGCAAAATAAATTAGAGAAAAAAGAGTTTGAGGTTTCTAAACAATATTATACTATTAGGGACTTTAATTCTGCTATCAAATCATTAGATAATTTTATAGCAGATAATCCTGGAACAATTTTCAGAGAAGAAGCACTATATTATAGATGGCTATCTCAATATGAGATTGCTGTTAATAGTGTAGAGTCTAGAATAAATGAGAGAGTTACTGAGCTAGAAAGATCGTTCAACAACTTTTTAAGATACTACCCTGATACAATTTTTATTGAAGATTTGTCAGATAAAATTAATATTGCAAAACAACTTTTATAAATAAACTTATGAATAAATACAGAAATACTAACGCTGCAAACACAACAAAAACTTACAATAAGCACGAGATTGAAGATCCTACTAATAATATTTATGAGGCTATTTCAATTATTGCTAAAAGATCAAGTCAAATAAATTCTGAAATTAAAAAGGAACTTCACGATAAACTTGATGAATTTGCTACACACAATGACAGCCTAGAAGAAATATTTGAAAATAAGGAACAAATTGAAGTTTCCAGGTTTTATGAAAAGCTTCCTAAGCCATATGCAATAGCTGTTCAAGAATGGTTAGATGATAAAATTTACTTCAGAGATACTGATTCTGAAAGTGAGCAATAAAGTTCTATAATATGAGTGTTTTAGCTCAGAAAAATATTTTAATTGGTATTTCAGGTGGGATAGCTGCATATAAGATTCCTTTGTTGATAAGACAGCTTACTAAGCTAAATGCTAAGATAAAAGTTGTAATGACCCCTTCATCAAAAGAGTTTGTTACACCTTTAACACTATCAACATTATCTAAAAATGATGTATTTTCAGAATTTACTACTCAAAAAAATAATAACCCTTCATGGAATAATCATGTTGAACTTGCTGAGTGGGCTGATATTTTTATAATAGCTCCAGCAACTTCAAATACAATTTCTGCAATGGCTAATGCAAGATGTGATAATCTCCTTTTGGCTTGCTTCCTATCATCTAATTGTCCTGTCTTTGTTGCTCCTGCTATGGATCTTGAAATGTATAAAAACAATCTAAATCAAGACAATATAAAGAAGTTGAAAGATAATTCTACAGATGTTTTACCAGTTGGGACAGGATCTCTGGCAAGTGGTCTAGAGGGAGAGGGAAGAATGCTTGAGCCTAATGAAATAATTGATTATGTAGAAAATAGAATTAAAAATACTCTTCCATTAAACAATTTAAATTTTTTAATTACTGCTGGACCAACTCATGAAAAAATAGATCCAGTTAGATATATTGGAAACAGTTCATCAGGTAAAATGGGATATAATCTTGCTAAAAAAGCTCTAGAACTTGGAGCTAATGTTACATTAATTATTGGCCCTACAAATCTTCTAATGGATCTTAAAGACATTAAATCAATAAGGGTTGAAGACTCTCAAGAAATGTTTAATGAGATAATTAAATTGTTTGATAGTTCAGATGTAGTAATTTGTTCTGCTGCCATATCTGATTTCAAACCTGCGAAAACTAAACAAAATAAAATTAAAAAGGAAAATGGCCTAGATTCAATTAAACTTGAACCTACCATTGATATATTAAAGAAACTAGGTAGTATTAAAACTTCACAATATCTAGTTGGATTTGCTCTTGAGACTGATAATATTATTGAAAATGCAAAAAAGAAATTAAAATCAAAAAATCTAGATGCTATAGTCGTTAATAAAATTGATGATTTTAATCCAATTTCAAGTGACTATAATCAAATTGATTTTATAAATTCAACTCTAAAAATAACTTCATTTGACAAAAAGTTAAAATCAAATGTTTCAGTTGATATTCTAAACCAGATTATAAAGAATGTTAAAGGCACTTAAAATTAATAATTACGCTTTAATAGACTCTCTTGAAATTTCTTTTGATGAGGGTATGACATCTATTACTGGTGAAACAGGTGCTGGTAAATCAATAATTTTAGGAGGTCTTTCAATGGTTTTAGGTTCTAGAATTGATAACTCAAAAATTATTAATAAGGATAAAAAATGTTTTGTTGAAGCTGTATTTAACCTAAAGGATCTTAATTCAATTGATTTTTTTGAAAATAATGATTTAGATTATGATGAAGTTACAATAATAAGAAGGGAGGTTAATCAAAATGGTAAATCAAGAGCCTTTATTAATGATACCCCAGTCAAACTGGATCTTCTATCAAGCCTAACTAATAAATTAATTGATGTTCATTCTCAGTTTAATAATCTTAGTATACTAGATTCAAATTTCATTTTGATAATTCTTGATTCTCTCTCCAATAATTTAGATGATTTTAAATTATACTCAAATGAATTTAAATCGTTACAATTAATTGAAAAAAAGATTGAAGAAAAGAAACTGATTAGAGAAAAATTAAATTCTGACTTAGACTATAATAAATTTTTATATACCGAATTTCAGGAGCTTGATCTAGATAATTTAAATCTTGAAGATCTTCATAATAAAGTAAAAGAAGCTGACAATGTTGATCAAATAAAAGATATTTTATCTAAAATTGACAGAGAGTTTAATACTGATGAATTAGGAATATCAGATAAGTTGTCTCAAATAGTTAAAAGTTTAAGTAAGGTTTCAAATTCATCAAATCGCCTTAATGAGTTAAGTCAGAATCTAAATTTAGTTAATGAAAATCTAAATCAGATTGTAAATGATTCTGAGCTAATCCTTAATGATATTTCAAATTCTGATGAGAACATTGATAGTCTTAGAGATACCTTGGATAAGGTGATTTCTCTTCAAAACAAACATAAGGTTGATTCATTGGATGATTTATTAATGCTTAAGGAAGATTTAGTCTCTAAAATATCACGTCATGATAATATAGATGTTGAAATTGATAAGCTTGAAAAAGATCTAGAATATATTAAAACTAACTTAATATTAAAGGCAAATAAAATTCACGATAAAAGATTTTCTGTAATTTCTGAATTTCAAATTTTGATGAATAAGAATTTATCAGAATTAGGAATGGAAAAGTCAGATATTAAGATTGACTTAATTAAAAGTGAAACTATTCATAGAAATGGAATAAGTGAAGGTAGGTTTTTGTTTAAATCGAATGCTGGTGCCTCATATAGTGAATTAAAAGATATAGCCTCAGGTGGAGAGATATCAAGAGTAATGCTTTCTATTAAATCTATTTTATCAAGCTTTACAAAATTATCTTCAATAATTTTTGATGAAATTGATACTGGTATTTCAGGCTCTGTATCTTCTAAGGTTGCTGAGCTAATGAAATACATGTCTAGAAAAATGCAAGTGATAGTTATCACACATACTCCCCAAGTAGCATCTAAAGGCGATTTTCACTATAAAGTGTTTAAGAGAGAAGATAATCATAAAATTATTACTGATGTTAAGTTACTTTCTGATAAAGAAAGAGTTAACGAGATTGCGGAAATGTTGTCAGGAGATAAATCAAATAAATCTGCTCATGAACTTGCTAGTGAATTATTGAATTAAACTATATTTACAATAAGATGAAAAATAATATTTTAAAAGGAAAAAAGGGAATAATATTCGGCGCTTTAGACAGTAGTTCTATTGCTTGGAAGACTGCTGAGAGTGTTTTTAATGAAGGTGGAGAATTTATTTTAACAAACGCTCCTGTTTCAATTCGAATGGGATCAATTAATGAATTAGCTGAAAAGACAAAATCAGAGCTGGTCGCTGCAGACGCAACAAGTCTTGAGGATCTTGAAAAATTAATTAATATAGCTACTGATAAATTTGGAAAGCTTGATTTTATTCTTCATTCCATAGGTATGTCAGTTAATGTGAGGAAGGGTAGAACATATACAGATTTAAATTATGACTGGTTAACTAAAGGTTGGGATGTTTCTGCTGTTTCTTTTCATAAATTAATGCAATCTCTTTTTAAATTGGATGCTATGAATCAATGGGGTAGTATAGTAGCTCTTACATACATTGCAGCTCAGCGAGCTTTCCCAAACTATAATGATATGGCTGATAATAAAGCTTATTTAGAGTCTATAGCTAGAAGCTTTGGATATATTTTTGGTAAAGAAAAAAATGTCAGAGTTAATACAATTTCTCAGTCTCCAACTCTTACAACTGCTGGAAAAGGAGTAAAAGGACTTGATGATTTTTTAAATTATGCTCAATTAACTTCACCTTTAGGAAATGCAACTGCTGAAGATTGCGCAAATCTAACAGTATCTTTATTTTCTGATTATACTAAAAGAGTTACACTGCAAAATATATTTAATGATGGTGGATTTTCTAACGTTGGAGTTAGTCAAGAAATTATTGATAAATTAAATTCAAAATGAAAATCATTGGATTAACCGGAGGTATTGGGTCTGGAAAATCTACTGTTTTAGAACTTTTCAAAATTTTAGGAGTAAAAACTTACAGTGCAGACGAGTCTGCAAAAAAATTGGTTAATACTGATCCTAATTTAATCAATTTAATAAAGTCCTCTTTTGGAAATAATATTTATGACAAAGGTTCATTGAACACTAGAAAGCTATCTAAAATTGTTTTTGAAGATACAGAAAAACTTAAATTGCTAAATTCAATTATTCATCCAGCAGTTGCAAGAGACTTTAAACTTTTTCTAAATTCAATTAATGAAGATTATATAGTCAAAGAGGCAGCAATTATTTTTGAAACTAAATCTGAAAATAATTATGATAAAATTATATTTATTCAATCACCTCTAGAAATTAGAATCGAAAGAGTTATAATGAGAGATAATATATCAAGAGAAGAAGTAATGAAAAGAATTAATAATCAACTAGATGAAAATTTAATTATTGATAAGTGTGATTATGTAATTAGTAATGAAAACAAGGAAGATTTAGAGGATAAAGTTTTAAGTATTCACCTTGATCTAAAAGCCTAAACAACAGATATTAACATTTCATTAAGAAATTTTAATTTTAAAAATGTGAATTTTATATAAATGAATAGGAAGCTTTATACATCTCTAGTTTTATTAATGTCATTTTCTTTAATTGGTATTATTTTAATGCAAGGCTACTGGATATATTCTGCGTGGCAAACTAAAGAAGAAGAGTTCTCACTTGCCGTTAATAGAACTCTTAGAGAAGTCGTTGATGAAATTCAAAGTAGAGAACTTAATGATTATGTGTATACCTATCAATTATTAATCGATTCTTTAGGAACTCCTGATGAATCAAATTTTACTGATGTATTTTTATTTTTAGATGAAGACCAATCATCCAATCTTTCAACTTTTTTTGCTTACGGAATTCTTGAAGAAGACTATAATATCAATTTACCTAATAATCTCTCAAATAGATATGGAGATGACAATCTTAAAGATTATAAGGCTGTAAAAACAACTATAGTAAATAAAAATATTTTTGATAGAAGAGAAAACAGATTAAATGCATCTATATCTAAGTTGAAAAGTGTCGAAGATATAGACTTATTCAAATTTGAGAAATATAAGGCAGCCTTTCAGGAATATGCATCTTTGCTTCCCATACATAAAAGAACTACTTCACGTGAAATCCAAATTTTATTAAATCAAGGGTTTAATGATAGAAATATTATTACTCCATATGAATTTGGCATATACAGTAATGGTCTTTCTACTAAGGTTAAATCTAACAATTATATAGAAGTTCAAACTGGTCCAAAATATTCTATTCCGTTTTTATATGATAGATCTGGTCCTGTACCATACAATTTAGTTGTATCATTTCCTGAAAAGCAAGAATATGTTCTTTCGGGTATAATAGGTGTGGCTACTCTCTCTTTTATGCTTACTCTAGTCATTGTAGTTATTTCAACCAGTGCACTTTATCAAATCATTAAGCAAAAAAAATTATCTGAGATTAAAAATGATTTTATTAATAATATATCTCATGAGTTTAAGACACCTATAGCTACAATAAATTTAGCACTTGATGCAATTTCAAGTTCTAATAACAACCTGAATGATAAGTTCATTTCCTATTTAGGAATGATTAGAGAAGAAAATTCTAGAATGTTATCACAAGTTGAAAATATTCTTAGAATATCTCAGCTAGAGAAAAGTTCTAATCCTTTTGATATGGAAGAGACAAATATTCATGAAGTAATCGAAGATGCGATAGAGCATTTAAAATTAATAGTTGAAAGTAAAAAAGGATCAATAAAATTATCTCTTAAGGCTAAAAACTCTAACATTAATGGAAATAGTAATCACCTAGAAAACATTATTATAAATATTTTAGATAATGCAGTGAAGTATTCCAAAGAAAACCCACAGATTGTAATTTCATCAACAAATTCAAATAAAGAGATTATATTATGTTTTGAGGATAATGGAATAGGTATGGATAAGAATACTCAAAAATTGATATTTGAAAAATTCTATAGAGAACAAAATGGTGATATCCACAATATTAAAGGTCATGGCCTTGGATTATCATACGTTAAGAAAATTATTGATTTTCATAATGGAAAAATTTCATTAGAAAGCAAAAAAGGTACAGGAACAAAGTTTTATATAACTCTTAATAATATTTAATATGAAATCAAACAAAAGAATCTTATTAGTAGAAGATGATCCAAATTTTGGAAGAATCTTAAAAGATTATTTAACTATAAACAACTATGAGGTTTCTCTTGCTGTTAATGGTATAGAAGGATTTGAAAAATTTAATAGATCTGATTTTGATCTATGTATTCTTGATATAATGATGCCGTTTAAGGATGGCTTGACTTTAGCTAAAGAAATAAGAGAGGTAAATGAACTTATTCCATTAATTTTTCTAACTGCAAAAAATTTGAAAGATGATGTTCTAAAGGGATATAAAATTGGTGCAGATGATTACTTAACAAAACCCTTTGATTCTGAAATACTATTAGCTAAAATTAAATTCATTCTAAATAGAAAACCCACAGTAAATACTAATGAAACTGATGCATTCGAGTTTGAATTTGGTGATTTTAATTTTAATTCAAAACTTCGTTTTTTAACTCATAAAGATGGTGACTCTTTTAAGTTATCCCCAAAAGAAAATCAGTTACTTAAAATGCTAGTCCTTAATTTTGACGATCTTCTACCTAGAGATATAGCTTTAAATAAAATATGGAGAGACGCTAATTATTTTACTTCAAGAAGTATGGATGTTTATATAGCTAAACTAAGAAAATATCTTGATAAAGATATTTCTCTAAAAATTATAAATGTTCACGGAGAAGGATTTAGATTAATGAAAGAGTAGATAATAAATATTTATTTTCCTCTTGGATGATATTTTTTTAATACTTCTTCTAAATGAAAAGTGTCAAGGTGTGTATAGATTTCAGTAGTTGTTATACTCTCATGACCAAGAATTAATTGAATTGTTCTTAAATCTGCGCCATTCTTTAGTAAATGAGTTGCAAATGAATGCCTCAAGGTGTGTGGACTTATTTTTTTTTCTAAGCCAATACTTCGAGATGCATCTGTTATAATTTTAAAAATCATAGATCTAGTAAGCTTTCTCCCATATCTATTAATAAATAAGATATCTGTGTTTTTTGAATCAATTTTCATTTTATCTCTTATGTTTATATAAGTCTTAATTTCAGTAGAGGCAATTTTACCTAAGGGTACAAATCTCTCTTTATCTCCTTTTCCATTTACTTTAAGAATACTTTCTTTGAAAAATATATTAGATAATTGTAAATTCACTAACTCACTTACACGAATCCCTGTTCCATATAAAACTTCTATTATAGTTTTATTTCTTTGACCAAATACATGGTTTAAATCCACTGATTTTATTAGTTGATTAATTTCATCTTCTGTTAATACTTCAGGAAGTTTTCTCTCTAGTTTGGGAGCCTCAATATTTGAGATAGGAGAATCTTTAATTAGTCCTTCAAAAACTAAATAATTAAAAAAACTTTTTAAAGCGGATATACTTCTAGCCTGACTTCTTGATTTCTTATCTGATAAATTTTTATATAAATAATTTTTTATAGTCTCGCTTTTACAGTTAAGAGGAGTGTCTTTGATTTTATTTAAGTCTAAGAATTTTTTAAATAAAATAAGATCAAAATCATAGCTTTTAATTGAGTTGTCACTTAACCCTCTTTCTAATTTTAGATAATTTTTAAAATTCTTAAAGCTAGAATCCCAATTCATTTTAATTTTTTAATTAGTCTATATGAGTTACCTTTATAATATATGAAAATAACGATAATTAATGGACCTAATTTGAATCTTCTAGGAACTAGAGAAACTGATATATATGGTAGTCAGAATTTTGATTCATATTTAGATTCCCTCAAATCTTCTTTTTCAGAAATTACAATTGATTATTTTCAGTCAAACATTGAAGGTGAAATTATTAATTATATTCATGAATCTAAAGATTGTGATGGAATCATTCTAAATGCTGCCGCTTACACTCACACTTCTGTTGGAATTGCTGACGCTGTTAAATCAATAGATTGTAGAGTTGTTGAGGTTCATATTTCAAATACGTATTCTAGAGAAGAATTTAGGCACAACTCCTTCTTATCTCCTGTTGTAAATGGAATAATTATAGGTTTTGGCTTAGATAGTTACAGACTTGCACTAGAGAGTTTAATCAACTAAAGATGTATTACTTCATCATATGCATCCGCAACAGCTTCCATTAAAGCTTCACTCATAGTAGGATGAGGGTGAACTGATTTTAATATCTCTTTTCCTGTTGTTTCGAGTTTCCTTCCTAGAACAGCCTCAGCAATCATATCAGTTACTCCAGCTCCGATCATATGACATCCAAGCCACTCTCCATACTTTTCATCAAAAATTACTTTAACGAAACCATCTGAATGTCCTGAAGCTTGAGCTTTTCCAGAAGCTGAAAATGGAAATTTACCAACTTTAATACTATACCCTTTTTCAATAGCCTTTTCTTCTGTTAACCCTACAGAAGCAACTTCAGGAGCACAATATGTACAACCAGGTATGTTTTCATAATCAATAGGCTCAACATCGTGATTAGCAATTTTCTCTACACACAGAATACCCTCAGCTGAAGCAACATGTGCAAGTGCTTGACCTGAAGTTATGTCGCCAATGGCATAGTAACCAGGAATATTAGTTTTATAATATTCATCAACAATTATTTTATCTTTATCAACCGCAATGCCAACTTCTTCCAATCCAATATTTTCAATATTACTTTTTACACCAACTGCAGAAAGAACAATATCTGCTTCATGTTCAGAAATCTGTCCTTTAGACTTAATCTGGACTTTAACACCTTTCCCTTTTGTGTCTGATGAAATTACTTCTGAATTGGTTAGGATTTCAATACCTGACTTTTTAAAGGTTTTATTTAATTGATTTGAAATATCTTTATCTTCAACAGGTAAAACTCTGTCCATGTATTCAACTACTTTAACCTCAGTTCCCATAGAATTATAGAAGTATGCAAACTCAATACCTATAGCTCCAGATCCAACTATTATCATTTTTTTTGGTTGTTTTTGAAGAGTCATAGCTTCTCTGTAACCAATTATTTTTTTTCCATCTTGAGGAATTGATTCAATAACTCTTGATCTTCCCCCAGTTGCTATTATAATATTATCTGCTTCATATTTTTCAATCTTTCCATCATTTTCAACAGATATAATTTTATTTGGAAGAACCTTACCATATCCATTAATTACTTCAATTTTATTTTTTTTCATCAAAAAGTTAACACCCTTACTCATTCCATCAGCTACACTTCTACTTCTTTTTACAACAGAGTTAAAATCTTTATCAAAATCTTTAATTTTCAACCCATAAGTATCAGCCTTTTTTAAATACTCAAAAACTTGTGCTGATTTTAATAGAGCTTTAGTTGGTATGCATCCCCAATTTAGACAAACACCACCAAGACTTTCTTTTTCAATTACAGCAGTTTTTAAGCCTAATTGAGAAGCTCTTATGGCAGTTACATAACCCCCTGGACCGCTACCTAAAACAACTAAATCATATTTTTTACTCATTTTTATTATTTATAAAATTAATACTTGCAGAATTCACACAATATCTTTTACCTGTAGAAGTTGGTCCATCATCAAAAACATGGCCTTGGTGTCCACCACAATTAGAACACAATATCTCGGTTCTTATCATGCCTAAACTTGTATCTTTTACATATGTAATTGCACCTGGAATAGCACTTTCATAGCTAGGCCATCCACAATCAGACATAAACTTATTATCACTTTTAAAAAGGACTTGACCACACCCTTTACAATCATATACACCTTCTTCAAAGTGCATATTGTAGATTCCTGTATTGGGTCTTTCAGTTCCTTTATTTCTAAGAATTTCAAATTCTTCTGGGGAAAGGTCTTCTTTCCACTCATTATCTGTTTTATTCACTTTAAAAGTTATTTTAGTTTCTTTGTTTTCTTTAGAAGTTTGACAATTTAGTAGGAATAGGCTAAAAAGTAAAACTCCAAATAAGTGTATCTTGTTGTACATCTATTTTTTTGACAAATATATATATCTTTTAATTTATTTGCTTAATTTGACAATCATTTAAATTTATGTTTAAAAAAAAAACTGACCATCCTAGAGGTAGTAAAAAACTAATAGGTGCTTGGAGTCTTTATGATTGGGCTAACTCTGTTTATTCTTTAGTCATATCTTCTGCTATTTTTCCGATTTATTATTCTCAATACATTTTTTCTGACACTAACAGTGTATTATTATTTAATTTGAATATTAATAAAGACACCTTAATTAGTTCAGTATCTGGTATTTCATTTTTAATTATTGCTTTTCTTTCACCTTTATTAAGTGGTATTGCAGATTATATTGGTAATAAAAAAATATTCATGAAGTTCTTTGTGTATATGGGATCTCTTTCATGTATAAGTTTATATTGGTTTGAATTAGAAACGATTGAAATTAGTTTATTTTTTTATGTTTTAGCATTAATAGGCTATTGGGGGAGTTTAGTTTATTATAACTCATATTTAACAGATATAACATTTTCAAAACAAACTAATAGCGTTAGTGCTAGAGGTTTTGCTATGGGTTATATTGGAAGTGTAATTTTACTTTTAATAAACCTTATAATGATTAATTTTCATGAAACATTTGGATTTGAATCTGAGATATACGCCATGAAGTTTTCTTTTGCAATTGTTGGTGTTTGGTGGCTTGGTTTTAGTCAGTATTCTTTTTATCATCTGCCAAGAGGTAATAAAGGTGTTAAGGTTCCAAAAAATATTATATGGAATGGATTTAAAGAATTGAAAAATGTATATAAAATTATTCGATCAAGTAAAAGGTTTACAAGGTTTTTATTAGCATTTTTTGTTTTTTCATTCTCTTTACAAACAGTTCTATACATAGCTTCTTATTTTGGTGTAAATGAAATTGATTGGACAGGTTCTGATCAAACATCAGGTCTTATTATTAGCATTTTGCTTATTCAAATTGTTGCTATTGGAGGTGCTTATTTGTTTACAGGACTAGCTAAAAAGTTTGGCAATATTTTAATTTTAACATTTGCTATTTTTTTATGGGGCGCTGTATGTCTCTATGCGTATTACATTAATACTCCTAATGAATTTTATTTGATTGCTGGGCTAGTAGGTCTATTAATGGGTGGAACTCAACCTATCGCTAGAGCTACTTTTTCTTTATTTATTCCTGATACCAAGGATACAACCTCATTTTTTAGTTTTTATGATGTTACAGAAAAAATAGGAATAGTATTTGGTATGCTTTTCTATGCCATTGCTGCGCAGGTCACAGGTTCAGTTAGATTTTCTGTCATAATATTTATGTTTTTCTTCTTCTTAGGGGCTATTTTACTAACAAGAGTTCCTCGAATAGATAAAAACAAGTTGGCATAGCTTTTGTCCTTATATATATTTAATAGTTGTAACTAGTCAATTAATATTTAATTGTTTTTAGTTTATGACAAAATGACTGTAATAACATCTTATGAGTATCATTTTTAATAATATAGACAAAATGTCATTTGATGATCTTGATGAAGGGTCAGAATTCATTCCATTAATGACATCTGAGGACGAAGAAGCACTCGAGAAAGAAAGTCTTCCAGAGGTTTTACCCATATTACCATTAACAAATAATGTTTTGTTTCCAGGCGTTGTTATACCTATTAATGCTGGTAGAGACAAGTCAATTAAATTGATTAATGATGCAAACAAATCAAATAAATTAATTGGTGTTGTAGCTCAAAAAAATTCTACAATAGAAAACCCAACTGTTGATAATATCTATGGTATTGGAACTGTGGCTAAAATATTAAGGGTTTTAAAAATGCCAGATGGAAACACAACAGTTATAATTCAGGGTAAAAAAAGATTTAAAATAAAATCTATAGTAAAAACTGATCCATATATTCAGGCAACTATAGATCCAGTTTCAGACAGGAGTCAAAAAAAATCAGATGGTAAATTTTCAGCAACAATAGATGCTATTAAAGATATAGCTCTAAAGATTATTAAGGAGAATCCTAATATTCCTTCTGAGGCTTCATTTGCAATAAAAAATATTCATAGTTCTACATTTTTAATAAATTTTGTTTGTTCTAATATGAACATTACAATAAAAGACAAGCAGGATATGCTATCAAGCATAAGTGTTGAAAAAAGAGCTCTTAAATGTTTAAAGTTTCTAAATGTTGAATATGAGAAACTTGCACTAAAAAATGATATTCAATCTAAGGTAAAGAATGACTTAGACCAACAACAACGTGAATATTATCTTCAGCAACAGATGAAGACTATTCAAGAAGAACTTGGAGATAATTCATATCAGGAAGATGTACAAGAGCTAATTAATAAATCAAAAAATAAGGAATGGAATAACGAAACAAAAGTCCATTTTGAGAAAGAACTATCAAAATTAAAAAGAATGAATTCTCAGGTAGCTGAGTATTCTGTTCAAAGAAATTACCTTGATTTATTAGTTGACTTACCTTGGGAAAAATTTTCTGAAGATAATTTTGATTTGACTAAAGCTCAAAAGATTTTAGACAAAGATCATTTTGGACTTGAAGATGTCAAAAAAAGAATTATAGAATATTTAGCTGTTCTTAAATTAAGAAGTGACATGAAATCTCCTATACTTTGTTTGTATGGACCTCCTGGAGTTGGAAAAACTTCACTTGGCAAGTCTATTGCAAAGTCAATTAATAGAGAATATGTAAGAGTATCTTTAGGTGGATTAAGAGATGAGGCAGAAATTAGAGGTCACAGAAAAACATATATAGGTGCAATGCCGGGTAGGATTATTCAAAGTATTAGAAAATCAGGAACTTCAAATCCCGTATTTGTATTAGATGAGATAGATAAGGTTTCTAGTGGATCTCAAGGTGACCCTAGCTCAGCATTATTGGAGTTGTTAGATCCAGAGCAGAATAATTCTTTTCATGATAATTTTTTGGAAATCGGATATGATCTTTCAAAAGTGATGTTTATTGCTACTGCTAATAGCTTATCATCAATGCATCCAGCATTACTAGATAGGATGGAGTTGATAAATGTATCTGGTTATACAACAGAAGAAAAATCTTCAATTGCGTCAAAATTCTTAATTAAGAAACAATTATTAGACCATGGAATGAAGATTAATGACTTTAAGATTAACAATCAAACATTAAAGGATATTATAACTGGATATACAAGAGAATCAGGTGTCAGAAATTTAGAAAAACATATTGCTAAATTAATAAGAAATAGAGCAAAAAATATAGTTTCTAAATCTAAACTTGATGACACTTCGGATGTTAACTATTTAAAAAAAGTTCTTGGTCCTAAAAAATTTTTTAAAGATAAATATGAGAATAATTCTGTGGCAGGAGTTGTAACAGGTTTAGCTTGGAATTCTGTTGGAGGTGAAATATTATTTATCGAATCATCAATTTCAGATGGAAAGGGTGATCTTTCAATTACAGGAAACTTAGGTAAAATTATGAAAGAGTCTGCTATAATTGCCCTTGAATATATAAAATCAAACTACAATATCATTGGAGTTAATAAAGACTTAGACTATTCAAAATATAACATACACATTCATGTCCCTGAAGGAGCAACTCCAAAAGATGGTCCAAGTGCAGGTATAACTATTTTAACATCTTTAGTTTCATTATTTACACAAAAAAGAGTAAAAAAGAGCATTGCTATGACTGGTGAGATTACTCTAAGGGGAAAAGTATTACCTGTAGGAGGAATTAAAGAGAAGATTTTAGCTGCTAAAAGAGCTAATATTAAAGAAATTATTCTAAGTTCATATAATAAAAAAGATATTGAAGAAATTAATAAAAAATATCTTAAAGGATTACAATTTACATATGTTGATTCTATGACTCAAGTTATTGATAATGCCATGTCAAACAGAAAAGTATTAAACCCTAAAGTAATTTGATTTGGATCCAGTAATTATAGCTATTGACGGAGAAGCCTCAACAGGAAAGAGCACTCAAGCTAAAAAAATTGCTGAAAAGTTTGATTATAATTATAGAGATTCAGGTGCTTATTACAGGGCTATAACACTTTACCTTCTTCAAAATAATATTAATTCAAATAATAATATTAGTCAAAGTGTTTTAAATCAAATTTCTATTGAGCAAACGTATAAAGATAAAAAACTAAGTATTTCCCTTAATGGTAATGACGTAACTCAGAAAATTAGAGGTTTTAAGGTTTCTGTAAATGTCAGTAATTTTGCAAAGAAACCTGAAATAAGAAATTTTGTATATAAACAATTAAGGAGTTCTGCAAGATCTAATTCGCTTGTTATAGATGGAAGAGATATAGGAACAGTAGTTTTTCCAAATGCTACATTTAAATTTTTTCTTCTAGCAGATCCAAAAATAAGAGCAAAGAGACGTCACAAGCAGATTAACGATAAATCAGTAAAATTAGAATCTATTGAGGAAGAAATTATAAGCAGAGATAATACTGATTCAACAAGAAAAATAGCACCTCTTAAAAAAGCTGACGATGCCTTTGAAATAGACGTTACACTTCTTACTATTGAGCAGGTTTTTGAGAAAATACTTTCTAAAATAAAATCTTACTAGATAAAAAATTGAACTTAACTTTGCCAATAACTTAATTAATTATATTTTTGCGCACTATGAGTGATGAAAATACTGCAAATACTAATATAGAGGAGACGGAAAAGTCAGTTAAAACTACTTCCGCTAAAGCTAAAAATAAGGCTGTACCTCAAGATGATTTTTTAACAAACTTCAATTGGCATCAATACCAAGAGGGAATAGATGAACTTGATGATAAGCAAATTAAAGAATTTGAAAAACTTGTCGAAAAAAACTTTGTTGACACATCTGATGATAATATTATTGAGGGAGAAGTTATTCATTTAACAGAGAAAGACATTATAATCGATATTAATGCTAAGTCAGAGGGTGTAATTTCAAAAAATGAGTTTAGATATAATCCTAATCTAAAGATTGGCGATAAAGTTGAAGTAATAGTTGATACCAGAGAAGATAAGTCAGGTCAATTAGTTTTATCTCATAGAAAAGCTAGAGTAATTAAAGCATGGGATAGAGTTAATGAAGCTCATGATAAAGGTGATATTGTACAAGGTTTTGTTAAATGTAGAACTAAAGGTGGTATGATTGTAGATGTTTTTGGGATTGAAGCATTCTTACCAGGATCTCAGATTGATGTAAAACCTATTAGGGATTATGATCAGTATACTAATAAAAACATGGATTTTAAAGTAGTTAAAATCAATCATGAATTTAAGAATGTTGTTGTTTCTCACAAAGCTCTTATTGAAGCAGATATTGAAGAACAGAAAAAGGGTATAATTAGTCAACTTGAAAAAGGTCAGGTTTTAGAAGGTACAGTAAAAAATATGACATCTTATGGTGTGTTTATTGATTTAGGTGGTGTAGATGGTCTTATTCATATTACTGACCTATCATGGAGTAGAATTAATCACCCAAGTGAAATTCTTGAACTAGATCAAACTATCAAAGTAGTTATTTTAGACTTTGACGATGATAAATCAAAGATTCAACTTGGTCTTAAACAATTAACTCAACATCCATGGGATAAGCTAGGCGATGACGTTAAAGAAGGATCAAAAGTTACAGGTAAAGTTGTTGTAATAGCTGATTATGGTGCTTTTATTGAAATCGATGAAGGTATCGAAGGGTTAGTTCATGTCTCTGAAATGTCATGGTCAACTCATCTTAGAAGTGCTCAAGACTTTGTTAATGTTGGAGATAATATTGAAGCGATTGTTCTTAATCTTGATAGAGAATCTAGAAAGATGTCTTTAGGTATGAAACAATTATCTGAGGATCCATGGACAGATATTACAAAGAAATTCCCAATAGGTTCAAATCATGAAGGTTCTGTTAGAAATTTCACGAATTTTGGTGTGTTTATTGAGCTTGAAGAAGGTATTGATGGTTTGATTTATATTTCTGATCTTTCTTGGACAAAAAAAATAAAGCATCCTTCAGAGTTCTTATCTCTTGAAGATAAAATTGAAGTAGTGATACTTGACTTAGATCTAGATGGAAGAAAACTTAGTTTAGGTCATAAACAAACTAAATCAAATCCATGGGATAATTATGAAAAAGATTTTGCTTTGGATACTATTCATAAATCTGAAATATCTGAAGTTCTAGAAAAAGGAGCTATTATAAACTTTAATGAGGATATCTCGGCTTTTTGCCCTACTAGACATCTAGATAAAAAAGATGGCTCTAAATTAACTGAAGGAGAAACAGCTGAATTTAAAGTAATAGAGTTTAGTAAAGAATTTAAAAGAGTTGTTGTGTCTCACGTGCAAACCTATAATGATTCATCTTCAGATGAAATTGTTGAAGAAAAAGTCAAGGAAAAGAAATCCGAGAAAAAAGATGAAAACTAATTTTTTAAATCCTCAATTTTTGAGGATTTTTTTTTAACTATACTTAAAGTTTTAAATTTATATTTTTGTAAAAACTTAAAATCATGCCAAATAAAATCCTCTTAGATTCAAAAAAAATTGAAATAATCCTAAGAAGGCTTGTTTATGAATTAATTGAAAATCATAAAGATTTTGATGAGACAGTATTATTAGGATTACAGCCAAGAGGTATTTTTTTTATTGATAAAATTCTAGAAGTATTTAAAAGAGATCATCCTAATATTAAAATTAAAAGTGGTATTCTAGATTATACTTTTTTCAGAGATGATTTTAGAAGGTCCGAGAAAACACTCTCTGCAAGTTTAACAAAAATTGATTTTTCAATTGAAAATAAAAATGTTGTTTTAATTGATGATGTCTTATTCACTGGAAGAAGTATAAAGGCAGCTATGTCATCTATCGATACTTACGGAAGGCCAAAGTCAATTGAACTTCTTGTTTTAATAGACAGAAGATTTAAAAGAGAAATTCCTATTGCAGCTAATTATTGTGGTGCAAAAATTGATACTTTTAAAGGCGATAGAGTAAAGGTTTTATGGGGTGAAAAATTAAAAGATAACGTTATATATATTGAGAGTTAAATGAATAAACTAAGTGTTGACCATCTTTTAGGTATTAAGTCTTTAAATGAAAATGACATAAGTTTAATATTTAAAACTGCATCTCATTTTAAAGAAGTTATAAATAGACCAATAAAAAAGGTTCCAACATTGCGTGATATTACAATTGCTAACTTATTTTTTGAAAATAGTACAAGAACCAAAATATCTTTTGAATTAGCAGAAAAAAGATTAGGAGCAGATATAATTAACTTTTCAAGTTCCTCTTCATCAGTTAATAAAGGTGAATCATTAATTGATACAGTTAATAATATACTAGCTATGAAAGTTGATATGATAGTTTTAAGACATCCTAATCCAGGATCTTCATTACTATTATCTCAACAAACTAATTCATGTATTATAAATGCAGGAGATGGAGCTCATGAACATCCAACACAAGCTTTATTAGATTCATTTTCATTATATGAAAACTTAAAAGATCTGAATGGTAAGAATATTTTAATTGTTGGTGACATTATCCATTCTAGAGTTGCTTTGTCAAATATATATGCACTTAATCTATTAGGTGCAAATGTAAAATTATCTTGTCCTTTGAGTCTTCTCCCTAAAGATATAGAAAAGCTTAATGTAACAATTGAAACGGATGTTGTTAAAGCATTAAAATGGTGTGATGCTGTAAATGTTCTTAGGGTTCAACGTGAGAGAATGCTTAAATCATATTTTCCTGATAATAGAGAGTATTCAATGCTTTTTGGTTTAGATGTTAATAAATTAAATAAGATCAAAAAAGATATACTGATTCTTCATCCTGGACCAATTAATAGGGGCGTTGAGATTACTTCCGACATTGTGGAATCAAATAATTCTCTTATTTTAGATCAAGTAGAGAACGGTGTTGCAATAAGAATGGCTATAATATATTTACTTGCTTCAAAAATGAATTTTCAATTAACGAATAATGAAATTATTTAATCACAGGAAATTGTACGATAAGGATTCTTTAAGTATAAACGATATTGGTGATAATCCTATGGATTTTTTTAAAAAATGGTTTAAGGATGCAGAAGAATCTGACGAAATAATCGAATCAAATGCTATGACCGTTTCTACAAGTGATAATAACAATTTTCCTTCCTCAAGGGTTGTTTTACTTAAGGAGATTAGAGATATAAGTTTAATATTTTTCACAAACTATCAAAGTAAAAAGGGATTAGCAATAAATGATAATCCAAAAATCTGTGCATCCTTTTATTGGGCTCCTTTAGAAAGACAAGTCATTTTTAAAGGTATTGCTAAGAAAACATCAGAAAAATATTCAGATATATATTTTAAATCTAGGCCCTTCACTAGTCAAGTAGGTGCAATAGTTTCAGACCAAAGTAAAATTATATCAAATTATGATGAGTTGTTAGATAGACATGATAAATTCTTAGAAAAAAATAAAAACTCTAATCTTAAAAGACCAGCTCATTGGGGGGGGATTGAAATATTTGTTCATGAAATTGAATTTTGGCAAGGAAGAGAAAACAGGCTTCACAATAGGGTTATATCAAATTTAATTAATGACAAATGGGAACATAATCTTTTGTCTCCTTAGATGAAAAAAATTACCTTTTTGAGACATTCAAAATCCTCATGGGATTATAATTTAGACGATATAGATAGACCATTGAATAATTCAGGGGTAGCAAAAATTAAAAAAGTTGCTGAATCATCAAAAGCTCAATTTGTTAAGTCTGATATAATATTTTCAAGTTCTGCAACTAGAGCTATTCATACTTCTTTAATTTTAACTAGAAGTTTATCTATCAACTCAAATAGGATTAGTATATGTGAAGACTTATATACTTTTGAATTTAATGAAGTAGTTAATTTTATAAATAAAATTGAAAATAAATATTCAGAAGTTGTTTTAGTTGGACACAATCCAGCTTATACTGAAATTTCAAATTATTTTTCCGAAAATAAAATTTTAAATTTACCAACTGCAAGATGGTTCTCTATGAAATTTGACTCTAATTCATGGTCAGATATTTTAAAGTTAAAACCAACTTCTTATATTAATAATTTAAAAAGTGGAATCTAAATACATAAACAGAGAGCTAAGTTGGCTAGACTTTAATGCAAGAGTTCTGCAAGAAGCTTCAAATAAAGAGGTTCCAGTCCTTGAAAGATTAAGGTTTATAGGAATTTTTTCAAATAATTTAGATGAATTTTTTCAAGTTAGATATGCAACTGTAAAAAGAATAGCTGATACAAAACCAAATTCTAAAAATAATAAAGATCATATAGCAGCAAAGAACCTTCTAGATCAAATTACTTCTAAAGTTATAAGTCTTCAATCAGAAAGTTCAATAATTCTAGATTCAATTGAAAAATCATTAAAAAATGAAAACATAGTTTTTATTAATGAAAAAGAGGTTTTGGATTCTCATAAAGAGTTTTTAAAAGATTATTTCATTAGAAAAATTAGTCCTTATTTAGTTACTGTTATTTTATCAAATAACAAACTTCATGATTTTAAGGACAATAAGGCATTTCTAATAACTAACATTAAGCTTATAGATGATAGTAATATCTATGCATTAGTTGAAATACCTCAAGAAATAAGCAGGTTTGTTGTTCTTCCTAAAAAAGATAAAAATCAGTACATTATGCTTATTGATGACATAATTAGATATCATTTAGATATAATTTTTAGTTTTTTTAACTACTCTGATATTGAAGCTAATATGCTAAAAATTACCAGAAATGCAGAGTTTGATATAGATGATATTGATCTATCTAAGAGCTATATTAAGAAAATTCAAGAATACGTTAATAAGAGAAAAATTAGTAACCCTGTAAGGCTAGTGTATGATGAAAATATCTCTAATTCAACTTTAAATTATCTTATCAAAAAAATTAAAATTTCTTCTTATGATAGTTTAATACCTGGAGGTAAATACCATCATAGAAGTGATTACATGAATTTTCCAGATTTAGGAAGATCTGATTTATTATATCCAAAAGAAAAAGCATTAGATATAAATGGTTTAAAAATTGAATCTAACCTTTTAGATCAAATATCAAAAGAGGATTTTTTAATGTACACTCCATATCATTCGTTTTCTTATTTGGTGACTATCTTAAGACAGTCTGCAATTGATCCTAGTGTTAAGTCTATTAAAATCACTTTATACAGACTATCAAAAAAATCAAATGTTATAAGTTCCCTAATTAATGCTGCTAAAAATGGTAAAAAAGTTTTAGTTCAAATTGAACTTCAAGCTAGATTTGATGAAGAAAATAATATTAAGGTATCCCAACAATTAAAAGCAGCTGGAGTTGATTTAATTTTTGGAGTCAAAGGTTTAAAAGTTCATTCAAAAATATGTTTAATTGAGAGGTTTAAGGGTAATAAAAAAAGATATTATGGGTTTGTTAGTACAGGAAATTTTAATGAGTCTACAGCTAAAATATATTCAGATTTTACTTTATTTACTTCAAATCAAAAAATATTAAAAGAAGTTCATAAAGTTTTTGATTTTCTAAAAGCTAATTATAAAATACATGATTACAAGCATTTAATTGTTTCTCCTCATCAGACTTCTAAAAAACTTTTTGAACTTATAGATAATGAAATCTCAAATGTTAAGAAAGGTTTAAAAGGTCTTGTCATACTTAAATTAAACAGTTTTACCAGCTATAAACTAGTTGACAAGCTATATGAGGCAAGCAATTCAGGTGTTAAAATAAAATTATTAGTTAGAGGGATATGTTGTTTAATACCGAATAAAATTGGTATGAGTGAAAATATTGAGGTTAAAAGTGTTGTAGATAAATATCTTGAACATTCTAGAGTATATGTTTTTGAAAATGGAGGCAAAACAAAAGTATATATATCTTCTGCTGATCTTATGACAAGAAACATTGAAAAACGTGTAGAGGTTGCCTGTCCAATCTATCAAGAGAACCTTAAACAACAAATTTTAGAAACTCTTTACATTAGTGATAATGATAACGTAAAAACTAGACTAATCAATTATAATGTTCAAAATGAATTTGCTAATAATTCAAATAGAACTATTAGATCTCAGATAGATACCTACACTTACTTTAAAAACAATATATCTTAATTTGAAAAAAATTGCTGCAATTGATATTGGCTCTAACGCTGTTAGAATGCTTATTTGTTATGTTATTTCTTCGGAAGATGAACATATTTTTCAAAAAAATTCTTATTTAAGATTACCCTTAAGACTTGGCGAAGATGCATTTAAAAATGGTGTGATATCAAATCAGAAAATCACTTTACTTACTAACGCAATATTATCTTTTAAGTATATAATGAAAGTTCATGAGGTAAAAGATTATCAGATATACGCTACGTCAGCTCTTAGGGAATCAAAAAACTCAAAAGAAGTGATATCAATTATAAAAAAGAAAACAGGTTTAAATATAGAGCTTATTTCTGGCTTAAAGGAGGCTAAATTAATTTCTAAGGGAAATTCTCTTGAACAAATTGATTTTAATAAAATCTTTATATATGTTGATGTTGGAGGAGGAAGCACTGAATTATCAATTTTAAGAAAAGGTGCTGATAAGATATCTAAGTCTTTTAAAATAGGTACTGTTAGACTTCTTAATAATTTAGTTGATGATTCAATATTAATGGAAATAAAACATTGGTTAAAATCTAATATAGATATTGATGATAAAATTAAATTATTTGCAACAGGTGGTAACATAAATAAAATTCAATCAATGACAGGTTCAAAATCTGGTAAACCTATTTCTTATCTTTCTATAAAAGATTTATCAAACATTTTAACAGAATTTAATTACCAAGAGAGAATGGTTAAGTTTGATCTAAATCCAGATAGAGCTGATGTAATAATTCCTGCTTTGAAAATATTCATATCAACTATGGAATTTGTTAAAGCCAATAAGATTTTTGTCCCTAAGGTAGGTTTAGTAGATGGTATTATAAATGAAATATTTTATGAAAATAGTTCCAGTAATTTAGATTCTTAACTTCAATTCAGTAATTAATTTACCTATGTTTTTATTGTCTTTAATTAATAAATCAAGTTTATCTTTACTATCTAAGTATGAGCTTTTTGTAGTCTCTTCTGATAATGTAACATCTACTGATATTGAATAATTATTTAATTCCTTTGACAAAAAAGTTTGAATTGTACTCTTGTAACCTTTAACTTCCTTATAATTCATTTTATTAACTGTAGATATTGAAATAATATTATTATTAATAGTGGGATTATTCATGTTTAAAAGAGAAAGAATATTTTTGTTTCCTTTATCTTTTTCTATATCACAGAATTTTTTCCAAGCAATATTAAAATCATTTTCTGTAAAATTATCTGAAGGTAAATCATCTAATTTTTGCTCTTCTAATTCATCATTGGAATTTTTAAAGCTTAAGCTAGCTAAAGATAAAGATGAAACTTCTTCAAGCTGAGGTGAACTAAACAATTTTTTATTTATAGATTCAGAACTATTATCAAGTTCTTTTGATTCCTTTTTTATAAGATTGATTATCTCTGAAGTTTTAATTAAGGAGTTTTTTTTTTAATGCTATCAATTGAAGCTATTCTCATCAAGCAAAGCTCAACATGAATTCTTTTATCATTGATTTTTTGATAATTTATTAAAGATTCATTAATTATTTGAATCATTTGAATAAGATCTTCATCCTGAAAATCACTTGATTGATTTATATATTTTGCCCTTAGTTCATCGTTTAAATTAGATATTTTATCTGAATAATCTAACTTGCTAATTAACATTTCTCTTAAGTGTCTAGATAATCCATTTAAAAAATTGACATCATCAAAACCACGACTAAAAACATCATTGTATTTTGTTAGAATTCCTGGAATATCTTTATTTTTAATTAAGCTTGATAAATCAAAATATGTATCATAATCTAAAACATTTAAATTAGATGTTACATCAGCGATTGTTAAATTAGAATCCGTAAAACTTACCAATCTATCAAACATTGAGAGTGAATCTCTAATTGATCCATCAGATTTCTCTGCTATCAATGCTAACGAATTTTCATCAAACTTAATTTTTTTATCATTACAAATGCTAGTTAAAAGTTTGGTAATTGACAAGCTGTCAACTTTCTTAAAATCATAAATTTGACATCTAGATAGAATTGTTGGTATAATTTTATTTTTTTCAGTTGTTGCTAAAATAAATACAACATGTTTTGGAGGCTCTTCCAATGATTTTAAGAATGCATTAAATGCAGCATTTGAAAGCATATGCACTTCATCAATGATATAGACTTTATATTTTCCAATTTGAGGAGGTATCCTAATTTGATCAGTAATATTTCTAATATCTTCAACAGAATTATTAGATGCTGCATCAAGTTCAAAAATATTATACTCAAAGTTTTCATCTAGATCATTTATTTGTTTAGCAAGAATCCTTGCGCAGGATGTTTTGCCTACACCTCTTGGTCCACAAAAGAGAAGAGCTTGAGGTATTTGATCATTTTTTATAGCATTTGAAAGTGTTTTGACTATGGCATCTTGCCCAATCATATCACTGAAATCTTTAGGTCTGTATTCAGATGCTGATGAAATTGAGGATTTATTCATTATCAACAAATATAGAGATTGAGAAAAAATTATTCACAAATGATATATTTTTTTTAATAAAATTATCAACAAATACTATATTTGCTGTGCAAGCTGACTTATCGCTGTTTATTCAGAGGAAAGTCCGGACACCAAAGAGCAATGCAACGGGTAACACCCGTCATCTATTTATAGATAGGAATAGTGCAACAGAAAGTATGTACAGGTAATGCTGTAGTGGAATCTTGTAAACTCTGCATGGTGAAACGCCAAGTATATCTACATTTTAAAATTGCTCGTTTTAAGTAGAAGGGTAGGCGGTATGAATGTAATAGTAATATTACATCTAGATAAATGATAAGACTCGACAGAATCCGGCTTATAGGCTTGCTTTTTTTAAAATAGTTAATACAGAAGAACCATACTTTCTTTCTTCTATATTTTCATTTGAATCAAATAAGATTACATTTGAACTATGTTCAATTATTATTTCTCCATCCTTATTTAGGATATCAAATTCTTTTATTTGATTAATCATTTCAATGTATTGTTTTTTTAAAAAATCATAAGGTGGGTCTGCAAAAATTATATCAAATTTTTTTTTAGTATTCTTTAAATAAGTTTTATAATCTATTTTTTTTGTTTGAATATTAAACTCAAACTTCAATGAAGTTTTACTTATAAATTTTATACAATTATGATTATTGTCAACTGATACTAAATCAGAACAACCTCTTGATGCAAATTCATATGAAATGTTTCCTGTTCCAGAAAATAAGTCTAACACAGTTAATCCAGCAATATCAAATTTATTTGAAATTATATTAAATAGAGATTCTTTAACCTTATCTGTAGTTGGCCTAACTGGGAGATTTTTTGGAGCTCTTATTGAGATACTTTTTTTAGTTCCTGATATAATTCTCATTTACAATAGAAAAAAATAGTGAATCATTAATTATTGAAGAATTATTAGTGAAGTCAACGAAATCAATAATAGAATACTTAGAAGCAATTTCATAATAATCTTTAAATTTTTCGTATTTACCTAAAAACATAATTTTATCTGTTTTATTTGTGCTTTCATAGTTATTTAACACAAAAAACAAATAGTATAAGAACTCATTTTCATCATTGATTTTAAAAGAATTAAAGAAAATAAACTCGTCACTATTAAAAATAATTATGTCAAACGATTTATAGTTCATGTAAATATAGAAGGAAAATCCATCTGATTTTGAAATTCTTTTAACTAAGAAGTTGTATAAATATGTAAAGTAGTTCTTGTTTGAGTATTTCAGGTTATTTTTAACCACTACTTCAGTTAATTCATCTGAAATTGTATAAATAACGTTTATTTTTTTATCATTTGACGTATCAGATACAATAGACTTAGAAATAATTGTGTTTGCTTCCAAGTACTTGGACTTAATGTTTTCTTCATAATATGAACTGGGAACAATAGTTGGTTGAGAATTTAAATAAACAACTTCAACAAAGTGTTTATCTAATTTTTCAAAAACAAGATTAGCTTTTGAGAGATAATCTTTATCTGAAAAATAAATTTTATGATTATCTGTTGCTGATTCAATAAGAAAGTAGGTTTCAAATTGATAAACAAATATTTTTTTAGTGTTATTCTTTGTTTTTTGCATCAAAAATAGAAGGCCAGTTTCCACTAGTACTTACCTCAGACATAGAACCTAAAATAATCTCTTTTCCATTAACACCATCAACCGAAATAACCTTATTCTCTTGATCTAGTAAATCTTTATTTTGATCAAACAGGACAATATCTTTTGTGACTTTAACTTCAAATACTGGGACCTGATAACCATTTTTATCAATTATATCTGCTTTAATAGAAAACTCTGAATCTGTTCCTTTGATAGGAACTTTTGCCATCATTTTATATGATTCATTTTGACCAAATAGTGAATCTTTAACTGAAACAAAACCAAGAGTATCAACGATTTCAACCTCTTTTAACATATCAATTCTGTATAATCTATTATACTCAAGATAAGATGAATCCCTTTTCTCTATAAGTGTAAATATCCCATTGTCAATAAAACTTACTAAGCTATCAAAGTTATTTGCGTAAAAGCCAGTTACATCTTTGTGAGCAATCTGAGCATTTCTTATATCTTTTAGCCTATTTATAACTTGAGTATATCTCTCGTTTTTTACTTTATTAAATTTTATAGGTCCATTAATAGAACTGTATATTTGTGATGCAAAAAAGATTGATAAACACCATAAAAAGAAAAATAATGCACGTTTTTTATTCATTTTGGTAATTTTTGATTCTAACAAATCTACAATTTTTTTTTTTTCGTAATACAATATATAAATGAATTATATTAGAAAAATATTTTAAATGAAAACTATAGCTTTAATACCTGCTAGACTTGAATCCGAAAGGTTTCCTAATAAATTATTAAAAAAAATTAATGGAATTCCTATTATACTTAAAACTTATAGATCTGCAATAGACACTGAACTTTTTGATGAAGTATATGTAGTCAGTGGTAATGATGAGATTTTAGATCTTATAGTTTCTGAGGGCGGACATGTTTTTAAATCTTTAAAAAATCACTCTTCGGGAACTGATAGAATTGCTGAAGCAGCAGCTAATATAGATCATCATATTGTTGTAAATCTTCAAGGAGATGAACCATTTATTAATAAAGATGCTATTAGTGATTTAATAAATTCATTTAAAGATCCTAATGTTCACATAGCTTCACTAATGACTAAGTTTAAATCTTTTGATGAAATAAAAAATCCCAATAATGTTAAGGTTATTGTAAACAATAAGAGTAATGCTATTTATTTTTCTCGTCAACCAATTCCTTATGGTTCAAACAATATTCAAGATTACAATAGGCATATAGGTGTTTATGCATTTTTAAAAGACTCATTAATTGATTTCTCTAAATTAGAAAGATCAAAACTTGAAATAATAGAAAACCTTGAAGGAAATAGAATTGTTGAGAATTCAAAAAAAATAAAAATGATTATAACTTCCTTTCATGGTATGTCGATAGACACACCTGAAGATCTTATTAATGCAGAAAAATTCAATTCTCAAAATGATTAAAATTCTATCAAAGTTTATTTTAAATAAAGTTTTTGGATGGAGAGTTAAGGGGGGTTTGCCTATTAATGATAAATATATTATTGCTGTTGTTCCTCATTCTAGCTATTTTGATTTAATAGTAGCTGTTTTGATAAGGACTTATTCTGGTTTGAAAATTAAATTTATCGGTAAAAAGGAGTTATTTAATCCGATTACATCATTCTTTTTTAAATTCCTTGGTGGAATTCCTGTTGATAGAAGCAAGAATGCAAATCTTGTTGATGCAGTTGTAGATCTCTTTAAAACTAATAAGATTGAAATTCTTGCAATTGCTCCAGAAGGAACAAGGAAGAAAGTAAACAAATGGAAGACAGGCTTCTACTATATTTCACTAAAAACCAAGTTACCTATACTAATGGTATCGTTTGATTATAACAGAAAAGAAGTTAAGATTAATAACCTATATCATCCAACAGGTAATATTGACAATGATTTTAATGAGCTTGAAAAAATGGTAAGTGATGTAATTGTTAGAAATAAAATTTAATCATAAGATTTCATATTGTGATAAACATTTTGCACATCGTCATCTTCATCAATCATATTTATTAGTTTATCTACTTTAATTATTTCATCCTCGTCAAGATCTTTCAAAGTAATTGCCTCTCTTTCAAATTCAATTGATGTAATATCAAAATTTCTTCTTTCTAATTCTTTTTGAAGAGATCCAAAGTTTTCAAATTTTGCTGTAATACTTATTTCACTTTCTGATTTGCTTAAATCTGTAACTCCAAAGTCAATTAAGTCTAACTCTAATTCTTCTATATCTAATCCCTCATCTTTTATTTGAAAGAAGCACAAATGATTAAATAAAAAATCAACTGATCCTGATGTTGCAAGATTCCCATCACACTTATTAAAATAGCTTCTAATATTAGCAACAGTTCTATTATTATTGTCTGTAGCAGCTTCTACAAGAATAGCTATACCATGTGGAGCATAACCTTCTAGTAAAATCTCTTTAAAATTTTCTGTGCTTTTTTCAGAAGCCTTTTTAATAGCTCTCTCAATATTATCTTTAGGCATGTTAGCAGCCTTTGCGTTCTGAATAATTGCTCTTAATTTTGAATTTGTAGATGGATCAGGTCCTGAGTCTTTTACAGCGATTATTATCTCTCTAACAATTCTAGTGAAAGTTTTAGCCATATTAGACCATCTTTTCATTTTTCTGGCTTTTCTGAATTCAAATGCTCTTCCCATAATTAAATAAATGGTGTTTTTGTAATTTCAGCTTGATAAATGCTATTTCTAATTTTTATAAAAATTAAATGATCTTTTTGATTTGCAGAATTAATATGTGCAAGACCAATCCCTTTCTTTAGAACTGGTGAAAATGTCCCTGAAGTAACCTTGCCAATTAATTTATTATCATTGTCAAATATTTCATAGCCTTTTCTTGGTATTGATTTTTCTTTTAATTTAAATCCAACTAATTTTATATCGCAACCTTTTTGAATCTGCTCATTAATAATTTGACTGCCTATAAAATTTGTTTCAATTTTAGTAATCCATCTTAAATTTGCCTCTTCTGTTGTTACATCTTCATTAATATCATTTCCATATAAACAATACCCCATCTCAATTCTTAATGTATCCCTAGCAGCTAAGCCAATAGGTTTTAGATTAAATTCTTTGCAACTAAATAATGCATCCCAAACAGAACCTGTTATATGATTAGGTATATATAGTTCAAAACCTCCAGACCCAGTGTATCCAGTTTTTGAGATAATAATATTATTAAACCCTGCAAATGAGGAAACAATAAATGAATAATTAGAGATTAATGATAAATCTTCATTAGTAAATTTTTGACATAATTCTTCAGCTTTTGGTCCTTGTACAGCAAGAAGTGACATTTCATCAGAAATATTAACTATGGAACAATTAAATTCTCTATTCTGTTTAAGGATCCAATCCAAATCTTTAGATATATTTGAAGCATTTACAACTAGTAGATATTTATTTTCTTGAAGTCTATAAACTATGAGATCATCAATGATACCTCCAAGCTCATTTGTTAAGCAGTTATATTGAGCCTTTCCAATTTTAATTTTTGAAATATCATTAGAACATATTTGTTGAATAAATTTTAGAGAATTAGATCCTGAAATTTCAATTTCGCCCATATGGGAAACATCAAACACTCCAACCTCATTTCTTATATGCAAGTGTTCTTCATTAACAGATGAATAGCTAATTGGCATAAGATAATTAGCAAATTCAACAATTTTTGCATTTAATTTTTTATGTCTACCAAAAAGAACTGTTTTTTTCATTAATTTGAACTCTAAATATATTATTATGAAATTCAAAAATACTCTTTTTTTACTTTTGATTTTTTCCTCTTCAAGTATTCTTTCAGGTCAACAATATATTGATGATTTAGGTTCAGAATTTCATAAAAAGAAAAGACAAGAATTTAGGGATAAAATGCCTCAAAATAGTATTGCATTTTTCTTCACTTCTCCTATAATGAAAAGATCTAATGATACAGACTTTATGTATCATCAAGATCCTAACTTTTATTATTTATCTGGTTGGAGAGAGCCACATGGTGTCCTTGTAATATTTAAAGATGATCAACAAGATGATAATGGTTTGTTCAATGAAATTCTTTATGTAAGAGAGAAGAATGAATACAGAGAAATGTGGGATGGTAGGAGACTCGGTTTACAGGGTGCAAAAAAAATGAACTTTGATAGGGTTAAGCTTAGATCAGATTTTATTAAAAATCCCATCCAAATTCAAAGTTTTTCAAATATTTTAAACATGGATATTCGAGATGATGTAAGAGATTTTAAAGATGATAAATATGATCTATATGATATTCAAAATAAATTTCTTGAAATTATTACTGATAAAGAAGTAATAATTGGGACAGGTGATATGAAAAAAGAATTAAATAATATTTCACTTGATAATATTATGTCTAGTTTAAGACAAACTAAGGATCCTTTAGAAATTAAACTTTTAACCAAAGCTATAAAAATTTCTTCCTTAGCTCAAATTGAGGTTATGAAGGCAATACATGGAGACATGACGGAAAGAGAGGTTCAAGGGATACATGAATTTATTTATAGAAAATATGGTGCTGCTCACGAGGGTTATAATTCAATTGTGGGTGCTGGAGCAAATTCGTGTATTCTACATTATGTTACTAATGAGGATATCAACATTGATAATGAATTAATCCTTATGGATCTTGGTGCAGAATATAGAGGTTATACCGCAGATGTAACTAGGACAATTCCAGTAAATGGTAAATTCTCTCCAGAACAAAAAGAAATTTATGATTTAGTATATAAATCTCAGGAAGAGGCTATAAAAAAAGCTATAGTTGGAAATACTTTTAATGATATTTACATTGAGAGTCTTCAAATAATCTCAAAGGGTCTAATAAAATTAGGGATTATAAATGATGCGAATGAAGCTAGAAAATACTATCCTCATGGAGTTTCACATCATATAGGTTTAGATGTTCATGATCCTGGATCAAGAATATTAGAAAAGAATATGGTGATAACAGTAGAACCAGGTATTTATATTCCTGAAAACAGTGATTGTGATCCAAAATGGTGGAATATTGGGGTAAGGATTGAGGATGACATATTAATAACTGATTCGGAACCTATAAATCTTTCAGCAGATGCTCCTAGGTCATCAAGTGAAATTGAAAAAATCATGAAGTTAGAGAGTCCTATTAATCAATTAATACTTCCAGATATTAAGGATTAATTTCTATTAAGTAGTATCTCTTTTAGTTCAGAGTAGCTTCCAATTGACTGATTATTGCTTTCTTTATTTAGGATATTTTTTATTGAAGCTGGATATTTTATTTTTGAACTAATAGAATCTTCAACTACATCTTTGAATTTAATTGAATGAGCTGTAGATAAAAATATCCCATTTAAACTTTCATCATTTTTACTTTCCATATACTCTTTTAACCCTAGATAGCCAATTGCTGAGTGTGGATCTGTGAGATAATTTTCTGAAGTAAATAATTTTTTAATTGCTTGTTTAGTTGTTTTATCATCATAGCTAAATCCAGATATATTCTTTCTTATTTTTTGTAAATCATTGTTATATATTTTCTGAATTCTTACAAAATTACTTGGATTTGACACATCCATTGCATTGGAAATTGTAGGATATGTATTATTAGGCTCAAAGATACCTTCCTTTATATATCTAGGAATAGTATCATTTATATTAGTTGCAGCAATGAAGTGATCAATTGGTAAACCCATTGATTTTGCAAGAATTCCTGCGCATATGTTTCCAAAGTTTCCACTTGGAACAGAAAAGACATTTCTTTTATTATTAATTTTTTTATATGCTAAAAAATAATAAAACATTTGAGGAAGCCATCTAGCTACATTGATTGAATTTGCAGATGTTAAAGCAATATTCCTGTTAATTTCCTCATCGTTAAATGCTTTTTTAACCATAGACTGACACAAATCAAAGTCACCTTCTACTTCAATTGCATTAACATATGATCCATTTGTTGTTATTTGTTTTTTTTGAACCTCACTAATCTTACCTTTAGGGTATAAAATACAAACATCAATATCCTTTGTATTAGAAAATCCTTTTGCTACAGCTCCACCAGTATCACCTGAAGTTGCGACTAAAACAGTAATTTTTTTGGATGTATAACTATCTTTGAAATAATTTAGACATGATGCCATAAACTTAGCACCTATATCCTTAAAAGCTAATGTTGGTCCATGGAATAATTCAAGCGAATAAATTGATTGTTCTATTTTTTTTAAAGGAATTTTAAAAGAAATAGTATCTTTTATTATTTCTAATAATTTATTTTTTGGAATTTCATCACCTATATAACTTGTTATAACTTCATAACAAATTTCAATGTCATCTAGACTTTTTAATGATTCAATAAAACTTACAGGTAGTTTAATATTCTTTTCAGGAAAATATAACCCTTTATCTGGAGCTAATCCATTTATAACAGCCTTCTTAAATGAGGCAGGAGATGAGTTATGATTTAAGCTTATATATTTCAATTTGACTCGAGTATTTTAATGCCTGTTGAGTTAATTTTAGAAATAAATCCATCATAACTAATACCAAGTTTATTATAATGGTCAGTTGTAGTTTTTAGAATTTTTTCTGATATAACAGTGTCGTTTGATAGTGAAAAAATTGAAGGTCCAGAACCTGAAATTCCTGCAGCAATTGCACCATTAATTTTTGATAGTTTTATTATATTATCAAATTCTGGTATTAAAATTTTTCTATTTGGCTCAGCAATAATATCTACAATTGATCTTGACATTAGATTAAAATCTTCATTATATAAACTACTAACAAAGGACCCTAGATTAGCAGATTGTTGAACCATTTCTTCAATTTTAATCTTTTTTCTCAAAACTTTTCTTGAATCTGAAGTTTTAATCTCAATGTTGGGTCTAATTATAATAACCTCTAAACTTTTTGGTGTTGGAAGTTTAATAACATCAATTTCATTAATTGATCTAACTAAGGTAATTCCACCTAAAATAACTGGTGCAACATTATCTGCATGATATGAATCACTTACAAACTTCTCACCTTCCATTGAAAATTTAATCAAATCCAATTGACTAAATGGTGAATCAAGAAGTTGATTAATTGCAAAAACTGTTCCAGCTGAACTAGCAGCAGAGCTACCAATCCCACTTCCAGGCTTGATACCCTTTTTTATTTCAATCTCAAAACCAAATTCAGTAGAAGTGTTTTTAAGTAGAGCTTGGGCCGCTATTCCAGCTACATTTTTATTAATATCGTTAGATATATTGTAGTTATCATTTGACTTGATAATTATGCCTTTATTTTCTGTCTTTGTAACCGTAATTTCATCTCCTCTATTATTAAGACAAACGCCTAAAATATCATATCCACAGGATAAATTAGTAATGCTTCCAGGTGAAAAAACTTTAATTTTATCCATTTTCTTGACTTGCTTTTATTATATCAGCAAACACACCAGATGCAGTGAATTCCCCTCCAGCACCTGCTCCTTTGACAACCAAAGGGGATTTGTTATATCTCTCTGTATAAAAAACAGTAATATTATCACTTCCTACTAAGTTGTAAAATGGATGATCATTTCCAACAGCTTCAAGTCCAACACTAGCTTTACCTTTATCAAGTTTTGCTACAAACTTTAACCTTGAGCCTTTATCTTTTGCATTGTTTAAAATGTCGTTAAAGTGTTCTTTGTTTTTTATTAATGACAATAAAAAATCTTCTTTAGATTTTGTATTTATTGAATCATTAGGTAAAAAATGATTTTTACTAATATCATCAAATTCAAGTTTATAGCCGCTTTCTCTAGCTAAGATTAATATTTTTCTTGATACATCAACTCCACATAAGTCAATTTTTGGATCTGGTTCAGTGTATCCAAGATCCACAGCCTTAGATACTATTTCATGAAAAGTATCAATTTCTTGAAAATTATTAAAAATATAATTTAAAGTTCCAGAAAGAACAGCTTCAATTTTAATTATTTTATCCCCTGAATTTATTAGATTATTCAGTGTGCTTATTACTGGTAGAGCAGCTCCAACATTAGTCTCATATAAAAATGGAGCATTATTATTTCTAGATAAAGATTTCAGTTCTTCATAGTTAGAAAAAATATCTGAATTTGCAATTTTGTTACATGTTATTATACCTATTCCGTTTTTTAAATAATTCCTATAAGTATTTGGTATTAAGTCGCTTGCTGTATTATCTACAAACAAACTATTTCTTAAATTTAATTCTAAAACTTTTTCTTGAAAAATATTACTATCAGCGATAATTTCTGATTCTTCCAATTGTTTTTTCCAAGTATCTAGATCCACTTCAGAATCTGATATAATCATTTTTCTAGAATTAGATATTCCAATTACTTTTAAATTTAGTTTAAGATTTTTTGCAATAAAATTTTTCTGATTTTTTATTTGATCAATCAAAAATCCTCCTACATTTCCTACTCCAGTTATGAATAGGTGGATATCTTTGAAGTTATCTTCAAAAAAGGTTTCATGTAATGCATTTAGTGCTTTTTTGGTATTTTTTTCGTCAATAATAATTGAAATATTTCTCTCAGATGCACCTTGAGCAATAGCTCTAATATTTATATTGTTTTGCCCTAATGTATTGAAGAGCTTTCCACTTATACCTTTTTTACTTTTCATCTTATCTCCAACAATTGCAATATTTGATAATCCAGTCTCTATTTGAGATTTATTTATCCTATTTTGGGATATTTCAAATTGAAATTCTTTATCAATCACTTTTTTTGCAGTTGAAGCATCGTCTGAATTAATAGCAATACAAATTGAAAATTCTGAAGAAGCTTGAGTTATCATTATTACATTAATATGATGTATAGATAGAGATTCAAAAAATCTTTTTGAGAAACCTGGAACTCCAACCATACCAGAGCCTTCAAAATTAAGAATAGAAATATTTTCTATGTGACTAATCCCTTTTACAATTTCATCATCATCAAGTTTTGTTGAATTTGATATGCATGTTCCATCAGCTTCTGGATTAAATGTGTTTTTAATATAAACAGGTATATTATCCTCTATTAAAGGTTGAAGAGTTGGAAAGTAAATAACTTTTGCTCCAAAAAAAGATAGTTCCATAGCTTCTTTGTATGAAAGAAATTCAATTGGTAATGCTTTTTTAACAATTTTAGGATTAGCACTGTAAACTCCACTAACATCAGTCCAAATTTCAAGAGATTTTGCATTGCTGTATTTTGCAAATATAGCAGCACTATAGTCAGACCCTCCTCTCCCCAAGTTTGAAATTTCATTCTTCTCATTTGAACAAATATATCCTGGAGCAATAATCATTTTTGATTTAATTAAGTCAAGTCTATTTTTAATATTTATAGATGATTTATCATTGTCTAATATCTCATTATTATTGAAGTTTTTGCTATAAATAACCTCTCTGGAGTCTATAATAGATATATCAAAACTATTTTGTTTTAAAATCTCAAAAATTATATTACTTGAAAGTATTTCTCCGAGAGTTAAAACTTTTGAAATTGTCTTTTGTGTTACTTCATCTATAGTTGATATGGCGTCTAAAATTTCCTCAAGCTCATTTAGTTTTTCTTTAAGAAAGCTTTTCAACGAACTTTGCCCATCTAAACTAGAAAGCTTTTCAATTACCTCTAGATGTCTATTTTCAATTTCATTGATTACATCTTCAGTATATTTTCCTTTTAAGTCAAGACATTTTTGAAGTAGATTAGTAATACCGCTAAATGCCGATACAACAATAATTAAGTTGTCCTCATTATTTTTTAAAATGGATATAACCTTTGATATAGATTTTGAATCAGCAACAGAAGTGCCGCCAAACTTTAGTACTTTCAAGAAGCTATTTCTTTTTTATTAATTAATAATGTCAAATTATCTAAATCCGATTTATGATCAACGTGTAATTTGTCTCCAGGTTTTATTTTATCTGAAACTAGGTTTTCAGCAATCAAATCTTCAATGTGCTTTTGAATCATTCTGTTAAGAGGTCTAGCACCATTTTTTTTATCAAATCCTTTTTCACAAATGAAAGACTTAGCTTTAGTAGAAATTGACAGATCATAACCAATATTACTAACTCTCTCTTTAAGTTTATTTACCTCAATTGTAACAATTTTATTAATGTCTTTCATAGAAAGTGAGTTAAATATTATACAATCATCTACTCTGTTTAAAAATTCTGGAGCAAATGTATTCTTTAATGCTCTCTGTATTACCTTTTGTTCAGTTTGAGATGTTTGATCAACAGAGGATTTAGTTTCAAAACCAACTCCAATACCAAAGTCATTAATTTGTTTAACACCTATATTAGATGTCATGATTATAATAGTATTTTGAAAGTTTATTTTTCTACCAACACTATCTGTTAGAAAACCATCATCAAGAATTTGAAGAAGCATACTATATATATCAGGATGACCCTTTTCAATTTCATCAAATAAAACAACTGAATAAGGTCTTCGTTTCACTTTTTCAGTTAATTGTCCTCCTTCTTCATATCCAACATACCCAGGAGGAGCTCCAATTAATCTAGATACTGAAAACTTCTCCATATATTCACTCATGTCAATTCTAATCAAGTTTTCCTCTGATTCAAATATCTCTGAGGCTAAAACTTTAGCTAACTGAGTCTTTCCTACACCAGTTTGGCCAAGGAAAATAAATGAACCTATAGGTCTGTTTGGAGAATTTAACCCAGCTCTATTTCTTTGAATTGATTTAACTACTTTAGATACAGCCTGATCTTGGCCAATAATTTTGTCTTTAATAATTTTTTCAAGCTTTGATAATTTATTCTTTTCAGTTGATACAATTTTATTAACAGGAATATTCGTCATCATAGAAACAACATCAGCAATTTCATTTTCATCAACTGTAACCCTATTTAGTTTTGAATCTTCATGCCATCTGTTTTGAGCTTCAACTAGCTTTTTTTCAACTCTTTTTTCATCATCTCGAAGCTTAGCTGCTTCTTCATATTTTTGTTTTTTCACAACAGAGTTTTTTAATTCTCTAACATCTTCAAGTTGTTTTTCCATAAGAATAACTTCTTCTGGAACATCCATATTATTTATATGGGCTCTAGAGCCAGCTTCATCTAAAGCATCAATAGCTTTGTCTGGAAGGAATCTATCGGTAATATATCTTTGACTTAGTTCAACACAAGCAATTAAAGCTTCGTCAGTATAATTGACATTATGATGAGATTCATATTTATCTTTTATATTTCTTAAAATTTCAACTGTTTCTTCTTTGTTAGTCTCTTCTACAAGAATTTTCTGAAATCTTCTTTCGAGCGCACCATCTTTTTCTATATGCTGACTGTATTCATTTAATGTAGTAGCTCCAATACATTGTATCTCTCCTCTAGCTAATGCAGGTTTAAACATGTTAGAAGCATCTAAACTCCCAGTTGCACCACCAGCACCAACTATTGTATGAATTTCATCAATAAATAAAATTATATTTCTGTTTTTCTCAAGTTCATTCATAACAGCCTTCATCCTTTCTTCAAACTGGCCTCTATATTTTGTACCTGCTACTAAGCTAGCAAGATCAAGAGTTATAACTCTTTTACCATAAAGTATTCTTGAAACTTTTTTCTGAATTATTCTTAATGCTAACCCTTCTGCGATAGCAGACTTACCAACACCTGGTTCTCCAATTAAAAGGGGGTTATTTTTTTTTCTTCGACTAAGAATTTGAGATACTCTTTGAATCTCTTTATCCCTGCCTATAACAGGATCTAATTTGTTAGATTCAGCCAGAAAAGTCATGTCTCTTCCAAAATTATCTAAAACAGGAGTTTTAGTTTTAGAAGTTGATTTTATCTTTTGTTTTGAAGAAAATGGATTGCTTGAAGACTCTTCAGATTCATCTCTTTCATCAGGAAAAGTAGAAGAGGTTGGGTATTCAATTATATCGTCAGATCCAGTCTCATTTATCATAGATTTAAATTTCTCTTTGACACTATCGTAGCTAATATCCATTTTAGACAAAACTTTTGTAATTGGATCATTATCATTTCTTAGAATACATAATAGCAAGTGAGCAGTATTAATATTTGTACTTTGAAACAGTTTAGCTTCTAAAAAAGTTGTTTTAAGTGCTCTTTCAGCTTGTCTTGTTAGGTGAAGATTTTTCTTTTCGTTAAGATTAATAGATGAACTATCAATAATTGCAGGATTTAAAAGCTCAATTTTTTTTCTAAGTTCATCAAGATTTATCTCAATTGAATTTAAAATTGAGATAGCTTTACCTCCTCCATCTCTAAGCATTCCTAGGAGTAAATGCTCTGTTCCTATTTGTTTATGCCCTAATCTAAGGGCTTCTTCCTTACTGTAAGAAATTACATCTTTAACCCTTGATGAAAAATTATCGTCCATTTTCAAATATTTATCGTCTAAAATATATCATTAAACTAAATAAACAAAGAAAATTATTATACTAATTATTTATTTTGAGATAAAACTTTTCAATCAATAATGTTAATAAATATTCTTTTTTTAAAACAAAATATTTGATGTAAATAACCATTGATTAATTATTTTAGCATTAATATAATATTATGGAAAAAGATAAATTAATTCCAATTAAGATTGAAGATGAAATGAAGTCAGCTTACATCGATTATTCGATGTCTGTAATTGTTTCAAGAGCATTGCCAGATGTAAGGGATGGACTTAAACCAGTTCACAGAAGAGTGCTTTTTGGAATGAATGAAATGGGGGTTAGATCTTCATCTTCTTATAAAAAATCTGCAAGAATTGTTGGTGATGTTATGGGTAAATACCACCCTCATGGTGATAGCTCGGTATATGACACTATGGTTAGAATGGCTCAGGAATGGAGTCTAAGATACAATTTAGTTGATGGACAGGGTAACTTTGGATCTGTGGATGGTGATAGCCCAGCTGCAATGAGATATACTGAGGCTAGAATGCAAAAAATATCTGAAGATCTTTTATCTGATATTGATAAAGAGACTGTTGATTTTCAACTTAATTTTGATGACACTATAATGGAACCTACGGTTTTACCTACTAGAGTTCCAGCTCTCATTATAAATGGTGCCTCTGGAATTGCAGTTGGAATGGCTACAAACATGCCTCCTCATAATCTTTCTGAAGTTATAGATGGGATAATGGAATACATAGATAATAATGATGTTACAATAGACGAACTTATCAAACATATTAAAGCTCCAGATTTTCCAACCGGAGGAACTATTTATGGTTATGATGGAGTAAAAGAAGCTTTTCATACAGGTAAGGGAAGGGTTGTTATGAGAGGAAAAGCTATTATTGAAAATGTTAACGACAGAGAATGTATAATAGTATCTGAAATTCCATATCAGGTTAATAAGGCTGATATGATTAAAAAAACTGCAGATTTAATCAATGATGGAAAGATTGAAGGAATCTCAACAATTAGAGATGAGTCAGATAGAAATGGAATGAGAATTGTTTACGTACTTAAGAGAGATTCAATTCCAAATATAGTTTTAAATAAACTTTTTAAGTATACCTCTCTTCAATCTTCATTTAGTGTTAACAATGTTGCTCTGGTAAACGGAAGACCTCAGCTTCTAAATCTTAAAGATTTAATTCATCATTTTGTAGATCATAGACATGATGTTGTCGTGAAAAGAACAAACTATGAGCTAAAAAAAGCTGAACAAAGAGCACATATTCTAGAAGGACTAATTATAGCTAGTGATAATATTGATGATGTTATTGATTTGATAAAAAAATCCTCAAACGCTGAAGATGCAAGACTAAAGCTTGAAAAAAAATATAAGCTTACGGAGATTCAAGCTAAAGCAATAATTGAGATGAGATTAAGACAGCTAACGGGGCTGGAACAAAATAAATTAAGAGAAGAGTATGACGAACTTCAAAAAGTAATTAAAGGTTTTAAAGAACTATTAGATAGTAAGTCTATGAGAATGGATCTTATTAAGGAAGAACTTACGGTTATTAAAGATAAATATGGTGATGAGAGAAGATCTGTAATTGAATATGCAGGTGGTGACTTTAGAGTTGAGGATATTATTCCAGATGAAAAAGTTGTAATCACTATATCACATGCAGGATATATAAAAAGAACTCCTCTTACTGAATATAAAACTCAAAATAGAGGAGGAGTTGGTCAAAAAGCAACAAAAACGAGAGATGAAGACTTTTTAGAGGACTTATTTGTTGGTACAAATCATCAGTATATGTTGTTTTTTACCCAAAAAGGTAAATGTTTTTGGATGAGAGTTTATGAAATTCCTGAAGGCTCAAAAAATTCAAAAGGAAGAGCTATTCAAAACCTTATTAACATAGAGCAAGATGACATGGTTAAAGCTTTCATTTGTACGCAAGATCTTAAGGATGAAGATTATGTAAATAGTAATTATGTAATTATGGCAACAAAAATGGGTCAAGTAAAGAAAACCTCTTTGGAACAATATTCAAGACCTAGATCTAATGGTATTAATGCTATTACAATAAAAGATGGAGATGAACTGCTGGAAGCTAAGCTGACTAATGGAAATAGTCATATTATGCTAGCTGTTCAATCAGGAAAAGCAATCAGATTTGAAGAAAGCAAAACTAGACCAATGGGTAGAAATGCTTCTGGTGTAAGAGGTATTAGATTAAAAGATAAAAAAGACGAGGTTGTTGGAATGATTTCTGTCAATGATATGGATGCTAACATATTGGTTGTTTCTGAAAATGGCTTCGGTAAAAGATCATCTCTTGAAGACTACAGAATAACTAATAGAGGTGGTAAAGGTGTTAAAACTATATCTATAACAGAAAAAACTGGTAAATTAGTGTCATTGAAAAGTGTCTCTGATAATGATGACTTAATGATTATTAATAAATCGGGTATTGCTATTAGAATGCAGGTTGAAGATCTTAGGGTAATGGGAAGAGCAACTCAAGGTGTAAAAGTTATAAGTCTCAAAGACGGTGATAGCATTGCTGCTGTTGCTAAAGTAATGAAAGATGAGGATGATATAGAAGACGTTAACGAAATTGAATTTACAGGAGATACTATTTAGCTAACTGAAATATGAAAAAACTAATACTACTTACTTTATTATTCACGGTCTTTTTTTCATCAGCACAAAATAAGGAACTAAGAAACGCAAATAAGTTTTTTATGTCTGGTGAATATTCATCTGCTATTGATTTATTAGACTCAGCAAAAGATCTTTTTGATTCAAGTGATGAAAAAATCAAATCTCAAGCTATGTTACTTTATGGAAAAATTCACACTTCTATGGAAGATTTTGAGTTGGCTATGAAAGCATTCGATATGTCAAAAAACTTGGGCATTACTGATCAAATTTTAAATCCTGAGATTCGAAAACTTGAAACTGCTATCATAACTAGTGCAGTAGGTGATAATGAAACTAAAAATTTTAGTAGTGCAGCTAAAAAACTTAAAATGGTTTATGATTTAAATATTGAAACAAATCAAGAATATTTATATTATGCTGCTTCCTCTGCTGTTAATTCTCTTGATTATCCTTTAGCACTTAACTATTATGAGCTATTAAGGGATATCAAGTATGAAGGTATTGAAACAAAATTTTTCATTACTGAGGTCTCATCTGGAGATGAAATTGAGATAAATTCCGAAACAGAATTTAATTTAATACAAAAATCAAAAGATTACGAAAATCCTAGAGAAGAGGAGACAGATTCAAAATTTCCGGAAATAGTTAAAAATATTGCTCTGATCTACAAAGAACTAGGTCAAAATGATAAAGCATTAGCTGCAATTGAAGCTGCAAGATCATCTAATCCTGATGATGTAGGCTTAATAATGACTGCTGCAAATATTTATTTTGAGCTTGGCAATAAAGAAGCTTTTAAGGTTTCAATGGCTGAAGCTATTGAAAAAGATCCAAACAATGCTATTCTTTATTATAATTTAGGTGTTGTTAGTGCTGATCTTGGAGAAAAAGATGATGCAATTTCATATTATGAAAAATCTATAGAGTTAGATCCAAATAATGAAAACAGTTATTTAAACTTAGTTGCTTTGATTCTAGAGGGTGAACAAGAAATAGTATCTCAGATGAATAGTTTGGGAACTTCAAGATCTGATAATATAAAATATGATGAACTTAAGGAATTAAGAGAAAATCTTTATAAACAATGTATTCCTATTTTAAAAGATCTTATATCTATTGATAATAATATTGAAGCTATTAGAACTCTTATGAATATCTACGGAACCATTGGAGATAATATTGGTTATATGGAAATGAAAAATCTTTTAGAGCAACAAGATTAAATATTTCTTTTTCAGGTCATTTTTTTATCTAAATTTGTAAAATCTTTTTGGAGAGGTGCCAGAGTGGTAATGGAGCAGATTGCTAATCTGTCGACGTGTAAACGTCGCCAGGGTTCGAATCCCTGTCTCTCCGCAGTAAAAAGGTCGCGTAGCTCAGCTGGATAGAGCATCTGGTTTCTAACCAGACGGTCATAGGTTCGAATCCTATCGCGATCACTATTTTTAATTATTTAAAATTAAGGATTCTTGTTTTGATTCTTGTATATAAAGTAATGAGAAACATGAAATTTTTTAGCCATATAATCCCACTTTTATTTTTTGTTGCCTTTTTTATTTTAAGATGTACTAGTGATATAGACACCAGTACAAAACCGAATATATTATTTATCATGTCTGATGATCATGCTTATCAAGCAATAAGCGCATATGATAGCAGGTTGATTCAAACTCCTAACATTGATAGAATAGCTGATGAAGGGATGTTATTTACAAATGCATCTGTAACAAATTCAATATGTGCACCTTCAAGAGCTGTTATACTAACTGGCAAACACAGCCATATTAATGGAAAAATAGATAACATTGCAAAATTTGATGATTCTCAAATGACTTTTCCTCAATTATTTAAAGAAGCTGGATATCAAACAGCAATGTTTGGTAAACTGCATTTTGGAAATAATCCAAAAGGAATTGATGATTTTCAAATACTTCCAGGTCAGGGAGACTATATTAATCCTAGATTTTTAGGAAAGGATAAGGATACTATAATAACAGGATATGTAACGGATGTAATAACTGATTTAACTTTAAATTGGTTTAAAAATAAAAGAGATAAAGACAAACCCTTTTTGACTTTCTACCTTCATAAAGCTCCCCATAGAGCATGGTGGCCAAGTCCAGAAAAGTTTGCCGAGTTTTATGATAAGGAATTTCCAGAACCAGAAACCTTATTTGATGATTATTCTGGAAGGGGTACTGCCGCTAAAACTGCAGAGATGAATCTTTTAACACACATGCAGTATATGCAAGACAGTAAGGTTAGGCCTTCAGTTTTTGAAAACATGGAAAATGTTGAGCCAAAAATTGTTTATGCTAGGGGTGACGGTACTTTCTTTGAACCTAGCTCTAATTCTTTTAATAACCGTTATGGTAGAGCCAATAAGGAGCAAAAGAAAAAATATGATATCACATTAGATAAAATCAGTAAAGATTTTGAAACAAATTGGCCAAATATGAATGATAAGGAGAAAATGCAGTGGAAATTTCAACGATATATGCAAGACTATTTAGCAACAATTTCATCTGTTGATGATAATGTTGGTAGAGTTTTAGATTTTCTAGAAGAGTCAGGGTTAGATGAAAATACTATTGTTATTTATACTTCAGATCAAGGTTTCTATTTAGGTGAGCATGGATGGTTTGATAAGAGGTTTATTTATGATGAGTCTTTCAAAACACCACTAATGATTAAATGGCCTAATCAAATTAAACCTGGAACAACAAATGATGAAATGGTTCAAAATCTTGATTTTGCTCAAACTTTTTTAGAGGCTGCAATGATTCAAGCACCTGCAGATATGCAAGGTGAAAGTCTTATACCATTATTAAAAGGAAATTCTGATCAATGGGACAGGGAGGCAGTATATTATCATTACTATGAGTATCCATCAGTACACATGGCAAAAAGACATTATGGTATTGTTAATAAAGAATATAAGCTTACTCACTTTTATTATGATGTTGATGAATGGGAATTATATGATCGTATAAACGATCCAAATGAAATGAATAATGTTTATAATGATCCTAATTATAAGGATGTTGTTGTAAAATTAACAAATGAACTAATAGATATGAGAGTTAAATATAAAGACTCAGAGGAATTAGATAAAAGCTTTATATATAATTAATATGAAAAAATTATACTTACTCTTATTAGCTATATTAGTTTCATGTTCATCTCCAAAAGACTACAACCTTAAAACAGTCTCTGTTAAAGAATTTAAAGAATTTATTAATGCTACAGGGTATATAACTAATGCAGAACAATATGGTTGGTCATTTGTTCAGCAAGATGTTTATGATTATAAAATTGTAAATGGTGCTAATTGGTTAAAGCCTGATGGAATTAATCTTTCTGCAGATTTTTTACCTGTTACACAAGTTAGTTATAACGATGCAATTGAATATTGTAAATGGGCAGGCGTTAGTCTTCCAACTTATGATCAGTATTGGGAATTAGTATCTTCTGATGATAGGTTAATTGTCTCAGATAAAATGTATCCAATTTCTTCTGTTGAATCTGTAAACATCATAGGTAATGTATGGGATATTACAGAGCCAGAAAATTCTAATCAGGTTAGGTTAGCTGGTGGCTCTCTCTTTTGCTCTATTGATACTTGTCATGGAACACAAGAGGAAAGAGAATTATATGTTGATAAAGAAACGGGTAATATTCATATTGGATTTAGTATTTTAACAGAATAAATGAAATATACACCTAAAAAAATAAATAGATGGATGCTTTTTAAGCTTCCTGCTGCATGGTTAACTGGGGTAAGACTTAGCTTAATTGATGAGGATAAATGTAAAGTCAAAGTTAGATTTAAATGGATTAATCAAAATCCTTATCGATCTATGTTCTGGGCTGTTCAGGCAATGGCTGCAGAGCTAACAACAGGTATGCTTTTAACAAAATCTATTCAAGACTCAAATACTGATATCTCAATGTTACTTGTAAGTAACAAATCAAGTTTTTATAAAAAAGCAGTTGGCAAAATAACATTTGTCTGTGATGAAGGTGAAATTGCAAAACAATTAATTAATTTAACTATTCAAAAGACTACATCTAAGGCATGGTTTAAGGCTAAAGGATATGATGAAGTTGGAGATCAAGTCTCTGAATTTGATTTTGAATGGTCATGTAAAAAAAGAAAAAATGGATAAAGATTTTTATAATAAACTTAATATGCCAGTAATTGCAGCTCCGCTATTTTTAATATCTGGTCCAAAACTGGTAATTGAATGTTGTAAAAAAGGTATCGTTGGAACTTTTCCTGCATTAAATCAAAGAACCTCTGAAGGTTTTGAAGAATGGGTTATTCAAATTAAAGATGAATTAGATAAATATGAAAAAGAGACAGGGATTAAGCCAGCTCCTTTTGGTGTTAATCTAATAGTTCATCCATCAAATATTAGGATTAAAGCTGATTTAGATATTTGTGTAAAACATAAAGTCCCTTTAATTATTACTTCACTAGGAGCTGTTCCAGATATAGTAAATGCAGTTCATAGTTATGGTGGTCTCGTATACCATGATATAATTAAAAAAAGACATGCAGAAAAGGCAGCAGAGGCAAATGTTGATGGACTGGTGTTGGTTACTGCAGGTGCTGGTGGTCACTCAGGATTAAAAAATCCAATGGCAATGATTTCTCTAATTAAAAAGTTCTTTAAGAAAACAATCATTTTATCAGGATCAATATCTAATGGAAGAGATATAGCTTCTGCTCTTCAAATGGGTGCAGATATTGCTTATATGGGTACTAGATTTATTAACACAAAAGAAAGTATGGCTGAAGAGGCATATAAAGAAATGATCATTAATTCTTCAGCAGAGGATATCGTTTATACTGCCGCTGTATCAGGTGTTCATGCTAATTTCTTAAGACCTAGTCTAGAGGCAATGGGTGTAACTGAAGATGTTTGGAATGATTCAAAGAAAATTGATTTTGGTAAGGATATGGCAGAAGCTGAAGCTAAAGCATGGAAGACAATATGGTCTGCAGGTCATGGTGTTAGCTCAATTAGTGATAATCCTACTACAAAAGACCTAGTTGATAAACTTAAGAAAGAGTTTATAGAGTCAATAGAATTACAGAAAAACAATTTAGATTTTAGCAAAAATATTTACTAATATATAATGCTTGAGATTTTAACAACTGGAGGTACTATCGATAAAGTTTATTTTGATAAAAAAAGCAAATATGAAGTTGGAGATCCTTTCGTAGAGGAATTGCTTCATAAAATGAATGTGAATATTTCCTTTAAAGTTAAATCTTTAATGAGAATTGACAGTCTGGATATGACTGATATTCATCGTGAGGTAATTCTAAAGTATATAATAAATTCTAATGTAAATAATTTTTTGATTACTCATGGAACAGATTCTATTGTTGAAACAGCTATTTACTTAAAAAAAATTACAGATAAAACTATTGTTCTTACTGGCTCATTAAAACCTGCAATATTTATTGATAATGATGCTATTTTTAACGTTGGATCAGCTTTGACTTCTGCTCAAATTTTAAACAATGGAGTGTATATTGTAATAAATGGTCAAGTATTCAATCCAGATAATGTTAGAAAGAATTTAGAAAAAAATGTTTTTGAAACAATTAATTAGTAAATGACTTTATTACAGATATAGAATAAATTGCAGCTGTCTCTGTTCTTAATCTATTTTTTCCTAAAGTAATTTCTTTGACATTACTTTCTAAAGCATGAACAATTTCTCTATCCGAAAATCCTCCTTCAGGTCCTATCATTAAGCATATATTATCGCTCTTTATAAAATCTTTTTTTAATTGATTTTCTGTTTTCATGTTTGCCATAATCTTTTCATCATTATTCTTTGAAATAAAACTTAGATAGTCTTCTACATCATTTATAATAGGTTTGTAGCATTGATTAGATTGTTTCATTGAACTGATGATTATTCTCTCTAATCTTTCAATATTAACTTTTTTTTTCTCGGTGAATTCCGTAATAATTGGAGTTATTTCATTAATCCCTAGCTCAGTTGCTTTTTCAACAAACCATTCAAACCTTGAGCTATTCTTTAATGGAGAAATTGCAATGTGAATTGATAGTTTCTCACGTTTGTAATTTAGAATTTGTTTAATTCCAACCTTAATATTTTTACCTTCTTCTAGTATTTTTGCTTCACAAATTGATCCTCTTCCATTTGTGATTTTGATAATATCTCCAATCTTTTTCCTAAACGACCTAGTTATATGTTTACTATCAGTTTGATTAATAGTAATTAATTTATCATCATTATTAAAATTTGAATAAAATAGATTCATTAGAAAGCTAACCTTGGTGATGGTGTTGTATTTAGACTTGATTTAATAGATTCTTTATATTTCAAATGACCTACAATTCCAATCATTGCTGCATTATCTGTTGTATATTCTAACTTAGGAACGAAAATTTCCCAATCATTCTTTTTAGATTCTATATTAAGTCTTTCCTTTAAATATGAATTAGCTGATACTCCTCCACCTAGAACTATTCTATTTAGTTTATTCTTAAGTGATAGTAATTCAATTTTGCTTATTAAATTATCAATCAAATTTTTCTGTATTGATGCACATATATCATTTAAATTATCTTCTATAAAGTCTTTGTTATTATTTTTTTCTTTGTATAGAAAATTTATAAATGCTGTTTTCGTTCCGCTGTAGCTAATATCTCCTCCCTCAACTTTAGGTAATGGAAATTTAAATTTTAGTTCATTGCCAATCTTTGCCAACTTATCAATTTCAGGACCTGCAGGATACCCTAAACCAATTTTTTTTCCACATTTATCAAATGCTTCACCAATTGCATCATCTAATGTTTGTCCTAAAATTTTCATTTTAAAGTAATCTTCTACTAAAATAAATTGAGTATGTCCACCTGAAATAGTCACACCTAAGAAGGGAAATAAAGGTTTCTTTAAATTATTTTTAATAAAGTGAACTAATAAGTGAGCTTGCATATGGTTTACTTCTATTACTGGAATATTTAATGATAAACCAAGTCCTTTTGCAAATTCAGTACCTATTATTAAAGAACCCATTAATCCTGGACCTCTAGTAAAAGCAATAGCTGATATTTTATTTATTGAAACATTAGACTCTTTAAGGGCTGAATCAACTACAGGGATAATGTTTGAGAGATGAGCTCTAGATGCTAACTCTGGTACAACTCCACCATATTTTTTATGAATATTTTGGTTAGCAATAACATTAGATAGAACCTCTCCGTTTTTTAACACAGAAGCAGATGTATCATCACATGATGATTCAATACCAAGTATATATATATCTTTAATTGACATTATTATCTTTGTAACAACAAATTTAAACAAGAATAATCATTAAGAATTCAAAAAAAATAGTTTTAATTATTTCAGGCATAGTAATCCTTGTTATATCTGCTGTTTTAATAACTATTAATTCGCTAGGTTTCCAAGAGTATGTTAAAAATAGTTTAGTAGATTATGTTAACACACAAACAAACAGTAATATTCAAATTCGAAATTCAAAATTTAATTTAAAAGGTGAGCTAGTAATCTCAGATATATTATTATCAAATAACAACGCTGATACAATTCTATTATTAGAGACGTTAAAAACTAGATATCTTCCCTTCATTTCAGATAATCAATATGACACTTCCCTAAAACTTGAAGGTTTACAGGTTTTTTTGAATCAAAAAAACAGCGAAGTTGAATTTAAAAACTTGCAAGATGATGTAATTAATAATTTATTTTTTGATAATCTTTCTATATCAAAATCTAAGTTATTTATAGTCAATGACACGATTCAACATAAAATAGATATAAATAATTTGAATATTATTCAGATTCAAAAAAACACAAATGGAATTAATTTTGATATATCAATTTTTGAAGGCAATATTGACAACTACTCTATAGATCAATTTAGTGGTAAGTTTAAATTAAATGATGATAAAGTAGTCTTCGAAAACTTCTTATTATCAAATGAAAATCAGTATTTAGAAGGAGATTTAGATTTGTATTTAAATGATGATTTTTCCATAAAAAACTTTAATGACTCATATATTAAATTTAAAGTTGATTCAGATATTTTAAACATAGACAATAATTTTTTTCCAAAATTTATTTCTGGAGAATTAAGTTTTTTAGGATCAAAAAATAACTTATCGATAGAAAAGGCTTTATTCTTTTCAGATTTTTTTAATGTAGATTCAAAAATAGTTATTGAAAATGGACTTTCTTCTAATCCAATTGTAAAAATTGATTTAAAAAATTTAGACTTTAATAAAGATAAAATAAACACTGAGTATAAAATTGATGATAGAATTAACTATCCATCTGTTTCCGGGGATTTGACTCTAAATGATAATATAATCACTTATAAGTTTAATCAAGTTGATAAAACTAAAACTAACTTATCCATTGATGGAATTGCTAAACTAGATGATACTTTATCTTATAGTTTTACTCTGAATTCTTCTATTGCTTCAGAAGATAAAATATTAGACATTCTAAATTTAAATTCCCTCAAAATAAACTCTAATATTTCGGGAACAAAAGATCAATTTTTCTCTATGGAGTCTTCTATATTTATTATTAAAGATGATAAAGATTTTACATTAGACATTAATTCTTTAATAAACAATAATGACTTAAATGCCAAAGTAGATTTATCGTCAGAGAATATTAAAATTTTTTCGAATATTTCAGGCAATAACTTAAATAAAACATATAAGATTAATAGTGATATGGATTTAATAATTCCTGACGCACAATCTTTAAGCTTTCAAACAAAAGCTATTATAGATGTTGATTTTTCAGAACTAGAATATATTAAATCATTAGTCTCTCTTCAAAACATATATTTAAAGAATTCTGAAAATGAAATTCATTTAGAGTCTTTTGCAGAAATTAATAATCTATTGGATGCAAATTTTATTGAAAATATTACTAATTATGACTTTGGCATTATTTATTCAAATGATAAATTTTCTATTAATTCTTATTTAGGGGATCGATTTAATTTTTCAGGATACTATAAAAATGAAAATGATTTAGATTTTAACATTCAAATATCAGATTTATATGTATCAAATTTTTATAAAATAAATCAAAACCCAATAAGTGGAAATATAATATCAAATATAGGGTTTAATAGAACTTTAGAAAACAGAACTTTAGAATTTAATTCTAATATTTCAGATATTAAATTAAAAGATTATGATTTAGGCGAACTAAATCTTAAAGTTTTTGGAAATACAGATTATAACTCTTACGCAGTTGATTTGGATCTTTCTGATAAATCAAATAACCAAATTAAAGGGGAGGGGACTATTATTGCAATTAATGAAAAACCAAACATAGATATTGATTTGTTGATTAATAATTTTGATATTTCCTTCATAGAAAGAATAGGTTTAAAAACAATGTCAGAAATATCAAGTAATGTTTCAGGTGAGGTGAATTTGTGGGGTGCTTATGACAATATTCAGCATAATGGTAAACTTTTTTTAAATAAATCAAGTTTTATTGTTCCTTACCTTAATGTTGAGTACTTGTTATCTGATAAATCAGAAATAACTTTATATAACCAGAATTTTGAATTAAATAATGTCTCAATTAAGACAATTGATTCAGAATCAATTACATCTTTAAATGGTAAAATATTTCATGAAGATTATAAAAATTGGAATTTAGATCTAGCCTTTAATTCAGATAGATTATATATTATTAATAAAGAATTTTCTGAGAATGAAAATTTTTATGGAAAAGCTTTTATAGGGGGAGATATTTTAATAAATGGTCCAACAAATAATGTGAGAATTAATATTGATGGAATTACAATGGATGGAACTTCTATAATAATTCCTAACTCTCAAAACTATTCAGTTGAAGAATTTTCATTTATAAAATTTAGTGATATAAATTCTTACTCAAATGTAGATTCAAAATCTAAAAATCAAGTATTGAAAACTGTTAAAACTCTTGATTTGAATATGAATCTAGAAATCAATAATAGTGCAGATATTGAAATAACGATTGATAGAGAAACTGGAAGTTATATTAGTGGAAATGGGAATGGTAATTTGTTTATGGAAATAGATTCAGACGGTAAATTTAATATGTTCGGTGATTTCACCACTAAGGAAGGGATTTATAACTTTAGAAATCTGGCATTAATTGACAAGAAGTTTCAATTAAAAGAAGGAGGTAGCATAATCTGGGATGGTGAGCCTTTGGGTGCTCAAATGAATATCCAGGCTACATATAATGTTCCAGGAGGAGCAAATCCTGCTCTACTTCTTGATAACCCTAATTTTAATAAAAAAATTCCAACTGATGTAGAGATAAATCTTACTGGAGATTTAACAAAACCAGATAGTCCAGATTTTGAAATATTTTTCCCTAATACAAGCAGTACAGTTACATCAGAAATAAACTACAAGTTAAATGATCCAGAAATAAGACAACTTCAAGCTATATCTCTTTTAACTCAAGGAATATTCATTAATGAAGTAAGTGTATCTATTGAAGGGGTTACAAATAATATTTATGAAAAAGTTTCTGAGGTATTCAGTGATATTCTTGGAGGCTCACAAGGTCCCTTGGAGGTGGGTTTAAATTATCTGCAGGGTGATAAAAGTGATATTTTAGATATAAAGACTGAAGACAGGTTTGGTGTTACTCTTTCAACAAAAATCAGTGATAAAATTTTATTCAACGGAAAAATAGGAGTTCCGATTGGAGGAATTGAAGAAACGCTTATAATAGGTGATGTTCAAATAGATTTTATTTTAAATGAAGATGGAAGTTTAAAAGCAAAAGTTTTTAATAAAGAAAATGAATTTAGATATATTGGAGATGAATTGGGTTACACTCAGGGTGTAGGTTTATCTTATCAAGTCGACTTTCAAACTTTTAGAGATTTATTATCAAAGATTATAGCAAATAATAATTAATAATTTCTTGTTATTACTTAATATCTTTAAATTTTATAATTAAATTTGTGCAACTTAAAAAATGGCAAAAAAAGTAAGAAAAATAGCTGTTTTAACTTCAGGTGGTGATGCCCCAGGAATGAATGCTGCAGTTAGAGCAGTTGTTAGAGCATCTGTGTTTAATAATATTGAATGTTATGGTGTCTATAAGGGCTATGAAGGTTTAATTACAAATGATTTGGTTAAGCTTAATGCTAGAGGAGTTAACAATATTGTAAATAAAGGTGGAACTATATTAAAATCTGCTAGATGTTTGGAATTTAGAACTAAAGAAGGTCGAATTAAGGCAAAAAACACTTTAGATAAACATGAAATTGATTCATTAGTTGTTATTGGTGGAAATGGTTCTTTAACTGGAGCACTTTTACTAGAAGAAGAACATGGAATTAATGTAATTGGTATTCCGGGAACTATTGATAATGACCTAGTTGGAACAAGATGTAGCTTAGGATACGATACTGCTCTAAATACTGCAGTAGAAGCTATAGATAAAATTAGAGATACTGCTAGTTCTCATAACAGGCTTTTCTTTATAGAAGTAATGGGTAAAGGTTCAGGGCACATTGCTCTTAATGCTGGAATAGGAGCGGGTGCAGAAGAGGTTCTTATCCCAGAACAAAACATGGGATTAGAAAGATTGCTGGATTCTCTCAAAAAGAGTGAAAAATCTGGAAAATCTTCAAGCATTATTGTAGTTTCTGAAGGGGATAAAATAGGTGAGAATGTTTTTAATTTTTCTTCATACATAGAAAAAAATCTTCCTCATTACGAAATTAGAGTATCTATTTTAGGACATATTCAGAGAGGTGGAACTCCTTCCTGTTTTGATCGAGTTTTGGCATCTAGAATGGGTGTTTATGCAGTTGACTGTTTACTTCAACATAAAAGTAAAATCATGGTAGGTATAATCGACGATAAAATGACTGCAACACCTATCAATGATGCTATTAAGGGAGGCCAGTCATTAGATAAGGATTTAGTTAGAGTGTGTGATATAATTTCAATTTAATTTAATAAAAAAATAAAATGGCAATAAATATTGGTATAAATGGTTTTGGTAGGATTGGTAGATTAGTTTTTAGATCTGCAATTAATAATGATGATTTTAATGTTTTATCTATTAATGATCTTCTAGATATTAACCATCTTGCATATCTCTTAAAATATGATTCTGTTCATGGAACTTTTGATGGATCAGTTGAGATAAGTGACAATAAATTAATAGTAAATGGAAAAACAGTTAAGATTACAGCTGAAAGAGACCCTAATAATATTAATTGGTCTGGTCTTGGTGTTGATGTTGTTGCAGAATGTACTGGTATTTTTACCTCAATTGAAACAGCTTCTTCTCATTTAAATTCAGGTGCAAAAAAAGTTGTTATTTCTGCTCCTAGTCCTGATGCTCCTATGTTTGTTATGGGAGTTAACCATAATGATGTTAAAACATCAGATTCAATAGTTTCAAATGCATCATGTACAACTAACTGTTTAGCTCCAATTGCTAAAGTTTTAAATGATAATTTTGAAATTAAAGAAGGGTTAATGACTACTGTTCATGCTGCTACTGCTACTCAGTTTACTGTTGACGGCCCTTCTAGAAAAGATTTTAGAGGAGGTAGAAGTTCTCTGCTAAATATTATACCTAGTTCAACAGGAGCAGCTAAAGCTGTTACCAAGGTTATTCCTTCTTTAGAAGGTAAATTGACAGGGATGGCATTTAGAGTTCCTACTGCAAATGTTTCAGTAGTTGACCTTACAGTTAGGTTGAGTAAAGAAACTTCATATGATGAAATAAAAAAAACTATGAAGAGTGCTTCTGAAAATGGTTTAAAGGGTGTACTTGGTTATTGTGATGATTTAGTTGTTTCACAAGATTTTATTGGTGATAAAAGGACTTCAATATTTGATGCTAATGCAGGTATGGAATTAAATTCAAATTTCTTTAAAATAATTTCTTGGTATGATAATGAGTGTGGTTATTCAAACAAACTACTTGATTTAGCAAAGCATGTGTACTCAATTTAATATAGATTATGATTTTAGTTGTTGATAGTGGTTCTACTAAGACTGACTGGATAGCTCTAGATAATGAAGGTGAGGAAATATTTTCTACTCAAACTTTAGGTCTTAATCCTCAAATGCTTTCTAATGAAATATTAAATGAAAGAATCAAAAATAATTTTGATATCTATAAAAATAGAAAGTTAGTAAATAATCTTTTTTTTTATGGAGCAGGATGTGGAGTGAAAGATACTCAAAATCGAATACTTAAAGTCTTTAAATCAATTTTTGTAAATAGTGAGTTTGATATAAAGGAAGACACATACGCTGCAGTATATTCAGCAGTTGATGAAGGTGTTCCTTCAATTGTAAATATTATTGGAACAGGTTCAAATTGTTCTTATTATGATGGTAAAAATGTAATCCAAAAAGTTCAGTCTTTGGGATATGTTTTAATGGATTACGCTAGTGGTAACTATTATGGTAAATATTTAATTAGAGCTTATTATTTTAACAAAATGCCTGAATATTTAAGAGATGAATTCTCGAATAATTATGACTTATCTCCAAATTCTATAAAGAATAAACTTTATAGGGAAGAAAATCCAAATACTTATTTGGCTGGATTTGCAAGGTTTTTAATTGAAAATAAATCTAATGAGTATTTTAAAGAAATTATTTTTAAAGGTTTAGAGAGGTTTATAGATTATCAAATTCTTCAATATGATGACTTTAGTAAAGTTGATGTACATTATGTTGGATCTATAGCTTATTATTTAAAAGATGAAATAACTAAAATTGGTAAGAAATATAATCTTAAAACTGGAAAATTTATTCAGAGACCAATTACCGGTTTAGTTGATTATCACAAAAGAAATATTTTAAAATAATTAGATAATTGCAATCATTGATATCTCAACATTAACATTCATTGGAAGTGTTTTAACTGCTATTGTTTCTCTTGCAGGTTCATTTCCAGGTGTTAGATAACTTCCATATATTTCATTTACCTCATTAAATAATGACATATCAGATAGAAAAATTGACGACTTTACAACATCATTAAAACTCATCTTTGCTTCTTCTAAAATATTCTTAAGATTTTTCATCACTTGATGAGTCTCATCACTAATTGATTTGTTATTTAATTTCATTGATTCTCCATCTAAAGCAATTTGACCTGATATATAAAGTGTATTTCCTTTAAGTATTGCTTGATTATATGGACCTATCGGTGCAGGAGATTTACTTGTATTAATAATTTTTTTTTCCATAATTCTTATAATGATCTGTCTGGCTCTGATCTTTTTTCATATTTAAGATCGCTAAGTAATCCTGACTTTATACCTATGAAAAAATTCCATGAAGCTCTTGGGCTAAAAGGTACCCAAGAAAAGTCTAATTTCCAACTATCTAAATCTCTATCAAATCTTAATTGAGTATAAGTAAATCCCTTTTGCTTAAAGTCGTATCCTGATGATATTCCAACTGTCCATTTGGGAGTTAGAGATAAATTTGATGATATCATTAAGGAGTTTGTAGAAAAATCTTTTTGACCTCTTGAATTATTATATGTTAAAGAATATGCTAAGTTCAAGGACCAGGGCATTTTATAGATGTAGTTAGTTAAATCAATTTCTTCTTTATCTTCTTCATCTTCTTGATTTTGTCTAGAGTCTGAAAAATCTTGAGATACTCCAAATAAATCATCAGCTCTTCCTCCTCCAGAAGTTGATTCTTCTATTTGACTTTCAGATTGACCTCTTTTAAATGTGTCATTATTAATTTGATATTGTGTAGAAATATTAGCACTGGTCATTCTAAACAAGCCGCCTCCTTTTTTTGAGTTAAACTCATTAATTCGTTGGTTGTTTTCATCAAGTGCATATGGGTCAAATGTTGCCCCTGTATTAACAGCAAAGCCCTTTGCAATATCAATACTACCAGTAACTCTAATAGGGGAAAGCTTAAACTCCTCAGCAGCAAGATTGTAGCTAGTAGATATATTTAGGTTCTTGAAAATATTAATCTTTCTTAATTCAGTTTCCGTTGAGTCTTTTGATTTTACTTTAGCCTCTAATGTATTTTGAATAGATAAACCTATACTGCTTGAATAATTCTTACCAGGGGCTCCATAAAGTCCTCCTTGAAATCTAGTATATTCAGCTGTATTTCCATTAGCATCTATTATATAAGTGTCATAGTACTTTTCGAAACTAGGATTATTTGAATAAGATATACTAGGGGTCATAGTATGTCTAATAGATTGAACTTTATTTTTTGGTTTGAAATTTACAATTCCATAAATTTTAGTTGTAACACTAGCATTATAATTATAAACTCCAAATCTATCAAATCCCGATACTGTATCCTTTATAGCCCCTACATCTTCAATATAATCACTGTAGTTAATTGTTTTACCAGTCCATGTTTCTTGATATCTTCCTCCCACACTAACACTAAAATGTTTAAACATCTTGAAGTTAGTAGTAAAAGGTATATTGTGTTGAACTCCAGACTTAGCATTTTCAAACATCCCCTTTTTTAATAATAAATCATCTGCAAAAATTGCTCTATTGTCAGCTTTTGATGAGTACTGAATATTTATATTTTGAAAAAAACCTTTTTTTGATTTTCCTTTTCTCTCAAATGGATAAAATCTATTAGAGTTTAAAGTAAGGGTTGGTAAAGTTAAATTTACTTCCTGAGTTTGAGTATTTTGAGACATGTTAGCTGTTAATGAAAGCCTAATTCCAGCCGAACCAGGAAAACTTTTGGAATAATTTATAGATGAACTAAGGTTATTATTTAAAAAATTTGCAGTATTTAACTGGTTTACAGATTGACGGAAATAGTCACTACTCCCAAAATTAACAGAAGCACTAAAGCTAGAATTTGGAGAGGATTTAGAATCCTTAGAGTGTGTCCATCTAATATTATAAACAGTAGATTTCCCATAATTAGGTAATCCCCTTTCACTATTAATTAAGTTTTCATATCTAACTGTAAAATTACCAGTGTATCTATATCTCTTTCTATATTGGCTACTAATATTCATTCCGTAACTACCATTTGTATAATAATCTGCTAATACAGTTAGATCAAAAAATTCTGAAATTGGAAGATAATAACCTCCATTTTGAAATGAATACCCTCTTTCATTACTATCGCTAATATTAGGAATTATAAAACCTGAATCTTTAGTTTGTTGAGAGGGAAAGTAAGCAAATGGAAGTCCAATAGGCGTAGGAACATTTTTAATAAATAAGTTTGTAAAACCGGTGATTATATTTCCTCCTGGAACCAATTTTCCTTTTCTAATCTTAAAATAATAGTCTGCTTCTTCTGATTCGCCTCCTAAAAGATTTCCTCCAGTTGTAACTTTTCCATCTTTTAAGTAGTATACTGAATCATTTTGTTTTTTAGTAAGACTAGATAATATATTCATTCCATTTTCCTCAGATTTTGAATTCCAAATTAGTGCTTTTTGGTTATCAAAATTATATTTAATCGAATCTGGGTTAACTGTATTTCCTCCTTGAATAAAAGTTGGGTACTGACTAAGATTTCCTTCGGAATCAGAAACTCTTCCTGCAGTTACAATATTTTCTTTATAATCTAAAATTATAAGACCCGAAGTTAGTGTTATGTCACCATAAACAATCTTAGCATTATTATACAGAAGAATTTTATTGTTTTTTTGATCAATTCTTATTGAATCACTAGCGTCATACTTTATATTATCTAAAAGCACTGATTTGCTAATTTCATCATCATTAAACATTGAATCTTTAGCTACAGTGTTTTCTTGAGAATACGAGTGGTTTAATCCTAAAAAAATAAAAATTATAAAAAAGCTTAAATATTTTTTTTTCAAGATTTAAAATTGAGTTATCAACAAGGTGCTTAAGTTATTCAAAATTAATCATAATTTTAATTATAACTATTTATACCAATGAATTCACTCAGGTTATTTTATATTATTTTTTTTCAGTTTTATTTTTTTTTCTCTTTTTGTCAAGATAGTTCTGCTCTAAATTCTGAATTTACTGTTGTTATAGACGCAGGTCATGGGGGAAAAGATCCAGGAAATACAGGAAATGGATTTATTGAAAAAGACATTGCTCTTAAAATCTCTCTTAGTTTAGGAAGATTACTTGAAAACAATGGGGTGAATGTAATTTATACAAGAAAAAAAGATGTCTTTGTAGATCTGTTTAAAAGAGCAAATATTGCAAATCAATCTGATGCTCAACTTTTTATTTCTATTCATTGCGACTCTCATACTTCTCAGGCCTATGGTGCTGGAACATTTGTTTTAGGATTACATGCTAACCAGCGTAACTTTGAAATTGCAAAAAAAGAAAATTCAGTAATATTTTTTGAAGATAATTATGAAAATACTTATGAAGGTTTTGATCCAAACAATCCTGAATCAGTAATTGGATTAACACTAATGCAGGAAGAGTATTTAGACCAAAGTATTATTGCTGCTTCTTATATCCAGAATAGTTTTGTAGAGAGGCTTAGAAGAAAAAATAGAAATGTAAAACAAGCTGGATTCATTGTTTTAAAATACACTTACATGCCTAGCGTTTTAGTTGAGACCGGTTTTTTAACTAATAAAAATGAAGGATTATATTTAAATTCAAAAAAAGGTCAAACTGAAATGGCTAATGCTATCTCATTAGCAGTTCTAAAGTATAAGAATGATTTCTTTAAAAACTTATCAACATCATCAATTATTAATAAAGATCTAAATAAAGATTTATCATACAGAGTTCAAATTGCGGCCAGTAATAAATTGCTTGATTTAAAACCTTATAATTTTAATGGTCTTAAATCAGTTGAAGTAGTAAAGGAGGGAAGTGTTTATAAATATTTATATGGAAAACATAAAACTTTAAAAGATGCCAATGAATCTCTAATTATAGCAAAAAAATACGGTTTCAAGACTTCTTTTATTATCACTTATCAAAACAATAGAGTCCTTAGTGTTAATTGATATATTATTTAACGTTTTGACTAATCAAATTATTCTTATTTTTACAATATAAACCAAATCATCTTGACTCTATCTAAAGAAATTAAAGCTGCTATTTTTGTATTATCCACAATTTTTTTATTCATTTTTGGATTTAATTTTTTGAAGGGTTCTTCAATTTTGGATAAGCAAAAAACTGTCTATGCTGTATATGACGAAGTTGACGGTTTGTTAGTTGGAGCAAATGTTATGATTAATGGATTATCAATAGGTAATGTCACTGACCTTAATTTTCTTCCAAATTCAACTAAAATAGTAGTTACACTTAAAATAAAAGATAAAATTAACTTCTCTTCTAATAGTTCTGCAACAATATATGAAACTGGAGTTTTGGGAGGTTTGGCAATTGCTATTGAACCTATTTTTCAACAAGGGATGATTGTTAAATCTGGCGATACTTTAAATTCAAATATTAGACCTGGTCTTACTGAACTAATCAATAGGCAAATAGAACCACTCCAGAGAAAATTAGAAAGTACTCTAACTAGTGCTGATTCAATCTTCTCAGGGGCTTCATATGTTTTAAATAAGGAAACTCAAAATGATATTAAAGAATCATTAAACACATTAACTTCTGCTGTAAAAGCAATTAACAATTCATCTTTAATAATAGAGAAGACACTTACAGAAAAAAATAGTCAAATAAATAATTCCATAGACAACATAGAATCTATTACTGCTAATCTGTCAAATGTGTCTAAAGAGTTAAACGATTTTGGCTTAGCTAATGTTCTTTCTAATCTCGAGAAATCAGTTGATGGTATAAACTTAATTGTTACTAATCTTAATTCTAATAATTCAAGTTTAGGAAAATTAATCAGTAACGACGAAGTTTATAATAATTTGAATTTATCTATTGAAAATATAAACCTATTAATTAATGATATAAAAACAAATCCAAAAAAGTATGTTCATTTCTCAGTTTTTGGAAGAAAATAAATGATCAGTATACTACCTAATATAATTTTTACTTTCCTTTTGATAATTTCAGTTGGATTTTTTTCCTTAAATATCAGAAAACTAATCAAAGTTATTAAGCTAGGTAAAGCAGTTGATAGGTTTGATAATCCAAGTAAAAGGCTTTCAAATATGATTATGATTGCATTGGGTCAATCAAAAATGGTAAATAAGCCAATTTCAGGTATCCTTCATCTAATAGTTTATATAGGGTTTATAATAATTAATATTGAAGTTTTAGAAATCATAATAGATGGAATAACAGGTTCCCACAGATTTTTTTCAAAGATTTTCAATACATATATCTATAATTTTTTAATTGCTTCTTTTGAAATTCTTGCATTGCTTGTTTTAATTTCAGTAATTGTTTTTTGGTCAAGAAGAAACATTGTTAAGATTAAAAGATTTTTAAGTGCTGAAATGAAAGGGTGGCCTAAATTTGATGCTGATAATATTCTTTATTTTGAAGTAATTTTAATGTTGTTGTTTTTATCAATGAATGCAACGGACTTAATTCTTCAAGAAAGAAACTATGATAATTATTATTCAGCTGGCTCTTTCCCTATTTCAACTTTTTTAGTACCCTTATTTGATTCATTATCTACATCTTCTGTTTATTATTTAGAAAGAATATTTTGGTGGTCACATATAATTGGAATTTTCTTTTTTCTGAATTATTTATATTATTCAAAGCATCTTCATATTCTGCTTGCTTTTCCAAACACATATTTTGCTAATATGGAAGATAAAGGAAAATTTAATGTTTTAGAGTCAGTGAAAAATGAAGTTCTACTTATGTTTTACCCTGAAAAAGCATCTCAGAATAATCAAAATATTGATAAGTTTGGAGCATCAGATGTACTTGATTTAAATTGGGTACAGCTAATGAATGCATATTCTTGTACTGAATGCGGTAGGTGTTCAAGTGAATGTCCTGCTAATATGACAGGAAAGAAGCTTTCTCCGAGGAAAATTATGATGGATACAAGAGATAGACTAGAGAAAGTATCAAAAAATATAGCAAAAAATAAAGGTAAGTTTATAGATGATGGTGATAGATTGTTAGATAACTATATATCAAAAGAAGAACTTTGGGCATGCACTTCCTGTAATGCATGTGTTGAAGCTTGTCCAATTAACATTGATCCTTTGTCTATTATAATGGACATGAGGCAATACTTAATAATGGAAGAGTCATCCGCTCATCCGGATCTAAATAATATGATGAATAACATTGAAAATAACGGAGCTCCATGGCCATATAATCAGCAGGATAGAGAGTTATGGATACAAGAAACTTAATATATGAAAAAAGAAGAAGTAGAAAATTATTTACACCAAAAGATTGAAAAAGGAGAAACTGTTAGTCCAATTCTTCCAGATGGAATTAAAAATTATCTTATAGATATAGATGGAACTATATGTGATGATATTCCTAATGAAGAGCCAGAGAGAATGGTTACTGCAGAACTTTATCCTGATGCACTTGAAACTATTAATAATTGGTTTGAAAAAGGTCATATGATTTGCTTTTTTACAGCCAGAATAGAAGCTCATAGAGAAGTTACTGAGAAATGGCTAAAAGATAATGGATTTAAATATCACAGTTTACTCATGGGCAAACCAAGAGGAGGGAACTATCACTGGATAGATAATCACCTTGTAAAAGCAACTAGGTATAATGGAAAGTTTACTGATCTTATTGAAAAAACTGTTACAATTGAAGTTTTTGATGATGAAGAATCTAAAAAATAATTAATATGAAAGTACCTATTTTATCAGAATTAAAGTCAAGAGGTGAAAGTCCAGAGTATCTTTTTTGGATTGGTTGTGCTGGAAGCTTTGATGATAGGTCTAAAAAAGTAACAAAGGCTTTTATAAAAATTTTAAATAAAGCTAATATTTCCTATGCTATCTTGGGTAAAGAAGAATCATGTACGGGAGATCCTGCAAAGAGATCTGGTAATGAATTTCTTTTTCAAATGAAAGCAATTTCAAATATTGAGATATTAAATTCTTATGATATTAAAAATGTTATAACAACTTGTCCACACTGTTTCAATACTATTAAAAATGAATATCCTGACCTTGGAGGGAATTATAATGTCATTCATCATACAACATTTATAAATAACCTTATAAAGGACAATAAAATAACTATATCAGGTGGATTTTATAAAGGTAAAAAGATCACATATCATGATCCTTGTTATTTAGGCAGAGCAAACGGTATATATGAAGCACCAAGAGAAGTAATTGAAAAACTTGATGCTGAATTAGTTGAAATGAAAAGTTGTAAATCAAAATCTTTATGTTGTGGAGCAGGAGGAGCTCAAATGTTTAAAGAGCCTGAAAAAGGTAATGAAGATATAAACATTAAAAGATCTGAAGAGGCTATAAAAACAGACTCTAAGATAGTAGCTGTTAGTTGTCCTTTTTGTAATACGATGATGAGCGATGGAATGACCTCTAAACAAAAAGACATAGATGTTCTTGATATAGCGCAAATGATAGAAAAAGCTGAAGACTTATGATTATAGATTTTAAAAATATTCCTGATGATTCCAGGATTTGGGTATATCAGTCCAACAAAGACTTAAGTGATTCTGAAATTAAAATAATTGAAAATAAGGCAACACTATTTTTAGATAATTGGAAAGCTCATGGAAAAGACTTACAAGCTTCATATTTGATTAAAGAAAGACGTTTCCTTGTTATAGCTGTAAATGAAAAATATAACCCAATAGGGGGTTGCTCAATAGATTATTCACTTCAATTAATAAATGATATTTCAGCTAAAATTAATTTAGATCTTTTAGATAGACTGTTAGTTAATTATAGATCAGATAACAAGATTAAATCAATTAAGTTAGGAGACTTAAAAAATAAAATTAAAAATAGAACCTTCTCACCTAAAACTATTATCTTCAATACAACTGTAAAGACAAAAGAAGAACTATCAAGTGATTTTGAATTAAAAATAAGTTCATCTTGGCTTTCAAAATTTTTTTAAAATGTTAAGGATTACCCTAATTTTATTATTAAATATTTCTTTTGTTTTTTCTCAGGATATCTATTCTAGTTTAATTCAATCTGAGAAAAAATGGGTTGACAGTGTATATACATCTCTTACGTTAGAGGAAAAAGTATCTCAATTATTTATTAATTGGGTTTCTCCAGAACAATCTGATTTTAATGTTATAAGGAAGTTGGTTGAAGAGGATAAAATAGGAGGATTGATTTTCTCTATAGGAACAACTAATTCTCATATAGAATGGTTAAATAAATTTCAAACTATAGCTAAAACACCTCTTTTAGTTGCTATGGATGCAGAATGGGGACCCTCTCAAAGACTAACTGATGTTTTTGCTCACCCATGGAACATGACTCTTGGTGCAATCCAGGACAATTCTCTGGTTAGAGATATATCAAAGAGAATGGCGGAACAAAATAAAGCTCTTGGTATTCATTATAATTTCTCTCCATCTGTTGATGTTAATAATAATTCTAAAAATCCAATTATTGGAAATAGATCTTTTGGAGAGGATCCTAATAATGTGTATTTAAAAGCAAAAGCTTACATACAAGGACATAAAGATGCTGGAGTTTTCACATCTATTAAACATTTTCCAGGTCATGGAGATACAGATAAAGATTCTCATAAAACATTACCTGTTATTAATGGTGATATTAAAAGATTAAATAATGTAGAGCTTTATCCCTTTAGAAGGCTTATTGAGGATGGAATAGCTGAGTCTATAATGCTAGCTCACCTCAGTGTTCCAGCATTAGATGAAAAATATCCATCTTCATTATCCTACAAAACTGTAAACAATCTTTTAAGAGATGATTATGAGTTTAATGGAATTACAATAACAGATGCTCTTGATATGAAGGGTGTTCTACAGGATCCTAACATAAACGTTGATTTGAGAGCTTTTGAAGTTGGGAATGATATTATTTTAATGTCAACAAATGTATCACAAGGTGTTAAGCTTATTTCAGAATCATTCAAAAAAGGAAAAATTTCAGAATCAAGATTATCAAGTTCTGTTAAAAAAATTCTTTCTTTAAAAGCTAAATCAAATCTTAAAAATTTTAAAAATATTTCAACAGAAAATATATTATCTAAGGTTAATACCTCAAAAGATACTCTTCTTTATTCTAAAGCTATGAGTTCAGCTATTACTCTAGTAAAAAATACAAATAATATTCTTCCATTGACCAATAATAAAAAATATCTACATGTTGCATTTGGAGAGAATGATAGAGGAGATCATCTTTATGATAAAATGAATAAATACTTAAATGTTGATACATACACAAATGATGATATTACACCTCTTTTTAATAAAACAAAATATGATGGAATTCTAATTTCATATCATGGTTCAAGCAAAAGTCCATATGCGTCTAATATTATTCCTAAAGAAATAGTTGAAAAGATTAACAGTATTAGTGTTAACAACAATGTAGTTTTAAACTTATTTCTTAATCCTTACAGCTTAAATTCTTTTAAATCTATTGAGAATTTTGAATCTATTGTGATAGGTTACCAAAATAACATGATTTCACAAGAAGTTTTGGCTGATTTACTATTTGGTGTTAGTTCTTTTAAAGGAAAAATCCCAGTCTCTAATAATTTCTTTAAAGTTAATCATGGATTAACATTTAATAAAAAAAACATAATAGGTTTTTCTCGTCCATCATACGAGGGTTTTGATACAGCAAGATTGTCATATCTTGATTCTATTGCAAAAAATGCAATTGATTCTATGATGACTCCTGGAATTCAAATGCTAGTCTCTAGAAAGGGTAAAATTGTTTATAATAAAAGTTTTGGGTATCACACCTATGAAAAAGTAAATAAGCTTGAAAATAATCATGTTTTTGATTTATCATCAATTACAAAAATATTAGCTACTATGCCTCTTGTACTTCAGGAGTTTGACAATAAAAATATTTCTCTTGAGACAAATTTATCTGAACTTTTCCCAAAAAAAAAACTTAATGAAAAGGGCAGTATTTCTATAAAAGAAATGTTATCTCATTATGCTAGATTGAGACCATGGATCCCCTTCTATGAAGAAACGCTAAATAGAAAAGAAAAGCCAAAATCAAGATTTTATAAATCAAACTCCAAATCTACTTTTTCAACTCGGGTGTCGGAAAACCTTTTTCTAAAGTCAAATTATCGAGAAAAAATATTTAAATCAATTTTAGATAGTGAATTAAGGGATACTCTTGAATATAAATACTCCGATTTGCCATTTTATTTTTTAAAATTTTGGTTTGAAGATTTGTATAATAAACCTCTTAATATTTTAGCTAATGAAAAGATTTTTGAACCATTAGGATTAAAAAGAACAATGTTTAACCCCCATGAAAGTATTAGTTTAGAGGAAATTGTTCCTAGTGAAAGAGATGATTTTTTTAGACATTCTAAACTTCATGGCCATGTCCATGATGAAGGAGCTGCAATGCTTGGAGGCATTTCAGGTCATGCAGGATTGTTTTCTAATGCATACGAAGTAGCCATTGTTCTTCAGGCTATGATTCAAAAAGGTTCTTATAATAATCAGAGATTGTTTTCTGAAAATTCATTTAACACTTTTAATTATTGTTATTACTGTGATAATGATAATAGAAGTGGTGTCGGATTTGATAAGCCTCAAGTTGAAGGTAAACATGGTTCAACTTTTGGAGGAGTTTCAATGAACAGTTTCGGCCATTATGGTTATACAGGATCAATTGCTTGGGCTGATCCAGATGAAGAAATAATTTTTATTTTTCTTTCAAACAGAACCTATCCAACTAGAGAAAATACTTTACTCCAAACTAGTAATATAAGAACAAGAGCTCAAGAGATTGTTTACAAATCATTAATAGATTCAAAATGAAAATTGGAATAGTATGTTATCCTACCTTTGGTGGTTCAGGTGTAGTAGCAACTGAGTTAGGTATTGAGTTGTCTAAGAAAGGTCATGAGGTTCATTTTATAACTTATAGTCAACCAGTTAGACTAGATGCATTGTCATCTAATCTTCACTATCACGAAGTAAATGTCCCTGATTATCCTTTATTTAAATACGAACCATATGAACTAGCATTGTCAAGTAAGTTATTTGATGTTATTTCAAAGCATAAGATAGACGTTCTTCATGTTCATTATGCAATTCCTCATGCATATGCAGCTTATATGGCAAAGAAAATTTTAAATGAAAATGGTTATAATATCCCTATAATTACAACTCTTCATGGGACTGATATAACACTAGTTGGAAATCATCCTTTTTATAAACCTGCTGTAACTTTTAGTATTAATAAATCTGATATTGTCACATGCGTTTCCAAAAGTCTAATGGAAGATACAAGAGAGTTCTTTGGGATAACTAAAGAAATTAAAGTAATTCCAAATTTTATTGATATAGATAAGTATGATAAAAAACACAACTTATGTGAAAGAAATATGATAGCTGATGGGGATGAAAAAATCATAGTTCACGTAAGTAATTTTAGACCATTAAAGAGAATTAAAGATGTTTTAGAGATCTTCAAAAAAATTAATGAAAAAATCAATTCAAAATTGATAATGGTAGGGGATGGTCCTGATAAGAAAAAAGCAAAAGAATTTCTTAGAAAACATAATTTAAAAAACAAAGTTATCTTCTTAGGTGAAACAAATCAAGTTGATGAAATATTATGTTCATCTGATTTGTTTTTATTACCATCTGAAAAAGAAAGTTTTGGGCTTGCTGCTCTTGAAGCAATGGCGCTTAAGGTACCTGTTATATCATCAAATGCAGGGGGTTTAAAGGATTTGAATATAAATGGAAATTCAGGATATACTAGTGATGTTGGTGATATTGATTCTATGGCTCAAAATGCAATTAAGATTTTAACAGATAGCTCACTGGAGAAAAAATATAGAACACAAGCTTTTGAGAATGCAAAAAAATATGACATTAAAAAAGTAATTCCTCTGTATGAAAAGATTTATAATGAGGCTTTAAATATTAGCTAGTTAGGGTTATAAATTTTCTTAGCTTCTTTATAAATTTCATCTCTATCAAAAGTCATCTTCTTAGTCTGAAATTTTGAGTATTTTTCCATCTGATCAGTATAATGATCTGAATCGGGATCATCAGAGTTTCCATATGATATAATGCTTTCTAAAATAGGTCCCTTTTCATTAAATCTTACAAGTCCAATATATGATTCACCTTGAGTAACCTTATTTTTACCATCTTTATAGGGTCTAGATGACATAGCGGTTATTACATCAGGAAGTCCCCAAATAGGAATTTCTTTATCCCCTCTAACTAGTTTTTGGAAGTCTCCAAGAGTAATATCAATTGATCCAAAATTATCAAATAAGTATCGTTTTACTTCTCTTAAAGCTGATAGTAGTGTTTCTTTACTAACGGTATTATCATTTTCATAAATTTCATTTCTAAAATTCCAAACTAATTGATAATACAGAATACCGTAAATTCCTGCGCCATGAGAGTCAGTATCTGCCTTTCTATCCCATTTCTGAATAATATCAAGTAATTCAAACAAATCATTTTCTTCTTTAAGTTTTAATGTTTCAACAATACTAATGTTCATAAAATTATAATTGAACTTTGATGGAAATGAATTATCGTATTTAATATCTTTAAAATCTTCATATGATACTTTATCATAGCTTTCGATTAATTCAATTAATCTAGTTGATCTATTGTTATCGTATGTCTCATATCCCATTCTCTGATCGTAATCTTCTTCTTTTGGGTTTTCTTCCGATGTTGTAGATTTAAAAGGGGAGTGATTTGCATTGTAAATAAAACCAGCATCTGGCTGAATTACTTGAGGAAGATCCTCAACGTCATAATACTCAGTCCATAATGTTTTTTTAGTATCTCCTGGAACAATTCCTTTCCAATTATATCCTTCAGCTCTTTTGGGAATTATACCATTTGACATATAAAATATTGTGTCATACTTATCAGCATATCCAATATTAAAACCCGGAATTTGCTTCATCTTTAAGGTATTATAGAATTCAGTGAAATTTTTAGACTTACCCATTCTCCACCATTGCTCTAACGCTTTAATGTTAAAAAGCGTAGGGGTTCTAATTGAATAATATCCTGATTTGTTTTTTAATGTTGGGCCATAAATACTTTTATAATACTTTCGATTTATTTTAATAGGAATGCCAAGAAGTTTAACAGTAATTTTTGCCTTCAATTTTTCTAGTTCATATTCCTCGTCATCAACAATATATTTTTTCTTGTTTTTCATTTTAAGTTTAAACACATCAGTTTTATCTGGGTAATTGACTGTGTGAGACCACCCAAGATGTTCATTTACACCAATTAATATATTAGGTGTACCTGGATACATTGTGCCAATAATATTAGTTCCTTCCTCGCTATTTAGGTGAACTTCATACCATGATGTAGGACCTTCAAGGGGTTGATGAGTGTTAATTGCTAAAAAAGTTTCGCCAGATTTTGTTTTACTGCTGTTCATTGCAATAACATTTGATCCAGTTAGGTTTTGATCTAAAAAATCATCTTGTGTGTCATTATTCAATATCCTACCAGCCCAGTATGCTCCTTCATTTGAAATGAAAAGTTGAAGTTGACTATACATCAACATTTTTTTTGGAGTAATTGGAAAGAGTTTTTTATGCAGTATTTTATCAGGGTTATTTCTAGCGTATGCATTTAAGCCCTGAGAATATCCCTCTACTACTTCCATATAATCTTCAGAAATATCTTCAATTTTATCTTCAATTAAACTCTTTGAGCCAATAAACTGAGTTATAAAATCAGCTGCAGCACCCTTAAGACCAATATGATTAGATAGCATTGCGTTTCCTGCAAGATAAGCCTCCTGAATTGTTGAGAAGTCATCTTCAGCATTTGCCCATGCAAGTCCATATGCAACTTCTGCATCTGTTTGAGCATAAATATGAGGTACTCCAAATTGATCTCTTACAATTTCTATATTGTTTGGTTTAATCTGAGAGTGAGCAATTGATGTTGCTATTATAAGATAAAATATTTTATTCATTATAATATATAGGTTAGTGCTCTAAATAAAAAGTAGCATAGTAATGCAAATACAATTATTTTTCTGTTTTTTTCGTACCACTCCATAATAGATTATTTTCTTTAAAGATATTTATTTCTCAAAGCAAAAGTATTGATGAGATCCTTTTTATCAAATAAAATATAGTTTTATCATTTACTAAGATTATTTATCATTCATCAAGTCACCAATAGAGATTAAGTTGCCAAATTCTTAATAATTGTTAATTAATTGTGAATACATCACAATTTTTACTAAAAAAATCTTGCAGTTTAACAATATTTTAACTTAAATTGCACAAAATAAACTAAACTTAAATTAACATGAAAAACGCTTTTTTAGTTGTATTGATGTTATCGTCAAGTCTAATTTTTGCTCAAAACTCTATTTCTGGTAGTGTTTCTGATGCAAATAACAACCCTATCCCCGGAGCTACAATAGTAGTTGAAGGAACAAATATTGGTGTTGTAACAGATTTTGATGGTAATTATCAAATAAACGCGTCATCTGGAGATCAGTTGACCTTTTCAAGTTTGGGATTCTCTTCTCAAACAATTACAGTTGGAACTCAATCAATGATTAATATATCACTTGCTGCAAGTGTCGATATTCTTGATGAAGTTGTTGTGTCTGGATATCAAACTCAGTCAAGAAGAACTTTATCTGGTGCAATTGGTACAGTAGATACTGATGAGGCCTTCAAGACTCAAGTAACTAACTCAGCTGAAGCTCTTCAAGGAAGAGTTGCTGGTGTTCAAGTTATCTCTGGTGGTGCACCTGGTGCAGCTCCAATAGTTAGAGTCCGTGGATATAGTACAACCAACGATAATAACCCTCTTTATGTTATAGATGGAATTCAGACTACTGATGCAAACGTAATGAGAGATATAAATCCAAAAGATATTGAAAATATAAGTGTACTAAAAGATGGTTCAGCTGCTATATATGGTGCTCGTGCATCAAATGGTGTTATAGTTGTAACTACAAAAAAAGGTAATTATAATTCTGCTAATACATTCGAGGTTGATGCTAATTATGGTTTAAGCACGGTTACAAGAAAACCTGATATGTTAAATCTTCAGCAACATGCTGATATGACATGGCAGAGTATTCTTAATGATGGAAATACTCCAACTCACCCTCAATATGGTAATGGATCCACACCACAAATACCTACATTTTTGAATGTTCCAATGCCAAGTGGTCAAGCATATGTTGGCGCTCAAGCTCAGGTTCAACCTGGTGGAACTAACTGGTTAGATGAGTTATTTGAAACTGCTGAAACAAAGCAAGTTTCTCTTTCTGCATCTGGAGGTTCTGAAACTGGTAGATTTCATCTTTCAGCTAATTACCTTAATCAAGGTGGTGTGATGGTTCACACAGGCTTTGAAAGAGCATCCACAAGACTTAACTCAGAATTTAAAATTGGAGATAAAATTATTGTTGGATCTAGATTAAATGTAACTTTTGATAAAGAATCAACTGCTCCGAATGACCCAATTCAAAGAGCTACAGGATCTTCACCACTTGTACCTGTTCGTGATACTAATGGTAACTTTGCTGGAACCTACACTAATGCTTCAAGATTAGGTATTCATAATAACCCAATTTCTGAGCTTTACAGATCAAGAGATGATTATAACAAAAATCTTCGTGCAATTGGTGACATGTTCCTTCAATGGGAAATAACACCTGAGCTTAGATTTAAAACTGCTGCTGGTATTCAAATGAGAGATCTTCATGGAAGATACTTTACAGCATTGAATCCTGAGCATGGTGAGGCTTTAACTGTTAATACCTTAACAGAGCAACACTTTAGACAAGATGAGTGGTCTGTTACTAATACATTAAATTATAGAAATACATTTGGTGAACACTCTCTAGATGTTTTGGTTGGAACAGAGGCCTTAAAACAAAATTTTAAAGGAAGTCAAATTCTAAGAACGGATTATCTATATGAATCTCCAGATTTTTACTTAATGAGTAATGGTGCAGGAACACCTGTTGTAAGCTATGCTAGCCAAAATTCATCTTCAATATTCTCATTGTTTGCAACAGCAAACTGGTCATGGGGTGGAAAATATGGTGCTACTGCAACAGTTAGAAAAGATGATACTTCAAGATTTGCTAGAGCAACTTCTGATGCGGTTTTCCCTTCAGCAAGTGCTTTCTGGCTATTAAGTAATGAAGATTGGTTTGACAGTCAAGTGTTTGATATATTAAAATTAAGATTATCATATGGTGAACTAGGTAACCAACAAATTGGTGGTTCAAACTTAGATGTAAATATTTCAGATCAAAATGAGTTTATAGCATATTATAACTTCCAAGGAAGTGGTTTAGCTTCTCCTGGAGCTACTTTAATCTCAAAAGGTAATCCTAACTTAACTTGGGAAACAATGACAGCAATGAATGTTGCTTTTGATATGGGATTCTTTGATAATAAGCTTACTGCTATTATTGATGTTTTTAAGAACGAGACTAATGGTCTAGTTGGAGAAGACACAAATAAAATTAGCTCAACTGCTATTGACTCAAGTGCGCCTTTTACAAACTTAGGTTCGATTGTGTCTTCTGGATTTGATTTATCTCTTTCTTATGGTGATCAAACCTCATCTGGTATGAGATATAATCTTTCTGCTAATATAACTAAAGCTTCAAATGAAGTTAAAGAACTTATCGCAGACTCATTCAGTGGGTTTGGTGATAGAGTTGGATCAGTATCAAGAACTTCAGTAGGTGAACCAATAGCATATTTTTATGGTAGAAATGTTTTAGGTATTTTTCAAAATGATGCTGAAGTAGCTGCACATGCTACTCAGGATGGTGCTGCACCAGGTCGTTTTAAATACGAAGATGTTAATGGTGATGGTGTTATCAACGATAATGATAGAACTAAAATAGGTGATCCTCACCCAGACTTTTTATTTGGTGTAAACCTTAGCCTAGGATATAAAAACTGGGATTTAAGTATGTTTGTTAATGGATCAGTTGGAAATGACATTTTTGACAATACAGCTTTATACTACGAAAGTCCAGCTTTCTTTAACTCAAATAGAAGTACTAAAGTATTAGATGCTTGGTCTCCTTCTAATCCTGATGCAACTTATCCTGCATTAAGTGAAACAATCTTAAATAATGAGTTTACTTCATCTAACTCTTTCTTTATAAGAGATGGTTCATACGTGAGATTAAGATCTCTTCAACTTGGATATACTCTTCCTGATTCTCTAACTTCTAAGCTTGGAGCATCTAGTGCAAGAATATATTACAACGGTACAAATCTTTTAACCTTGACAGACTTTGATGGTTTTGATCCTGATGTTCCTAATGGAGGCTCTCTTCTATTAGGATGGTATGATGGTCAGTATCCTTCAAATAGTACATCGTCAATTGGTGTAAATATTAAATTTTAACCCCAATAAATAATAATTATGAAAAAATTTCTAACATATTTTTTATCAGCCTCGTTACTTCTAGTATCGTGTTCTGATGATTTTACAGACATTAATCCTGTAGGTGCATTAAGTGATGCTTCTCTACAGAATGCAACTGGTGTTGACCTATTGCTTGTTGGTGCATACTCTATGCTTGACGGTATCCGTCAGGGACATGGAGATGACTGGCACGTAAGTGGAGATAACTGGTGGTTGGATGTTCTATCTGATGATGCTCATAAAGGATCAACTGATGGTGATCAAGCTGACTTATTAGCATTAGAACTCTATACATGGGATACAACAAATCCTTATATATATAATAACTGGAGAGCAGTTTTTGCTGGTATAAACAGATCAAACTCAGTAATTAATCTTATTAATACTTCTGAAGATCCTAGTTTATTCACAGTTGAGATGGCTCAAGCTCGTTTTTTAAGAGGACACTTTAATTTTGAGTTACAAAAGAAATGGGTGAATGTGCCTTACATCTCAGATGAAAACTTTGCTGCAAGTGAGTTTAACCAGCCAAACAGTGGTCCAATATGGAGTCAAATTGAAGCTGATTTTGCTTATGCCGCTGCAAATTTACCAACTTCAAGAGGTGGTGATTATGCTGAGCCAGGTAGACCAATTAAATCTACTGCGCTTTCATATCATGGAAAGGCATTACTTCATCAAAATAAATGGAGTGAGGCTCTAACTTCACTTGAATCAGCGATCAACTCTGGTGATTATTCACTCGCTTTAGACTACTTCTCAAATTGGAGATCTGATGGTGAAAATGGTCCAGGGATGGTATTTGCAATTCAATATGCTTCAGATGGTGGTCAATCTTTTCAAGGAAATAGAGGGGGAACACTAAATATGCCTATTGGTCCTATGACTGGTGGTCTATGTTGTGGTTTCTATCAACCAACTCAAAACTTAGCTAATGCTTTCCAAACAGATTCTAATGGTCTTCCGTTAGCTAACTGGGCATCTTCCGATATTGCAAATGATGCAGGTATTGAGTCAAGTGATGCATTTACTCCTCACACAGGTAATTTAGATCCTAGAATTGATTATACGATTGCTAGAAGAGGTGTTGATTTTAATGGTTTTGGTGTATTTACTGGAAAAGAAAACATTAGAGCATCTTTTACTGATATATCTGGTCCTTATATGACAAAGAAAAACTTCTATACTTCTGGTGATGATTCCAACAGAGGAACAGGTGGATGGGGAGAACAGAGAACAGGTATAAACTATCACATTATTAGATATGCCGATGTTTTATTAATGGCAGCTGAGGCTGCTGCTGAATCTGGTAATCTTGAAAAAGCTAGAGGTTATGTTAATCAAGTTAGATCAAGAGCTAAGAACTCACCGACAGCTGATTCTGGCCCTAACTATGTTATAGATACATATAACTCAGCTTGGACTGATGCATCTGCTGCTAGATCTGCTGTAAGGCACGAGAGAAGAATTGAACTTGGAATGGAAGGTCACAGACTTTTTGATCTAAGAAGATGGGGTAATATGGTTGAGACACTAAATACATATATTGGGCATGAAGGAAGAACAATTCCTCCTTTTGCTTCAAGAGTAAATACTGTTTCTTCTAAGCATAATACTTTACCTATACCTCTAAACGCTATTGACTCTTCTGAGGGTGCTTTATCTCAAAATCCAGGTCACTAGTTTATTTTAAATTAGAGTAAAAAATTAACAGGGTGAATATTTAATTCACCCTTTTTTTTTTAAATTTATATAATGACAAGAACAATCCTACTTTTGGCTTTTATACTTTCAATTATAACTATATCATGTGATATAGATAATAATGAGAAACAATTTACTTTGCTAACTATTAATCAAACAGGTATTGATTTTAATAATCAACTTAATGAAGATAATTCTTTTAATTATTTTACATATCCATACATATATATGGGAGGAGGAGTATCTGTGGGGGATATAAATAATGACAATTTAGATGATATTTACTTTACTGGTAATATGACCTCAAATAAACTGTATTTAAATAAAGGAAATCTAAATTTTGAAGATATAACAGTCACATCAGGTACTTCTGGAGATAACAGATGGTATACTGGTTCTACTATGGTAGATATTAATAATGATGGTTTTCTAGATATTTATCTTTCTGTTGCTGGATTAGATGGCATAAAAAATAATGAGTTATACATAAATAATGGTGATAATACATTTACTGAAATGGCTAATGAATATGGAGTTGACGATATAGGGAATGGAGTTCAAGCTACTTTTCTTGATTATGATAAAGATGGAGACTTAGATCTTTATGTAGCAAATTATCCAATGACTCCTTTTGATGCTCCAAGAAGCTATTACTATTATAAAATGAAAAATACAGATGACTATGAGACTGATAATTTATACAGAAATGATGGGTTGTCATTTACAAGAGTCACTGAGGAGGCAGGTTTAAGAACATATGGTCTTACCCTAAGTGCCACTGTTGGAGATCTAAATAATGATTCATATCCGGATATTTATATTTCAAATGATTTTAGTTCACCAGACTTCATGTATATGAATAATGGTGATGGAACATTCACAGATATTGTTAAAGAATCAACTAATCAGACTTCATTTTATGGAATGGGAGTTGATATAGCTGATTTTAACAACGATCAACATCTTGATTATGTTCAAGTAGATATGGATGCAAAAGACAATAGAAGATCTAAGGCTAATATGGCAAGTATGAATCCTGAACTATTTTGGAGTACTGTTAATTATGGCTTTCATTATCAATACATGCACAATACACTTCAATTAAATAGGCGTATAGAGAATGATAAACCATTTTTTAGTAATATCTCTAGATTATCAGGAATTTCATCAACTGATTGGAGTTGGGGACCTCTTCTTGCTGATTTTGACAATGATGGTTGGAAAGATTTATTTATCTCTAACGGAACTAGAAGAGAAATAAACAATAAAGATTACTTTAATGAAATTAATTTAAGACCAATGTCTAATGACAGCCTATTGTATTACACGAATCAAATACCTTCAGAAGCCATATCAAATTTTGCCTTTAAGAATAACAAGGATTTAACTTTTTCTGATGTATCTGTTGATTGGGGTCTAGATGATAAAAACTTTTCTAATGGAGCTACATATGCTGATCTTGATAATGATGGAGATCTAGAAATTATTGTAAATAATATAGATCAGGAAGCTCAAATTTACAGGAACAATTCCACTAATAATTTTGTGAAGGTTAAGCTTAAGGGTGATGGTGGAAATAGATTTGGAATTGATAGTAGGGTGTATTTAGAAACTGAAAATTCAAGCCAGATGCAAGAACTTACATTGTCAAGAGGCTTTCAGTCTTCTGTTTCTCCTTATCTAAATTTTGGTATAGGTACTGATGAAATGATAAAATCAATTAAGGTTGTTTGGTCAAATGGTAATTCTGAAGAATTGAAAGATCTTAAAATTAATTCAATAATTGAATTTGATATATTGAACTCCAAGTCTGTATCAAAAATAGAAACTGGTGAATCAAACCTATATTTTGAAAATATTGAGGTCGTAAAGCATAAACATAACGAGAATGAGTATAATGATTACATAAAAGAGGTTTTACTTCCTCATGAAAATTCAAGATTGGGTCCTGGTATTGCAATTGGAGATATTAATGGAGATAAAATTGATGATTTTGTTGTAGGAGGTGCTAAAGATCAACCTACTGCATTTTATATCCAAAAGTCAGATGGATCATTCTACAGTAAGAGTTTCACATTCTCTAAAGAACATGCTAAATATGAGGATATGGATATGATTCTTGAAGATTTTGATAATGACGGTGATAACGATTTATATGTAGTGTCAGGTGGGAATGAATTTGAACCGAATACTCCAATCCTTAAGGATAGATTATATATTAATAATGGTAATGGCTCATTTAATTTCAGCAATGTCTCACTGCCAGATAATTTTTCAAGCGGTATGAGGGTTACATCTTCAGACTATGATAAAGATGGTGATATAGACTTATTTGTAGGTGGAAGAGTGGTTCCTGGCAGTTATCCACTACCTGCTGAAAGTTTTTTACTTGAAAATATTTCAGATGGTAATGGAATAAAGTTTAGAAATGCTGATGAATCTGTATTTTCATTCAAAGAGATTGGATTAGTAACATCATCAGTCTGGGCTGACTATAATAATGATGGATGGACAGACCTAATTGTTGTTGGAGAATGGACACCAATTAAGTTCTATAAAAATAATGATGGTAAATTTTCTGATGACACATCCCTAATAGACGTAGATTCTACAAGAGGGTGGTGGTATGATATTATTGCTGAGGACTTTGATAAAGATGGTGATATGGATCTAGTAGTTGGAAACCTTGGGAACAATTATAAATATCAAACATCAGGTGATGAAACATTTGATATTTTTTATAATGACTTTGACCAAAACAGTACTGGTGATATTGTACTTAGTTACTATAATGATGGGGAACAATATCCACTTAGGGGCAGACAGTGTTCCTCAGATCAAATTCCAGCAATTAAAAAGAAATTTCAGGATTATGATGCATTTTCTATAGCAACTCTTGAAGATGTTTATACCGAGCCGGCATTAGAAAATTCTCTACATTATTTTACAAAAACATTTTCATCTGTCTATTTAGAGAATACTGGTAACTCATTTAAAATGAGCAATTTACCAACTTTAACTCAGTTGTCTTCTATTAACAAAATTCTTAAAAAGGATATAGATAAAGATGGATATATGGATATAGTTGTTTCAGGAAACATGTATAATTCTGAAGTTGAAACTCCAAGAAATGATGGAAGTGTTGGTGTTTATTTAAAATATACTCCTGATTCAGGCTTTGAGGCAATATCTACTCAAAAAAGTGGACTATTTATTAATGGTGATGTTAAAGACATGGAGTTTATTACATTAAATAATGATGATTACATTTTAACAGCTAAGAATGATGATCTAATAGAATTTACTAAAATAAAGTAATCAAATGTCTCAAAGATTCTTTCTATATATAGCTTTTTTATTTGTACTCTCATGTAGTATTCAATCAAAAGAAATAGAAGTAGTATATGAAATTAAAAAAATGAATGATTGGAACTTTGATGTTAGTCTCTCTGTATTAAATTCAACAAATGTTGATTTTGACTCTGTTTGGTCATTGCACTGGAATCAACAGAGTTCAATAGTAAATAATGAATCTATCCCTGAAAATATTGAATATGAATATGTTGCAGGTCAATCATACAACATCTTATCATTTGGTAAAGATTATTATCTAAATTCAAATGAATCGATAAGCGTAGACTTTAACCAATCAGGAATAGTTAGAAGAATATCAGATCTACCAGTTGGTGGTTTTATAGTTTCAGATAATGAAATAATTGATGTAAAATTTACTTACAACTGGAAAAATGCAGAGGGAATTGAAAAACTTGATGTACCCTCTTCTGAAGATCGCTTTGATTTATATGCTCCAGGTAATGTTCTTGATAAATCTGAACTTGAAATAATCATTCCAACCCCAAGTGAAATTAGATTATTAGAAGGTGAATCTTCTCTTAAATCTGAATATAAAGTTTTCTTAGATGAATCTTTAGATCTTGACATTAGTACCGTAAAGTCTCTTTTTGCGGAAAATATTAATGTAGATATAATAAATTCTTCAGATTATGATATTTCAGTTCAATACATAGATAATTTACTAGAAGAATCATATCTATTGTCTATAGATAAAAATAAAATTTCAATAGAAGCATCAGATAGAGCAGGAGCACTTTATGGATTACAGTCCTTAAAACAACTTTTTCTTGCTTCTAGTCTTGAGAGCAATATGCTTAAACACATGAATATTAGTGACTCTCCTAGATTCTCATATAGAGGTATGTTGCTGGATATCTCAAGAAATTTTTATGGTCCAGATAAGATTAAACAAATTTTAGATTATTTATCTTTTTTTAAAATTAATCATTTGGATTTTAGGTTAACAGATGACGAAGGGTGGAGGTTGGAAATTCCTGGTTTAGAGGAACTTACTGAGGTAGGTTCAAAAAGAGCTTTTACTAAGGATGAATTTGAGAGTTTGATACCTATGTATGGCTCAGGTCCAGATATAAATTCTACTGGGTCTGGTTATCTCTCTAGATTGGACTTTATTGAAATACTTCAATATGCTGATCACAGAAATATTAAAATAATACCTCAAATAAGTTATCCATCTCATATGAGATCAGCAATTATTTCAATGAATGTTAGATATCAAAAATATATGGAGCTTGGTAATCAAGAAGAAGCTGAAAAATATTTATTGTCTGATCCAGATGATGAAAGTGAGTATTACTCAGCGCAGGGGTTTAATGATAATATAGCATGTATATGCAGGGAAAGTGCTTTCACATTTTATGAGAAAGTAATCGATGAAATATATCTTATGTATCAGGAAGCAGGCGTGGAATTAAACAAGTTTGGTGTTGCAGCTGATGAACTTCCTTACGGTGCATGGCAAAAATCACCAATCTGTGATCAATTCATGGAAGAAAATTCAATAGCAGGTGACTATAATGCTCTTTATGAAATAATGCAGAGACGAGTTTATGATAAACTTTCATCATATAATGCAACCATGACTGGCTGGGATGATATCTTATTAAAATTAACAGAGAAGAATCAGTCTGAAACAAAAATAAAAGACTTTTTTAAGGGAGATGACATATTGTTATTTGTATGGAAAAACGATTGGGGTCAGGGGAGACAAGATATGATCTACAAATATGCAAACCTTGGATATAAAACCGTAATGAGTAATTCCAGTGCCTTTTATTTTGATATGGTAGACGATAAAGATTTAGATAATGTTGGACTTTCATGGAGTGGATATGCAGATTACAAGGATATGTGGACAGTGGATGTTTTCGATATTTTTAATGATTCATATGGAGTTGAAAAAAATAATATTTCAAAAGAATACATTGAATCCTCTGAAAAGTTAAATCCTAGTAATAGAGATAATATAATCGGTATCCAATCTCAAATTTGGAGTGAGACTATCAGGAATGAAGATATTCTTGATTATATGTTCATGCCAAATATCATAGTTTTTTCTCAAAAAGCATGGGCTCAGGATCCTGAGTGGATGAAAGTTTCAGATAAAAGTAAGAGAGAAATTACTTTAGACTATGAGTGGAATAAATTTACAAATACAATAGGTCAGAGAGTTCTCCCAATTATTGATAATATCTATGGTGGATTAAATTATGATCTCCCAAAACCAGGTGGTATTATCAAAAATGACTCTCTCTATGCTAACTCTGTCTTTCCAGGATTAAATATTAAGTATACACTTGATGGTTCTTTACCTAATATTGAAAGCATGAATTATAATAATCCTGTAAAACTAAATCAAGATGATATTGTAAATCTTAGATTATTTGATAATAAGGGCAGGGGCGGTTATCCAATTCAAGTTGATAAGTAAATTTAGATTTATCAATTATTTTTTTTAACTTTTACAATATGAAAGAGAGACTTCTATCAATTGATGTTTTAAGAGGAATGACTTTAATCTTTATGATAATTGTTAATCAACCTGGCTCATGGGAAAATGTCTTTGCACCTTTACTTCATGCAGATTGGAATGGATTGACCCCAACAGACTATATATTTCCTAACTTTCTTTTTATTGTTGGTATATCAATTGTTCTATCACTAAATAATAAAAAAGGGTTAGATAGAAACAAAACAATCAGAAAAATTATATGGAGAGCTTTTAAAATTTATTTAGTTGGTTTGTTTTTATGGATATTCCCATCTTTTGACTTTGATAATATAAGGTGGACTGGAGTTCTTCAAAGAATTTCATTTGTTTTTCTTTTCTGTGGAATGATATATATGTTTATAGATAAAAAATATTTTATGTATTTGTCTGCCATAACATTAATTCTTTATTGGTTTATAATGTTGTACATACCAATACCCGGTATAGGTCAACCGGATCTAAGTATACCTGAATTAAATATGGCACATTATATTGATAAAAATTATTTACCAGGTATAATGTGGCAAGGAACCTGGGATCCAGAAGGTATACTTACTACTATTCCATCAATAATTACTGGAGTTTTTGGACTAATTGCCGGTACAATACTAATTAGCAATTCAGATATTAAAGATAAATTGCTCAATCTATTTTATATTGGTTTGATTCTTGTGTTTGTAGGTGACTTTTTTAGTTGGTCTTTTCCAGTGAACAAGAATCTTTGGAGTACATCATACACCTTCTTAATGGCTGGAATGTCTTTTATGTTAACAGCAGCATTTACATACTTAATTGATGTTAATGGCTATAAAAATTTTAAAATGTCTCAGGTTTTCGGTACAAATTCAATTTTTACATACGTACTAGCTGGTATTCTTGGATCAATATTTTATAGTGATTATATAATTGGAATTAAGCTTAACACAATCTTTGTTAACTCACTTGTAGATTCGGGTATATATCCAAAAGTTGCCTCATTACTTTATGCTATAATGTATGTAATTATAATTTACATTCCAGCTAACTATTTATTTAAGAAAAAGATTTTTATAAAACTTTAGTAATTACACTCATCAAATTCTAATAAATCATCTAAGAATGATTTATCAGTTTTGTAGAAAAAAATTGTACTTCCCCCTGTTGATTTAGTCTTTTCAATGACACTATCGTTAACTATAGTATAAAACCAGTTAGAATCATTGAAATCTTCTGATAAACTAAGTTTAGTCTGATATTTAAATTCCGCATTTACTATAAAATTATTTTCATATGTATAACAATCGAATCCTGAAATGTATACTTCTAAATAAGCCCCATCTTTATCATCATTAAAAGTCCATATAGATTGATTATTATTATTAGTCCAATAAGTACCATCAAGACATTCTAGGAAGTTTGAACACTCACCAGAGTCATTACTAGAACAATTAATTGTCATAAAGGACAAAAGAATTAACAGTATAGAAGTATAGTTAATATTTTTCATATTTAATTTATATAAGGAACTTGTTCAAGAGCTAAATTAATCTTTGTTTCAGGTCTTTGACATGTTTTATTTTGACAGACATAAATATATGTCTCGTCTTCAAAATATCTATCAATAAAGAGAGGTATGTCACTCTCTATTTGAGACTGAACTACAATAGTATTTGGAGTAAAATAATTTGTTATATCATCTGTAATTGAGTTAGCATTAGGACCAATAATAGCAATTTCAAAAAATGGCTCAACTCTATTTAGAATATTATTTGCCCAAACAGAATATGAGTTTATGTTGCCATCAATGATATCTTGAACTGAAGAAACCATCTTATCTGACAAATTAAGATACTCATCATCAAATATTATATGTCCTATATTAAATAATTGCTCAGCAATTATAGAATTTGGTGAAGGAATTACGCCATCATCTACAGAAATCACTTTTGTAAATAATTCATTGTTATTACTATATCTTAATAAATCAGATTGATCATCATCAAAAAGCTCTAAAGAATTATCTATAATATTTTTTGAAAAATCAAAGTATGACTCGTCTCCTGTAGCCTGGAACAACCTCATTGAAGCTTTAGAGAGGTATGCATAGTCTTCTAGAACACCTTCTTGAAATTGGTTTTCTTTATAAGTATGAATAAGTTTATTATTTCTAAATGAATTGTCTTTTAACTCTTCAAACATTGATTTTGCAAGAACTAGATAATCATAATTCTGAAGTGCTTCATAAGCATCAACTAAACCAACAATAGCTAGTGAATTCCATGAAACTATTATCTTATCATCTATTCTAGGTTTTGTCCTTTCTTCCTTTAATTTAATAATATTAGATTCCCAAATTTGTATTAAATCATTAAGTTCATTATTGGCTTTTTTTGGTAAGAGCAAGAATCTATTATTTTCCCAAGGTTTTTTTATGTCAATATTATAGTAGTTAGTAAAAACACTAAAATCTGTATTTTTTGAAATTATTTCTAACTCATCTTTTGTAAATGAGTAATACTTTCCTTCCTCTCCATCTGTATCTGCATCCATAGCTGCATAATATAAACCATCATTTGAGGACATTTTTAAATTTAGAAACGTTATGGTTTTATCAACTATATCTTTATATAGTTTATCTCCATAAACCTTATAAGCCATGGAGAAAAGACTGATCATTTGTGCTTGATCATATAGCATTTTCTCAAAGTGAGGTATTTTCCACTCATTATCTACAGTATACCTGTAAAATCCTCCTTCAATGAAATCATTTAAACCGCTAGAAGCAATTATGTCAAGAGTGTTTTTAACATGACTTAAAACTTTTTTATCATTATATACTTTACCATAATTTAAAAGAAAAAGATATTTAGAGGGAGAAACAAATTTTTGTTGAGCTATATCTCCTCCAAAATCAGTATCCCATTTTTTCATCCATTCTTCAATATTGTTTTTAAGAAAATCTGTACTAAATTCACTGATTTTTTCTTGCTTTTGGATAGTATTAACATCTGTAACACCATTCTTTACGTTTTTCGCAATTTCTTTAAGACCATCATAGTTATCCTTTTTAAGCCTTATTATTCTTTTAAGGATGTCATCCCATTGAGATGTTGAATGATATGTACCTGCATATATTGGACTGCCATCAGGAAGAGTTATTACATTTAATGGCCAACCACCCATTCCAGTCATTAATTGGGAAGCAGTCATGTATGCTTGGTCTACATCTGGATTTTCTTCTCTGTCAACTTTAATATTTATGAAATTATCATTCATAACTTTTGCTATAGAATCATTGGTAAAAGTTTCTTCTTCCATAACATGACACCAATGACAGCTTGAATATCCTATACTTATAACAAGAAGTTTATCTAATTCCTGTGAAACATCAAATATTTCATTAGACCATCTTTGCCAGTTTATGGGATTCTGAGAGTGTTGCTTTAAATAAAGACTAGTTTCTTTGCTAAGTTGATTTTTATTAATACTATTAATGTTCACTTCTGAATTACATGAGAATATTAAACATAAAGTTAAGGTATAAAAATTAACCACTGGAA
>JADHRQ010000016.1 GCA_016777325.1 Flavobacteriales bacterium | reverse complement strand
TTTCAGAATCTTATCTAAATTATTCTCCTATTTCCATTGAATCTCTAATTGGTAAAAAAGGTAAGAATCAAAAATCCATGAGAGATATACCGATAGATGAAGTAACTAATTATGCTTCAGAAGATGCAGATTTATCACTTCAATTAAAGTATATTTTTGATAAAGAACTAGAGTCAAATGGAGTAAAAGATATATTCCTTGAAATTGAAACTCCTATCATAAACGTTCTATCTGATATGGAGAAAGAGGGTATTAATATAGACTCTGCATATTTAAATCAACTAGAGAAAGAATTTGAAAAGGATCTAAACAAACTTAAAAAAGATATTTATAATCAGTCAGGCGAAGAATTTAATCTTAATTCACCTAAACAACTTGGTGATATATTATTTGATAAACTAAAACTGGTGTCAAAGCCCAAAAAAACTAAGACTGGTCAATACTCTACTTCAGAAGAGGTTTTATCTAGTTTGGCTGATGATCATGAAATTATAAGAAGTATTTTGGAATGGAGATCATTAGATAAGCTTCAAAACACATATGTAAAATCTTTACCAAATGAAGTAAGTGTTAGAACAAATAAAATACATACAAAATTTAATCAAACTGTAACAACAACTGGTCGTTTGAGCAGTAATAATCCTAATCTTCAAAATATCCCTATAAGAACTAAGAATGGTCAAAAAATTAGAAAAGCATTTATACCTAGAAATAATGATTATGTGCTTATGGCTGCAGACTATTCTCAAATTGAACTAAGAGTAATAGCTTCAATCAGCAAAGATCAAAATATGATTGATGCATTTATTAATAATCAGGATATTCATACTATAACAGCATCAAAGATTTATAATATTAAACCAGATGAAGTTACAAGAGAGCAAAGAGGTAATGCTAAGACAGTGAACTTTGGAATTATTTATGGAGTATCTGCTTTTGGACTTAGTCAACAAACAAATCTTTCAAGGTCAGAGTCAAAAGTGATGATTGAAAGCTATTTTGAAAATTACCCTGGTTTAAAAAGCTACATGTCTAATCAAATTGATTTTGCTAGAACCAAAGGATATGTCGAAACAATAATGGGGAGGAGGAGATATCTTCAAAATATTAACTCTCAGAATAATATGATAAGAAGTGGCGCAGAGCGAAATGCCATTAACGCACCAATTCAAGGAAGTGCTGCAGATATTATTAAGATTGCTATGATAAGAATTCACAATAAGTTCAAGAAACAGTCTTTAAAGTCAAGAATGCTATTACAAGTTCATGATGAGCTTGTTTTTGATGTGTTTAGTCAAGAAAAAGAATTAGTTCAGGAAATTGTAAAGAATACTATGGAATCTGCTGTTAAGCTTGATGTTCCCTTAAAAGTTGATCTAGATTTTGGAAAAAACTGGCTAGAAGCACATTAATTAAAAAAAAGTTTTTTTAAAAATTTTTATAATTGTACATTTGCACGCCTAGATTCAATCTATATGACTAAAACAAGTTATAAAACTATATCAGCTAATAGTAAAACCGTAAACAAGGAGTGGGTTCTTGTTGATGCTGCTGAACTACCTCTAGGTAGAACTGCATCAATTGTAGCAACACTTTTAAGAGGAAAACACAAAACTAATTTCACACCTCATGTTGATTGTGGTGATAATGTTATAGTTATTAACGCTGAGAAGATTGAATTATCAGGTGATAAGTGGAGTCAAAAGCAATATATAAGTCATACAGGTTATCCTGGGGGTCAAAGGATTATAACTGCTGACAAACTTCACAAAAAAAATAATATTAAACTTGTTGAGAAGGCTGTAAAAGGCATGCTTCCAAAAAACAAGTTGGGTGCTGATTTATATAGAAACTTGAAAGTTTTTCCAGGCTCTAATCATAATCATGAAGCACAAAAACCAAAATTAATTGATGTTAATAGTAAAATATAATGGAAGTAATTCATAAAATAGGAAGAAGAAAAACATCTGTTGCTAGAGTTTATATGTCAGAAGGAAAAGGAAATATTATGGTTAACAAAAAATCATATTCTGAGTTTTTTGACACAGCAATTTTACAATATAAAATCCAACAACCTTTTAGCCTTACTGAAACTAAAGATAAATTTGATCTTTCAGTTACTGTAAAAGGCGGTGGTGTTAATGGTCAAGCTGAAGCAATTAGATTAGCTATTTCAAGAGCACTAGTTGAGTTCAACGAGGAATTTAAACCTGTTCTTAAATCAGAAGGATTAATGACTAGAGATCCTAGAATGGTCGAAAGAAAGAAATTCGGTCAAAAGAAAGCAAGAAAGAAATTCCAATTCTCAAAAAGATAAAATATGGCAAAAACTGACGTTAAAGAACTATTGGATGCTGGTGTTCACTTTGGACACTTAACAAGAAAATGGAATCCAAATATGGCTCCATACATTTATATGGAAAGAAATGGAATTCATATAATTAACCTTTATAAAACTGCTGCAAAACTTGAGGAATCTGTAAATGCACTAAAAAAGATTGTACTATCAGGTAGAAAAATCCTTTTTGTTGCAACAAAAAAACAAGCAAAAGATATTGTTGCTAAAAAAGCAGACTCAGTGAATATGCCATACATTACAGAGAGATGGCCTGGTGGAATGCTAACAAACTTTGTAACAATTAGAAAGGCTGTTAAAAAGATGAATGCCATCGATAGAATGAAAGCAGATGGAACATTTGAGACTTTGTCAAAAAAAGAAAAGCTTCAAGTAGATAGACAAAGAGCTAAACTTGAAAAGAACTTAGGCTCTATTTCTGAAATGACTAGGCTGCCTGGTGCAATCTTTATCGTTGATACTCTTAATGAAAAAATTTCTGTACAAGAAGCACAAAAACTAAATATTCCAATATTTGCAATGGTTGATACCAACTCTGATCCGAATGACGTTGATTTCATAATCCCCTCAAATGATGATGCTTCTAAGTCAATAGAGAAAATCTTAGATATTGTATGTGATGGGATTCAAGAATCACTCGAAGAAAGAAAAAGAGAGAAAGAAATAGCTGATCAAAAGAAGTTAGAAGAAGCTGTTGCATCTGAAGATGCAAATGCTGATGATTCTGATCAATAATTACTAATCATTTAAACTTACAAAATTGAAAATAACTGCATCTGATGTAAATAAGTTAAGAAAATCCACAGGAGCTGGAATGATGGATTGTAAAAAAGCACTTGAAGAATCCAATGGAGATTTTGATAAAGCTATTGAGATTCTTAGAAAAAAAGGTCAAAAAGTTGCTGCAAACAGGGCAGATAGAGAATCCTCTGAAGGCGTTGTTCTTGCTAAGGTAAATGCTGATAATACTTCAGGAGTAATAATTTCACTTAACTGTGAGACTGATTTTGTTGCAAAAAATGATGATTATATTCAATTAGCTCAGAAAATGGTTGACCATGCTCTAAACTTCTCAGATAAAGAATCATTCTTAGATTCTGATTTTGACGGCATGAAGGTTTCTGAAAAACTTTTAGAACAAACAGGTGTTATTGGAGAAAAAATTGAGATTGGATCTTTTGAATACATATCTGCAGACTTCGTAGGTTCATATATTCACGCTGGAAATAAAATTGCTTCAATAGTTGGTCTATCTGAAAGTTTTGAGAATGCCCAAAATGTGGGAAAAGATTTGTCAATGCAAATAGCTGCAATGAATCCTGTTGCAATTGATGAAACTGGTGTTAGTCAAGATGTTATTGAGAAAGAAATTGAGATTGCGAAAGATCAATTAAGACAAGAGGGAAAACCAGAAGAAATGCTAGAAAATATTGCTAAAGGGAAACTAAAAAAGTTTTTCAAAGAAAACACTCTAGTAAATCAACAGTTTATTAAAGATAGTAAAGTTAGTATTTCACAATACTTAAAGTCACATTCAGATTCTGCAAAAGTGACTAGCTTTTCTCGAGTAGGTCTTGTATAATTAAATAATACTTCTTAGAAAGGTAAATCATCCTCTGTTAAATCATCTGAAGGTGAAGATGTATCTGGGTCCATTGGAAGATCAGCTGGTGCAGAATCCATAACTTGATCATCAAGCGATTCTATCCTCCATCCTTGAATAGAATTGAAATATTTAGTTCCTTGATCTGGGCTTTCCCATTCTCTACCCCTAATGTTTATTCCTACTCTCACTGTTTGACCTAGACTATAATTGTCTAATAATTCACAGTTATTCTGAACAAACTCAACAAGAATATGTTGAGGATACTGCTCTTCTGTTGTTACAACTAATTCTCGTTTTCTAAAACCATTGTCTCCAAATGTCTTAACCTCTCCAATAAGTTTAATTTTACCTAATATTTCCATTATATATAAGATTTAATTTTATTCATAATTTCAATGAATTGATCTTTAGTCAACTGAATTTTTGAATCAAATGACATATCATCCATTATATTAATTGGAATTAAATGAACGTGAACATGAGGAACCTCAAGGCCAATTACACTAATTCCAACCCTTTTACAAACTACAGCTTTTTTTATTGCGTTAGCAACTTTTTTTGAAAAAATCATCAATCCAGAAAGAGCATCATCATCTAGATCAAATACTTGATCAACTTCTTTCTTTGGAACACACAAAGTATGACCTAAGGCATTTGGGTTTATGTCTAGAAAGGCTAGGTAATTCTCGTCCTCATAAATTTTATATGATGGTATTTCTCCCGATATAATTTTTGTAAAAATTGATGCCATTATCTTGAAATTTCTAAAATTTCAAATTTAACATTTCCATTAGGGATTTCAATCTCCGCTATATCACCAAGTTTTTTTCCTAAAAGACCTTTTCCAATTGGAGATTCTACTGATATTTTTCCTTGTGCTAAGTTTGCTTCACTTTGAGCTACAAGTTTATACTGCATAGTAGCAGAATTTGTTAGATTTTTAATTTTAACCATTGAGTGAACTAAAACTTTAGAGGAATCTAATTTAGACTCATCGATGATTCTTGCATTAGAAAGAGTTTCTTCAAGTTTTGAAATTTCCATTTCAAGCATTCCTTGCGCCTCTTTTGCAGCATCATATTCTGCGTTTTCACTTAAATCACCCTTGTCTCTAGCTTCTCCAATTGCTTGAGATGCAAGAGGTCTTTCAACATCCTTAAGATGATCTAGTTTGTCTCTTAGTTCTTTTAAACCTTCTTCAGTATAGTATGAAATCTTTCCCATATTCAATGCAAAAATCCCCTAATATGTGGGGATAATTACTTCTAATTTACGAAATATTTTATTTAAAACTTAATATCTAATCCTACTAAAATATTTATTCCTGATTGTGGATAGTAATATGTCCCTTCGTAAGTCTTCTGCCCTTGGCCAACAGGTAAATCATATGTGTAATAGCCACCATAGCTAGTATATTTAACATCAAAAATATTATTCACTAATACTTTTAATTTTAACTCATTTGCATAATTTGGAAGAGATAGTTCATGAATAAAGTTAAAATCATTAATAAAATAAGAGTCCAACTCAGAAATTGGTGAGTTAGTCTGGGCAAAGAACTGTTCACTAACATAATTTGATCTTAATGAAAAGTATACCTTATCATTAGGAGTAAAATTTATACTATTATTTGCTATAAAATTTGGGGAATATGCTAAATCTGTATCCCCAAAATTTTGAAGTTCTCCATCAAAACTATAGAAAAGATTATTGTTTTTATTTTCACTTAAAGAAATATTTGATTCAATATTTAGGTTTGAGTTTATAAACAACTTAGACTCAACTTCTAATCCTAACCTATAAGATTTACCAATGTTTGTTCTAATTTCATATCCATTGATATCTCTTTCTCCTGTCAAGACTAATTGATTATCATAAAGCATGTAGAAAACATTTAAATTCAATGAGAGGTTGTTAACCTGACCACGCCATCCCAGTTCAAAATCATCAAGTTTTTCTGGATTTGGGCTTCCGCTAGCATAGTCTGCTCTTGTTGGTTCTCTTTGAGCTCTTGCATAAGATAAGTAGTACTTATTACTATCATTTTGGTTGTAGAAAACTCCTAGTTTAGGATTAAGAAAATTAAAGTTTTTATCAATTTCCTCATATCCCTTCTCAACATATCCAGAAATTACAGAATAAGGAGTAATACTTGCATTATAATTAATATTTCTAAACTGTAAATCACCATAAATTGATATTTTTTCAGATAGATAATAATCAATTTTTGCATATACATTAAATTCACGTTTATCTCCAATATCATCATAAAATCTTTCTTTGAAATTCGATGATATTTTACTATCAGAGCTCCAAATATACTCTCCATAATGTTGACCATCATATATGTTAAATGAACCCCCAATTATAGCATTATAATTATCTGTCTTTTGATTTAGGCTAAATATCATTCCATAAAAGTTATTGTCTAACCATCGTCTATCAATATAATCGGATGAGTTGCTATCATAAGCTAAGTTATAATTCTCAAAAAAACCTCTTCCGTATGTATAATGAAGCCCAAAATTTGATTTCAAGCCATTTTTATATGATTGATTCCAGTGAAATTGATAATGATCTTGTTTATAATTATCATCTTGATTGTTATAATAAAGAGTATTTCCCATTTTATCATAATATTCACCGGCAGGATTATATTTTCGATTTGTCTCTAAAGTTGAGGAGTCAACTCCAAACCAAGCTTGGTCAGTGATTTCATGACCTGCAAAGTTTAATATCTTCAATAAAGTATTTTCATCCTTATATATTCCTTGTAAAAAATATGAACGTAATTTTGACCCTGATCTATCTATGTACCCACTGGATTTAATCCTAGATAATCTTCCTGATAACTCAAATTTATCATTAATAAATCCTGTTGAAAATCCAACTGAATTTTTAACCGTGTTAAAGCTTCCTAGTGAATTATTTATCTCAAATGATGCATTCTCTGAAGCTGCATTGGTCAAAATATTAATGCTTCCACCAAAAGCAGCTGAACCATTAGTTGAGGTACCTACACCTCTTTGAATTTGAATACTTTCAATTGATGAGGCAAAATCAGGCAGGTTAACCCAATATACACTCATTGACTCTGAATCATTATATGGTATTCCATTGATTGTAACATTAACTCTTGATTGATCTGAACCTCTAACTCGTATTGAAGAATAACCAATACCAGAACCAGAGTCTGATGTTGTTAATACAGAGGGTGTGTTTTTTAAAAGAGTTGGAAGATCTTGAGCTAAATTAACCTTTTCTAAATCTTTTTTTGAAATATTAATAAACGGAACTGGAGTATCTTTTTGAGCTCTAAGTGCGTTTACAGTAACTTCCTCAAGGCTAAAAATATCAGCAAGTGAGTCTAAATTTTTATTTTTTTGAAGGTCTTGGGAGTAAATTGTTGTACTAATCAGTACAAAAAATATGTATTTTTTCATAATAAATTCCTTTCACAGTATTACCTGTCTAAGTTCTGTGGGTGTAATCTCAGCTTACTTTAAGCACCCCAATTTTAATTAAAATTAATACTTTTTTTAATATAGTCAACTGCTTGTATAAATCTTTTATTAAAATCTGATCCCTCTATAATATCATAATTAACATTTAGATTGTCAAGCTCAAATTTATGTGCTAAAAACATTTTTTCACGGTCATTAGGAGTATTCCTTAGATCATCTTTTATCCAAGCTACATCTGTGTTTAATAGTAAATAGTAATCATATTTTAAAAGTTTTGATTGACTTAATAGCCAAGGATCACAAAATCCATCAAAATGAGTTTTTGACCAGGCAAGTGTGGTTGAAATATTAGTGTCACAGAAAACTAATTTACTTGAATTTTTAATCTTAATGTTTTCTAATTCAATTTGACCTTTTGCTATCTCCAGAAGGTCTTCTCTGGAACAAACCTCTTTACTGTTATCCCATTTTTTTTGAAGAAACTCTCTTGCAAATTCATCAACATAATTAGTTTTAAAAAAAACAGAAAGATGTTTTGTCATTGTAGATTTACCTGTTGATTCAGGTCCACAAATGACAACTCTTTTGATTAATGACTGTTCTTGAGTAAGATTTTCTTCCATGATAGGTAGCCTAATATAGCTAACACTGTAAAAATAAGATACTGAATTGAAGAAATGGTTAATCCTTTATAAAAATATAGAGGAACCGTTATTATATCTCCTATAATCCAGAATATCCAGCTTTCAACTTTTCTTTTCGCCATTAGCCACATTGCTACAAAGAAAATAGCAGTAGTTACAGTATCTACATAAGCAGTCCAACTATTCCATTTGTCAAATTGCTCATATATAATATAAATAAATATAAGACTCCCTAAAGCCAGTAAAATCAATTGTAGATATTCCTTTTTATAAAGTTTAGATATATTGTTTATTACTACTTCATCTTTTTTTCTTGACCAATAGTACCATCCATAAATTGACATTACAAAGAAATATCCATTAATAATCATATCTCCTAGTAGAGAAAAATTAAATAAAATATAAACAAAAATACCAGTACCAATAAGTCCTGTTGGATATACTAAAATATTGTTTTGTTTAGCGTACATGACGCTTATAATATTCATTATTACAGCAAAAAGTTCTAGAAAAATAAAAGAATCTGAGTATGATGAATATTGAGAGAATAGGAAATCAATTATTTCACTCATGATTATAGGCTTTGATATGCATAACAAATGATATATTCATCTATATAGAAGAATTTCAAATCAAATTTAACTTTTTCTGTTCCATTTGTGTAGTATCCTATTCCAGTTTTATCTTCTTCAACGACTTTATCAATTTTAATATTTTCGGAAAAAGAAATGCCTTTTAGACCAATCGCTTT
>JADHRQ010000015.1 GCA_016777325.1 Flavobacteriales bacterium | reverse complement strand
CCTGCTGATGAGGCTCCTGCTGATGAAGCTCCTGCTGAAGAGGCTCCTGCTGATGAGGCTCCTGCTGATGAGGCTCCTGCTGATGAGGCTCCTGCTGATGAGGCTCCTGCTGATGAAGCTCCTGCTGAAGAGGCTCCTGCTGATGAGGCTCCTGCTGAAGAGGCTCCTGCTGAAGAGGCTCCTGCTGAAGAGGCTCCTGCTGATGAGGCTCCTGCTGATGAAGCTCCTGCTGATGAAGCTCCTGCTGATGAAGCTCCTGCTGATGAGGCTCCTGCTGATGAAGCTCCTGCTGATGAGGCTCCTGCTGATGAGGCTCCTGCTGATGAGGATAAATAATCTAAAGTATATATGAAGACTGATCATGTTAAAATTGGAACTATAGTTTCAAAACATGGTTATAAAGGTTTTATCAAGATAAGTGTATCCTCATTTAATTTTGATCAACTTCCTGATATAAAATATCTATTTATTGATATAAATAATTGTTTTATACCCTTTATGATTGAGGAAATTAAATCATTTTCAAATAATTTTTTGATTATAAAACTTGTTGAAGTTAATTCTGAGGAAGAGGCTGAGGATATAATTTTTAAAAATATTTTTATTGATTCAGAAAACTATGAACCTATTAATAATAAAAGTTTTTTTCATGACGAACTCATTGGTTTTACCGTTTATAAAGGATCTGACAAAATTGGTGTAATCGAAGGGATTAATACTGAATTACCTCAACCAGTTTTTGAAGTTATTGTTGACTCTAAGAAAATAATGATACCAATTCACGAGGATTTAATTGAAAAAATCAATAAGAAGAAAAATATTATTCACATTGATATACCTGATGGATTAATTGAAATTATTTAATTGAATATTTAATTCATATTTTTGTTATCAAAGTTCCAAATAATGAATGATAATTTTACTTCACCTGATTTTTATCAAATTGACGACCTACTTTCTGAAGAACACAAGTTAATTCGAGAATCTACAAGACAATGGGTTTCTAAATCTGTATGTCCTATTATTGAAGACTATGCTCAAAAAGCAGAGTTCCCAAAGCACTTAATTAAAGAACTTGGTGAAATTGGTGCGTTTGGCCCATATATTCCTCAAAAATATGGTGGTGCAGGTCTGGATCAGATAAGCTATGGAATAATGATGCAAGAAATTGAAAGAGGAGATAGCGGAATTAGATCAACTGCTTCAGTTCAATCTTCATTAGTCATGTTTCCAATCTGGAAGTTTGGGAGCGAAGAACAAAAAGAAAAATTTCTTCCAAAACTTGCAACTGGAGAAATAATGGGTTGTTTTGGTCTAACAGAACCTGATCACGGATCAAATCCAAGTGGTATGATTACTAACTTTAAAAGTGATGGGGAAGATATAATTTTAAATGGATCTAAAATGTGGATTTCTAATTCTCCTTTTGCTGATATAGCTGTTGTTTGGGCAAAAGATGAAAATAAGAGAATACATGGAGTAATTGTTGAGAGAGGTATGGAAGGATTCTCAACTCCTGAAACTCACAACAAATGGTCTTTACGAGCATCTTCTACTGGAGAATTAATCTTCGATAATGTAAGAGTTCCTAAAAAAAACATTCTGCCTGGTAAATCAGGACTAGGTGCCCCTCTTATGTGTTTAGATTCAGCTAGATTTGGTATTTCATGGGGAGCAATTGGAGTAGCAATGGATTGCTACAACACTGCCTTGAAGTATTCACTGGAAAGAGTTCAGTTTGGTAAACCAATAGCTGCAAAACAACTTCAACAAAAAAAATTAGCAGAGATGTTAACTGAAATCACAAAGGCTCAATTATTATCATGGAAATTAGGTAAACTAAAAAATGATGATAAGGCAACTTCAGCTCAAATTTCTCTTGCAAAAAGAAACAATGTTGATATGGCAATGAATATTGCTAGAGAATCTAGACAAGTTTTAGGTGGAATGGGAATTACTGGAGAATTCAGCATAATGAGACACATGATGAATCTAGAATCAGTAATTACATATGAGGGTACTCATGATATCCATTTATTAATTCTTGGCCATGACATTACTGGTCACAACGCCTTTTAATCAAAAATCAATAACAAATCCAATACTTGGAATTAGTGAACTTTGATTTTCACTTGAAATTTCAATTAAGTTTCTTGGATTAAGAATATTTTGATTTTCATCTCTTTGAAGTCCATAGTCAGGCGGTACAGGAATTTCACTCATTAAAAGATTTTCTATGTCAATATAAAAATTCATAGATGTTGACTTAAAGTTCCATCTTTTATCAATTCTTAAATCAAGCTTTGTAAACTGATCTAAGAAATAATTTCCAAGTTCACTGTAGTTAAGGATTATTTCGGGATATGACTGATTGCTTAAGTTTAAATCAACAGGTGCATAAGGAGTTTTTCCTGTAAATCTAATTTTAGAACTTACTTCCCAATTCTTTTTTAGCTTATAACCACCTGTAAAAGAAAAGAGGTGTCTATTATCCCAAACTGATGGCAAATATATATTATCAAACCCTGAAAACTTACTGTAAAAGAAGGTATATGATAAAATACCATAGAAATTATTTTTAAGTTTTTGCTGATAAAGAAACTCTAATCCATATGATTTCCCCTTTCCTTCTGTTAATATTCTTTCATTTCCAAGGACTTCAAAACCTGCACCCTTATTCGCTATAGAGACTCCATCAACAAAAGAGATTGGATAATTATTATATTTTTTATAAAAAGCTTCAAAGGTAAACCTAGAAGACTCAGTCCAATTAAATTCTAAACCTCCAACAACATGATCACTTCTTGTATACTTAGAATTTTTATTTAAAAACATATCATTCCTGTCTTTAAAACCTAGTGAAGTATAAGTTGGAATCTTAAAATATCTGCCCGCAGCAAAATTTAGTTTCCATTTATTGTCATCTGATATTTTTACAGAAAGAGCTATTCTTGGTGATATATTTTCAAAAATATTATTCCTCTTGGTAAAATTATCCTGGTCTAATCTCACTCCAAAAGATACCCCTAGTCTATCATTAATAAATGTTTTAGATGACTTAAAAAAAACTCCATATTTTATAAAATCTATTTTAGTATTGTAGTTGATATTATAAAAATCATATTGAGTATTATTTAAGTAATTGGATAATTGAAAATTTCCTCCAAATGAGTATTTATAATTATTAGTATTATGGTTACTAATAAATCTTAATTTAGTCTCATCCTCATTAGAAATATTTGAAAATGAAGGATTTGATTTTAATAAATTATTTTGAAATCTTTCAAATTTATTATCTAATCTATTGTTACTAATAGATAGGTTAAAAAATCCATTTTGATTTTTATAAAGTCTTTTCCATGAAACACCAAAAGTTCTAGATCTTTGATTTATTATAGGTATTTGTTCTATTTGAGATTCATTTTCAAAATCAAATTCATCAGATTCGTTTACGGTTAATTTATCAACTGAACCTATACCAATGAAATTCAAATAATTAAAATCATCAATTTTATGATTTATTTTCATTTGATAATCCCAGTAATCAGGTAAAAACGATAACCCAATAGCCTTGAATATAAACTGAAGATAACTTCTTCTAACTGATACTATAAAAGATGTTTCTTTGTTTTTAAATAATTTTAATGGACCTTCAAAAGTTAATCCAGCTTCACTTGATCCAATTCTAAAATTACCAGATATTCTATCAAGATTTGCATCCTTTTGTTCAAAAGACAACACACCGGAAAGTGCATTATCATACTCTGCACCAAATGAAGAAGTTGAAAGAGTAACATCTTTTATAAACGAAACATTTATCAATCCAACCGGACCTCCAGAACTTCCTTGAGTACTAAAATGGTTTATATTAGGTATTTCAATTCCATCTAAGTAGTATACTGTTTCATTTGGACCTCCACCACGAATTATAATATCATTTCTAAAACCTCCTATTGAGGGTGAAATTCCAGGTAAGCTTTGAATAACTTTTGTAATATCATTATTACCTCCAGGATAAGTTTCAATTTCTACAGCAGAAAATGTCTGAGTTGATAATGGAGTTTCAAAAGATGTTTTAAAAGGTGACTCTAGCAAAATTACTTCATCCAGTATTTCAGATGAAGGGTTTAAAAGATATTCTAATGGTCTATTTCCAGCAGACTTAACAATCACATTAAATATTGTAAATGACTTAAATCCAATAAAACTTGCAGTTACATTATAACTTGAAGGAGGAATCTCTTTTATTTCAAAATATCCATCACTATTAGTAGTTGCATAAAAATCTAGATTCTCAACTTTAATAGTAGCTCCTTCAAGACCAAAACCAGTCTCATTATCAATTACTTTACCTGAAATTATACCTTGATTCTGAGAGAATAAGTTTAGACATGTAAATATTAATAAAAATGCAATTAAGTATTTATTCATTAAGAGTTTAAAGCTTTATAACAATACTCAAAACATTTTTTAACTTCTTTAACTCTATTTGAACCCTCTGGAATCCTATATTCCAACTCAATGCTTGCTGTAAAATTATATGACTTATCTCTCATTAACTGCAAAACTTCTGTAATAGGAGTATCGCCTTTTCCCCAAACTTGATTATCAGTAGCTCCAACATTTAATGGTTTTATAGCCTGCCTATCCTTCAAATGCATACTGCAAATTCTAGAATGATTATCCATAATAAAGTTTAATAAATTTTCTTTTGTATTTTCTTTTCTTGCTGCTATATAGTGACCAATATCCAGGTTTATATAATTATTCTTTGAATTCTTTAGAGGAAATACCCAAGCAGTATCAGAAGCTTGAAGATGCGCATGATATCCAACCTTGACATTATGTTTTTCAGCAAAACGAGATATTCTACTTGTATTTTCTTCAGTTGTTAATTCTGCTGTAACAAATTCAGCACCTAGAGCTTTAGTTGCTTTCATTGCATACTCAATTTCATCATCAGTATTATTAGGGCTCATGCAATATGGCTTATAAGCAAATATATTTATGCCTGTATTTTCAAACTGCTTTTTTACTTTTTTGAATTCTTTCATTGATATACTTGATCTCCAATTAGAATGGGATTTTCTAGTTCTAGGCATTCCCATTGATCTTTCAATATGATCTCCCATTAACTCAACATTGTCAGTTCCAGAATCTAAACAGTTTTGAATAATAACATTCATTTCTTCAATCCCGGGATTAAAAGAATATGTAACTACAGATATATCAACACCATTAATATCTTTATATAAAGGTGAGAAATTAAGGTTTAAAGCTCCTAAAGTAATAAGAGATGATTTTTTTATAAAACTACGTCTTGAATTCATTTTGTTTTAAATTAATTAAAATATATTATCTAGATTTGAGTATAACCTAAAAACTTTAAGTAAAATACTTTTTTAAAATTTAAATACAAAATGGTAAAGGGGATAATCTTTGATATGGATGGAACAATTGTTGATAGCTTACCCTATCATCATGAAGCATGGAAAATATTTTTTAATGAAAATAAAGTTGAAAATTTTTCTCAGAAATTAAAAGATTATAAAGGTGGTGGTACACTCGATCTTATGAAAGCTGTTTATGGAGATCGATATTCTTTAAAAGAATTAAAAAGAATGAGTGATGAAAAAGAGATAATTTTCAGAAGAATATATAAGGGTAACGTTAAGCCTATAAAGGGATTTATAGAATTTTTATCTGATTTAAAATCAAAAAATATTTTAATTGGACTTGCTAGTAATGCAATAAGAAAAAATGTCACTTTAACACTAAATGAACTAGGAGTTTATAATTTATTTGATAGTATAATATGCGGGGATGAGGTAAGTAATGGTAAACCTAATCCTGAAATGTTTAATTCAACTTTGGAGAGATTTGGCTTAAAAAAAGAAAATTGTTTAATATTTGAAGATTCTATTGAAGGTGTGAGTGGTGCAATCAGTTCAGGTATAAGTGTTATTGGTGTAATGTCAAGTAGTTCTGAGGACATACTAAAAAAAGCTGGATGCTTCAAAACAATTGATGATTATTTAGACCTTGAAATATCAAAGATTAAACCTGAGATTAATAATTAAAACATTTAAATAAATAAGGGTGTTTAAAGCTTAAAATATTGAAGAAAATTTTTGCATTATTTATATTAATCATTGGAGTGTTTATAATCTTATATGAATTCTTAAATTTATAACATATGAAAATAGAACAAATATATACAGGGTGTCTAGCGCAAGGAGCCTACTATATTGAAAGTGAAAGAGAAGTGGCAATTATTGATCCTTTAAGAGAGGTTACTGAATATATAAATAAAGCCAAAGAATCTAATTCAAAGATTAAATATATTTTTGAAACACATTTCCATGCAGATTTTGTTAGCGGACATGTTACTCTAGCTAAGGAAACTGATGCTAATATTGTCTATGGCCCCACAGCTCAAACAAACTTTGATTGTTTAATTGCAAAAGACAATCAAGAATTTAAAGTTGGAAAATTAACAATTCAAGCAATACATACTCCAGGTCATACTCTTGAAAGCACATGTTATTTGCTTAAAGATGAAAACAATAAAGAAATTGCAATTTTTACTGGTGATACTTTATTTCTTGGTGATGTTGGAAGACCTGATTTAGCTCAACAAAACATGAAATTAACTAAAGAAGAGCTTGCAGGTAAACTTTATGATAGTTTAAGAAATAAGATTATGAATCTTCCCGATGATATTATTATATACCCAGCACATGGTGCTGGATCTGCATGTGGTAAAAATATGATGAATATTACATCTGATTCACTTGCAAATCAAAAGAAATTAAATTATGCTTTAAATAAAAATTTATCTAAAGAGTCATTTGTTCTAGCAGTATTAGATGGACTAGAAGATCCTCCTAAATATTTCCCATCAAATGTAAAAATGAATAAAGAAGGATATGAAGATATTGACAATATTCTTAAAAAAAATCAAGCTTTAAGTCCTGATAAAATTGAAGAAATTGTAAATGCAACAGATGCAATTGTTCTTGACGTAAGATCCCCTTATGAGTATGAAAAAGCACATATACCTCGATCTATATTTATTGGGCTAGATGGTTCTTTTGCTCCTTGGGTAGGAGAATTGATAGCAGATGTAAATCAAAAAATAATTTTTGTTTGTAAAGTTGGAAGGGAAGAAGAAACAATTACAAGGCTTTCAAGAGTTGGTTTTGATAATACATTAGGATATTTAAAAGGAGGTATAAATTCCTGGCTTGATTCAGGTAAGGAAATTGATTCAGTTTCATCAATTAATCCAGAAGAAACATATAAAATTGATACATATATAAATCAAATAATTGATGTTAGGAAAAAGTCAGAATATGCTAATGGTCATGTTATAAAAGCAGATAATATATGCCTATCAACAATTAATGATAATCATGAAAAATTTTTATCTGAAACACATAAATATATTCATTGTCAAGGAGGTTATAGAAGCATGATAGCCTGCTCTATATTAAAGAGTAGAGGTATCCACAATATTTCAAATATTCGAGGTGGATATAATCAAATTAAAAGAAATAAAGATATAATACAATAAATATGGATTTAATTTTAAGCTCTTGGCCTTGGTATATATCAGGACCATTAATATCTATGATTATGTTTCTATTGATTTTTAATGGTAAAACATTTGGTGTATCATCTAATCTTAGAACAATTTGTTCAATTTGTGGGGGTGATAAGCTCTCAATATTTTTTAAAATTAAAGTAAAGGACCACATGTGGAATTTAATTTTCATATTTGGATCTGTGATTGAATTTTTAACAACCCCTGACTCTAATGTATTAGATGTAAAAGATAGCCTAAATGTGATTGAAGGAATTCATGCTAAATGGGTAAGCCTTCTAAAGACATTATCCGAAGAAGATTTCAAAAAAACTTACTATCACTCATCCAGAGATAAAAATATAATTCTTCATGAGCATGTTGGGATGTATGCATGGCATACTAAACATCATATTGAGCACATTAAAATGGCTAAAAAGAATATTAAACAAAAAGGAAAAAGAGCAAAATAAAATATGAGTTCTAAAACAGTAATTTTTACTAGATTATACAGAAAGCTACACAGAAATGTTGGGATTATTTTTATTGGTTTTTTTCTACTAATATCAATAAGCGGTTTTCTTCTTGGATTAAAAGACGAGCTAGGTTTAAAGCCTGAAACTAAATCGACTAAATCTATTAATCAGAGCAGCTGGATTTCAATACAAAGTTTAGACTCAATTTCTAGAACCTTTGCAAGTGGTGAACTTAAAATTGACTCTGAAATTGACAGAATAGACATAAGGCCAGACAAAGGTGTTGCTAAGATTTTGTTTAAAAATAATTTTCAAGAGCTTCAGTTGGATCTAGAAAGTGGAGAAATTTTATCCGTAGAAAAAAGAACAGATAATTTTATTGAAAGATTACATGATGGCTCTATAATTGATTTCTATTTTACAGAAAACAATATTTCAACAATTACATATGTTAGTATTATATCATTAAGTCTAGTCTTTATGATATATAGTGGATATTTATTATGGGCTAATCCAAGAAAGATTAGACGAAATAAAAAAACCTCTTAAAGGAATTAGCATAATGTTTTATTATATTTTATAATGTTCACTCTGAAAAATTCAAAAATTAGGTTCGTTATTACAAAGAGTTTTTAAAAAAGAGGGTGTTGATTTGATTTTTAAAAAAGGAGACCAAAGATTCTATAGGCTTGAATGGAGGAATAATATGTAGAGTGTAAAACCAAGACGAGTAAGACACGTCTTTTTATAAAAAAGTTTAATAAATAAAATAAAAACTTTACGGAGAAAACCACGTCTTACATGTCCAGACAAAGAGAGATGAGGCTACCCCTACACCCAATAAAAACACCCTAAACAAAACACCCCCAAAAGAACTATTTAAGT
>JADHRQ010000009.1 GCA_016777325.1 Flavobacteriales bacterium | reverse complement strand
CTTTTTTTATTTAATTTATATCAACTTCAATTTTTTCATCCATATTAGCAATTTCCCATGCAGTATAGAAAATTAATTTAGTTCTTTCTGTTAAAAGATCATAACGAATTTTATCAGGAGTATCACCAATTCCATGGTAGTCTTCATGAGTTCCACTAAAGTAGAAAATTACAGGAATATTATTTTTTGCAAAGTTGAAATGGTCACTTCTTTCATAAAAATTATTAGGATCATCTAATTCATTAAAGGTGTAATCTAATTGAAGATCAACTGTTTTAGTATTTACCTTTTCTGATGTTTCATGTAATTTTGAGCTTAATCTATCAGAACCAATTAAATATATATATCTATCATTATCATAGCCTCTATTAGGATCAGTTCTACCTATCATATCAACATTTAAATTTGCTATAGTTTTTTCAAGAGGGTAAAGTGGATCCATTGCGTAGAACTCGGAACCTAATAAACCTTTTTCTTCACCAGTTACATGAAGGAAAATAATGGATCTTTTAGGTCCATTTCCTTCAGTTTTGGCTAATTTAAATGCTTGAGCAAGTTCAAGCAAAGCTACAGACCCAGACCCATCGTCATCTGCACCATTATAAATATCTTCACCTCTTTTACCAACATGGTCTAGGTGTGCAGATATAACAATATATTCTTCAGGAAATTCAGATCCTTCAATTATAGCAGCAACATTTTCAGTTTCTACCCATTTTGTTTCTTTATTATTTATTTGAAATGCCCTAACTGAATCAGGAAAACTATAAGGGTATGTTACCATTCTTCCTGGAATATCAATTAAGAGTTCTTGAAAATAATCTTCAGTATTATCTGCCTTTTTTATATCATTTGATTTATAAAAATCCCTAATAAAATTAACAGCTAGTTTTTGACCAGGTTCACCTGTTTCTCTTCCTTCAAACTTATCAGATGCAAATTCATAAAGCAATTCACTTAATTCATTTGATGTTATAGATTTTGCATATTTATTTGAGATATTCTCTTGTGAGCAACCAAATGATATTGATGCAATTAATATTATTAGTTTAAAATTTTTCATTAATCGTGTTTTAGTTTTTTTATTTCATTTTCAATTCCCTCCCATAATGCAATTCTAGATAGAAGAGCTTTTTTTGCTATCGATGTTGACTCAGATATTTTAACTGGATCATTATCACACAGAAATGATAACATCTCCATAGACATTGGGCCATGCATATCTCCATCAACTTCAATATGACGTTTAAAGTAATAAATTAATTTGTTCAAATCATTATTATCCGAATTTATTCCTTCTATAAGTGGAATAAACATATCAGGTATTAGATCTTCTCTTCCAAAGGTAAACACTGAGGCTACTTCATGAATTTTACCACGTTTAATAACTGAAAAAGTAAATTTTAGAAAATCCTTTATATAATCTTTTATATCTAATTTATCAATGTCATCATCAATTGTCTTTAAATCCTTAAGTGTATTTAAATTTTTTAAAATATTGGTTGAATTTAATCCAAATGCCTCAATTGATTCAATATACATTTCAAAATGTGAAACTGGATTTCCATTTTGATCTTCATCAGTTTCCTCTCCTGCGACAATCTCATTTATTAGCTTTGCAGTTGATGTTTTCTTACTTGGAAACCAAGGAATAGATAATGAAGTTAAATTTATCTGTAAGAACTTAAGTAAAGACATAAAATCCCATACTGCATATACATGGGCATTAGAAAATATTTTTAAATCTTCTATTGTCTTTATATTACTATAAAGAGTGTGGTTCCTAAGCTTATTTTTTAGAGGTTCAAGATTTTGGGAAACATTATTCATAGGTAAAAATTGGACTCAAATATAAATAATAATTAAATTCATAAAATGGATCAAATATTATTGTTTCTTATATCATCATTAGCTTTAACCTTAATGCCAGGACCAGACATATTGTTTGTCTTAAATCAAAGTTTAGAAAATAAAAAATCAGGTCTTTTAATTTCAGTTGGCCTATGCTGTGGCCTTATAGTTCATACATTAATTCTGGTATTTGGACTTTCAGTATTTATAGAGACTAACGAATATATGATTGACTATTTAAAGTATTTTGGAACTGTATATCTCTTTTATCTTGCATACGATGAGTTAAACACTAAATTCAAACAGTCTTCTAAACCTAATAATACTAATTTGTTCCTAAGAGGTTTATATATGAATCTAGTTAATCCAAAAGTTTTATTATTTTTCATTGCATATTTTCCAAATTTTCTTTTTTCTGAAACCCTTTCTATTAGTATTCAGTTTTTAATTTTAGGGTTAATATTTATTTCTCAAGCTCTAATTGTGTTCTCGTCCGTTTCCATAGCATCAAATAAATTAATTTTATTTTTAAAAATTAACACGGCTAATTACAGACTAAGTTATTTTAAAGCTCTAGTTTTTTGTGTTATTGGACTTTCTATCTTATTTTACTAGACTAGATATAAATTTGTATATTTGCATGCAATTAGTTTATAATTAATTGCAATATGATAAATTTTAAATTTGTTGGAGAAGCTTTAACATACGAAGACGTACTCTTAGTTCCTTCATACTCCGCAATTCTTCCTTCAGATGTCTCTCTTAAAACAAAATTTAGTAAGAATGTTACTTTAAACCTTCCAATTGTTTCAGCTGCAATGGATACTGTAACCGAAAGTAAAATGGCCATTGCTATGGCAAGTGAGGGTGGTATTGGCGTTATTCATAAAAACATGTCAATTGAAGAACAGGCAAATGAGGTTAGACTAGTAAAAAGAGCTGAATCTGGAATGATTATCGATCCCGTTACACTCGACGCTAACTCATTAGTTATTGATGCAAAGAATAGCATGAAAAAGTATAAAATTGGAGGAATTCCAATTGTATCAAATACAGGAAAGTTGATTGGAATAGTTACTAACAGAGATTTGAGATTTGAGAAAGATAATTCAAAAAAATTATCTGAAGTTATGACAACTAAAAATTTAATAACTGCAAAAGCTGGTACTTCAATGTCTCAGGCAGAAGATATTCTTCAGACACATAAAATTGAAAAACTCCCTGTTGTTGATTCTAAAGGAATTCTTATTGGGTTAATTACATTTAGAGATATTACTAAACATTCAGAAAAACCTACATCTAATAAAGATAAATTGGGAAGACTTATGGTTTCTGCAGCTATTGGTACAGATAAAGACTATTTCAAAAGAGCTGAAATTCTAATAAAATCTGGTGTAGATGCTCTAGTTGTAGATACTGCTCATGCTCATTCAAGCAGAGTAGGAGATGTATTAAAAAATCTTAAGGATTCTTTTACAGATGTTGATGTAGTAGTAGGTAATATTGCTACTGCTGAAGCTGCGAATTATCTTAAAGATAATGGTGCTGATGGAATTAAAGTTGGAATTGGCCCGGGCTCTATATGTACTACCAGAGTAGTTGCTGGAGTTGGTTATCCTCAATTATCAGCAATCTTAGAGGTTTCCAAAGCTTTAAAAAATTCTAAAATACCTCTAATAGCTGATGGTGGTGTTAGATACACGGGTGATATTTCAAAAGCAATAGCAGCTGGTGCTGACTCTGTAATGCTTGGTTCTCTTTTAGCTGGAACTGAGGAGTCTCCTGGTGATACAATAATATTTGATGGTAGAAAGTTTAAGTCATACAGGGGTATGGGTTCAGTAGAAGCAATGCAAAAAGGAAGCAAGGATAGATATTTTCAGTCCGATGAAGCAGATGAAAGAAAACTAGTTCCTGAGGGAATTGTTGGAAGAGTACCATATAAAGGTCAACTTAACGAGAGTATTCATCAGTTTGTTGGTGGTCTTCGATCAGGTATGGGTTATTGTGGCTCTAAAAACATTGAAACATTAAAAAAATCATCAAAATTTGTAAAAATCACTGGTTCCGGAATTAGAGAGAGTCATCCTCATAACGTTTATATTACTAAGGAAGCTCCTAACTATAGTCCTCCAAAATAATAATCTTTGAAGAAGTTTTTTTCTATAATACTATTTATATTTCTAGCTACAGGATGTAGTAATTTATCAAACAAAAGAACAAATGATCTAATAGCTAGAGCAGGTGAAGACTTTTTATATGTAAATGATTTACCAAATTTTACTTCCGAAGAAGATAGTATAAAAAAGTTTATGAATTTTGTTGAATCTTGGGCAAAAGAAAAAATTCTTTATGATCTTTCACTGGTAAACCTTTCACAATCAAAAAAGAATGAAATAGATGAGTTAGTTAATAACTATAAAGTAGACTTATATATTAATTCTTACAAAGACTTAATGGTAAACACAAGAATTGATTCTATAGTATCAACTTCTCAGATAGATTCCTTTTATGAACAAAATAACACTAATTTCAAATTAAATGAAAATCTAGTTAAATATAGATATGTAAAGGTCCCTAGTGATAATATAAATATTACTAGAATTAGAAGGTCTATAGTAAGAATCAATGATGATGATAGATCTTTTTTAGATTCACTAAATTTTCAATTTGCAGATTTAAAATTAAATGATTCAATTTGGTTTACAGAAAGAGACGTTATTTCTTCAATTCAATTTATTAATCAACAGAATAAATCTACTTATTTAAGCAAAAACAGATTGTTCACAGTTGAAGATTCACAATATATCAATTTCTTTATTGTTAAGGATATACTTAAATCTGGAAATATTCCTCCAATATCTTATCTTTACGACAGAATAAAGTCAACAATTATAAATCAAAGGAAATTACAATTACTACAAAGTTTAAATAAAGAAATTCTAAATGATGCACTTAAATCAAGGAAATATGAGATTTTTAAATAGTCTGTTTTTAGTTTTAATTTTTCAGATATCATTTTCTCAAGAAAAAATTAAAATTGATGGAATATCTTCTGTAGTTGGAGATTTTATCATACTCGATTCAGATATAGATAAGGTATTGATTGATATGGAATCTCAAGGTATAACTACTAGAGGTATTTCAAAATGTCAACTTCTTGGAAAATTAATGGAGGACAAGCTTTATGCACATCATGCTATTCAAGATAGTCTTGAACTTTCTGATAATGAAATATATGACTACGTTGATAGACAGCTTGAATATTTTACTGAACAACTAGGTGGAATTGAAAAAGTTTTAGAATTCTACAAAAAAAGAGATGAAATTTCTTTCAGGGATGAACTATTTGAGATTAATAAGACTCAAAGACTTTCGGAAATGATGCAAGAATCAATTGTCGAAAAAGTTGAAATTACTCCAGAAGAAGTTAGACAATTCTTCCAGAGTATTCCTGTAATTGATTTACCTATTTTTGGAACAGAACTTGAAATAGCTCAAATAGTTATTGAGCCAAAAGTTTCTGAAGAAGAAAATCAAAGAATTGTAGATCAACTCAAGCTTTTTAGAGAAGATATTCTAGAGGGTGGAATGAGTTTCGCCTCAAAAGCACTTTTGTATTCTCAAGATCCAGGGTCAAGAAGTAAAGGCGGTAAATATACTTTAAATAGAAAAAAACCTAGAATGACAAAAGAATTTAGGGATGTAGCCTTTAGTCTTCGAGAAGGTGAAATATCACAACCATTTAAAACAGATTTTGGATGGCACATTCTAGCGGTAGATAAAATTAGAGGTCAAGAAATTGATATTAGACATATTCTTTTAATACCAAAAATTTCAGATGATGAATTGAGATCTGCTAAAGAGAAAATTGATAATTTAAGAGAAAGAATTTCAGATGGTGAGATTACATTTTCGGATGCTGCTCTTAGATTTTCTGATGAGAGGGAGACTAGATTAAATGGAGGTGTTCTTATTAATCCAAGTACTAACGATACTAGATTTGAGCTTACAAAGATGGATCCTCTATTATACTCTCAGGTTAAAGATTTAGATGACAATCAGATGAGTATGCCACTTTTAGAAAACTCTGATAATAGCGTATCCAAGTATAAAATTTTAAAAATTACAAATAGATTTGATGAGCATAAGGCTGATTTTTCAAAAGATTATGTAAAAATTAAAGAACTAGCTTTAACTGATAAACAATTGAAAACTATCAAAAAGTGGATGGAAGAAAAAATCCAAGAGACATATGTAAATGTTAATTCCGATAGTAGTTATTGTGATTTTGCTTATAATTGGATGAAAGAGTAACTATTTGAAGTATTTTTTTGGAACAATTAACATTCCAAAACATTCTCCTCCATTTTTATCTATGTTTTTGTGATGAATTTTATGTGCTCTTCTAAGACCTCTAGCATATTTATTATCGATATTTCTAAATATTTTGAATCTTTGGTGTATAAATATATCATGAACTATAAAGTATGCAAGCCCATATAGTCCAATCCCAATAGCTATTGGAAGTCCTAGCCAAAAACCTTGACCCCATAGTACGACAAAAATGAAGCTTAAGAAGGCATAGAAAAAAAAGAATAAATCATTTCTTTCAAACCACGAGTTATGATCCTTTTTGTGATGATCTCTATGTAAAATCCAAAGAGGGCCATGCATTAAATACTTGTGATTAAACCAAGCAGTAAATTCAGTAACTATAAAAGTTCCAATTACTGTAATTATCCAAAAAATTATATCCATTGAATTAGATTTAATTGATATTTAACATAAGAACGTGCAATTACAATAAACTTTGTGAGATTATGGATTCTAATTCTTTTTTTAACAATATTTTCAGAGGGTGTGCGTTTTAATTTTTTTAGTAGTTTATTGTAATACCTGTAAGCAATATAAACTGCAAATTTTGAATTTTTTGGGAGTTTGTCTATGCCTTTAACTGCATTTGCAAAGTCTTTATCAATTTCTAAGATAATTTCTTTTTTTGTTTTTTCATTAAAATTATCCATATCAACATTTGGAAAGTAAACTCGGCTTAAAATATTAGAATCATCTTTTAAATCTCTTAAAAAATTAACTTTTTGAAATGCAGAGCCTAATGAAATGGCAAATGGACTAAGATCATCATAAGAGTCTTCAGAACCTCTCACAAATACTTTTAAACACATTAAACCAACTACATCAGCAGACCCGTATATATATTTTTTATATTCTTCAACACTATTGTATTCTTTTTTTTCTAAATCCATTTTCATACTATCTAAAAAAGAGCTTATCAGATCTTTTGAAATTGAATATTTATTAACTGTATGTTGAAATGAATTAAGTATAGGATTTAAACTAATTTTATTATCAAGACTTCTCCACAACTCACTTTCAAAATCTTCTAATAATTCTTTTTTAGGATATTCATGAAATGTGTCTACTATTTCATCGGCTAGTCTAACAAAACCATATATATTAAATATATCTTGTCTTATTGACTTAGAAAGTAGGCTGCTTGAAAAATAAAAAGATGTACTATATCTCTTTATTACTAGTTTGCTACAATCATTTGAAACTTTATCGAAGATTGATTTCATATTACAAAAATAAGTAAAAAGAGTAAATCAATTCATATCTTTGAAAAATGGAAAAAACTTTAATTTATCACTATACATCTCTTTCTCATTTAATTGAAATTTTTAAAGTAGGAAAGCTATATACATCTCAAACAGAGAAGATGCTGAAAGTAAAAAAACCAGGTCTTTGGTTCACCAAAAATTCTAAATGGGAACATTCTGCTTTTAAAAGATTTAACGATGGAAAAAAAGAGTTTGATCTAAATACTCCTGAAGAATTTGAAAAGTATATTGGATGTGCAAGATTTATAACAAATCTAAACTCCCTATTTGTGACATTTGCAAAATATAAGCACAAATCAAAAGTTAATCCTTTGTTATGGGATAAAATGGCAGAAATCGGTAAATCTAAAGGAGCTGATCCTTCTGAATGGTATGCTACTTTTAGTCCTTTAAGTATAAATAATCTTGATATTGAAATTTATGAGAATGGAGAATGGCATAATCTAAAGAAAGAGGGAGGGGAATTTGATTCTGACTTATTTAATAGAAATTTGGAAAAAACTTTTGTTTTTAAGAAAGGTAAAGAAATGGAAGAAAAAATGCTAAAAGAATATCAAGCTAATCAACCTAAGCAAGATTCTTTAACAGAGAATATTGAATCAACTCCAAAAGTTGATAAAAATATCAAAGAGGAAAAATCAGTTAAAGAGGTTGTTGTAGAGGAAAAATCAGTTAAAGAGGTTGTTATAGAGGAAAAACCAGTTAAAGAGGTTATTGAAGAGAAAAAACCTGTTAAGGAAAAAGAAACTAAATCAAAAGGAATATTTTCTGGTATTAAAAGCTTATTTACTAAAAAATAAAATTATACTAATTAAAAAAGTTAAAGTGCCTACGAGAGGACTCGAACCTCCACCAGCATAAGCTGACTACCCCCTCAAGGTAGCGTGTATACCAATTTCACCACGTAGGCAATAAATATAATGGGTAGTGACCTGGCTGGGGCTCGAACCCAGGACCCTCTCCTTAAAAGGGAGATGCTCTACCAACTGAGCTACCAGGTCTGAAAAAGAGGTCAAATATACATTGAAATATTGATTATGCAATGATCTTTTTTATTATAAATTTGTTAGATAAAATAAAATGTTGAATACTATTTTTTTAATTGGTTATATGGGTGCAGGTAAATCTGTTGTTGGTAAATTATTATCTCAAATCAATGGTTTTAATTTCTATGATCTAGATGAATATATTGAAGCAAAAGAAGGTAAAAAGGTGTCTAAAATTTTTAATCAAAATAATGAAGTTTACTTTAGAAAAATTGAGAATAAATATCTAAAGGAAATTTCTTTACTTAAGGACAATAAGATAATATCTACTGGAGGAGGAACTCCTTGCTTTCAAAATAATTTTGAAATAATCAATGAATCTCCAAATTCAACTTCGATTTATCTTAAAGCTAATATTGATGTATTAGTTAATAGGTTGAAGGATAGTATTGATAATCGTCCTATAATTTCACATTTAACTGATGAGTATAAATTGAAGGAGTTTATTACAAAACATTTATTTGAGAGAAATTATTACTATGAAAAGTCAAAGATTAAGATTGTAACAGATAATTTAGAACCTACTGAAATTGTAAAATTAATAGCTAGTAAATTAGCTTAAGTATACCCTAAGATTCTTTTTTTTATCAATTATCATGTCTACATGTTCATTTACTGATGTCGATAAGCTTAGTCCGGCATAATCAATCTTTACAGGAAATAATGCATGATCTCTATTTACAATGACAGAAGTTTTTATTTTTAATGGGTTATATTGAATAAGGTTGCTAATGACTAATTGTATTGTTTTTCCAGAATGTGAAACATCTCCAACGATAATTACGGATTCATTTTTAATTGAAAACTTCTTGTCATATAAAACAGAATTATTCTCAATAGTAACTTTAATCAATTCTACTTCTAACTTAGATATCTTATTTAAGTGAACTATTAGTTTTTTTGCAATTAATTTACCATTATCTGAGATGCCAAAGAATATAATTTTAGATTTCTCTATGTTGTCTTCCAATATTTGTAATCCAATTCTTTGAATTTTATTTTCAATATCACTATTATCTAAAATTAAGTTTTGAATACTAAGTTTTTTCATAAGAATACTCTTTTAAATAAATAAAGTATTATTGTATCTTCGCACTAAATTATGAAGAAAAAATTATTTTTTCTATTTCCTGTTTTATTATTCTTTATTCAGTGTAATAAAGATGACGATTCTACTCCCACATATACTGCTAGAGATTACAGTGAGCAAGTATTAGTTGATCAAGATCTCCTTGAAACATACTTAAAAACTCATACATACAATTATGAAGATTTCAATAATGAATCTGATGTTGATATCAAACTTGATACAATTACTGATGATTCATCAAGACTATCTCTATTTGAACAGGTAAGTATTAAGACAGTTGACGTTGTAGATGCTGATGGTCAAATAATATCTCACAATTTATATTATATTATTGCTAGAGAAGGTTCTAACAGACAACCTTCAGTTGTCGACTCTGTTTATGTTGCTTATGATGGAAAACTAATTGATGGAAGTTCATTTGATAATCGTAAGTTTCCTGTTTGGATAGATTTAGCTAATACACTTCAAGGTTTTAGAGAAGGTGTATCAGAACTTCGAACAGGTAAATATTCTGAAAACTCAAATGGAATAATTGATTATAGTTCTTTTGGTGTTGGTTTGTTTTTTATCCCCTCAGGAATTGGCTATTTTGATAATTCAAGCTCAGGAAGTATACCTGAATATTCACCTTTAATTTTTGCTGTTAAACTAATGACTTATACTGATACAGACCATGATAATGATGGTATTTTATCAATTTTTGAAGACATTGATGGCGATAATAATCCATTTGGAGATGACACCGATGGCGATAATTTATGGAATATGTATGATGTTGACGATGATGGTGATGGTGTACTTACAAAAAATGAAATTGATAAGAACAATGATTCTATTATAGATGATTCTAATAATGATGGAATTCCTGACTATTTAGACCCAGATAACTAGTTATTTTTTTTCTTAAATAAACCATAGGGTATATCATAAGAAAGATTTAATGATAATTTATTGGTTGTTAAGTCAACATTTGCGTCATCAAGTTCAACACCATTAGCATTTATAATTAGAATTTCCCTGTTGTTAAGTCCTCTTTCATATCTCAATCCAAGACTTAAAGATCTGAATTTAACTCTAGATCCAATAAGTAAACTTAATGTATACTTGTCTTTGATATCTTCTAAATCAAAGTTGCTAGAGTTTGAAAGGCTATATTTGAATGAAGGACCTGCAAAAACGCTTATTGGACCTAAAACTTTGTATCCAAATATAATAGGCACTTGAATCTCAGTTGATTTATAAGAATGCTCTGCTATATTAATTGATTGATTTAATATAGAATTTCCTTCAAAAGCAGATGCATTTTTTGATTTAGAAAAAATAAGATTTACTTCAGGTCTAATGTAGAAAGTAATTAAATCAATTTCAGTAAATACTCCAAAATGAAATCCTGTAGAATTTTTGATATCAAGATCATAGTTATCAATTTTATTCTTGATATTCTCTATAGCTCCAAAGTTGTCATCATTTAGACCAAAGTTTACCCCTAAATTACCTTGGGCAACTAAATTAGTAGAAAAAAGTATTATTAAAATAATTATATATCTCATACTAATTTAAGAGCAATTAGTGTGCCATCTATTATTTCCTTTTAAGAACATTAATTACGGACTCACAAATTGAAGAACTATTCAACCCATATTTATCCATAAGTTGCTTTGGTGTACCTGATTCACCAAAGGTATCCTTAGTACCCACAAACTCTTGAGGAGTTGGCATTTTTGTAGCTAATAATCTAGAGATACTTTCACCTAATCCGCCATAAATATTATGTTCCTCTGCAGAAACAAGGCAACCAGTTTTAGAAACTGATTCTAAAATAATTTCTTCATCTAAAGGTTTAATTGTGTGGATATTTATTATTTCAGAATTTATTCCTTTTTCCGATAAATTCTCTGATGCTTTTAAAGCTTCCCAAACAAGATGACCTGTAGCTACAATTGTAACATCGGAGCCTACTTTCAACTTTAAACCTTTTCCTATTTCAAACTTTTTAGATACATCTGTAAAGTTTGCAACTTTTGGCCTACCAAATCTTAAATAAACTGGACCATCATAATTAGAAATTTCAATGGTAGCAGACTTAGTTTGATTAAAATCACAGGTGTTAATTACAGTCATTCCAGGAAGCATTTTCATTAATCCAATGTCTTCCAGTATTTGATGAGTAGCACCATCTTCTCCTAAGGTTATACCTGCATGAGAAGCGCATATTTTGACATTTTTATTTGAATATGCAATTGATTGTCTTATTTGATCATATACTCTACCTGTTGAAAAGTTTGCAAATGTTCCTGTGTAAGGAATTTTTCCGCCAGTTGCAAGTCCAGCTGCAAGTCCAATCATATTTGCTTCTGCAATTCCTGTTTGAAAAAATCTTTCAGGGTTTTCTTTTGCAAATTCATTCATTTTTAATGAACCGGTAAGATCAGCACATAATGCTACAATATTTTCATTAGATCTTCCAAGTTCTGTAAGACCTTCTCCAAAACCAGACCTTGTATCTTTATCTCCGTGATTTATATAATTTTCCATATTAATAGTCACCTAAAGTTTCAGGATTTTGATTAAGTGCAATCTTTAGTTGATCATCATTTGGTGCTACTCCATGCCATTTATGCGTATGCATCATAAAGTCAACACCATTACCCATAATAGTTTTCATTAAAATTACTGTAGGTTTTCCTTTTTTAGAATTTTCTTTTGCAGTAGTTAATGCTTCATGAATTTTATCAAGAGAGTTTCCTTCTTCAACTTCAAGAACTTTCCAGCCAAATGATTCAAATTTTTGTTTTAGATCTCCAATATTTAGTACATCATCGGTTGATCCATCTATTTGTTGTCCATTGCAGTCAACAGTTACTATTATATTATCGACTTTATTTGCTGATGCATACATAAATGCTTCCCAGTTTTGACCTTCTTGAAGTTCACCATCTCCAGTTAAAACATATACAATGGAGGGGTCATTATTTAATTTTTTAGAAAGAGCTATACCCAATCCAACAGAAACACCTTGACCAAGTGAACCAGAAGAAATATTTATTCCAGGTAAACCATCATGGTTAGTAGGGTGACCTTGAAGTCTAGAGTTTATTTTTCTGAAGGTATCCAATTCCTTTATATCAAAATAACCACTTCTAGCTAGAGTGCTGTAATAAACTGGTGAAATATGACCATTAGATAGAATGAACATATCATTTTGATTACTATTGCTTTCAACCTCAAGAATCGTTTTGTAAAGTGTAACAAAATATTCAACACAACCAAGTGAACCACCTGGGTGACCTGAATTTACTGCGTGAACCATTCTTAAAATATCCCTTCGTACTTGTGGAACTAACTTATTTAACTCTTCATACATTAGTTCGTAAATGTATGATTAAACATATGAGAAACAAAACACTTTAATTTCTTTTTATCATTAATTTGATAGAAATAATTAACAATTCATTTATGATGTTAATTACTTTACTAATTTTGATTAATGAAGATTATAGATAAGTATATAATCAAACAATATCTAACTACCTTTTTTGTAATGTTTGGCTTATTTATTCCTATTGGAATAATGGTAGATTTTGCAGAAAAGATCGATAAGTTTAGAGAAAATGAAGTTCCAGGTGATTTGATAATAAGTTATTATATTGACTTTATATGGTATTTTGGAAGTCAACTTTATCCTGTATTTCTTTTTTTAGCGGTTATATTCTTTACATCTAGATTAGCTAATAATACTGAAATTACCGCCATCTTATCTTCTGGTCTTTCTTTTCAAAGATTTACCAAACCATTTTTTATCTCAGCATCTATAATTGTTTCATTTGCACTTTTTTCAGGTATGTTTATTGTGCCTAAATCTAATCTAAATTTTAATGAATTTATTTCGGAATATGTTAAGTCTGAGGAAAAAAGAAACACATCTAGGCTGTTCAAGCAAATTAATGTAAATGAATATATATATGTTAGCTCTTATGACCCTAGCAGAAAAAGAGGGATAAATTTTACACTTGAAAATTTTGATGGAAATGAATTAAAACATAAGATATCAGCAACTACTATTAGATGGGATGATTCTATTTTTAGATTAACAAATTATCTTAAAAGAACAATTATTAATGATCAAGAAATTTTAAATAAAGTCACTAGAAAGGATACTATTTTAGATTTTGATATTGATGATTTAGCACCATTAAATTATGTTGCAGAAACTTTAAATTTTTTTGAGTTAAATGAGTTAATTAGATATGAAAGAAGGGCAGGCTCTCCATTAATTAATTCACACTTGCTCGTTCGCCATAAAAGATATACAATTCCATTATCTTGTTTTATATTAACCTTGATAGCTATATCAGTCTCATCATTTAAGAAAAGGGGAGGGACTGGAGCTAATCTAGCAATTGGAGTTTCCTTAGGTTTCTTGTTTATATTTTTGGATAAAATTTTCAGCGTACTAGTTATAAAATCTTATTTTTCTCCAGCTTTAGCTTCTTGGGGAATACTTATTGTCTTTCTTACAATAGCTCTTATTTTATTAAAAAAAGCAATTAGATAGATTATATAATTAAACTATATTTACATAAATTTTAGCTATGGAGTTTTTAGAATTTGAAGTTCCTATTAAAGAAATTTTAGATCAAATTGATAAGTGCAAGTCTATTGAAAATGAAAGTGACGTTGATATAACTAAGACTTACAATCTTCTTCAAAAAAAATTAGCTGATACCAAAAAGGATGTTTACGGAAATCTTTCAGCTTGGCAAAAAGTTCAACTATCACGCCATCCTAACAGACCATATACTTTAGATTATATTAACAATATTTGTGGAGAATCATTCCTTGAATTACATGGTGATAGAAATGTTGGTGATGATAAAGCTATGATAGGTGGTTTAGGTAAAATAGACGATCAATCATATATGTTTATAGGAACCCAAAAGGGATACAATACAAAGACTAGGCAATATAGAAATTTTGGTATGTCTAACCCAGAAGGATACAGGAAGGCTCTCAGATTAATGAAACAAGCTGAAAAATTTAATATTCCAATTGTTACGTTAATTGATACTCCTGGTGCATTTCCTGGACTAGAAGCAGAAGAAAGGGGTCAAGGTGAGGCGATTGCAAGAAATATTTATGAAATGATGAATATTAAGGTTCCAATAATATGTATAGTGATTGGAGAAGGTGCCTCTGGAGGAGCATTAGGAATTGGTGTTGGAGATAAAATATTAATGCTTGAAAATACTTGGTACTCTGTTATTTCTCCTGAATCATGTTCATCTATTCTTTGGAGAAGCTGGGATTATAAAGAGGAAGCTGCTGAAGCTTTAAAGCTTACCGCAAAAGATATGCTTAAAAATAAATTAATTGATAAAATTATTAATGAACCTCTTGGTGGTGCCCATTATAATCCTTCTGAAGCATATAATTCTGTTAAAGAAAACATAATATATTTTACCAAAAAAATAAGATCATTATCAAAAGATAATATGATAAAATCTAGAAGAAAAAAGTTTACTAAAATTGGAAACTTTAAAGTTTAATATCAGTATTAACAAAATTATTTAGTTGTTAACAAAAAATTTGTTTAAACTTTAAATTAATATCGCATGTCAAATGTGATTTTAAAATAATCCTTTTCCATACATTTACTAAATGGAAAAAAGGAACCCCCTTAAAATTTATGAAACTGAAAATCAAGCTATCATAAATTTGTCTGATGGTAGAATTCCACCTCAAGCAATTGACCTAGAAGAAGCTGTATTAGGAGCTATGCTTATTGATGAAAAGGGCGTGAATGAAATAATTGAACTTTTATCACCAGAAGTTTTTTATAAAAGGTCCCATCAGCTAATTTATGAATCAATAGAGAGACTATTTAGAGAATCCGAGCCAATTGACTTGTTAACTGTTTCTGCAGATTTAAAAAAGAATAAAAATTTTGAACCAGCAGGAGGGGACTTTTATTTGATCAGTCTTTCTCAAAAAGTTTCATCTTCTGCTCATATTGAATTTCATTCTAGAATTATAATTCAAAAATATATTCAAAGAAAATTAATTACAATTTCTAATGAAATTATTCAGAAGTCATACAATGAAAGTACTGATGTGATGGATCTTTTAGACGAAGCTGAATCTAAATTATATGATGTAGCACAGGGAAATATTAAAACATCAACTGAATCTGCTCAAAATCTTGTTATTAGAGCAAAAGCTAGGATTGAAGAAATTGCAAAACAAGAGGGTCTTAGTGGAGTTTCAACAGGTTTTGAAAAGCTTGACAAACTAACATCTGGATGGCAACCAAGTGATCTTGTTATAATTGCAGCAAGACCTGGTATGGGAAAAACTGCATTAGCACTTTCAATGGCAAGAAATATTTCTGTTCAACAAAAAATACCTGTTGCCTTCTTTTCACTTGAAATGTCATCAGTTCAGCTTATTACAAGATTAATTTCATCAGAAACAGGATTAACATCAGATAAACTTAGAACAGGTAAACTAGCTGATCATGAATGGCAACAATTAAATATTAAAGTTTCTGATCTTGAATCATCACCATTATTTATAGATGATAGTCCGTCTTTAACAATTTTTGAATTAAGAGCTAAAGCAAGAAGACTATCTTCATCTCATGGAATTAAGCTTATAATCATTGATTATTTGCAGTTAATGAATATAGGTTCTTCCAATAAGGCTGGTAACAGAGAACAGGAAATTTCAACAATCTCAAGGAATCTAAAAGCTTTAGCTAAAGAACTTGATATTCCTGTTATTGCTTTATCTCAGCTTTCAAGAGCTGTTGAAACTAGAGGTGGTACAAAAAGACCAATTTTATCCGATCTAAGAGAGTCTGGTGCAATTGAACAAGATGCAGATATTGTTTCTTTTCTCTACAGGCCTGAATACTATGGTATTTCAGAATGGGATGATGATATGAAGACTCCTTCTGACGGACAAGGAGAATTTATTGTAGCTAAACATAGAAATGGAGCATTGGATTCAATAAAGCTTAAGTTTATTCCTAATCTTGGTAAATTTGAAGATCTTGGTGGTTTTGACTCACCATTTGAGTTCCAGTCAAAACTTAATCCTGAAAACAAACTAAGTGATTTTAGTGAACCTAGAAATAAAGATGAAGATGATGATATACCATTCTAGTTAATTTAATAACTAGTTTTAAAGCAAAAAAAAAGCCCTTATAGGGCTTTTTTATTTTGTAATAGGGGGAAATTAAATAACTTTTACGTTAATGGCATTTAAACCTTTATTACCTTCTTTTAATTCAAATTCTACTTTATCTCCCTCTGCTATCCTGTCAATAAGACCTGAAACATGAACGAAATGTTCTGTATCGTTATCATCTTCTTTAATAAAACCATATCCTTTGGCCTCGTTGAAGAATTTTACTAATCCTGTACTCATATTTTAATTTTTTAATAATTTTAGCGAATTTACTCTAATATTTCAATAAATCAATGTTATTTCTAATTATTTAACGATTTAATAAAAAAGATTTAAGGAAATCATTTATCTCTCCGTTCAAAATATTCTCAGTATTTCCTGATTCAAATCCTGTTCTAACGTCCTTTACAATTTTATAAGGATGGAGAACATAGTTCCTTATTTGTGAGCCCCACTCAATTTTCTTTTTTGAATCTTCAATCTTCTTTTTTTCTTCATTATTTTTTTGTATTTCAATTTCGTATAGCTGAGATTTTAATAGCATTAAAGCTTTTTCTTTATTATCTAGTTGAGATCTTGTTTCAGAATTTTCTATAGTAATTCCGGTTGGCTTATGCTTTAATCTTACAGCTGTCTCAATCTTATTTACACTTTGACCACCGGCACCACCAGATCTCATTGTATCCCATGTCAAGTCTGACCCATTAATAACAACTTCAATAGTATCGTCAACTAGAGGGTATACATAAATTGAAGCAAATGATGTATGTCTTTTAGCATTACTATCGAAAGGAGATATTCTTACAAGTCTATGTACTCCGTTTTCACCTTTTAGCCAACCAAATGCATATTCACCATCAATTTGAATAGTTGCGGTCTTAATTCCAGCAACATCTCCAGATTGATTATTTAGTTCTTTGATCTTGAAATTATTTTTTTCACCCCACATTAAATACATTCTCATTAGCATTTCAGCCCAATCACAGGATTCTGTTCCACCTGCACCTGCAGTTATTTGAAGTATTGCACTCATTTTATCCTCTTTCTTATTCAACATCATCTTGAATTCCATGTCTTCAACTGCTTGAAGTAACTTATCAAAAGACTCGTTTACTTCTGCTTCAGTAACTTCCTTATTTAACAGGAATTCACTTAGAACTATTACATCATCATATAAATTATTAAGATTTAATAATTCAGATAACTGTTTTTTTAAACTTTGAATTTTTTTTAAAGTTTGTTCAGCTTTTTTTGGTTTTGTCCAAAAGTTAGGAGAGGAAGATTCTATTTCAAGACTATTAAGAATCTCTTTTTTTGAATCTACGTCAAAGATACCCCCTCAACGTATCAATACGTTTTTTCACTACTTTAATATTTTCCTTTGAAAACATGTCTGAAATTAGTTATATGAATTCGAAAAAAAAAATTATATTTCTAAAAAAATTAGCCATGAAAAAATTTCTTTTGTCATTTATTTTAGTTTCGTACTTTTCTTTTTCACAAGAAACAGATTATCAGGGTTTTATGGACTTTTCTTATAATGATGATTCTGGTAAAATAATTCTTGAAATTGATAATCTTGACAATGAATTTCTTTATATAAATTCCTTAAGTAGAGGAGTTGGTAATAATGATTTGGGACTAGATAGGGGGCAACTTGGGAATTCTAGAATTGTTTATTTTACTAAAAGAGGTAATAAAATTTTATTAATTCAGCCTAACTTAAGATATGTGTCTAATTCATCTAATGAGCTTGAAAATAAAGCTGTAGAGGAAGCATTTGCTAGATCTGTTTTATTTGGATTTGAGATAGTTGAAAAATTGACTGACTCTTATAAAATTGATTTAACACCTTTTTTATTAAATGATGCTCATGGAGTATCTCAAAGATTAAGATACTCAAATTCTGGTTCATATAGTCTTAATAAATCTATGTCAGCTATTGATCTTGACAGGACAAAGGCTTTTCCGAAAAATATTGAGTTTGATGTTTTACTTACATTCACAGGCAATCCTTCAGGAAATCTAGTTAGAAGTGTAACCCCAACAGCTTCTAACCTTACGGTTAATCAACATCATTCTTTCGTTAAACTACCGGATGATAATTATAATAAAAGAAAATTTGATCCAAGAAGCGGGAGTAATCCCTTTATAGTTTTCGATTATTCTACTCCTATAGATGAAAAACTAGAACAAAGATTTATAGTTAGGCACAGGTTAAATAAAAAGAATCCTAATGATGAAATGAGTGAACCTGTAGAGCCAATAATTTACTACATTGATAATGGAACTCCAGAACCAGTTAAAACAGCATTAATTGAGGGGGGTAATTGGTGGAATCAAGCATTTGAAAGTGCAGGTTATAAAAATGCTTTTAGAATTGAAGTTTTACCTGAAGATGCTGATCCAATGGATGTTAGATATAATTTAATTCAGTGGATACATAGATCAACAAGAGGCTGGAGTTATGGTGCAAGTATAGTTGATCCTAGAACTGGTGAAATTATTAAAGGTCAAGTTAGTCTAGGAAGTCTTAGGGTTAGACAAGATTATATGATATTAAGTGGCCTAGTTGATAATCCTAATGATATTCAAAACAAGTCTCTGATTAAAAAGACTTCTCTTGATAGAATTAGGCAGCTATCAGCACATGAAATTGGACACACTCTAGGATTTGCTCATAATTACATATCTAGTGCTAACAATAGATCATCAGTTATGGATTATCCTCATCCAAAAATAGATTTAGTAGATGGTAAAATTAGTATAGCTGATGCATATTCAGAAAATATAGGTGACTGGGATAAAGTAAGTGTAGAATATGCTTACAGGGATTTTCCAAATACAAAAAATGAAAATTATGAGCTAGATAAAATTATTAATGAAGCTGAAAAAAATGGCTTATATTTTTTAAGTGACTCAGATTCAAGACCTGTTGGAAGCGCTAATCCATTTTCACACTTATGGGATAATGGAGAACTTCCATATAAAGAATTAAATAAACTTTTGAAAGTTCGTGATTTAGCTCTAAAAAATATTGATTTAGATAATCTTGTTGATGGAGAACCTTATGATAGAATAGAAGATATTTTAGTGCCGATTTATATGTTACATAGGTATCAAATTGAAGCTTCTGCAAAAGCTATTGGAGGAGTAGATTATCTTTATTTTGTCAAAAACAAAAATAATGATAAAGTAAAGTTTGTTGATAGTAAACTTCAAAGGAAATCCCTTGAATCTTTATTAAATGTTTTAAAACCAAAGAACCTTGTTTTACCTAATAATTTAATTGATATTTTATCTCCCAGATCATTTAGAAATCCTAGAACAAGAGAAAACTTTGTGTCTAATACTGGTGTTACTTTTGACTATATAAATACTTCAAGTTCTTTAATTAATCATACTCTAACTTTTCTGTTAAACGCCGAGAGAATTAATAGAATCAATCAACAAAATATATTTGGAGATGACATTTTAACTCTTGAAGATTATTTAGCTGAAATAAGTAAATCAATTTTTGATAATAAAAAATTGAGTACTTACGAGGAATCAGTTAATAAAAACACTACCTCACTTTATATAGATCATCTTTTTATGGCTTTTAACAACTCAAGAACAAATGATTTATCAAAGTCCATAATCCTTGCAAGTATTATGGATATCATGAATAATTTATCTACTAAATCTAATAATTACAATCGTTTTTTGATAAATAAAATTGATGGATTCTTAATTAATCCAGATAAATATAAACCAATTGAAAAAACAAAGATTCCAGATGGTTCCCCAATTGGAAACTTTTCATGTGATTACTAGTTTTTTTACTTAAATTTGTTGCTTATCAAAATGAAAAAATGTTAAAAGACAATAGATCTTTCAATAACATACTGGAACTTATTGGTAATACACCTTTAATTAAATTAAACAAAGTAACTAAAAATTTTCCTGGCTCTTATTTTACAAAATATGAAGCCTTTAATCCAGGACATTCAAATAAGGATAGGATTGCCCTTCATATTTTAAATGAAGCCGAGAAGAAAGGTTTATTAAAAAATGGAAGTACAATAATTGAAACCACATCTGGTAATACTGGTTTTAGCGTCGCAATGGTTTCTCTTTTGAAAGGGTATAAATGTATTCTAGCAGTTAGCTCAAAAGCTTCTAAGGATAAAATTAATATGATGAAATGTTTAGGTGCAGAAATATATGTTTGTCCTTCAAATGTACCTTCTGATGACCCTAGATCATATTATGAAGTTGCTAAGAGACTGAATAATGAGATTAAAGATTCGGTATATATTAATCAATATTTTAATGAGTTAAACGTTGAGGCTCACTATCAAAGTACAGGGCCCGAAATATGGAATCAAACTAATGGAAAAATTACTCATCTAATTGCCTGTAGTGGAACTGGAGGAACTATATCAGGAATAGGCCGCTTTTTGAAAGAGAAAAACAGTAATGTCAAAATAATTGGAGTTGATGCATATGGATCAATACTAAAAAAATATCATGAAACAGGTGAAATAGACCCTAATGAAATTTATTCATATAGAATTGAGGGCTTAGGTAAAAATATAGTTCCTTCAACAACTGATTTCAAAATTATTGATAAGTTTGTTAAAGTGAAGGATTCAGATAGTGCTCATATGGCTAGAGAAATTACTTTAAATGAAGGATTATTTGTTGGTTATACCTCAGGGGCAGCATTTCAAGCTACGCATATCCTTAATGAAGAAAATGAATTTAATGAAGATAGTGTTGTTGTGATTGTATTTCCTGATCATGGCTCAAGATACCTAAGTAAGATTTATTCAGATGAATGGATGAACAATCAAGGATTTTACGATAGTACTTTCTATCAACCTAAGAAAAACTCTATTAATTACATTTAAAAATTATGCAAGATTTATTTGAAAAAATATATAAAAATAAAGGTCCCTTAGGAAAGTGGGCTTCATTAGCTGAAGGCTATTTTGCTTTCCCAAAACTGCAAGGACCAATATCTAATAGAATGAAATTTAATGGTAAAGAAGTTATTACATGGAGTGTAAATGATTACTTAGGTCTTGCTAATCATCCTGAGGTTAGAAAAATTGACGCTGAGGCTGCTAGGGATCATGGAAGTGCATATCCTATGGGAGCACGTTTAATGTCAGGTCATACTGAATTTCATGAGAAACTAGAAGCTGAATTAGCAGCTTTCACTTCAAAGGAGTCAGCTTATCTTTTAAATTTTGGTTATCAAGGTATTCTTTCAACAATAGATTCTCTGGTTTCAAAGAATGATATAATTGTTTATGATATTGATGCTCATGCATGCGTTATAGACGGTGTAAGACTTCACATGGGTAAAAGGTTTACATATCAACATAATGACATGAAAAGTCTTGAAAAAAACCTTGAAAGAGCAACTAAAATGGCTGAACAAACAGGAGGTGGTATATTGGTTATTTCAGAAGGTGTTTTTGGTATGAGAGGAGAACAAGGTAAGCTTAAGGAAATTGTTCAAATGAAGAAAAAATTTAATTTTAGACTACTAGTAGATGATGCTCATGGTTTTGGTACTCTTGGAAAGACTGGTGCTGGAACTGGAGAAGAACAAGGTGTTCAGGATCAGATTGATGTCTACTTTGCAACTTTTGCTAAATCAATGGCTTCTACTGGTGCTTTTATTTCTGGTGATAATGAAATAATTGGTTATCTAAGATACAATATGCGTTCACAGGTATTTGCTAAATCTCTTCAGGTTCAACTTGTTATTGGTGCTCTTAAAAGATTAGAGTTGCTTAAAACTAAACCTGAGTTAAAAAATAAATTATGGGAAAATGTCAATAAACTTCAATCTGGTTTAAAAGAAAGAGGTTTTGATATTGGTTCAACTCAAAGTTGCGTAACACCAGTATATCTTGAAGGAAGTATACCAGAGGCGTTTGCTCTAGTTAGGGATTTGCGTGAAAATTATCAAATCTTTTGTTCAATAGTAGTATATCCCGTTGTTCCTAAAGGAATTATTTTACTTAGGCTTATTCCAACCTCTTCCCATAATGAAAATGATATTAATGAGACACTTGATGCTTTTGCTTCTATTAGAGAAAAGTTAAAAGACGGAGTTTACAAAAAATCACCTGAAGGAGTTAAAGAATCTGCTGACTAGTCATTATCATTTAACATTACAGGCATTACTAACATTGTGATTGACTCCTTAGATTCCCCACTATCAATTAAAGGTCTAATAATTCCAGCTCTATTAGGATGAGACATTGAAAGAGTAATCATATCGGAATCTAAATTATTTAACATTTCAATCAAAAACTTTGAGTTAAAACCAATTTGAATATCATCTCCTGAGTATTGACATTCTAGGTTTTCATCAGCTTTATTACTAAAATCAAAATCTTCTGCACTTATGTTTAGAAGTGTTCCTGCAAGTTTAAGTCTTATCTGATTCGTGGTTTTATTGGAAAACAAACTTACTCTTCTTGTAGAGTTAAGGAATAGTTCCCTGTCGATTGTTAAAACATTTGGATTATCTTTTGGAATAACTGCTTCATAATTAGGAAACTTACCATCAATTAATCTACATGTAATTGATAATTTATCAAAAATAAATTTAGCATTTGAGTCATTGTGTTGAATCGTTAATTCAGAACTTTCAGTTTGTAGGATACCTTTTAAAATTTGAAGAGGTTTTTTAGGCATAATAAATTCTGAAACTTCATTAGCTGTATACTCTGAAGTCTCAAACTTAACAAGCTTATGAGCATCGGTAGCAACAAACTTAAGAGACTCGCTGTTAAATTGAAAGAAAACACCACTCATTACTGGTCTAAGATCATCTGTTCCAGAAGCAAAAATGGTTGAATTTATAGCATTTCCAAGATCAGATCCTTTTATTACAGTTTCATGTGCATCTAGAATCTCAACTTGCTTTGGAAATTCGTCTCCGTTTAAATATGCTAAAGAATATTTACCATTACTAGCAGAAATTTCAATAGTATTATTGTCAGTTTTAATAAAGGTCAGAGGTTGTTCGGAAAATGTCTTAAGAATATCTGTAAGTAATTTAGCTGATATTGCAATTTTATCAGTTGAAGTAGATTCAATCTCAATTTGAGAAGTCATTGTTGATTCAAGGTCAGAGGAGCTTAAAACAAGTATGTTATTATTGATTTCAAATAAAAAGTTGTCAAGAATTGGAAGAGTATTGGATGAATTTATAATACCACCTAAAACTTGAATTTCTTTATAAAGTAATGATGAAGAAACAATGAATTTCATGTGTTTTTTTTCAAATATATTTAATTGAAACAATATTTCTTACTATATCCACTAAAAGTTATCTACCAGATACAAACACTAAAAATAAACACTTACCACATCTCGATAATTTAGACCAAAAAGTGAATTGGCACTCCCAACTGTATTAGGATTGCTTTTATATACACTTAGCTGTAAATAGCCAAGACTATTAAATAAAGCAATTTTTTTTCCATCTTCCTCTCTATCTTTTTTGTCAAGATTAAAATCAATTGAATCTGAGTAGCTTTTATGAATTTTAGAGAATTTAATATTCCTTGCATTTATAGTAAATGCTCGGGTTTTAGAAACTTCATAAAATAACTTCTTAGTAATATTAGTAATAACATTACCGTAATTATCTATATAGATCACACTGCCAATTATTTGATTTTCTTCATTATTAACTACAGGTCTTAAATTAGTGATCTCTTTAATACTTTTAATTTCTGTTCCAACAACATTTAGTGGTCCTGATCTATGAATATGTGCAGCTACTTTAACAAATAAATCATCTGCTGAAATCTCATGATTATAATTGCTATGTAAATTTATTTTAACAATTTGATCTGGTTTTTTATCTCTAAATATTAATGAAAAAACACCATTATCAGCACCTATAAAATAACATCCATCATACATTATTGCAATATGTCTATTCTCAGGTGTTAATTCTGAATCAACACTTAATATATGAATAGTTCCTCTAGGAAAATTATTAAATGCTCCTTCAAGAATATAACCGGCCTCTGTTAAGTCAAAAGGACTTATGTTATGTGATATATCAATAATATTTACTGGGTCTATATCACTTATTAACTTTGCTTTTAATGAACTAACAAAATAGTCTTTATTTCCATAATCAGTTGTTAATGTTATGATAGACATTATATAAATAAATTTTATAAAATTTATGTAAATTTGAATCAAATAATCTACTATAACAAATTTTTAAATATAATCTATTGAGTGATCTTCAATTTGAATTAACCGATGTTGACCCACAATTTTTTTTTTCAAGAGATAATTTAGATTCTTTAAAATCAAGCTTTCCAAAATTAAAGCTAGTTCAAAGAGGTCAAACATTGAAAGCACTTGGAGAAAAGAATGAATTAAAGATTTTTGACAAAAAATTTAGAAGTTTATTAAATTATTATTCAGAGTATAATTCAATAGATCCAAACGTTATAAATGATATAGTTATAAAGGATATCAAGTTTAATGGTGATAAACCCTCACTAATTCTTCATGGTATTTCAGGTAAACCTATTCTTGCCAAAACTGTAAACCAAAAGAAACTACACAACTCTATTGAATCCAATGATTTGGTTTTTGCTATTGGACCAGCAGGTACAGGTAAAACATACACAGGTGTTGCAATGGCAGTAAAAGCACTTAAAGAAAAAGAAATAAAGAAAATCATTTTAACTAGACCAGCTGTGGAGGCTGGAGAAAATTTAGGATACCTACCTGGTGATCTAAAAGAGAAATTAGACCCATACATGCAGCCTCTATATGATGCCTTAACCGATATGATTCCATTCGGTAAACTTGAAAAATTTTTAGAAGATAGAACTATAGAAATTGCTCCTCTAGCATTCATGAGAGGTAGAACTCTTGACAATGCATTCGTCATCCTTGATGAAGCTCAGAATACAACTCCTGCTCAAATGAAAATGTTTCTTACAAGAATGGGTATGAGTGCAAAATTTATGGTAACTGGAGATCCTGGTCAAGTTGATCTTCCGAGAAAAGAAAACTCTGGACTCAAAGAAGCAATAAAAATACTTTCAAATAAAAGAGGAATTAAAATAATATATCTTGATGACAAAGATGTTATTAGACATCCAATTGTTAAAAAAGTTATAGAAGCTTACAATAAAGTTGAAAAAGATAATTAGTGAATACTATTTATAAAACAAATTTTAATTTTCCAGGTCAAACCTCTAAATATGAAGGTAAAGTTAGAGATGTTTATACAATAGATGATGATATACTAGTTGTAATAGCTTCAGATAGAATTTCTGCTTTTGACATTGTTATGCCAAAGCCAATTCCTTTTAAAGGACAGGTTCTAAATCAAATTTCATTAGATATGCTCAAATCTACCGAGGATATAATTCAAAATTGGCTAATATCATCTCCAGATCCAAATGTTTCAATTGGAAGAAAACTTAAACCTATTAAAGTGGAAATGGTTATTAGAGGTTATTTAAGTGGACACTCTGATAGACTATATAGTTCTGGTAATAGAAGTATTTGTGGAGTGAAATTACCAAATGGATTAGTATCAAATCAAAAATTTGATAATCCTATAATTACCCCAAGCACAAAAGCTGATGTTGGCCATGATGAGGATATATCCAAATCTGATATTATAAATAAAGGTATTTTGACATTAGATCAATATGAGGAAATAGAAGAAATAACATTTAAATTATTTAAAAGAGGTACAGAGATAGCTGAAAAAAGAGGATTGATTTTAGTAGACACAAAGTATGAATTTGGATATGATTCTAAAAACAATCTTTGTTTAATTGATGAGATTCACACTCCTGATTCCTCTAGATATTTTTATTTAGATACATATAAAGATTATATGAATAGGGGAGAAACGCCTAAACAACTATCTAAAGAGTTTTTTCGACAATGGTTAATTCAGAATGATTTTCAAGGAAAGGAAGGTCAAGATCTCCCTGAAATTTCAAATGATGTTGTAATGAATGTTTCTAATAGATATATTGAGCTCTTTGATAAAATAATTGGCACTAATTTTAAGCCAAGAAATACTAACGATATAATTTCTGAGCTTGAAAACAATATAATTTCAGCTATATCCTAGTCAAACTCACTAGAAAGTATTCCTATAAATGTTTCAATTCCTTTAAAATAGTTTGAAAGTTTAATATTTTCATTTGGACTATGTTGATTATTATCCTTATTGACTGTAGGGACTCCAACAGCAGGAACATTCAGTATGTTGACAAATGGTGAAATAGGAACTGACCCTCCACTTGTTCTTTTCTTTACAGGACTTTGTCCAAATGTTTTAAAAAGTGATTGACTTAACCATTTACCCATATCACTATCAATATCAGTTCTGAATGCAGGATAAGAAACGCTAGAGTCAAATGTTATTATCTTGTCATAATTCATCCTCTCTTCTTTTGTAGGCTTTCTATCAAGAACTTTATATCCTAAATTCTCAATATGTTTTTTAACAAGATTATGTAATCTGTAACCATCAGACTCAATAACTAGTCTTATATCAATCTCAGCAATACATTCAGCAGGAACTATTGTTCTTACTTCATCTTTTACCCAACCAGATTGAATTCCTCTAACATTTAAAGAGGGATATTGAAGAGCTTCTTGATAGCTTTTTCCTACTTTTTCGGGGGATTTAAATTGCATTTCTGATAACATTTTAACTTCATTATCGGGAACCCTATTTAGATCTTCTCTTACCTTATTAGTTATTTCAATACCATCATAATATCCATCAATTAAAACTATTCCATTCTCATCTTTCATAGACGATAGAATTTTAGACATTCTAAATACAGGGTTAGGGGCATAGTTTCCAAAGTGTCCACTGTGTTGAGGTACAATTGGTCCGTATGTAGTTAGAGTAATTTTCGATATTCCTCTATTCCCGAAATTTAATGTAGGTAGACCACTTGAATGTTGTGGACCGTCAAATATCAATAAACCATCACTTTCAAGATCATTTGAGTATTTAAGTACAGCAGATGGAAGATTAGGAGAACTTTTTTCTTCTTCAAAATCCATAATTAATTTAATATTGAACTTAGGTTTTAAATTATTAGACTTTAATATTTCTAGAGCATTGATTAGCATCATTACAGGTCCTTTGGCATCTGAAGCTGATCTTGCAAATATTCTTAAATCCTCATTTTGAATTTCTTCTAGTGTCTTGTTTTTTATATTATTCCAATCAATAATTTCGTATTCTCCTTTAGGATTAGGCTTCTTTAAAACAGGTAGGTATGGATCATCCTGAAACCATTTATTTCTATCTACTGGCTGTCCATCTAGATGCATATAAATTAATATAGTTTTATAATTTTTATTAAAATTTGATTCAGCAAGTAAAAGAGGAATTGATTCAGTCTCTAGTCTTTTTAGTTTAAAACCTAATTTATTAAATTTAACAGAGGTCCATTTAATTAATTTATCAATGTCATCTATATTGTTTGCATCATTCTTTAATGATAGAAATTCTCTAAAGTTATCAATACTCTCAATTCCAACTTCTAAAGCTTCTTCTTCATAAAGTCTTTGAGAATAAGTGTTTAAACTAAAAATTAAACTTAAAATTGATATAATAATTAATTTTTTCATTTTAAAGATTTATATAATTCGTTAATAATTTTATTGACATCTTGATTAAAATATACTTTAATTGATTTATTGTATTTTTTTAACCAAGTTATCTGTCTTTTAGCATAATTTCTTGTATTCTGCTTTACTTTATCAATTGCATCAGTGTAAGAAATTTTACCTTCAAAATACTTAAAAAATTCTTTATAACCTACAGTGTTCAATGTGTTTAGGTGTTTATAATCTTTTAATCCTAAGGCCTCTTTTTCAAGTCCTTTTTCAATCATATCATCAACTCTATGATTAATTCTATGATAAAGTTTGTCTCTATCACATTCCATAACTATTACGTGACTTTGAAATATCCGATCTTTTTTCTTATTAGTTCTAAATAAAGAAAATTTCTTTCCTGTAAACTTAATTATTTCTAATGCTCTGATGATTCGATTCGAATTATTTAAATCAACTTCGTTGTAGTATTCAATATCTAGCTTTTTAAGCTTATTTTGAATTACTTCTAATCCCTTAGAATTATATTCATTTATTAGACTTTCTCTGATACTATTAGGTATTTCAGGGAAATCATCAATACCATTCATAATAGAGTCAGCATATAGTCCTGATCCTCCAACTAATATTAATATTTCTCTCTCTTCAAATAATTTGTTTACTAATTCAACAGCTTCTTTTTCATATAAACCTACATTATAAACCTCATGAATACTTTTATTATGAATAAAATGATGTTTTACTTGATCAAGCTGAGAAAGGGAAGGAGGAGAAGTTCCTATTTTAAGCTCTTTGTAAAACTGTCTAGAATCACAAGATATTATTTCTGTTTTAAGTTTTTTGGCAATTTCTATACTTAGATTAGTCTTGCCAATTCCTGTAGGACCAGCAATATAAATTAAGTTTTTATTTTTCCTCATCTAGATGTGAACCACATTCATGACAATATATTGCAGCATCTTTATGTTTACTATTCATGCACTCTGCACATACTCTAGTATTAATATCTACATTTTTCTTTCTTTGAGCCATCTCTGCAGAGATTATTCCAGTTGGGACAGCTATGACTCCATACCCAAGAATCATGAGTATAGAAGCTACAAATTTACCCATTCCTGTCAAAGGAACTATGTCACCATAACCAACAGTTGATATTGTGCTAATACACCAATAAATACTCTCTGGGATACTATCAAAGCCAGCCTCAGGTCCCTCAATAATATACATAAGAGTTCCAAAAACAATACACATTATTAATACAAAAAGGAGAAAAATTATAATTTTTGCTCTACTAACAAGTAATGATCTTACTAGAAAAGTAGATTCACCAATATATCTTGAAATATGAAGAACACGAAATATTCTTAGAATTCTAAGAGCTCTAATTGCCATTAATGCTTCAACGGGTGCTCCAATAAAAATTAATGATATGTATTTTGGAATAGTTGCAAGAAAATCAATAATTCCGTAAAAACTAAAAATATAATCTTTAGGATGATGAATTGAGATAACTCTTAAAATATACTCAATTGTGAATAATATGGTAATGATCCATTCAGCTATGTTAAAAATATTAGAATATTTATTATTTATCCATCCTACAGTCTCTAATGCTACAAGAATAACACTAATGATAATTACTATTATTAGTGTTATATCAAAGACTTTACCTGCTGGTGTTTCAGCTTCGTAGATTATGTCATGTATTTTCTGACGAGTCTTATTCAATATCTGAAAATTTATAAATTTCACTCAAAGTTAGTAGTTTTTTATATTTCTTTTGAGAAATTATTCTGTAGACATAATTATTAACCTTTGCAGAATTTTCAACTTTCACCACTCTTGAGTACAATTTTTCTTGATTATTTATATTATTAAATAGGTTAAAGTATCCATATCCAACAAGTTCTTCATTTTTAAAAAAAATAAAACTTTTATCACTTTCTTTTTTGCCATTAAAAGTGATGATAAAATCTTTTAATTCAGCAACAATAATGGGTTTATCTGTTTTTTGAAATATTTTAGGATCTATATTATTATTGATTTTTGGTTTTAAAGATCTTATCTCATTTAACGCCTTGATAACACTGATGCTAATATTCCCTGTCTTGTGAACTTTTATAGATTTAAAATTATTTTGAACATATTTTGGAATAAACTTTTTACTCGTAAATAGTTTTACAACTTTGTTTTTTATATCCTTACTGTAATCAATATAGATCAACTTTTTATGTTTATTGTATATATAAAAAACACCAACTTCATTATTTAAATTTTCAATAGTGTCTTTAAAAAGTGAATTCATGCTCTCACCAGGAAACTCAACTATGCTTTTCTTAATTATTTCTTGCTTAACATCTTTTTCCATTAAAATTTTAAATAATTCTAGTGTCGCTAGTGCATCTCCACTTGCTCTATGTCTATCTTTTAATGGAATCCCTAGACTTCTTGAAAGTTTTCCTAGTTTAAAGGATTCTTGTTCTGTAAGCAATTCTTGAGATAGTATTACAGTACATAAAGATTTCATTGAAAATTCGTACCCAAGTCTTTTAAATTCTAATTGAAGAATTCTATAATCAAATTGAGCATTATGAGCTACTAATATTGAGTCTGAGGTTATCTCAATCACTCTTTTAGCTATTTCGTGGAATTTAGGAGCTGTTTTAACCATTTTAGATGTAATACCAGTAAGTTTTTCTACATATGGATGTATATCTCTCACAGGATTAACTAAGCTAATAAATTGGTCTGTAATTTCAGTGCCATTAAATTTGTAAGCTGCAACTTCAATTATTGATTCTTCATTAAATTTTCCTCCAGTAGTTTCTAGGTCAACAATAGTATACATTAATAATTTCTTTTTCCAAAAATTTTACTTCCAACTCTAATCATGTTAGATCCATTACTAATAGCTAATAAATAATCATCACTCATTCCAATCGAAAGAATTTTAAAGTTTGGATAAATAGTTTTCATTTTTTTGAATAAACTCTCCATTTCTCTAAACTCTTGATCTATTAAATTTTGATCTTTTGTAAATGTAGCCATAGCCATTAGTCCAACTATGTTTATGTTTTCAAATTGTTTCAAATCTATATAAAATGAATCAAGTAGTTTTGGATTCAATCCATATTTACTTTCATCATTGGAAATCTTAATTTGTATTAAACAATCAATTGACCTATTCTCCTTTTTCGCATTTTTATCAATCTCTTTTGCTAAAGACAATCTATCTAATGAATGAATTAAAGAAATAAATTCTGAAATATATTTTACTTTATTTTTTTGAAGATGACCAATCATATGCCATTCTATATCCTTTGGTAAATTATGATACTTTTCGGCTAATTCATTAACTCTGTTTTCTCCAAATTTTTTTTGACCTTGATCATAAGCTTCAATAATTTCTTCAATACTTCTAGTCTTAGATACAGCTATAAGTTCAGCTTTATCTTTTATTTCATCATTAATTATTGAAATTTGATTTTTTACACTCATAATTGACTCATTATCTCTTCTGCAACTTCTAGAGCCATAAGACCATCATTTAAACTTACTTTAGATTCTGATTTATTTTTAATTGAATGAAAGAAATCATTTAATTCTGCTTCTATTGAGTTAATCTCATTTATATCAGGATTCTCAAAGAATATAACTTTTTCTTGCCCTAGATTATTTTTTATAATTAATGAATTTTCATTATCGTTAGTGTCTTTATCTCTTATTTTAACTACTTGAAAGTCTTTTTCTAAAAAATTTATAGATATATATGCATTTTCTTGAAAAATTCTAGTCTTTCTCATTTTTTTAAGTGATATTCTACTTGAGGTTAGATTAGCTATACATCCATTTTCAAATTCTATTCTTGCATTTGCAATATCTGGAGTTGAGCTAATTATTGAGACACCTGAAGCATCTATTTTTTTAACTTTTGATTGATTAATATTTAAAATAATATCTATATCATGAATCATTAAGTCCATAATAACTGAAACATCAGTACCTCTTGGGTTAAAGTCTGATAATCTGTGAGACTCAATGAATTTAGGCTGATCAATAAACTCTCTACAAGAAATGAAAGCTTGATTATACCTTTCAACAAATCCAACTTGCCCAATTATATTTTTTTCATTTGCTAGTTTGTTGATAATCCTCGCTTCTTTAGAATTTGTAGTTAATGGTTTCTCAACAAAAATATGATTACCATTATTAATACATTTTTTTGCAATTTCAAAATGAGTTGTAGTAGGAGAAACAATTACAGCTGCATCTATTAAGTTTATTAGTGAGTCTATTTCTTTAAAAAAAACATAACCTTTTTCTGAAGCTAATTTCTCAGAATTTACTACATCAGTATCATGAAAGCCAATAAGATCAAAATCTGAGTTACTTAGAATGTTAAGATGTATCTTACCTAGATGACCAGCACCAATTACACCAACCTTTATCATTTGATAAAAATACAATCTTCTTTTGGAATTATCGAGTAATAATTTAATATTAGTGTTAGTGGAAGATAACTTTAAGTTTCAAGGTCGAAGAAAAATTCTCGCTGAAGAGCTCCAGAAAAAAGGTATACTTAATCCTTTGATTATAGATTCTATCAAGAATGTCCCAAGACATTTATTTATAGATCCAGGTCTTGCAGAACAGGCTTATTTAGATAAAGCTTTACCGATAGAAAATAATCAAACTATTTCACAACCTTTTACAGTTGCTTTTCAAACTCAATTATTAGAGCCTAAGCTTGGTGAGAAAATTCTTGAAGTAGGAACAGGATCTGGATATCAGACTGCAGTTTTATATTATTTAAAGCTTAATATATTTACAATTGAAAGAAATCACAATTTATTTAGAATAACATCTAAACTTTTTAGCAAGTTAAATATTAGGCCAAAAAAGTTTGTCTATGGTGATGGTTATAATGGATTAAGTGATAACTCACCTTTTGATGGGATAATTGTAACTGCAGGATGCCCTGTGATTCCAAAAAAACTTCTATCGCAACTTAAAATAGGAGGTAAGATGATAATACCTGTAGGTAAAGAATCTCAAATTATGACTAAGATTACAAGATTTGGTAAAACTGAGTTTAAAAAAGAGACTTTTGGTAATTTTAAGTTTGTTCCGATGCTTAAAAACAAGGATTAGCTATTAAAATTTTTCTTGATTCTTTTCAAACTAATTTTACTCTCTCTATCCTTAATAACATTTCTCTTATCAAATTCTCTTTTACCTTTTGCAACTGAGATATTTAATTTAGCTATACCTTTCTTGCTTATAAATAGTGAGGTAGCTACAACTGTAATACCAACATCAATAACTTGTTTTTGAATTTTTCTTAGTTCTAGTTTGTTCAGAAGTAATTTTCGTTTTCTTTTAGGCTCATAATTTAGCTCGCTTGAATTCTTATATTGATCAACATGCATATTAACAATATAAAGTTCATCACCCTCAAATTGACAATATGAATTATTTAGAGAAGCATTGGAATTCCTGATAGATTTAATTTCGTTTCCAGTTAAAACTATTCCACAAGTATAATTATCTAATAAGGAATAATCATACTTTACTTTCTTATTATTAATATTAACTAAACTATTCATTCCTCAAAATTACAAATTTGAAAATGAATAACTTATTTTTAATGAATGCTAATAATAAGACACGCTGACCTTAAAGATTTAGACTTTTTAATTAAAATATTTACTCTAAATATTCCCAAATATTTTCATAAAAAAGAATTGGTTGATTTTAAAAAATATTTTAATTCAAATAATATTGAAACCTATTTTATTATCGAATCTGAAGGTAAAATATTAGGAGCAGCAGGCTATGCTTATGAAAATAAAAAAACTGCAAGAATATGCTGGGTTTTTGTTGATCCCAATCATCACAGTATTGGATTAGGAAAAAAACTAGTTAATCATTGTATAGATATTTTAAAAAGAAATAAGCAATTAAAAGTAATTGAACTTGAAACTTCAAATCTTACTTATAAGTTTTATGAAAAATTAAATTTTAAAATTCAGTATATAAAGAAAGAATATTGGCCAAACAATGCCGATTTATATTTTATGAATATATATTTAATTTAGCTCTAAACTCATCAATAGAAATTGTTTATAACTAGTTGATTTATATAATACAAAACAAATAAACTAGAATACCTATTTTATTAATTTAGCACTTTAACACTCTAAAATGAATAATCAGGAACAAATATTTAAACTAATTAAAGAAGAAAAAGACAGACAGTTAGGTGGTCTAGAATTAATTGCTTCAGAAAACTTTACTAGTGAAAATGTCATGAAGGCTACTGGCTCAATATTGACAAATAAATATGCAGAGGGCTATCCAGGTAAAAGATATTATGGAGGATGTGAGGTTGTAGATAAAATAGAAAACATTGCCATTGATAGGCTTAAAAAGTTATTTAATGTTGAATATGCTAATGTTCAACCTCATTCTGGATCTCAGGCTAACACTGCAGTATTTGATGCCTTTTTAAAGCCAGGTGACAAAATTTTAGGTTTAGATCTATCTCATGGGGGTCATTTAACACATGGATCTAAGGTAAATTTTTCTGGTAAAATTTATAATTCTAGTTTTTATGGTGTTACTCAAGAAGGAATATTTGATTATAAAGATATTTTAATTAGAGCTAAAGAAGTTAAACCAAAACTAATAATTGTTGGGGCTTCTGCATATTCTAGAGATATTGATTTTAAAAAATTTAGAGAAATTGCTGATGAAGTTGGAGCTTTCCTTCATGCTGATATTGCTCATCCTTCAGGCCTTATAGCTAAAGGTTTTTTAAGTGATCCAGTTCTATATTGTCATGTCATAACATCAACTACTCATAAGACATTAAGAGGTCCAAGAGGAGGTATAATGATGATGGGTAAAGATTTTGACAATCCTTTTGGATTAAAACTTAAAAATGGAAATTTAAAAAAGATGTCTTCTCTTCTTGACTCAGCAATTTTTCCTGGTAATCAGGGTGGCCCTTTAGAACATGTTATTGCAGCCAAAGCAATTGCTTTTGGAGAAGCTTTAGATCCACTTTTTGAGAAATATATCAATCAAGTAATAGTTAACGCAAAAAGATTATCTAACACCCTTTCTAATCTTGGTTATAACATTGTTTCAGGTGGTACTGACAATCATTTATTATTGATTGACTTAAGAAATAAAAATATAACTGGTAAAGATGCTGAAAGAGTTTTAGGATTATCTAATATCACTGTTAATAAAAATATGATTCCCTTTGATGATCAATCTCCTTTTGTCACAAGTGGAATTAGAATCGGAACACCAGCTATTACAACTAGAGGTTTAGTTGAAGACGATATGGATTTTGTTGCTGAATCAATAGATTCATCTATTAAATATCATGACAATGAAAGTATGTTAAATGAAATTGGTGATAAAGTAGAAAAATACATGATAGATAGACCTTTATTTTCTATTTCTTAGAATAGACTTCTACTTCAAAAATTTTATCCCAATTTTTACCAGTAACAAATAACTTTCCATTATTATATGCTATTCCATTCATCACATCTATATCAGGTGTTTGCAGAACTTCATCTCTTATTCCAGTGAAATCAATTACTTTTTCAACTATTCCATTTAATGGATTTATAACTATTACAACATCACGATTAAATTGATATGTGTTTGCGTAGATTCTACCATCAATAAACTCTAACTCATTAATATTTTTAATTCTTGATTTATCAGTCATAACATCAATAAAATCAATCTCTTCTAATGTTTCTGGATTTAATTTCCATATTTTACTTGTTCCATCAGATTTATAAATGAACTTTCCATCATTGCAGAGTCCCCAACCTTCTTTACTATTACCATAATTAAAGGTTCCAGTTTTATTTAAGTTTAAATCATAAATGAATCCAATTCTATTTTTCCAGGTCAATTGATATATCTTATCATTTAAAACGGTTAGACCTTCTCCAAAATATTCATAATCAAGATTTGATATATCTAGAACTTCACCATTGCTTAAATTTGTCTTTCTGATTGATGACTTTCCATTTAACCCAGTACTTTCAAATAAAAAATTATTGTAAAATTCAAGTCCTTGAGTATAGGCTTGTTTGTCATGATTGAACTCTTTAATAATTTTGTATGTCATTAACTCTGGCTTTGTATTTGAGTAAATATCAAATCTTTTATTTATCGAATATTTCTTTCCTTTTGAATAAATATCAACCTTAGCTATGTTCTCTCCTGCTTTATTATTACTGAGTAAAATTTTATTACTAATCTTAGTATCATTTAAGAAGTAATTTATAGAATCAATTACCTTACTATTTGTTGATTTAACATCTATGCTAATTTCACTCTCCAATGAGATTGAATTACTAGTTGAGTTAATCTGGATTTTAAATCCACTGGTATCATCAGAATTACAGTTTAATACTGATAAAAAACTTAAAAAAACAATAGTATGTTTCATGAATTAAATTTATTACTAATATATTTAATAAATAATGAGTATGGTAATTTTAATTACAGGAACATCTTCTGGATTTGGTAAATCAATTGCTGAAAAACTTCACTCCACAGGTCATATTGTTATTGGTACTTCAAGAAATGCAGACTCTGTTAAATCAGATTTCAAGACAATGAAACTCGATATTAACAATTATGAAATGTCTAAAAACCTAATTTCTAAGATTGTTGAAACTCATGGAAAAATAGATATACTAATTAATAATGCTGGAATCAATATTACTGGTCCATTAGAATCAGCTAAAATGTCTGATATAAAAAACGTTTTTGATACAAATTTCTTCAGTCATTTAAATATGATTCAAAATATATTACCTCATATGAGGTCAAATAAATCCGGGTTAATTATAAACGTAACTTCTATAGCTGGTTATCTTGGCTTACCATTTTGGGGAGCTTATTGTGCTTCGAAGGCATCATTCAAAATTATAGCTGAAAGCTTAAATATTGAGCTTAAGAATTTTAATATTAACGTTGTTAATGTTGCTCCTGGTGATTATAATACAGAGATTTTGAGCAACAGGGTTGATTCAAATAATAATCCAAATTCACCATATTATAAAGAATATAGTAGGGTTATAAAGAGTGTAAATACTAAAATGGAACATGGAAGAGATCCTGAGGAAGTAGCAGAATTAGTATTAAAAATTATCAATCAAAAGAATCCTAAAATTAATTACCTTGTGGGCGGATTTCTTGAGAAAAAAATAACTTTGAAAAATTTATTTCCTGATAAGTTATTTCAAAAAATAATAATGAAACTTTATAAATAATAAAATATGAAATTTTTTATAGACACTGCAAATTTAGATCAAATTAAAGAGGCTCAAGACCTTGGTATTCTAGATGGAGTAACAACTAACCCATCTCTTATGGCTAAAGAGGGGATAACTGGAGAAAAAAATATAATTGATCATTACCTGAAGATTTGTGAAATTGTTGATGGTGATGTTTCTGCTGAAGTAATTTCTGTTGATTATGATGGAATTATAAGAGAAGGTGAAGCACTTGCATCACTTCATGACCAAATTGTTATAAAAGTTCCAATGATTGAAGATGGTGTGAAAGCAATTCGATATTTTAGTGATAAAGGATTTAAAACTAATTGTACTTTAGTTTTTTCATCAGGTCAAGCACTATTAGCTGCAAAGGCCGGTGCTACATATGTTTCTCCTTTTATAGGCAGATTGGATGATATTTCAACTGATGGCTTGGACTTAATATCTGATATAAGAGATATTTATGATAATTACGCATATAATACTGAAATTTTGGCTGCGTCAATTAGACATACAATGCATATAATTGATTGTGCTAAGATTGGTGCTGATGTTATAACGAGTCCTTTATCATCAATCAAAGGATTATTAAAACATCCATTAACTGATTCAGGTCTTGAAAAATTTCTAAGTGATTATAAAAAAGGAAATTAATTAGAGCTTAAAATCTCCTCAATATCATTAGTAAATAGGTTGCTAAAACCATCTATTATTTTAACTTTTTCATCTACTATAATGGTTTTATTTAGGAAAGTTAGTACCCAATCTTTACTTGAGCTCTCAAAATCATTAAAAGAAAATTGATTAGATAAATCTAGGTTTAATATATTTTGTGCTTGACTAACCATGTCAGTGTAGGGCTGAATACAAATACCAACAAATCTATATTTTGGAAACTCTTCTTTTAGTTCCTCAATTCTTCTTATTGTTCTCCTGTAATGATTCATCTGAGTTTGTGACCAAAAATAGATAAATGTTTTACTTCCTATAAACTCGGTTTTACTCGAAATTTTCTTTCCATTAAAATCAAGAATTTCTATCTCTGGCAGTGTATTTCCCTTTTTCATTTTTTCTATATCAGTATACAATTGTAAGATTTCCTTTAAATATATCTCAGAAGTGTTAACATATGTGTAGTAGTCAATAAATTCTTTATGATAATCATTATTTTTAAAATTTAGAATTTCCTCAATCGCTGTTGCTCTGGCTAGATTATTTTTCAAATAAGGTTCATTTATTTTAGAGTCAATTATCAATAATTTTTTTATGTTAAAATCGGTATTATTTTTTTCAAAAAAATATACTTGTCCACTATCTAATGTTTTTTCATTAAAATAATTCATTAAATACGTTATGTATGGCTCAAAAAGAGAAAGCTCTGAATTATTTAAGTTAACATCATCTCTATAGCTAAAATATTCTTCCCTCTCATCATTAGTCCAATCTTTACCTCTAAGAAGAGCATATCTTTCTAGTTTATTATAATAATTATACTTTATGGAAGCTTTTGTAATATTCTTAGAGAGACGTTTTTGATTTACACTTTTATTAAATTGATTCCATATATTATTTTTTTCTTCAATAAGAGAATCAATAGCTTTTTTATAGATTTTACTTTCTTTGCTATAGATACTTGAAAGAAAATCATTCTCGTAATCATTTAAATTAGATATATCAACCAAAAAGTTGTTTTTTGATGATCCTTTCCCGCTAAAGGTTAATGATTCTTTGAAGTCTTCTACATTAACTCTTATCCATAAACTATCTCCTTTTTCAATGATTATATATTGATTCTCTGGAATATGTTCAATTCTGTAAATTCCAGGTTGAATATTTTCAAGTTTTTTAAAGAATTTATTTTTAGAGTCAAGTTCAATGGAATCAATTTTAATATTATTATAATAGAAATTAACATAGTTAGAAGAAGGATTAATTATCTCACCACCTAAGAAGAAATCATCTCTAGAAGTATCATTATTGCACGAGTTTGAAAAAAATAAAATTATCCCAACTATAATTAGTTTTAGAAATTTCAACTTGTTATTTTTGCGCATATTTATGTTATCTGTTTCTAATTTATCGTTGCAATTTGGTAAGAGAATTCTCTTTGATGAGGTAAATATAACTTTTTCTCCTGGAAATTGTTATGGGATTATAGGTGCTAATGGGGCGGGAAAATCAACATTTCTTAAAATTTTATCTAAAGACTTAGAACCAAATACTGGATCTGTTTTCCTTGAACCAGGAAAGAGAATTTCAGTTCTTGAACAAAATCATAATAGTTATGATGATAATACTGTAATCGAGACTATAATACTTGGAAATCAAAAACTATTTGATTTAAAGAGTGAGATTGACTCAATTTATGCAAAAGAAGACTTTTCTGATAAAGATGCAGATAGAGTTGGAGAGCTTCAGGCTTCTTTTGAAGAAATGAACGGTTGGAATGCAGATGCTGATGCTGCATATTTATTATCTAGTCTTGGAATTAGCGAAGATATCCATCAAAATAAAATGAGTGATATTGATCAAAAAATTAAAGTTAAAGTTCTTTTAGCTCAATGTCTTTTTGGAAATCCTGATGTCTTAATTATGGATGAACCTACTAATGATCTAGACTATAGTACAGTTGAATGGCTTACAAATTTTATTAATGATTTTGAAAATACTGTAATTGTAGTTTCTCATGATAGATTTTTTTTAGATTCTGTATGTACTCATACTTCTGATATTGATTTTAGTAAAATAAATCACTTTTCAGGTAATTATTCTTTCTGGCAACAATCTAGTGAACTTGCTGCTAGACAAAAGTTACAGCAGAATAAAAAATCAGAGGATAAGAAAAAAGAATTACAAGAATTTATTTCCAGATTTTCAGCTAATGTTGCTAAATCAAAACAAGCTACTGCAAGAAAAAAGATGATTCAAAAATTAAATATTGAAGAAATAAAACCTTCAAGTAGACGATATCCTGCAATTATATTTGACCAAGAAAGAGAAGCAGGTGACCAAATTTTAGAGCTTAAGTCTTTATCCTATGAAAAAGATGGAGAAATATATTTCAAAGACATAAGTTTCAACTTAAATAAAGGAGAAAAGGTTCTGATTGTTTCAAAGAACTCTAGGTCAATTAACTTATTTTATGATTGTATATCTGGAAGTCTAAATCAGTCATCTGGTTCATATAATTGGGGAGTTACTACCTCATCTGGTTATTTACCAATGGATAACCACTCTCACTTTGATAAAAATATTTCATTAGTTGATTGGTTAAGGCAGTGGTCAAATAATGATGAAGAAAGAGAAGAATTATTTATAAGAAGTTTTCTTGGTAGAATGCTTTTTGGAGGTGATGAAGCGCTTAAATCCTGTACTGTTTTATCTGGTGGAGAAAAGGTTAGATGTATGCTGTCAAAAATTATGATGGGTAAACCTAATGTATTACTTATTGATGAACCTACCAATCATCTTGATCTAGAATCTATAACAGCCTTTAATAATTCACTAATAAATTTTAAAGGGACTGTACTTTTAAGTACAAATGATAGAGCTTTTGCTCAATCAGTTGCAAATAGAATCATTGAAATTACACCTAATGGTATCATTGATAGTTATTTGCCTTTTAATGAATATATTACAGATGAAAAAGTTTTATCCTTAAGGGAAAAGCTTTACAAGTAGTCTATTTATCTCTGATCACAGCCCCAAGTTCTGTTTTATATTTTTCTGTCAATTTCTCCATTATTTTATCGATCACCTTATCAGTTAAGGTCTTTTTCGAATCATTAAATGTAAAACTAACAGCAAAAGATTTTTTATTGTCTTCTATATTTTTTCCTTTATACTCATCAAAAAGATTAACATCTAATAATATTTTGTTTTCGAGTTTAAAGGCTAAGTCTTTAATAGACTCAAAGCTTATATCATCATTAAGTATCATTGATAAATCCCTTCTTGAAGAAGGGAATTTGGATAGTTCTTGATACTTGATATTTAAAGGTTTTAACTTTATTTTATTAAGATCAAGGTTAAGTATGTGAATTTTCTGTTCCAGTGAAAATTCTTGAGTATAATCAGAAATTATTTCACCAATAAAACCAATATTTCTTTTATTACTATAAATATCTAGTTTATATTCAAATAATTTATCATTAGTAATCTCGTATCTAACATTTGAGACATTTAATTGAGTTAAGAGATTTTCAGTAACTCCCTTTAGATAATAAAAACTATTTTTTGAATATTTAGAAATCCAGTTTTCATCAAATATTTTACCTGTAATTGCAATATTTAATCTTTTATTTTCAATGTACGTTTCATTATCTAGTGAGTAAGTATTTCCAATTTCAAATAACTTAAGATTTTTATTTTGTCTATTATAATTATGTTTAATAGTCTCTAGAGCGTTAGGGATTAATGATACTCTTAAATTAGAAAGTTCAATTCCCTGAGGATTAAGTAATTTTACTACCTGTTTTTTAAACTTCTCGTTAGTCTCAGGAGAGCAAATAGAATTATTTATAATCTCGTTAAAACCAATTCCAATAAGGTTACTACTTATAAGAGATTCAATCTTGTTGATCTTGTTTTTACCAATCTCTGGAATAATCATGGATATTTTTGAATTAACAGGTATATTGTTGAATCCATAAACACGAAGGATTTCTTCAATTACATCAATTTCTCTATATACATCGTTTCTATACTTAGGTGCAACTATATTAAGTCCTTCTTCATTATGATTTTTAATTTCAAAGTCTAAAGAGCTAAGAATCTGAGTTATTACGTCTTTGTCTATATTTTGCCCAGTAACACTGTCTATTTTATTATATCTTAAATATATGTCCTTAGTTTTAAGTTTTAGATTATCCTCAACTAAAATATCTGAGACTGAAGAGTTAGGATTATCTTCTTTTATTAAAATTGCTGCTCTTTTTAAAGCATATATTACTTTTTCAGGATCTATTCCTCTTTCATACCTATAAGAAGCGTCAGTAAAAAGCTGATGTCTTTTAGAGGATTTTCTAATAGTTACAGGATCAAAAATTGCAGATTCTAGAAACAAGTTAGTTGTTGAATCTGAGACCCCTGATTCATAACCACCATATATTCCTGCCAGACAAAGTGGTTTGTTAGATGAGCAAATCATCAAATCTTCATTATCTAATTCAATTATACTTTCATCTAAAGTTTTGAATTTAGCATCTGATTTTAGGGATTTTACATTTATGCTTTCAAGTTTATCTAAATCAAAGGCATGGAGTGGTTGTCCAATTTCATGCATTATAAAATTTGTGATATCTACAATATTATTAATTGGTTTTAAGCCAATAGATTTTAATTTATTTTGTAACTCTTTTGAAGACGAACCAACTTTAATATTCTTAATTATCAATCCTGAATAGAAAGGACATTTTTCAGTGTCTTCAATTGTGATTTTAAAGTTATCTTCTAGTTTTACGGATTCAAAATTATTAACGCTAGGTAAAATAAGTTTGCTTTTTATTGATTTAAAATCATAAAATGCTTTTAAATCCCTAGCTACTCCATAATGTGACATCGCATCAGATCTATTAGGAGTTAGACCAATTTCTAGAATATTATCATTTTCAAGATTAAAAACTTCGCTAATAGGAGTTCCTGGTTTTATATTACTATCAAGGATCATAATTCCATCATGAGATTGACCTAAACCAATTTCATCTTCAGCACATACCATTCCATTACTAACTACACCTCTTATTTTTGATTTTTTAATTTTAATTTCAGTACCGTCAGATGTATATATTTTAGTACCTACCTTTGCAACAGGAACAATTTGTCCTTTTTCAATATTAGGAGCACCACAAACAATTTCAGAAATTTCATTATTACCTAAATCAATAGATGTAACTTTTAATCTATCTGCATCAGGATGTTTTCCACATTCCAAAACTTTACCAGCAACAACTCCATTAAGACCACCCTTCACAGACTCAAAAAGTGAAAGTTTTTCAACTTCAAGTCCAAGATTAGTTAATATCTCAGATATTTCTTCAGGTTGAGAATTGGTCTCCACATATTCTTTAAGCCAATTAATAGATATTTTCACAAGATTTCTTTAATTAACAAATATACTTAATCAGCTAATATATCTCCATAAATTTTTTGAATTTGAAGAAGATGAAATTTCAAATCTAATAGGATAATTTTCTTTTTTTGTGAGTCTTGGATCAGATTCTAATAATTTATAGGCACACTTACGCGCATTATTTAATATTTCTGAATCATAAATAATATCAGCTAGCTTAAACTTAAGTGCTCCACTTTGCTTAGTCCCCATCATATCACCTGGCCCTCTTAATTTTAAATCTACTTCAGCTAATTTAAAACCATCACTAACTTTAACCATTGTATCTACTCTTGTTTTAGAATCTTCAGATAGATTATCTTTTGTCATTAAAATACAGTAGCTCTCTTCATTTCCTCTTCCGACTCTTCCTCTTAACTGGTGTAATTGAGATAGCCCAAATCTTTCAGCACTTTCAATAACCATAACTGATGCATTAGGAACATTTACACCAACCTCTATTACAGTTGTAGATACCAAAATTTGAGTTTCTTTATTTATGAATCTTCCCATCTCATAATCTTTATCTTTTGAGCTCATTTTTCCATGAACTATGCTTACCTGAAAATCTGGCCTTGGAAATTCTCTTACAATACTTTCATACCCATCCATTAGATCTTTATAATCTAGTTTTTCTGATTCATTGATTAATGGGTAAACTAAATATATTTGCCTTCCTTTTTCAATCTGTTCCCTTAAAAATTTAAAAACACTTAATCTGTTTTTATCATATTTATGAACAGTTTTTGTAGTAATTCTCCCTGGAGGTAATTCTTTTATTGAAGATATATCTAGATCTCCGTAAAGACTCATAGCTAATGTTCTTGGTATTGGAGTTGCAGTCATTACAAGAACATGTGGGGGAGGGGAATTTTTTTCCCATAGTTTAGCTCTCTGAGCTACTCCAAATCTATGTTGTTCATCAACAATACTTAAGCCAAGACTTTTGAATTTAACTATATCTTCTAGTATTGCATGTGTTCCAACTAAGATGTTTGTTTTGCCAGATAATAAATCTTCATGAATTACTTTTCTATCTTTTGTTTTAACTGAACCAGTTAATATATCAATTTTGATATCTAAACCTGCTAAGAGCTCTTTAATTGATTTAAAGTGTTGGTTTGCAAGTATTTCAGTTGGAGCAAGAATACAAGCTTGAAAATTATTATCTATTGCAATTAACATAATCATTATTGAAACTATAGTTTTTCCAGATCCTACATCTCCTTGAAGAAGTCTATTCATTTGTTTACCATCTCTAAAATCATTTCTTATTTCTTTAATAACCTTTTTTTGATCTCCTGTGAGCTCAAAAGGAAGGTTGTTTTTGTAAAATTGATTTAAATTATCTCCAACCTTTTCAAATTTAAAACCATTTAATTTTTGAATTCTTTCATTTTTAGTTAATTGGAAACCAAGTTGATTAAAAAATAATTCTTCAAATTTTAATCTTTTACTTGACTGCGAAAGCAACTCTTGAGACTCAGGTAGGTGGATATTGATAATAGCCTTATATCTATCAATAAGATTATATTCACTTAGAATTGAGGAAGATAGATTTTCTTTTATTTGATTCTGTAAACTATTTAATAAATTATAAATTATTTTAACAAAATATTTTTGAGTTACCCCTTCATTTACAAGCTTTTCTGTTGAAGAGTAAATCCCATGAAGTCTTCTGGGTATATTTCTATTAAAACTAGATTTTGTTTTAATTTCTGGATGAGCTATTGATGGGTTACTTCCAAACCA
>JADHRQ010000008.1 GCA_016777325.1 Flavobacteriales bacterium | reverse complement strand
TGATGTTAATAACGACGGCATGATGGATTTAGTAAGCTTAGTAGCTCAAGGAGATGAAGCAATTGTTAGTTTTATTCAACAAAAAAACGGTGACTTTAAACCAGAATATTTAATGCGCTACCAACCTAATTATGGTTCAAGTTGGTTTGAAATGATGGATTTTGATGGTGATGGAGATTTAGACTTGATTACTGCTCATGGTGACAATGCAGATTTGACATACACTCAAAAGCCATATCACGGTATGAGAATTTCACTTAACGATGGATATGGAAATTTTCAGGAAGCATTTTTTTACCAACTTAATGGAGCAACACGATTAGTAGCTGAAGATTTTGATCAAGATAATGACATTGATATTGCGTTGGTGTCTACATTTCCAGATTATGAAAATCATCCTGAAATGGCTTTTATTTATTTAGAAAACCTAGGGGATTTTAAGTTTAAAGAAAACATTATTGAAGACGTGAATTTTGGAAGATGGTTTCTTCTAGACAAAGGAGACATTGATAAAGATGGAGATATTGACATACTTATAAGCTCATTTACTTATACATTTAGCCCTGTGCCCGATGAGTTTCAAAAAACCTGGGAAGAAAACGAAGTGGATTTAATACTCTTAAAAAACAATCTTTTTAAGTAGTGTTACTTTTAATGTTTTCTGTCTTATAAAGGATCCACTTTAATGTTCTGTAATCCAGTTATTAATATCAAAGAATCATTTAGAAGTTTATCATATAGAGATTTTAATTCTTCTATTTCCATATTCTAATTTACAAAAAGTAATCAAAGGAGGTTATTGTAGTTAATGAATACTGATTATCTAGGTTATATATTGTATATCAAGGACAGACCCCCAAAAAAAACTGATTTTTAAAATGACCCCGGGGGTATGTTTTATAGTTAGCAAGTGGATTTTTTTGGGTTTTGTTGCCAATATGTTGCCAAATGTGTAATAAAAAAAACTTAAAACACTGTTAAACAGTTAAATATGATTTTTTATAGTACTTCGGGTGGGAATCGAACCCACACTCCAAAAGGAACTGGATTTTGAATCCAGCGCGTCTACCAATTTCGCCACCGAAGCTAAAGGGCTCAAAATTAATAAATTCCATTATATTAAATAATTTATAATAAAATTATACTGAACAATAATTATTTATAAATTTGCACTCCAATTAATTGATTGTGAATACGCCAGTTAAATTATTTTCATGTACACAAAGCACGACTTTGTCTAAACAAATTGCAAAACACTTTGGACAAGATCTAGGTAGTGTATATTTTCAAAGGTACAGCGATGGGGAGTTTCAACCCTCCTTTGAAGAGTCTGTTAGAGGTTCTAGAGTTTTTTTAATTGGTTCAACAAATCCTTCATCAGACAATTTAATGGAGATGCTTTTAATGCTAGATGCTGCAAAAAGAGCTTCTGCAAGACATATTACTGCTGTTATTCCATACTTTGGATGGGCTAGACAAGACAGAAAAGACAAGCCAAGGGTTCCAATTGGAGCTAAATTAGTAGCCAAGCTTCTTGAGTCTGCTGGTGCAACCAGGATTATAACAATGGATTTACATGCTGATCAAATTCAAGGGTTTTTTGAGAAACCAGTTGACCACCTTTATGCTTCGTCAATTTTTGTTCCTTATTTAAAATCATTAAACATTGATAATTTAACAATTGCATCTCCTGATATGGGTGGCTCTAAAAGAGCATATGCCTATTCTAAATTTTTGGATGCTGATGTTGTTATTTGTTATAAACAAAGATCAAAAGGTAATAAAATTACTCATATGGAATTAATTGGTGATGTTACAGGAAAAAATGTTGTTTTGATTGATGATATGGTTGATACTGCAGGAACTTTAACTAGAGCTGCAGATTTAATGATTGAAAAAGGTGCAAAATCAGTGATTGCCGTTTGTACACATGCATTGCTTTCCGGTGATGCTTATGAAAAGATTGAAAAATCAAAACTTAAAAAATTAATCACAAGTGATTCAATTGAGATAAAAAAAGAATCAAAAAAAGTTGAACATTTGACATGCTCTAAAATATTTGCAGAAGCAATGTACAATGTTCATCACAATAAGTCAATTGACAAACTATTTATAAACTAAAAAAAGATGAAATCAATAAAAATTAAAAGCTTAGTAAGAGAAGCTACTGGAAAAACAAGTACAAAATCAGTAAGGAAAGATGGTCTTGTTCCATGTGTATTATATGGGGGAGATCAAATTCTTCATTTTACTGCTACTGAAATAGGTTTCAAAGATTTAGTATATACAGCTGCAGCTCTCACAGTTGTTCTTGATTTTGGAGACAGTAAGAAAAATGCAATTCTTCAAGATATTCAATTTCATCCTGTTTCAGATAAAATTTTGCATGCAGATTTTTACGAGCTTCACGATGATAAGCCTGTTACAATGGATATTCCTGTTGAACTTAATGGATCAGCACCAGGTGTATTAAATAGCGGTGGTGTATTATCTAGAAATAAAAGAAAACTTAGAGTTAGAGCACTTCCTGGTAATCTTCCAGATTCTCTTAACGTAGATATTTCTTCACTTGAGTTAGGTGATAAATTTTATACCTCTCAACTTGAGAGTGAAGACTTTGATTTGCTTCACCCACAAAACACAGTTGTATGTCAAGTAAGAACATCTAGAGCTTCAACTGCACTTCCTGAAGATGAGGAAACTGAAGAAGGAGCAGAAGGAGCAGAAGGAGAAGAAGGAGCAGAAGGAGCAGCAGCAGAAGGAGCAGCAGCAGAAACTCCTAAAGATGATTCAAAAGAATAATATTATATAATTAATCTTAACTTTAATTAAGATTGTTATAAAATGTACTTTTTTGAAAAAGTCGTATCACTGTTAACCTCAAAGTCTGATATGAATAAATATCTTATTATAGGTATTGGAAATATTGGTGAAGACTATGATAATACTCGACACAATATTGGATTTGATGTTCTTGATAAACTTTCAAAAATCTTAAATGTAAATTTTGAGTCAGTCAAATTAGCATTAAGGGCGGAAACTAAATTTAAGGGTAAGAAAATCATCTTGATAAAACCTAATAATTACGTTAATAATTCTGGTAAATCACTTTTATATTGGAAAAATAAAGAGAAGGTTAGTAATGATAATATTCTTGTTATCTGTGATGATTTAAATCTTTATTTTGGAAATATCAAAATTAAATCAAGTGGAACTGCAGGGGGTCATAATGGATTAAAAGATATTCAAGAGTTTTTAAGAACTTCAAATTATCCAAGAATTAGAATAGGCATATCCAATAATGCTAATACATCTATGTCAGATTATGTACTTGACAAATGGACTGATTCAGAACAAGAGAATATTAAAAATCTTGTTAAAGTATCAACTGATATAATATTTTCTTTTATTCAAAATGGAATTGAAAGAACAATGAATTTTTATAATAAGAAGAATTTTATTAATGAAAATTTATAGAAGTATTGAAGACTACACTGAAGATAAAAGGTCAGTTGTTACAATTGGTACATTTGATGGAATTCATCTTGGCCACCAGAAAATATTAAGCAGACTAATTAATTCATCCAAGAATAAAAATCTAAATTCTGTTGTATTAACTTTTTTTCCCCACCCAAGAATAATTTTAAATAAGTATAATGAAGTAAAGATGATTGATACTTTAGATGAAAAGATTATTCACTTAAATGAAATAGGAATTGATTCGCTTATAATTCACCCTTTTGATAAAAATTTCTCTCTATTGTCAGCTAATCAATTTATAAAAGATTTTTTAGTTGAAAAACTTAAAATTAAACATATAATTATTGGGTATGATCATAGATTTGGAAAAGGGAGAGAAGCTTCAGTTACAGATCTAAAAAACTATGCTAATGATTATGATTTTACTGTTGAAGAAATTAAAGCACAAGAAATTGAAAAAATTACAATAAGCTCAACAAAAATTAGAAATTCAATTAATCAAGGTGATATAAAAACTACAAAGAAGTATCTTGGAAGATACTTTATGATGACAGGAAAAGTAGTTAAAGGTGATGGGTTAGGAAAAAAAATAAACTACCCTACTGCTAATATCTTTATTGAAGAAACCTATAAAATTATACCTAAAGATGGAGTGTATTTAGTTGAAACAAAAATTAAAGATAAGCTGTTTAACGGTATGATGAATATTGGCTATAGACCAACTATTGGAACAAATGTAAAGTCAATTGAAGTTCATTTATTTAATTTTAACAAAGACATCTATAATCAAGTAATCTCTATTAAAATGATTTCAAAAATTAGAGATGAAATAAAGTTTTCTTCAATACAAGCTCTAAAAGATCAATTAGTAAAAGATGAGAATTATTGTTTAAAATTAATAAACAAATAAGTTTTATCTTTGATTTTAAATTAATCTATGCTTTTAATCGATCAAATTTCTAATGACAAAGAGAAAACTTTAAAAGGTCTCAAAAAAAGAGGATTTAAGAATCTTGCTGTTATAGATGAAGTTATAGAACTTAATAATTTTCGAAAAAAAACACAACAAGAGCTAGATCAAATATTATTTGAGTCAAATAATATTTCTAAAGAAATTGCTGAAATTTTTAAATCAGGAAACAAAAGTGATGATGTAGAAAATCTTAAAAATAAGTCTGCAGATTTAAAAAGCAAATCCAAATATTTATCAGATAAACTTGATAAAACAAAATCTGATATTTTAAATCTAATTTCAACAATACCTAATCTTCCAGATGATAATGTTCCTGATGGTCTTTCTTTTAATGATAATTTAGAAGTTTTCTCCAGTGGTGAGATTAAAGATATTAACGATAACTTAAAAAATCATTGGGATTTAGCTAAAGATCTAGATATTATAGATTTTGATCTTGGAAGTAAAATTACCGGATCAGGATTTCCAGTCTATAAAGGAAAGGGAGCAAAGCTTCAAAGAGCGCTTATCAATTTTTTTCTTGACAGAAATACATCTGCAGGATATACTGAATTTCAAGTTCCACATTTAGTTAATTCTCAATCTGCTTTTGCTACAGGACAATTGCCAGATAAAGATGGTCAAATGTATCATGTAATCAATGATGATTTTTATTTAATTCCAACTGCTGAGGTTCCCTTAACAAATATTTACAGAAATAGTATAGTGACCATTGAAGAACTTCCAATTCTTCTTACTGGTTATACTCCTTGTTTTAGAAGAGAAGCTGGAAGCTATGGTTCCGATGTAAGAGGGCTTAATAGACTTCATCAATTTGACAAAGTTGAGATAGTAAGACTTGAACACCCTGATAATTCAAGTAATGCTTTAGTTGGAATGAAGGAGCATATAAAAAGTATATTATCTGAATTAGAACTAGATTTCAGAATTCTAAACTTATGCGCAGGAGATTTAGGATTTACATCTTGTATTACTTATGATTTTGAATTATACTCTAAAGGTCAAAAAAAATGGCTTGAAATTAGTTCTGTTTCAAACTTCAAGACTTATCAATCCAATCGACTTAATCTTAAGTTTAAAAATAAAGATGGCAAAAATTATCTTCTTCATACCTTAAATGGAAGCTCTCTTGCTCTCCCTAGAGTAATGGCTGGATTAATTGAGAATAATCAATCAAAAGAAGGAATCAAAATTCCAAAGGCTTTAGTACCTTTTACTGGATTCGATATAATAAATTAAAATCATGATAGGAAATGTTCATCCAAAAAAATACCTGGGTCAACATTTTTTAATTGACGAAAATATATCAAAAAAAATCATTGATTCTGTTAATTTCAGTAAATATGATAAGGTTGTTGAAGTAGGTCCTGGAAAGGGTGCGTTAACCAAATATTTATTATACTTAAAAGAGGTTTTAACATTAATTGAAATTGATAAAGAATCTATATTATTTCTTGAAAATGAATTTAAAAATGAAAATCTTGAAATAATAGATAAAGATTTTTTAAAATTTGATATTACATCAACTTATCCGTCATTAAGTGAAATTTTAATTATTGGAAATTTCCCGTATAACATTTCATCTCAAATTTTATTTAAAGCTATAGATAATTATAAATCAATTAGTTGCCTTGTTGGAATGTTTCAAAAAGAAGTTGCAGAAAGAATTGTTAGTAAACATAACACTAAAAAATATGGAATACTTTCAGTTAAAACTCAACTACTATATGATGTAAAAATTTTATTTAATGTCTCTCCAAATGTATTTTTTCCAAAGCCAAAAGTTGATTCTGCAGTTATTTCTATGACAAGAAAAAAAAATATAAATCTTAGATGTGATATTAATTTATTAGATAAAGTCATAAAATTAAGTTTTCAACAGAGAAGGAAAAAATTAAAAAACTCTCTAAAAAAACTTGATATACAGGAAAATATATTAGAAGATAGTATATTTGGATTAAGACCTGAGCAGCTTTCTGTTGAAGAATTTATCAAATTAACTCAAAAAATTAGTGATGAGACAATTTAAAGTCAATGATGAATTAATAAATAAGATTAAACGACTTATAAAGAGTAATGATAATGAGAAACTTATCATGGATCTTAATGAGCTTCATTATGCTGACTTAGCTGAAATATTTGAACTTCTAGAAATTAAAGAAGTTATTTTTCTTGTTAAAATTTTTGATAAACAAAGAATTGCAGATGCTCTTGCTGAAATTGATGAAGATTTAAGAGAACTAATTCTTGAAAATCTTTCAGCCAAAGAGATTGCTGAAAAAATTGAAGAACTTGATACTGATGATGCAACAGATGTAATTTCAGAATTACCTGAAGAAATGCAAGAGAGAGTATTCTCTCAAATTAAAGATTCTGAATTAACTGATGACATAAAAGATCTGCTTAAGTATAATGAAAATACAGCTGGTGGGTTAATGGCAAAAGAGCTAGTTAAAGTAAGTGAAAATCTTAGTATTGCTAAGTGTATTGATGAAATCAGAAAACAAGCTAAGAATGTTACTAGAGTTCACTCAATTTATGTAGTAGATTCAAAAAACAGACTAAAAGGTAGGCTTTCACTAAAAGATGTAGTTACAGCAAATTCAAAATCAAAAGTTAAAGATATTTTTATCCCTAAAGTTGATTACGTTACAGCTGATCAAGAAGGTGAAGAAGTAGCAAAAATTATGTCTAAATATGATCTTGAAGCTATTCCAGTAACTAACAAAAGAAAAGCTTTATTAGGACGGATTACTATTGATGATATAGTAGATTTAATTAAAGATGAAGCTGAAAAAGATTATCAATTAGCAGCAGGTATTTCATCTGAAGTTGAGGTTAATGATTCTCTTCTTCAATTAACTAAAGCTAGGCTACCTTGGTTATTTTTGGGACTTTTAGGAGGACTTGGTAGTGTTTTTATTTTGAAAGATTTTGAACAAATCATGAATCAGCCAGATTTAAGAAATTTGTTTTTCTACACTCCTCTTATAGCTGCTATGGCTGGAAATGTTGGAGTTCAATCATCAGCTATTATTGTTCAGGGTCTTGCAAATGATTTAGTTAAAGGTTCTTTATTAAATAGACTATTAAAAGAAGTTAGTTTAAGTTTAATTAATGGTTTAGCATTATCTGTTATACTTGTAATCTTTGGGCAGATTGTAAATCAAGATTTATTCATGAGCCTTACTATTGCTGGCTCAATGATGGGTGTTATAATAATTGCTGCATTAGTCGGAACTTTTGTCCCTATTATTATGGATAAACAAGGTATTGATCCTGCAATTGCTACTGGACCTTTTATTACAACAGCAAATGACATTTTTGGAATATTCTTATTCTTTTATATTGCTCAATTTTCACTAGGCTTTTAATGAAAAAAATTCTTATTCTTTGTACTGGTAACTCATGTAGAAGTCAAATTGCTCATGGATTTTTAAATCATTTTACAGATAACTCATTTTCTATTTTTAGTGCTGGAATTGAAAAACATGGATTAAATAAAAATGCTGTAAAAAGCATGGCAGATATAGGAATTGACATTTCACATCACACTTCAAATCTTATTGATGAATACAAAGATGAAAAATTTGACTTTATAATTACTGTATGTGATAATGCAAATGAAACTTGCCCTGTTTTACCGAATAGTACAGGAAAAAAAATTCATAAAAACTTTACAGACCCCTCCAAATTGAATAATGGTTTATATAATAAAGAATTTGAAGAAGTAAGAGATCAAATAAAAAGCTTTATTATTAATTTTATTAATGAAGAATTAATTTGAAAGGAATTTTTGAATAATTTTTTTATCCATTCTTACAATTTTCCATTGTTCTAAACCATCAATTATCGCTCCTGTTTTTTTATAGAAATCAATAGCTGGCTTATTCCAATCTAAAACTGACCATTCAACCCTATTTACACCTCTTTTTTTTGCTTCAAATAAAAATGATTTATACAGAGAAATTCCAAAACCTTTACCTCTCATTTTTTTAGTTACTATTAAATCTTCTAGATGTAAAGTGTCTCCAACCCAAGTTGAATATCTAGGAGTATAGAAAGCTAATCCAACAATTTCAGAGTTAAACTCAGCAAGAATACATTCAAACTTAGGGCTTTGGCCAAAACCATCTCTTATTAAATCACTCTCTGTAACTTTAACAGCATTAGGTTCTTTTTCATAAACTGCAAGCTCAATTAGTAATCTTAAAATATCTTTTACATCAGAAGAATTAGCTTTTCTAATTTTATGATTTTCCATAATTCAATTTAAAAAATTAATTGTTCTATCAAGAAAAAAAGATGGATTATCTGCATGAACCCAATGACCAGATAATGGAACTTTAATAATTTGAATATTAGGAAAATGTTTCTGAATTAGCGGAAAATCAGACTTAGCTACATAAGGTGAATTTTCACCATATAAGCAAAGAGATGGATTGTCAAATTTAAAATCTTTTTGAAGTTTAATAGATAATTTATTTTTGAATTCATACAAAACTTTAATGTTGAGCTTTAAACCCAAACTTTCTTTATCTATCCAATATAAATTCTTTAATAAAAACTGTCTAACTCTTTCATCTTCTATATAATTTGATAAATGAGAATCTGCATCTTTTCTTGAGTTTATATTTTTGAAATCTAAGGACATCAAGCTACTTAAAATATTTTCATGATGAGGTTTATATTCCTTTGGAATAATATCTACTATGATTATTTTATCCAAAAAATCTGGATATTTTTGCGAGAACAACATACTTACATTACCTCCCATTGAATGGCCTAAAAGACTAAATTTTTTAATCTGGTTATGTATAGCATAATTATATATATCCTCAACCATTAATTCAAAACTAAAATCTTTACTCCAGAAGCTTTTTCCATGATTTCTAAGATCTATTAAATGAACTCTAAAGTCTTTTTCAGCTATTTTTTTTGCATGAGTCTTCCAGTTGTCTCCCATTCCTAAAAATCCATGAATTATAAATAGATCTCTATCAGAGTTTCCTATTAAATTAGAATGAAGTATTTTCATTTAAGTATATCTAGATAAGATTTGATTGTAGAATGTAAACCTTTATATAGAGATTCTGAAATTAGGGCATGACCAATTGAAACTTCTTTAACATTTTTTGTTGATTTAATAAAAAAATCAAGATTATCTTGGTTTAAATCATGACCTGCATTAAGATCTATGTTAATTTCATTTGCAAATTTTGAGCATTGAATATATTTTTGAATTGCTTTTGATTTATTAATATTATACTCTTTAGCATAAGGACCAGTAAAAAGTTCAACTCTATCAGCATTTACCTTTTTTGCTCCCTCAAGCATATCTATATCTGGATCAACAAATATCGAAACTCTAATTGAATTTGAATGGAACTCTTTAACAATTTCATTTAAAAATGAAAAATTATTTATTGTATTCCATCCAGAATTTGATGTAATTACATCCTCAGAGTCTGGGACTAAAGTTACTTGTTCAGGCCTAATTTCGTTAACAAGATCAATAAATTTTTTACTAGGATTTCCTTCAATATTTAGTTCAGTATTTATGTTTTCTTTAAGCTCAAAAGCATCAGAATATCGAATATGCCTCTCATCTGGCCTAGGGTGTATTGTGATCCCTTGAGCTCCAAAGCTTATAATATCTTGAGCTGTCTTAATTAAATTTGGGTAGTCCTCTCCTCTTGCATTTCTAAGTGTAGCAATTTTATTAATATTTACGCTTAATCTTGTCATATAATGTATCTAAACTTAATTGCAAATATAATACTTATAAAGTCATAAAGTTTGTATTTTTGTGATATGAAAATAGCTCTATACATAGCATTTCATAATAAATCCTCAATTGATTGTTGTAAGGATATAATTGGTCTTATTTCAGTAAAAAATCAACTTGTTATTGATTCTAAAATAAAAAATGACCTAAGTGACGAAGATCAAAAAAAATTCTCTTTTTTTGATTCGAAAAAGCCAATAGAAAATGATTTTAATTTTGTTTTTGCAATTGGAGGAGATGGTACAATTTTAAGATCTATAACATATGTTAAAGATTCTAATATTCCTATTCTTGGAATTAATACAGGTAGACTAGGTTTTTTAACAAGTATTCAAAAAGAAAATATTCAAGAAGCTATTTCGCTAATCGTTAATAATAAATTTAGCATTATTAAAAGAACTCTTCTTGAAGTTAAGTCAGGGTCTAAAAATGATGCATTTTATGACTATCCATTTGCTCTTAACGAAATAACAATTCAAAGAAAAGACACAACATCACTTTTAAATATTTCTTGTGAAATTAATGATAAGTATTTGACAAATTATTGGTCAGACGGTTTAATAATTTCAACTCCTACAGGATCTACAGGTTATTCTTTAAGTAATGGAGGGTCAATTGTTTCTCCCGAATCAAATGTTATTCTCTTAAATCCAATTGCACCTCACAATATAAATATGAGATCATTAGTTATTCCTGACAATTCAAAAATAAATATCGACATAAAAGGAGATACTGATATAAATTTATCTGTAGATTCAAGAATATATTCAGTAGATTGTTCTAACCAAATTGAGATTTTTAAAGCAGATTTTACTATTGGCACAATAAAGTTTGACAATGATAATTTTTATAAAAGGTTAAGAGAAAAATTATTTTGGGGTCAGGATATGAGAAACAATAATCTAAAGAAAAAAAATGATTCCTAAGCATACTGCAATTATAATGGATGGAAATGGAAGATGGGCAGAGCAAAAAGGAATGCCAAGAATTTTCGGTCATCAAAATGGAGTTACAGCAGTTAGAAAAATTGTTGAACAAGCAAATAAACATAAAATAGAATATTTGACATTATTTACTTTTTCTGTTGAGAACTGGGATAGACCAAATGATGAAGTTGATACTCTAATGAAACTTTTAGTTCAAACACTAAAAGATGAGTTTGAAGATATCTTTAAAAATAATATTAAGTTAAATGCAATAGGTGACTTAAAATCTCTACCCAAAAAAGTAGAGGCTGAATTAAACAACATCATTGAAAACACAAATAAAAATACTGGAATGACATTAACCCTTGCTTTAAGTTACGGTGGAAAGCAAGAGATTTTTAAAGCTGTTAAAGAGATTTCAGAGAAAGTTAAAAATGATATAATTTCTCTAGATAATTTTGATGATTCCGTAATAAATGACCATCTTTACACCAAAAATTTGCCGGATGTAGATCTGCTTATTAGAACAAGTGGAGAACAAAGAATTAGTAATTTCTTATTATGGCAAATAGCTTATGCTGAATTATATTTTACTGATGTATATTGGCCAGACTTTTCGGAACAAGACTTTACTAAAGCAATTGTTGAATATCAAAACAGAGAAAGAAGATTTGGAAGAACTAGTAAACAATTATAAATCTAAATTGACTAAGGTTTTTACTGTCTTTATTTTATCGACAGGTCTCCTTTTTTCACAAAATGATTATAGAAAAGGGGATACTTATTCTATTGATACTATTACAGTAACTGGATTAAAAAACTTTAGCGATAGAACTGTTGTTACATACAGTGGATTAAGACAAGGACAAAGCATTCAAGTTCCAGGAGAAGAAGTCAGTGCAGTTCTAAAAAAATTATGGAATCTTGAACTTTTTAGTGATGTTAATCTCTATGTAACTGATGTTAACAACGGTAAGATAAAATTAGAGATAAATGTTGATGAACTTTCTACATTACTTAATTACAGTATAAATGGTGTAAAGAAAAGTAAAGCTGAAACTTTTGAAAAAGAAACTGAGTTGTCAGAAGGAAAAAGACTTTCAGAAAGTTTTCTAACTAATACAAAAAACTATATTCAAAATGATTTAAAAAAAGATGGTTTTTTAAATTCTAAAGTTAATATAGTTTCTACCCCTGACTCAATTGGCTCAAATAAAAGAAACCTTAATATAAATGTTAACAGAGGGGAAAGAATTAAAATAAAAAATATAAACTTCTCTGGAAATGAGATATTTAAAGATGGTAAGTTAAAGTCCAAACTTAAAAAAACTAAGAAAAAATTTCCATTAAGATTTTGGAAAAAATCAAAGCTCATAGCATCAGATTATGAAGCTGATAAAGAAAATTTAATATCATTTTATAAAGAAAAAGGTTATAGAGATGCACGAATTGAATTTGATACAATTATCACAAATGACGAGAAAACAATTGATCTTGCCCTAACTATTGATGAGGGAAATAAATACTACTTTGGAGATATAAATTATATTGGTAATAGTTCATTTACTAATTTTCAATTAGACCAGATATTAGGAATAAAAAGTGGTGATTCCTATAATGGAGTTCTTCTTAAAGAAAGAATTCAGGATGACAGTCCAGATGCAAATGATTTATCTAACCTATATCAAAACAACGGATATTTATTTTCATCAGTAAATGCAGTTGAGGTTAGTGCAGCAAATGATACTATTGATTTTCAAATACGAATTAATGAAGGTAAACTTGCAAGTTTTAACAAAATTACAGTTGTTGGTAATACTAAGACTAATGATAACGTAATATATCGTGAGCTTAGAGTAAAACCAGGAGAACTTTACAGTAAAGACAAGGTGGTAAGAACTATTCGAGAAGTCGGTCAGTTAGGGTTTTTTGATGCCGAACAGATTAGTCCTGATTTTAAAAATGTTGATCCTAATCAAGGAACAGTAGATATAGAGCTTGGTTTAATTGAAGCTGGTGCAAGCCAGATAGAATTACAGGGTGGATATGGAGGTGGAGGTTTTATTGGTACTCTTGGTCTCTCTTTTAATAACTTCTCAACAAAAAATATTAAAAACAAAAAAGCTTGGAGACCACTACCTACAGGTGATGGACAAACTCTTGCTATAAGACTTCAAACTAGCTCTTTCTACAGTACAAAAAGTTTCAGTTTTGTTGAACCATGGTGGGGTGGAAAAGAACCTGTTCAGTTTTCACTTTCACTTTCATCAACAAAGCAATATAGGTATGATTATTTCACAAGAAGAGCAGATAAATCGCAATCGTTTGAAATTGCTGGATTTAATATTGGTATTGCAAAGAGATTGAAAGTGCCGGATGACTATTTTATCCTTTCTCAATCAATATCTTATCAATATTACAATCTTAATAATTATTTCACTGGACTTTTTACATTTGGAAATGGAGAATCCCATAACATAGCATATAACATTGCTTTATCAAGAAATAATACATTTACAAATCCTATTTTTCCTATTGGTGGATCAAGCTTTTCACTTAGTGCAAGATTTTCTCCTCCTTATTCTCTTATTACTGGCGATGACTTTTCTAATATGAACGAAAGACCTGAATATCAAAATAATAAAGGGGAACCTATCCAAGCTGAAATAGATCAAGCAAAATATAGATGGCTAGAATATTATAAAGTTAAATTTGATGGTAGCTGGTATACTAGATTATTTGGCAAGTTTGTTTTAAAAGCACAAACAGATTTTGGTTTTTTAGGAACGTATAATATCAATAAAGGTTATATCCCTTTTGAAAGGTTTTATTTAGGAGGTGATGGTATGCAACAATATGCTATGGATGGAAGAGAAACAATATCTTTAAGAGGTTATGAAAATGGATCTCTTTCTAGTAGAGATGGATCGGTTATTTATAATAAATTCTCATTGGAGCTTAGATACCCAATAAGTCTTAAGCCTAGTGCATCTGTTTTTGCATTAAGCTTTCTTGAAGCAGGTAATGGATTTGATAATTTTAAAGATTATAGCCCATTTGATGTTAAAAGATCTGCAGGTATTGGTGTAAGAGTCTTTATGCCTGCTTTTGGTCTTCTAGGAATTGACTTTGGTTACGGTTTTGATTCAACAAACCTTAATATTTCAGGACAAGTATCGGGATGGCAAACGCACTTTATAATAGGTCAACAATTTTAATCGTTTTTTAAAGAAAAATTACGATATTGCATCCGTAAATATTTTAAAGATGATGAAATCGATACTCAAACTACTAACTGCTACTTTTATAGCTGTAGCTCCAATGGCTACTGTTGCTCAATCTAATGTAGCTCACATAAATGTTCAACAGCTTATCAGCGAAATGCCAGAGGTGATCGCTGCACAAAATGAATTATCTAAACTTGAAAAAGATTATACAACTCAAATTGACAATGCATTCAAAGAATTTCAAACAAAGGCTCAAAGCTACTCTTCAGATGCTGCAAACCAAACTGATATTACTAATCAAGCTAGACAAAAAGAGCTTGAAAGTATGCAAACAAATTTACAAGAATTCAGAGATTCAGCTGCTCAAGAGCTTCAAAAGAAGCAAATGGACTTAATGACACCACTACTTGAAAAAGCAAGAGATGCCATTACTAAAGTTGGTAAAGATCAAGGGTTTAATTATGTAATTGACTCAAGCCCAAATGGAGGAATTATTCTTGCAGATGGAAAGGATCTTTTAGCTGATGTGAAAAAGGCGCTAGGATTCTAATAAACTAAAATCTAGTTTACATAAGGTTTTTTAACATACACTGGCTCCGCGTATGCTAAATCTTCAAATTTATTGTTGTCAAATGATTTCTGTGATAGTCTTATCATGTTTGATGAACTAATTACATTCTTAATCAAATTCACTTTTTTATTTAATTGTTTGTCTATGAGATGATATGCACTATTACTATTTACCACGATAGTTGTAGAGTTATCGATCACTTTACTTAAAAAGTCTTGGTCAATAAACTCAATTCTTGGGGGCATTAGTTCATCTAATTCAGAATTATATTTAGATAGATAAAAATAATTTCCTTTATCATTTATTAGTGCAATAATATTATCGCTTTTTGAATCTATAGAGTTTGCAAGAATCTTAAGAGTTGAGATTCCGATCAACTTTATTTTATGAGGATAACAAAGTCCTTTGGCCACAGAAAAGCCGATTCTTAGTCCAGTGAAAGAACCTGGCCCAACTCCAATGGAAATAGCATCTAAATCTTTTACATTTTTTTTTTCATTAGATAGTATATCTTGAATTGTAGAGGTTAATAATTCACTATGCCTGTATTTATCATCTTCTAATTCAAAATGATTCACTAGTTTCCCCATAGAAGAAAGAGAAACAGAACAGTTTTTACTAGATGTCTCTAAATTTAAAATTAATGACATCTATATCAATTTAATTAGATTGAGGAATTGATAAAGGTAATCCAAAGTAAAACTCTAAAACTTTAAGCTTAAATATATAATCAAACTTAGCTCTAATATTTTCAGAAACAGAAGACTCATATCTTTGTTTTGATTGAATAAAATCAAAAGAACTTACTGAACCTAGTAAAAATCTATCAGAAGCATCTTCAAAAGCATTTTTCAAAGATTCCAAGGTTTTATTTGAAGCTTCATATAGCTTAATAGCTCCTTTTAAATCATTATAAGCTTGATTAATTGAATTTTCAAGATTTAATTTTTCTTGTTTATATTGATTTTGAAGTCTATCAAGATTTACTTTACTTCTTTCAACGTTATTTCTTATCTGTTTTCCTTGAAATATTGGAATATTTAAAGCAAGACCATATCCTTGACCTTTATTTAAATCAAACTGATCTTCAAAGCTAGGGGTATTGTCTAGGTAAGAAATTCTTGTATTCCATTGATAAAATGAACTAACAGTTGGTTGCAATTGAGATTTTGATATTTGAATATCCTTCTCAGCAATAGATATATTAGTCTCTGCTAATTTAATATCATTTCTGAAGGTTAAAGATTTTTCGAGTATTTCCTTAGGTGTTTTAGTTAGTATATCAGAAAATGGAACACTAAAATCTTCATATGCAATATCAAAACTTTCAAAATCATCAATTAGCAGAAGTTGTGCTAAACTTAACTTTGCATTTCTAAAATTATTTTCGGCCTGAACAACACTTTGTTCCTGAGATGCAAGATTTGCTTCAATTTCAAAAATTTGTCTTGGTGAAAATGTTCCACTTTCAATTAAATCTTTAGTTCTTTCAAATTCTAGCTTAGTAATTTCAAGTTGTGATTTTTGAACTTTAAGTATTTCACTATTAAACATAATTTGTAAATAGGAGTTTGCTACTAAAAGCTTAATATCATCTTTCATATCATCAAGTTGAAACTGTGAAGAAAGAATTTCAAGATTAGCTCTATGAAGTTGATATACATTTCTAAAGCCATTATAGACATCCAAACCAACACCTGCACTTATAGATGAAAATGAAGTAGTAATATCCTCAATTACATTAGTGGTAATATTTATCCCTCTACCAATGTTCCATTGGTGATTAGCTGATGCTGAAACTCTTGGAAGGAAATTTCCAATAGCGTCAGATTTACTTATTTCAGAATTAAGTAAGTTTAACTCTGATTGTTTAATACTTATATTTTTTTCTATTGCCATCTCAACAGCATCCTGAAGAGTTAAGATGTTTTCACTTGATTGAGAATAAACAAGTGTCGAAGAAAAAAGAGTTAATAGAATATATTTTTTTATCATTTTTTTTTTTTTAGTCATCATCTCTAAATTGATCGAATGCTGATTCTTCAGGCTCAATCTTAATCGGTTCTGTTTTATTCCAAATTTTAATTTTATCTGTCATATCTAGCCCATCTATAATCTCAACTTTTATTCCATCTGATAATCCAATAGTTATATCTCTTCTTTCAAAATTTTGAGAAGAAGTCTCTACTTCAACATATGGCAAGGAAGTTCTTCTATCAAACTGTAAAAGAGCCTCAGCAATAACCATTATATCTTGTTTATTGTCAACCACAAGAGTTCCATTTGCACTGTATCCAGCTCTTATAAATGTATTTTCATCCAGAATAAGGTCAGCCTCAATTTTAAATTGAACTGCTCCACCAGCTTCAGTCCCTTTAGGAGCAACAAATTTTAACTTTGCCTGAAATTCTTTGTCAGGAATTGCAGCCATACTTACACTTAAGCCCTGTCCTACCTCTAATTTTCCAACTTCAGCTTCATCAACTTGTCCCTCAAAAATCATCTTATTTAAATCAGCAATTATCGCAACAGTTGATCCAGAATTAAAGCTATTGGCTGCAATTACTTGATCACCTAATTTAATAGGAATTTCAAGAATAGTTCCAGTAATAGTAGCTCTAATATTTGTATTAGCAGTAGATGAGCCCGAGACAGATCCCTTTCTAATAATTTCTAAATCATTTTGAGCTGCTTGTAAGTTTTCTTTTGCAGTATTGAATCTTAACTCTGCATCTTCATATTCTTGTTGAGAAATTATTTGCTTTGAAAATAATTCTTCAGCTCTTTGCATCTGTCTCTCAGCATTATTAACGTTTAATTCCGCAGATTTAACTTGAGATTGAGCTCCATAAACAGATCTCTCATCCGGAACTACTTTAATTATTGCAATCAAATCACCATTATTAACCAAGTCACCTTCTTCTACCATTATTTCTGAAATTATTCCATTTAATTGAGGTTTAATTTCAACCTCATCCTCAGGAATAACTGTACCTGTCACAACAGATGTTTTCTGAATACTTGAGGTAAATGCAGTAGTTGTGTCATATTGAACTGCTGATGTACTATTTGTTCTTACGAAATAAGCAATAGCAAATAAAAGACCTAAGATTAATACTATAATTCCGATATTTTTAAATTTCATTTTTTTTTATTTTAATTAATTACTCTTCTCTTAAAGCCTCAATAGGCTTAATACTTACAGCTCTCTCAGCTGGAATTAGTCCAATAAGTGTTCCTAAAGTCACCATGGTTATAAATGCACCAAATACTATAGCTAAAGGAACAGTTGGATTTGTAAAGGGAAAATCCTCCAAACCTGAAGTACCTATATTTATAACAAAAAGTAAAAAGGCTCCAACAATTATCCCTATTATTCCTGCTAGAATTGTTAGAAAAACTGATTCTAATACAATTTGAACTTTTACTTCTCCAGGAGTGGCACCTAGTGCTCTTCTTATACCTAACTCATTAGTTCTCTCCTTAACTGCAATTAGCATTATATTACCAATTCCAATAACACCAGCAAAAATTGTAGCTATTCCAACAACAAGAGATAAGAAAACCATTCCTTTTGTAAATTTTATAATACTTTCAAATAATGAACCAATATTAAAGGATCCAAAAGCCCTATCATCTTCTGGGGATACAGTTTTTAATACTTTTAAATTTGACATTACTGTCTCTTCTAAATAATTTGGATTTACATAATCATATCCAGCTATAAACATAAATCCATATCGATCACCCCTATTGTATAATTTAGCGAAAGTGGTATAAGGAATAGTTATATCAGAATCTGAACCAAATCCACTTCCTTGTGAAAATTTTGTAACTCCCACTACTTTAAAGTTTACATTATTAATTTCAATATATTTTCCAAGTGGATCTTCACCCTCAGTAAATAGCCTTTCTTGTGTTCCTTCACCGATAACAGCTACTTTTCTTTCGTATTTAATATCCTCTTCATTAATATATCTACCACCATCAAATATTTTAATAACTGAAATTTTAGCATATACTGGAAAATTACCAAAAACATTAAAGTTATCAGATCTAGTACCCCTTGTTACTAATGGAGGTGCACCAGAAAAAGCCCCAGCTTGAAGACCTGGTGAAATATATTCAATTTCGGGTATTCTACTCTTTAATTTGTCAACATCATTTAATCTAAATAGGGGTTGTCTTCCTTCCTCAAAACCTTTATATGGAATAGAAGTTCGTTGTGCCCAAACTCCCATGGAGTTTTTACTTAACCCACTAAAAGCATCATCAAAACCATTTTCAAGACCTGTTGCGGATCCAGCCAAAGCTATATATATGAATATACCCCAGAAAACTCCAATAGTTGTAATTATAGTCCTAGTTTTGTTTTTTGAAATAGATTCAAAAATTTCATCCCACGTATCTCTATCAAATATTTTTTTTAAACTACTCATCTCTTAATGCTACAATTGGTTTAATTTGAGCTGCTCTTTTAGCTGGAATATATCCTGCAATTACACCAAATATTATCAATATTATTGTTGCTGAAAATGCAATATTTAAATCAACACCAGCTCTTGTTATAAAGTATTCTTGAAGAGCAGAAGAATCAAGGGAATTTAAGATTATAATACCTATTACCATCCCTAAAAAACCTGAAATTGCTGTAATAAAAATTGATTCAGTTAAAATCATCTTTATTATTTCATTTGGTTCAGCACCTAATGCTTTTCTAATACCTAATTCCTTCGTTCTCTCCTTAACAATAAATACCATAATATTTGATATTCCTATTATTCCGGCTATTAATGTACCAATTCCAACAAATGTTACAATTATTTGTAGTGCATTTGCAAACTGAAGAGATCTATCAATCTCATCTGCTACATTTCTAATTCTAATTCCACTAGGGTCAGTTGGATCAACTGATTTTCTTTTTTTCAAGAAAGATTTAATATTGTCAGATAGTTTAACTGCTTGGGATCCTGACCAACTTTGATCAAAAGTAATTCCAACTGTACCAACCACATCTGTTCCCTTTAAGATTTGCTGTCTTGTTGTGTAAGGAATAATAAGTTTATTTTCTTCAGTATCTCCACTAGTATCTTGAAAAACTCCTACTATTTTGAATGATCTTGATCCAAGATTAATAAATTTACCAATAGGATCATCTCCTTTAAAAATATCTCTTGCAACTAATCTTCCTATTGTTACGACTTTATTTTTTTCTTTAATATCCTTCTCATTAATATATCTTCCTTTCATCAAAACATGCTTTTCAATTAATTGATTTGAAGGCGATACTGCCGATATTTCAAAAGTAAAAGATTCTAGTCCATAAGAGATAGGTTCACTTACAAATAAACTTGGGTTAACATATTCAATAGAACTTGAAAATTCTTGTTTTAGTGCATCTATATCTGCATTTTTTAATTCAATACGTCTATTCGTTTTAAATCCACCATATGGCTTTGTAGTTTTTCCTGGATATATATAGATAACATTATTAGCGTTATTTAGAAATAAATCACTGTAAGAGTTTTTTAATCCTTCGCCAAGACCAAAAAGAATTATAAAGATTAGTATACCAAGAGAAACTGTCATACCAGAAAGAGCAGTCCTAAGCTTATTCTTTTGAATTGACTGAAATATTTCTGTCCAACGCTCTATGTTAAACATTCTTGATAATATTTTGCTTTACTTTTTTATCTTCTACAATAACTCCATCCTTTAAAAGGACTATCCTTTTACACATTTCTGCAATATCTTGTTCATGAGTTACCACTAATATAGTTTTACCTTCGTTATTTATTTTTTGAATTAAGGCCATCACTTCCATTGAAGTCTTTGAATCTAGTGCACCAGTTGGTTCATCAGCAAGTAAAACTTTAGGATTTGATGCTAATGCTCTAGCTATGGCAACTCTTTGTTTTTGACCACCAGAAAGTTCACTTGGTAAGTGACTAGACCAATCTTTGAGTCCAACTTTACCTAGATAATTCAGTGCAATTACTTGTCTTTCTTTTCTTGAAATACCCTGATAATATAATGGAAGAGCTACATTTTCAAGTGCATTTTTATAATTTATCAAATTAAAAGATTGAAAAACAAAACCTAAAAATTTATTTCTATAGTTAGCCGCTTTTTTTTCGTCCATATTAGCAATACGGATTTTATCAAGATCATAAGTTCCCTGATCGGAATTATCAAGCATACCTAAAATATTTAGTAGTGTTGATTTACCCGAACCTGAAGATCCCATTATAGCAACAAGTTCACCATCAGCAACTGAAAAATCGATTCCCTTTAGAACATGTAAAGATGAAGATCCCATCTCATAGGACTTATGTAAATTTTTAATTTCTATCATATATTTTGCAAAATTACCTAAATTCTAAATATTAGAACGATATATAATCGTAAAGTTTGTTTAAAGTATCATAAATATTAGGTACTATATAAATTGTATAATAAAAAATTTATCCTGCTTTATTGGTTTTATATATTTTCCAAATAATCAATCCTATTAATATATATGGGATTGACATTAAATAAACAATACCCCTATTTAATCCCTTAGCTGATTCATAGCCTTGATCAGTTTCCATCATAGCACTTAACATAGAACATTGTGACTGAACATCAACAGTCATAAAGAAAAATAAGATAAAAAACAGTTGATATTTCTTCATCAGTGAATATAATATGGTGAAATCATAAGGTAAACTACAACACCTGTAACAGCAATGTATAGCCAGATTGGAAATGTAATTCTTGCAATTTTTTTATGCTTATCAAACATTTTAGATATAGCCCTTACATATGTTACAAGAACCATAGGTACGATAAACACAGATAATGTAATATGTGTAATTAAGATAAAAAAGTATAAATATTTAATAAAACCTTCTCCTCCAAAAGGTGTAGGGTCAGTTGTCATGTGATACAGAATATACATAACTAAAAATACTAAAGACAAGAATATAGATGTCTTCATCAAAACCTCATGTTGTTTAACTTTTTTATTCTTGATACTATAAAGAGCAGCAACTAATAGAATTGCTGTTAAACCATTAATTGAAGCGTAAATAGGTGGCAAAAATGTTAATGCAGGCAAAGATGTTATTCTAATATTAAACAGCACTAGAACAACAAGAGGAATTACTATCGAAACAATAATAATTAAAGTTTTATACTTTAAGCCACTATTTTGGTTTTCAATTTTACTCATCAATTAATTTTTTAATATCATAGTTTAACATTCCTATACCCTGCTGTATTGCATTAATATCGTTTATACCTAAATAATACATGATGGGGTTTCCAAAACTATCTTTTCTAGATCGAATATACCCATCTTTATCAATAAGTGCAAAATATCCTTGATGTTCAAAACCTCCTATAAAATTTGAATTTTGATTTGCAAAAATGTTAAATCCAATGTTAGCTAAATCATATATGTAATCTTTTTCGCCAGTTAAAAAGTGCCAGTTTTGTGATTTAACATCTAGTGCTTCAGAATATTTTTTTAAAATTGATGGAGTATCGTTATTAGGATCAATAGTTATCGAGATAATGCCAAAATCGTTAGAATCACCAAATTCTTCATCTAACAACTTCATATTTTGATTCATTTCAATACAAATATCAGGACATCTAGTAAAGAAAAATTCAAGCACGTATACTTTCCCAATCATATCATCATTTGAAATTAATATTGAATCTTGATTAGTTAATAAAAAGTCAGGAGCTTTTCTTTTTTCATCTGAAATTGTTAGGTATGCTAGCCTTTCATTTGTATTAAGTCTATTAGAATCTTTAATATCTGAATTGACGACTCTTTCATAAATTTTTGGTAATGAAAAGATTCCAAAAAGAATTATAATTATTAATAATCCAATGTATTTTATATTATTATTCATTAAATAAAGAGTCATTTTTCTTAAGAGCTAATCTATACTCTGCAAGAATTATTTTAACATCATCTACCATCTTATTATTAATCTCTGCAACAGATTGAGAATTAAAACCATAAAGCATTCCAATATCTTCATCATCATCTCTTCCTCTTAAACTCAGGTCTCTATCAACGATAAACACATAAGGGGTACTAAAGTTAGAGTCCAGTTTTATATTAGTATTAAAGCTTTCAAAAATCATTTCAATATTTGATTGAGTTGTAGAAATAAAATTCCATTTTTCAAGGTCAGTTCCAACTCCACTAATAAGCTCATTTTTTAAACTTTCAATTGCTTCAGATTCAGTTTTGTTATGCATTACAACAAATTGAAAGTCTTGAAACTCATAAAATCTTTTATAAATTTTTTGATTTAAATTTAATGCTTCAGATTTTTTATTATTAATGTCTCCACCCCAAAAAGCAACTATTGATATTTTATCTTTAAAGGATGTTTCTAGTATATTTCCTTCAATATTTTTTATATCCTTTACTTTCTCAGTTAACACAGGTAGTTTTGCGAAATTATTTATACCTGTTGAAAGGAATACATAAACAAATATTGGAAAGAAAAACAGAAAGCCAAGTATTAGATACTTTTTAAAATCTTTACTCATTAATATATATCAAAATTCCAAGCCTTTAAACCGTCAAACATTACTTCAAATATATATGAGCCCTCATATAAAAGAATAAATAATAAGAAAGGGATTAAAATAAGAAGTGGAACTACTATGGTGTTTTTTAAAAAGGGCTTTTCATCTCTAACATGCATAAAGTCCCATGTAATATAATATGCCTTGATTATAGTCATAATAATAAACAGCCAATTTATAAGTTTAATACCCAAAAAGTAGTTTAATAATATCTCTGGTTTAATTATACCTAAAGCTACTTCAATAGCAGTTACTATAGATAAAAATATAAGCACACCCCAAATTTTCTGAACGTTTGACTTAAATTTTAAACGTCCTCTAAAAATTGCTAATTTATGATTTTGATCTGCCATAGCTTATACTAAATAGAAAAATGTAAATACAAAAACCCATACAAGGTCAACAAAGTGCCAATAAAGACCCACTTTCTCAACCATATCATAATGACCTCTTTTTTCGTATGTTCCAAGAAGTACATTTATAAATATTATAATGTTCAAAATAACACCTGAAAACACGTGAAAACCATGAAATCCTGTAATAAAAAAGAAGAAATCAGCAAAAAGAGGATTTCCATATTCATTACGAATTAAGTTTGCACCTTTTACTACTCGTGTAGCAGAAGCTAATTTAATTTCAGCTTGTTCTCTACTAAGAATTATTTTATGACCATTTTCATCTAACGTCTCTAATCTTACTGTTAAATCTATGTCGTTATTAAAACCTGTCATAACTTCATCAAGAGTAATTTCAGGTAATTTTGATTCACTTTGATACCAAATACCAACATTATCATCATGAGTTACTCTAGCTTGAGTTGAGGAAACAGCAAATTCATCAATAGGTATTCTTTTTCCTTCTTCAAGATCATAAAACTGTAGAATTTGCCCATTTTGTATTTCAACAGCACCATACTCTCCTTTAATGAAATTCTTCCACTCCCATGCCTGTGAACCTACGAAGATAGCCCCTCCAATTATTGTTAAAAGCATATAAAAAGCAACACGGTTTTTATCATTATGGTGACCAGCATCAACAGCTAAAACCATTGTAACAGATGAAAAAATTAAAATAAAAGTCATAAGTGCTACATAGTACATCGGAGCATCTACGCCATGCAAAAATGGGAAGTGAGTAAAAACTTCATCTGCAATAGGCCATGAATCAATATTTTTAAATCTTGAAAAACCGTAAGAGACTAAAAAACCTGAAAATGTAAGTGCATCTGAGACTATGAAAAACCACATCATAAGTTTTCCATAACCAGCGTCTAGTGGCTTAGTTCCTCCTCCCCAAGAATTTTGTTTTGTTTTTGTTAATGTAGATGCTTGCATCTAGGGCAATTTTGATTACAAATTTATTAATTTTTAACTGAAGTATTTAATAAAAAAGAATAAATATATCCATAATGCTCCAAGAAAATGCCAGAAAATTAATGCCATTTCAAAACCTAGCTTATTCTTCTCATATTTTTGTCTATTAAAATTTGTTGCTACAACAGTTAAAACAATTATTCCAGCCAATAAATGGGCTAGGTGCATGAATACTAAAACATAAATATATGATGTTGTAATAGAACTTTCAGGGCCTGTAAAATAATAACCTTGAGAAATAATATCTTCAAATCCTAAAAACTGTGCCACAACAAAAATAATCGCCATTACAATAGTCAGTCCAAGAAAAATATTTACATTATTTCTGTGAATATATATATTAATATTTTCTGGAAGAGAAACCCTTATATACTGATCTAACTTATACTTTGCAAGTTGAAAAAAAAGACTGCTTAAAGCAATTGAGACAGTGCTTATTGTAAACCAAGCAGGGAGAACAAATGAATCAAGCCAATCTGGTCTTGAACTACTAACAATAAATGCACTTGTCAAACCAGCAAAAGTCATAGTGATGCTAATTAGACCAAACCATAGCATCATTTTTTTAGCTTTACTGGTTTTAACTTGAATTGAATCTGAAATAGTCATTATGAAAGAAATTTATCTGCAACAAATATAATTTGAATAAAACTTAAATAAAAAATACTTGTATACATAAGTCTTATAGCATTTTGTTTATCCTTATACTTCATTAGTCTTATTGCTTGAAATAACATAAATAGACCTGAAGCTAAAACTAAGATTAAGGAGTATAAACTAATTGAAAGCTCACCAGTAAAACTAAAGTAAGGAAGAGTAGATACTAAGATCATCCAAATAGTGTAGAAAACGATTTGAAATGCAGTTGAATTATCTCTTTTACCTGATGGTAACATCTTAAATCCACCTTTTAAATAATCATCATGAGATACCCATCCAATAGCCCAAAAATGTGGGAACTGCCAGAAAAATTGAATCATAAATAAAATACCTGTCTCTATAGAAAATTTATTAGTAACCGCTACCCAACCTAGCATAAAGGGTATAGCACCGGGAATTGCACCAAAAAAAACAGATAATGGAGTAATTGGCTTTAAGGGTGTATATATAGCCAGATATATAATCATTGATACTAATCCAAAAAAAGCAGTTCTAAAGTTTATAATATATAAAATAAATAATCCTAAAAAACTGAGAATAACACAGACCAAAATAGCTTGATTTACACTTAGACCTCCAGTTGGAAGTGGGCGATTTTGTGTTCTGGGCATTAGAGCATCTCTATTTCTTTCAATAATTTGATTAAAGCCATTAGATGCTCCTACTACAAAGAAACCACCAAAGATTAATAAAACTAGTGTATAAATTGAAAATACTTCAAAAGCAATCAAATAAGATGCAACAGATGAAAAGACTACACTCAGTGATAGTCTATGCTTAATAAGAATTAGAATTTCAGAAAATAAAGACCTAGGCTTTAAATTTAAAGTATCAGACATTAATTGTAGGTTAGGAAATATCCTTATTGAAGTCTGAAAGTGATTGGAATACTAAAAGGAACTCTAACTGCTCTACCTCTTTGTCTACCAGGAGTCATTTTAGGAAGTCTACCAATAATTCTAGCTGCTTCATTCTCTAGGTTTTTATCTGGACCTCTCATACGAATGTTGGTAATTGTGCCGTCTTTAGATATTATAAAATTCACATATACTCTTCCTTGAATACCCATTTCTTGAGCTATATCTGGATATCTAAAGTTATTTCTAATATGTTTATTCATTTGTTCTTGAAAACATGCTCTTCTTTGTGATTTAGCAACAGATTCACATCCAGGAAAAATTGGAACATCTTCAATCACAGCAAAAGGGACATCAATATCATCAAAGTCATCTTCAACAACAATATCTTCGATAACCATTTCTTCATCAGATTCTGTAGATTCAATAACAGTTTCTTCAACTTCTTCTTCATCCTCTACTATCTCAATAACTTCTGGAGCAGGAGGTGGTGGAGGAGGCGGTGGTGGTGGGGTTTTTAATTGTTCTGTAATAGGAACATCCTCTTCATCATCTACTAGCATATCACCATTTGTAAGATCAATTTTTCTTTCATATGATTTATACTCAACTGAAGCCCAAGTTACGCCTAAGACAAGAGTCAAACCAATAACAAAATATAGGTTTCTATTTTTATTTAAGTCAGCTTCTGGATTTTTCTTTAGTTGCATGAATAATTTTTAATATGCTAATCTATAAAAAATTATAATTATTTCATATAGTTAAGCTACTCTTTATGTTTTTTTAACTAGCTATCAAGTTTTTATAGTCCTCAGGACTAAGAAGACTGTCAACTTCTGATAAATCAGAAATATCAATTTTAATTATCCAACCCTCTCCGTATGGGTCCTCGTTTACTAATTCTGGATTATCCTCTAGAGTAGAGTTAATTTCAATAACTTTTCCTCCAACTGGCATAAATAAATCTGAAACTGTCTTAACAGCTTCGACTGTTCCAAAAACTTCATTTAATCCGATTTCACTATCTAAGCTATCTATTTCAAGATAGACAATATCACCAAGTTCACCTTGAGCAAAATCAGTAATACCAATTGTAGCTATATTACCTTCGATTTTCACCCATTCATGCTCCTCTGTATATTTTAATTCTTCTGGAATATTCATGACTATAATTTATTTAATGATCTTTTTATTAATTCTTGAAGCTCAATATTCTTATTTTCAAAATATAACTTACTTACAATTTTTTCAGATTTAGATTTATTAAAACCTAATACAGAAAGAGCAAGCAATGCCTCTTTTTTTATATCTAGATTTTCGCTAGATAAATCAATATCTTTTTTATCAAATAATTCAACTTTATCTTTCAATTCTATTATCAATCTCTGGGCAGTCTTTAAACCAATTCCTTTAATAGATTTGATTCTATCAACATCTTCTTCCCATACTGCTTCTTGTATCTCTGTAGGTGATATTGAAGACAAAATTGTTCTAGCTGTACTTGGTCCAATTCCAGAAATCGAAATTAGTTGTTGAAAAATGGATCTTTCACTTTTAGAACTAAAGCCAAATAAAATATCAGAGTCTTCTTTCCTTTGTAGATAAGTGAAGATTTTGATACTCTCATCATCTAGTATTTGTTCGTATGTATTTAATGATATATTAATTTCATAACCTATCCCATTTGATTCAACTATAATTTTTGTTGGTGATTTTTCTATTAATCTTCCTTTAATATAGGTTATCATTTTTTCTTAATTTTTCTTTGATTAGCATCTATTACTGATATAGCAGACATATTTACAATTTCATCAACTGATGCTCCAAGTTGAAGAATATGAATTGGTTGATTTAAACCAATAAGTATAGGACCTACAGAAACAACATTATCTAGCTCTTTGATAATTTTATAAGTAATATTTGCTGAATCAAGATTTGGGAATATCAACGTATTAACTTTTCTTCCATTCAAAATTGAAAAAGGGAATCTATTCTTTAACATTTCTCTATTAAGTGCAAAATCTGATTGAATTGGACCATCTACTATTAATTCAGGATTATTATCATGAAGTATTTTAACTGCTTTTGATATTTTTTTAGCTTCATCAAAATCAGAAGAACCAAAGTTGGAATATGAAAGAATTGCAATAACCGGCTCAATTCCAAACATATTTACAATCTTAGCAGTGTTAATGGCGATTTTTGCAATTTCTTTGTGAGAAGGGTTGATGTTCAAAGAAGTATCTGAAAAGAATAATGGACCTTGTTTTGTAATCATCAAGTTTGTTGCAGCTACTTTCTCTACTCCTGGAGCCTTTCCAATAGAATTAATTAATGGGAGAAAAACAGATGGATAACTTTTAGAATAACCTGATAACATACAATCAGCATCACCATTTTCAACCATCATAGCTCCAAAATAGTCTCTACCTCTTAGTAATCTCTTAACATCATCTAAAGTTTTACCTTTTCTTCTTAATTTTTTAAATAATATTTGAGAATATTCATCAATTAAATCTTTATTTATTTTATCAGTTGGATCAATAATTTGAAGATCCTCATTGAAATCAAGGGATTTCATTAACTCTTGAATTATTTTTTTACCACCCAACAAAATAGGTGTTGCAATTTTCTCTTCAAAGCAAATTTGAGCAGCTTTTAAAACATCTAGATGGTCTGCTTCAGTAAAAACAAGTTTTTTCTCTTTTGTTTTCCTAGCACTTCTGTGAATAATTCGAATTAACTTTTGATTATTACCTAGTCTTTCGTCTAGTGTTTGAGTATATTTTTCCCAATCTTCAATTGGTTCTTGAGCTACTCCTGAATCAATTGCTGCTTTAGCAACAGCAGGAGGAATTTCAGATATTAACCTTGGGTCAAAAGGTTTTGGGATTATATAATCTTTACCAAAGTTCAACTTTGTTTCATCATAGGCTATATTAACCTGTTCTGGAACTGGTTTTTTTGCTAATTCTGCTAAAGCAATAACAGCAGCTTTTTTCATTTCCTCGTTTATTTTTGTAGCTCTAACATCAAGAGCACCTCTAAAAATAAATGGAAAACCTAAAACATTATTTACTTGATTTGGTAAATCTGATCTACCTGTAGCAAATATTATATCATCTCTCACAGACATTGCCTTATCGTAATTTATCTCTGGATCAGGATTAGCCATAGCAAAAACTATTGGATCTTTAGACATTGACTTAAGCATGTTTTCTGAAACTATATTAGCCATTGATAGACCAATAAACACATCAGATTTAACCATCGCTTCCTCAAGTGTTGTAATTTTTCTTTTTGTAGCAAAAAACTTTTTTTCTTCAGAAAGACCATCTCTTGAGTTATTAATGACACCTCTGCTATCAGTCATTACAATATTTTCAAGTTTTGCTCCAAAGGATATATATAATTTAGTACATGCTATTGCTGCTGCTCCAGCACCTGAAACAACAATTTTAACATCTTCAATTTTTTTGTTTACAAGCTCAAGTGCATTTAAAAGTGCTGCTGATGATATAATTGCAGTTCCGTGTTGATCATCATGCATTACAGGAATATCAAGCTGATCTACTAATTCTTTTTCAATTTTAAAAGCTTCAGGAGCTTTAATATCCTCTAAGTTTATACCACCAAAAGTTGTAGAAATTGCCTTAACTACTTCAATAAATTTATCAGGATCTTTTTCATTTATTTCAATATCAAAAACATCAATATCAGCAAAGATTTTAAACAAGAGTGCTTTACCTTCCATAACTGGCTTTGAGGCATCAGGACCAATATCTCCAAGGCCAAGAACTGCTGTTCCATTTGTTATAACAGCAACTAAGTTTGATTTATTTGTATACTTATATACATTATCAGGATCCTTTTCAATTTCCTGACATGGAATAGCAACGCCCGGAGAATATGCGATTGCTAAATCTCTTTGTGAATTATATTTCTTTGTCGGTACAACCTCAATTTTTCCTGGTCTAGGCTTAGCATGATATACCAATGATTCTCTTCTGTCTCTACTCTTTCCCATAAAGATGGATTAAGATCAAATATAAATTATTAATTAAATAAATTATTCTGATTATTTTTATTTCTTCCCAAATGATTATAACCTTTTTCTGTTACTTGTCTTCCCCTAGGAGTTCTTATTATGAAACCTTGTTGAACAAGAAATGGTTCATAAACTTCTTCAATAGTTTCAGTATTTTCAGATAGTGAAGTAGCTAGCGTAGATATACCAACAGGACCTCCATTGTAATTATCAACTATTGTCGTTAATATTTTATTATCCATTTGGTCTAATCCATTCTTATCAACATTAAGTGATGATAAAGCAAATTTTGTTATCTCTAAGTCAATTTTACCATCACTTTTTATTTGAGCAAAATCTCTTACTCTTCTTAATAAAGAATTTGAAATTCTTGGAGTGCCTCGACTTCGTCTAGCTATCTCAAAACAAGATTTTTTATCAATTTTTAATTTTAAAATTTCTGAACTTCTTTCTATAATTTCAGATAATAATTTATCATCATAATGTTCAAGTCTATTAGATATTGCAAATCTTTCCCTCATTGGATTTGTTAGAAATCCTGATCTTGTTGTTGCTCCAACAAGGGTAAATGGGTTTAAATTTAATTGAACTGTTCTTGCGTTTGGACCAGATTCAATCATGATATCAATTTTATAATCCTCCATTGCAGAATAAAGATATTCTTCTATTACCGGGCTTAGTCTATGGATTTCGTCTATAAATAATATGTCTCTTTCTTCAAGATTTGTAAGAAGACCAGCAAGATCTCCTGGCTTATCAATTACAGGACCTGAAGTAACTTTTAAACCAACTTTTAATTCATTTGCTAAGATATGAGCAAGAGTAGTTTTTCCTAATCCAGGTGGTCCGTGAAATAATGTATGGTCTAAGGCATCATCTCTTTGGTTGGAAGCTTCAACAAATATTTTAAGATTACTAATTATAGGTTTTTGACCAATAAAATCTTCAAAACTAAGAGGTCTTAGTGCTTTATCAAAATCATTGTCCCTTTCTTGATTAACATCCATTACTTCAAATATACACTAATTGTGAAATTTGAGGTATAGATATAATTAATGTTGAAGTTCTTTTTCACCTTTTTTAAGAGGAACATTTTGTGGAATAAAGTCTTCCTTTGATCCTGGTTTTGAATAGTCATAAGGCCATCTAAAAACATGTGGAATTTTTCCAGGCCAATTTCCATGCATATGTTTAATTGGAGCTGTCCATTCAAGTGTATTTGACCTCCATGGATTCATCACAGTTTTTTTACCATAGAACATACTGCTTATAAAATTGTACAAGAATACAAGTTGAGCTGCTCCAGCTAATAATGCAAATAATGTAATAACTACATTTATGTTAGCTACATCATCAAAGTATGGGAAATTAGTATTTGTATAATATCTTCTAGGTAAGCCTGCCATTCCTACAAAGTGCATTGGAAAAAAAACACCATAGGCACTAATCGCAGTTATCCAAAAGTGTATATAACCTAGATTTTTATTCATCATTCTACCAAACATTCTAGGATACCAATGATATACTCCAGCAAACAATCCGTATAAAGCAGAAATTCCCATTACTAAATGGAAGTGAGCAACTACAAAATATGTATCATGTAGGTTTATATCTAGTGCACTATCTCCTAAAATTATACCCGTAAGTCCACCTGTTATAAATGTTGAAACAAGACCAATAGCAAACAACATACCGGGATTAAATTGAATATTTCCTTTCCATATTGTTGTTATGTAATTAAAAGCTTTAACTGCTGAAGGTATAGCAATCAATAATGTTGTAAATGTAAATACAGATCCAAGAAAAGGATTCATGCCTGTAATAAACATATGATGTCCCCATACAATAGTAGACAAAAATGCAATAGCTAGAATAGATCCAACCATAGCTCTATATCCAAATATTGGTTTTCGAGCATTAGTAGATATTACCTCTGATGCTATTCCAAGAGCTGGAAGAAGAACAATATAAACCTCTGGATGACCTAAAAACCAAAATAAGTGTTCAAAAAGAACTGGTGATCCTCCTTGATAATGGAGAACTTCTCCTTGGATAAATATATCTGACAAGAAAAAAGATGTTCCAAAACTTCTATCCATAATAAGTAATAGAGCAGCAGATAATAAAACTGGAAATGATACAACACCAATTATAGCTGTAACTAAAAAAGCCCAAACAGTTAAAGGTAATCTAGTCATAGTCATTCCTTCTGTTCTTAGGTTAAGAACTGTAACTATGTAGTTTAATGCAGCTAATAAAGATGAAGCAATAAAAAATGCCATTGAAACTAACCATAATGTCATTCCAGCTGCTGAACCAGGTTGAGCTTGAGGAAGTGCACTTAATGGTGGATATATTGTCCATCCTGCTGCTGCAGGACCTGCTTCAACAAAAAGTGAAGCAATCATAATTGCAGATGAAATAAAAAATAGCCAATATGAAATCATATTTAAAAATCCAGAAGCCATATCTCGAGCACCAATTTGAAGTGGAATTAATAGATTACTAAAAGTTCCACTAAGACCTGCTGTTAAGACAAAGAATACCATAATAGTTCCATGAATTGTAACTAAGGCTAGGTAAACATTTGGATCCATGACACCATCCGTAGCCCATTTTCCTAGAAGAGTATCGAATATACCAAATGATTCTTCTGGCCATGCCAACTGAAGTCTAAAAAGTAGAGACATTGCAATGCCCACTATACCCATTATCAATCCTGTAATTAGATATTGTTTTGAAATCATCTTGTGATCAATACTAAAAATATATTTAGTTATAAAAGTTTCCTTGTGATGGTGGTCATGTTCATGATCTTCATCATGAGAATCAATTATAACATCTTTTTTTTCAGTAATATCAACTTCGATATCTGTTCCTACTATTTTTGCTCTTCTGTTATTTTTTTGTGCCATAGTTTATTCTATATCTATTGAACAAATTCTTTAAATGTTAGTTGTTCATCAATCCATTTATTGAATTTTTCCTCTGTTTCAACAATAATTTTCATTTGCATATTGTAGTGTGACGCACCACAAATTTTATTACATAAAAGTAAAAAATCAAATTCATATGGATCAAGAGGAAAATCTCCACTGGCAACTAACTCCTCACTTTTATCAAATCTTATTTTATTTATCTTTTTAACCTTTTCAACAATCTCTGGTCTTAATCTCATTTCCTGAGTAGTTGTATTTGGTATAAAAGCAAATTGATTTATCATTCCTGGAACTGCATTCATTTGAGCTCTAAAATGAGGCATAAATGCAGAATGTAGAACGTCCTGTGATCTGATCCTGAAAACAACCTCTCGATTAACTGGTAAGTGTAATTCCTGAACCACAATATCATCATCTCCATTTCTATCTGTTGGATCAATTCCAACTAAATTTTTACCATCAAAATCTTGTAGAAACCTAACATTTGCATCACCCAATACACCATCTTCGCCAGCATATCTAGCTTTCCAATTAAATTGCTGTGCATATAATTCAACAACTAGAGCTTCATCATTTTCTTCAATCGTCATAATATCTACCCAAGTAAATAATCCATACAGAATTAATCCTGCAAGAGCAATAGTAGGAATAATTGTCCACACACCCTCTAAAAAATTACTGTCAGCAAAGAAAAGTGCTTTTCTTTTTTTGTTACCTCTATACTTAAATGCAAAGTAATGAAGTAATGCCTGGGTGATAGTTTGAACAAAGAATATTACAGAAAATGAAAACCAAAGTAGTCTGTCATAATTTTCACCGTGAACTGATGCAGACTCTGGCAGAATTACGTCTCCATATTTGAAAAAAGAAAAAATAGTCAATCCATAAATAAAAATCAAGAAGAGAAACATGAGTTTTCCCTGCATATCATTGTCTTTATCCGTAGCTATTTCATTATTCTCATAATCTACAGGTTTAGAAAGTTCTAAAATTTTAGTTAGTTGCCAAACTGCAATAGAAATTAAAATTAAAGATGTTAGTACAAGTAATAATGTCATTTTAGTCTAAATTATAATATTGAAATGTTTTACTTTCTTCGATATATGGATCACCTTTAGCTAGAATTGGTGCTTTAGAAATTTCTCTAAATACAACATAGATAAATATTCCTAAAAAGAATAAAAATCCACCTATTTCAGCAGGACCAAATGACCACATATCACCAACTGCAGATGGCATGATCATATTGTAAACATCAAGGTAATGACCAATAATAATTATAATACCAGTTAAAATTACAATAAAGTTGGTTTTCTTAAAATCACTATTCATAAGAACAATTAATGGGAATATAAGGTTTAACACTACCATACCAAAAAATAACAAATTGTAATCTTCAATTCTGGTAATAAAATAAGTTACCTCTTCTGGTATATTAGAGTACCATATCAGCATAAATTGAGAGAACCAAAGATAAGCCCAGAAAATACTAACACCAAACATGAATTTTGCTAAATCATGAATATGACTATTGTTTATAAAATTTAAATAATTCTGAGACTTAAGATAAATAGTAATAAGAGCTATAGTTGTTATACCTGAAACAAACATACCTGCAAAAACATACCATCCAAATAAAGTACTAAACCAATGGGGATCAATAGACATTATCCAATCCCATGACATCATTGACTCAGTCACTAAAAAGAATACAAGAAAGCCTGCTGAAAGTTTAAATAATTTTTTATGAATACTTATATCATTGTCGTTGTCCTGTTTTAGAGAAAGTCTTCTTGAGATATTTCTATATAAAACCCATCCTGTTACATATATCACAGCTCTTAAAAAGAAAAAAGGAATGTTTAAATACCCGACTTTATTTCTAATTATTTCATCATGAGCAACCACTTCAGGGTCCATCCAAATAAATAAATGATTAAAATTAAGAGCAGAAAACCCTAATATTATTAAAACAAAAACACAACCTGGGAGCAAGTAACTTGTTATGCCTTCCATAATTCGATAAAGCACAATTGACCAACCAGCTTGGGCAGCTCTTTGAATAGCATAGAACGCAAGAACTCCAAGAGAAATCATCATAAAGAATAAAGCTGGAACATAAACAGCAGCCCAAGGTTTATTATGAAGTTGATTAAAGACATGTTTATCATGATCATATTCATGACCTCCTGATATAATTTCTTTGTGATCAGATTCTCCTCCGTGATCAGATTCTCCTCCATGATCAGATTCTCCTCCATGATCAGATTCTCCTCCATGATCAGATTCTCCTCCATGATCAGATTCTCCTCCGTGATCAGAACCATGACTCATATTAGCTACAATTTCCTTTGCTTCTTCAACAGTACTTGGCGCAGAATAAAATCCATAAGCAATCCCTATTAAACCAAATACAACAAGGCTTAAAGAAAATATTTTTACTTTGCTTGAAAAATTATAGTCTTGATTCATTTATTCCTTTTTTGATTCTTCTCTTAATTTCATTACGTATTGTGCAATCTGCCATCTTTCTTCTTCATTAACTTGTCCAGCATGAGATCCCATCGCATTTATACCATACATCAACACATGATAAATACTTCCTGGCGTAATTTCTCTATCTATATATGCAGGTATACCTAAAAACTTTTCTCTTTGAGCTAGAATTCCCATTCCATCTCCTTTATCTCCATGACAAACAGAACAATATATTTCATATAGCTCTTTACCCTTGCTTAGGTTAAGCTCATTATTTTCTATAGGAGACATTAATTTACTCTTAGCTAATTCATAGCCTGCATTTGAATCTTCAAAATCATAAGGATCCCAACCTCTTGCTATTGAACCTTCAGGAGGTAATTGAGCTTCAATTCCATTAGAAAATGCCTCTGATTCTGCATATGTTTCATATGCCAGAGATTCATACATATCAGGAAAATATTGAAAATTAGGCTTTGAGGAATCAAAACATGAAGTAAGCATAAGACTTACTGAAATAAGTAAAAATATACTATTTTTCATCTTCATCATTATTTATAACTTCAATTGATATGGCACCCAGTTTCTTCAACATGGTTTTTGTCTTTGCTAAATTTGGACCAGTTTCCATATCTATTAAAAACTTATCATCAGTAGTTGCTGGGTTTGGATTTTCTGCCATTTTAAATGGCCATAATCTACTCCTTAAATAAAAAGTAATAACCATTAAATGAGCTGCAAAAAAAACTGTCAATTCAAAAATAATTGGAACAAAGGCAGGTGCGTTTTCAATAAAAGAAAAGCTTGGCTTACCACCAATATTTTGAGGCCAGTCAACTATCATTATATAATTCATCATTAAAATAGCTACAGTAAAACCAACGCAACCATACATAAATGTTGCAATAGATATATTTGTAGGTTTTAACTTCATAGCTTTATCTAAACCATGGACAGGAAATGGAGTATATACTTCATTTATGTAAATTTTATTTTTGACTACCTCTTTAACCGCATCTAAAAGATTGTCATCATCGTCAAATAAAACATGTAGACTTTTTGAACTCATTATTTCTTATCTCTTATTTTTTTATATTTTTCACCAGAAGATTTTAAAATACTTTTAATTTCTGCTTGAGCAACAACAGGAAAACTTCTTGCATATAATAAAAATAAAACAAAGAAGAATCCTATAGTACCAATGAATATTCCAATATCAATAAATGTTGGAGAGAACATAGTCCATGATGATGGTAAATAGTCTCTGTGAAGAGAAGTTACAATTATAACAAACCTTTCAAACCACATTCCAACATTCACAACAATTGAAATTACAAAAGACCATATAATATTAGTCCTGATTTTTTTAACCCACATAATTTGAGGAGAAACAACATTACAAGACATCATCAAAAAATAAGCCCACCAATAAGGTCCAGTAGCTCTATTTAAAAATGCATACTGTTCATATTCAACACCAGAATACCAAGCAATAAATAATTCAGTTATATATGCACATCCTACAATTGATCCAGTAATCATTATTACAATATTCATCATTTCAATATGTTGAATAGTAATATAACTCTCAAGTCTTGAAACTTTTCTCATAATTATTAGAAGCGTCTGAACCATTGCAAATCCAGAAAAAATTGCACCAGCGACAAAATATGGAGGAAATATTGTTGTGTGCCAACCTGGAATTACTGAGGTTGCAAAATCAAAGGATACTATAGTATGGACTGAAAGTACAAGCGGAGTTGCTAATCCTGCAAGAACTAGAGAAACTTCCTCAAATCTTTGCCAATCTTTTGCTCTACCAGACCATCCAAAACTAATTAGACTATATATTTTTTTTCTAAATGGATCAACAGCCCTATCTCTGATCATTGCAAAATCAGGTAATAGTCCAGTCCACCAAAAAACAAGAGATACAGTCAAATAAGTTGAAATTGCAAAAACATCCCACAATAAAGGAGAGTTAAAGTTAACCCAAAGTGATCCAAATTGATTAGGAATAGGAAACATCCAATAGGCCAACCATGGCCTACCCATATGTATTATTGGAAATAGTCCAGCTTGAATTACAGAGAATATAGTCATAGCCTCTGCAGATCTATTAATACCCATTCTCCACTTTTGTCTAAACAAAAGAAGAACTGCAGAAATAAGAGTTCCCGCATGTCCAATACCAACCCACCAAACAAAGTTTGTAATATCCCAAGCCCAACCTACAGTCTTATTTAATCCCCATACTCCAATACCAGTTCCAAGAGTGTAAGCCATACAACCTAATCCCCATAAAAAAGCTGCCATTGCAATAGAGAATGCAATCCACCAATCCTTATCAGGAGGAGTCTCAACTGGTCTAGCTATATCGTTAGAAATATCGTGATAGCTCTTGTCTCCAAGTATCAACGGTTTCCTAATGGGAGCTTCGTAATGTGATGACATATTCTATACTTTTTTACTATTTCTAATTTTAACTTGATAGAGAATATTTGGCTTTGTTCCAATACTTTCAAGAAGTCTATACGCTCTATCGTTCTTATTGGATTCAGAGATTTTACTTTCTTTATCGTTAATATCCCCAAATACTATTGCACCATCGCTACAAGCATTTGAACATGCAGTTTGGAACTCTCCGTCTCTTACTCTTCTTCCGTCTTTTTTTGCATCTAAAATTGTTTTCTGAGTCATTTGAATACATAGAGAACATTTTTCCATTACCCCTCTACCTCTTACATTAACATCAGGGTTTAAAACCATCCTTCCTAGATCATTGTTTAAGTTGTAATCAAATTCATCGTTTTCAGCATAAGAAAACCAGTTAAACCTTCGTACTTTGTAGGGACAGTTATTAGCACAATAACGAGTACCTACACATCTATTATATGCCATTTGATTCTGACCTTGACGACCATGAGAAGTTGCGGCAACTGGACATACAGTTTCACAAGGAGCATTATTACAATGCTGACACATTACAGGCTGAAATACAACTTTAGGATTTGCTGCTGCTTTTTCGAGCTTTGTTTGAGTAGCTCTATATTCACTGTAACCCGATGCTTCATCTTTAGCTTTTACATCGCCTTCAAAAGTATCTTCAGAAGAGAAGTATCTGTCAATTCTCAGCCAATGCATATCTCTTGATTTTCTAACTTCTTCTTTACCTACAACTGGAACGTTATTTTCTGCATGACAAGCAATAACACATGCTCCACAACCATTACAGGCATTAAGATCAATTGCTAAATTAAAATGATGACCTGTAGATCTATCAAACTCTCTCCAAATATTTACTTCTTTTGATGTTACTTTAGTTTCTATATGATTTTTAGAGACTAAAACAGTAGGATTCCAATAAGATTTTTCCTTTGAATTATATGTTTCAATATCAGTTTCTTTAATTATCTCATCTCTTCCCATCATAGTATTATGTAATTGAATACATGCAAATTCATGATCGCCTTCAGACTTGGTTATTTTAACACTTTGAGTGTTTGAAAAATTATGATAAAGAGAATACGCATTAACTCCAACTTTCATAACATCATTCATCCCTTCTGTTTTACCATAACCATATGCTAAACCAACAGTTCCTTCAGCTTGACCTGGTTGAATTAGAACAGGTACTTTTAATTCAGATTCTTCAGTAGATATTATAGCATAACTTCCATTTAACGCCCCATTAGAAACATTATAATTATTTAAACTAAGTTTTTTTGCGTCAACAGCAGATACTGTTAAGTAATTATCCCAAGTAACTCTAGTGATTGGATCTGGAAATTCTTGTAACCATGGATTAGAAGATTGTGAACCGTCTCCTATTCCTGTCTTAGAATAGAGAACTAAAGAAAAGTCATTAGAATTCTCTTCATAAAGTGATGAGATACTAGCTCTTGATTTTTTTGCTTTTAAATTTAAACTTGAAAAATCATTATAAAATCCATCTTGTAATGATTTACCCCATGTCTTTCCTCTTAAAATTCTATTCTGCCAATTGGATTTAATTCTATCATAAAAGCTTAAATCAGAGTTCATGATTTTCAACAAAAAATCTTGAAACTGAATAGTATCAAATAGGGGTCTAATAGTTGGTTGGGCTAGAAAGAAACTTCCCTTTTTTAATTCATAATCTCCCCAAGACTCAAGGTAATTATTAGTAGCAGCTAGATACATTGCTGACTTAGCAGTTTCATCTTCCTTTTCAGAAAACACAAGAGAAAAATCTAGACTTTTAAAAGATTCTTTTAGTCTATCTGAATTTGGAAGAGAATAAAGTGGGTTTACACCTGAAGTGATTACACCAGATAAGTTGCCAGACTCTAAATCAGATATGAAATTGTTAAGTTTTTGGTTATCTCCTTCTTTAATTAATCTTGGGTTATTAATATCTATAACTTCTGATTTCAAATAACTATTTATTAATAAAATTAATTCTTGAACATCTACATCATCTATTCCTGAGACTACAACAGATTTCTTAGGAGATTTCATGATTTTAGCAATACATGAATCAACATATCTGTCGATTGAAGGATTTATAGAGCCTTTGTCCTCTCCATTACTTGTTAACTTAGTGTAAAGTCTTGCAACAATTTTCTTTAATTCGGATGGTTTCGCTGGAACTCTATCATCAGCATTTGAACCAGTTAATGTCATATTTGACTCAAATTGAATATGATAAGACATAGTTTTTTTCTTAGACTTATCAGGAACTCTCGTCTTAGTATAACCGGATGAATATCCACCACCTTGCCAATCAGATATAAAATCTGCATCAACAGAAATTATATTTTCTGCTCTTGAGAAATCATAATCTGCCATTGCTCTTAATCCATATATGTTTTCAAAAGCATCCAGAGTAGATGAATTAGAAATAGCATCATAAGTAACATGAGATATATTTGGATATACATCTAAAAACTCACTAATAATTTCTTTTGAGGATGGGCTAGGATAAGTTTGAGTTAAAAGAACAACTTTCTTATCATCTTTAGAGAAATTATCGAGACTAACCCTAACTAAGTTAATTAGTGTCTGCCAATCTGTATATTCACCAGAAATTTTAGGTCCTTGAACTCTATTTGAATCATATAAAGATAGTACAGAAGCATGAACTCTTGCATTAGCATCACCAAAGGTTGAAGCATCTTTATTACTCTCAATCTTGATTGGCCTACCTTCTCTAGTCTTGACGAGTATACTACTAAAATCGTTACCATCGGCAATTGTGGTAGCATAATAATTCGCAACACCTGGGATTATTTGTTCTGGTTGAACTACATAAGGCACAGACTTGATTACAGGACCCTCACAACCAACTATAGCAGCTGCAGCAGAACTAAAGCCTACATATTTCAAAAAATCTCTTCTTGAGGAATTTTTTTCATCATCAGAATTAACAGGTAATTTCTCTACAAATTCATTATTTTCAAGACCTTCAACTATAGTACTATCAGTATCTAGTTGCTCAATTCCTTTCCAATATAATTTTTTATTCTGCATAATTCTAGTAATGACATTTAGCACATTCAATTCCTCCAAGTTGTGCTACAGTTAATTTTTCAACTCCATATTTTTTTGAAAGCTCATCGTGAATCTTTTGATAATACTCATTGTCTTTATCAACATTACTTTCTCTGTGACAATCAATACACCAGCCCATCGTTAGTGGTGAATATTGATACATAATTTCCATTTCTTCAACAGGTCCATGACATGTTTGACATTCTATCTTAGCTACTTGAGCATGTTGTGCGTGATTGAAATATACAAAGTCAGGTAGGTTATGAATTCTTACCCATTTGACAGGTTTTGTATTACCAGTATAAACTTGATTTTCCTCATCCCATCCTACTGCAGAGTAAAGTTTTTTAATCTCATTAGTATAGAAGTCCTTTGTATAGCCATTTTCAAGATCTTCCTCACCATTATAATCAGCTATATACTCATGACAATTCATACATACATTTAGTGCAGGTATACCTGAGTGTTTTGATACCCTTGCAGAAGAGTGGCAATATTTACATTCTATCTGATTAGCACCAGCATGAATTTTATGAGAATAATGAATTGGTTGAATTGGAGCATAGCCTTGATCGATTCCAATTTGCATAAGATAACCATATGTGAAATATGCGCTAGATAGCAAAAGCCCAACAACCATTATAAAAATCAAAAACTGATTTTTTATAACAGTCTCCCATAATGGTGTAATATTTTTTTTAGATTCTGACTCTATTTTTACTCCACTTGCATTAGCAATTTTGATAAGAGTTCTTTGAACCAAGAACAACATTACAACAAGAATTGAAAAGATTAAAATGCTTATAACTAGAATTATATTTAAAGACACATTAGAGCCTTGACTAACTGTTTCTGTTGAACTTAAAGCTGCATTAACTGGAGGCGGAGGAGTAAAATTAGTATAGGCTAAAATATTATCAATCTCCTCGTCACTAAACTGAGGATAATTAGTCATTATAGCACGATTATACTCTTCCCAAATAGCAACAGCCTGAGGATCACCATCTTTAATCATTTGAGATCCTTTTCTTATCCAACTGTAAAGCCAATCTTTATCATATTTTTCGGTTACACCGCTAAGTGCAGGTCCAACAGCCTTTTTATTTAGCTTATGACATGCGGCACAGTTTGCATTAAATAAGTTTTTTCCAGCTTGAATGTCAGCTTCCTGAGATATGCTTAGTGAAGGTAAAAGCAGTGTTACTAGAAATATTCTTTTTATCTGTAACATTTAATTGGGGACGATAAGATTTCTATTCATGATGTAAAGTGAATTTAAACACTTTTAAAAAACATGACAAATTTAAGTCATAAACGTCATTTTAAAAACTCTAGAATAAACAAATATTTAATTTATAATGATTCTAAATAAGAAGTTGTCTCATTTTACTAAATTTGAGCTAATAAATGATTATGAAAGTTAAATTTTTGATATCAATATTACTGATTTTTTTAAGCTATTCTTTAGCGAATGCCCAAGATGAAAATGTTGTATATAATGATACTTTGACTCAAAAATTATTTCAAATAAAAAAAGATTATAGTAAAAGGATATTTGAATCGACCTATTATACAATTCAAATTTATTTTGGCGATTTCAAAAATGCAGATTCAATCCTAATTGATTTTCAAGAAAACTATGAAGGTATTAAATCAGAATTAATATTTGAAACCCCTAATTACAAAGTAAGAATTGGTGAGTATAAAGACGTCAATATAGCATCTCAAAAATTAGAAGGAATTAGGAAGAGGTATCCAGGATCTTTTATTTTGAAACTTTCTGAATTATAATTTTCTCTTTACAGCAATTTCTTGATAAAACTGTATAATATCACCTTCTACAAGGTCATTAAATTCATTAATCTGAATACCACAATCATATCCTTTTGCAACCTCTTTAACATCATCTTTAAATCTTTTCAAAGACAGAAGTTTACCCTCAAAAATCATTTCATCAGCTCTCACTACCCTAATGTTAGAATTCCTAAATATTTTACCTGAAGTTACCATACAGCCGGCAATAGTTCCAATTCTAGAAATTTTAAAAGTCTCTCTAACCTCAGCTTCTCCTGTACTTTCCTCTTTCATTTCTAACGAAAGCATACCTTCCATTGCATCCTTTAGATCATTTATTGCATCATAAATTATTGAGTAAAATCTTATGTCAATTTGTTCTTTTTCAGATAATTTTCTAGCACTAAGAGTTGGCTTAACATTAAAACCAACGATTATTGCTTCTGAAGCTGAGGCTAATAAAACATCTGAATCTGTAATTGCACCAACAGCTTTAAATATAATATTAATCTGAATTTCTTCAGTTGATAAATTCTGAAAAGAATCTGTTAAAGCTTCAACTGAACCGTCAACATCACCTTTTATAATAACGTTAAGTTCCTTAAAATCACCAACCGCAATTCTTCTTCCAATTTCATCTAGAGTTAAATGTTTTTGTGTTCTAACATCTTGTTCTCTTCCTAATTGAGTTCTTTTAGAGGCAATCATTTTAGCTTCTTTTTCATCATCAAGAACTTTAAAAGGATCTCCTGCCTTAGGAGCTCCATCTAAACCAAGAACAGAAACTGGAGTGGAAGGTAATGCATGCTCAAGAGAATTTCCTGATTCATCAAACATTGCCTTAACTTTTCCGCTTGTTTTTCCTGCTAGCAGGTAATCTCCTATTTTCAAAGAACCATTTTGAACTAATATTGTTGAAACATAACCTCTACCCTTGTCTAAGTATGCTTCTATAACTGAACCTGAAGAGTTTTTATTTGGATTGGCTTTTAAATCCATTATTTCTGCTTCAAGTAAAACTTTTTCTAGAAGAGAATCAACACCTTGGCCCTTTAATGCAGAAATATCTTGTGACTGAATTTTACCACCCCAATCTTCAACAACAAGATTCATAGCTGCTAGAGATTCTTTAACTTTGTCAGGATTTGCACCCTCTTTGTCAACCTTGTTTATTGCAAAAATTATAGGAACACCTCCAGCTTGAGCATGACTTATTGCTTCTTTTGTTTGAGGCATTATACTATCATCCGCAGCAATTACAATAATTACAATATCTGTTATTTGAGCACCTCTAGCTCTCATGGCTGTATATGCTTCGTGACCAGGCGTGTCAAGAAATGTTATCTTTTTTGAGTTAACCGTTACAGAATATGCGCCTATATGCTGAGTTATACCACCAGATTCTCCTTCAGTAACTGAAGAACTTCTTATATAATCCAGAAGAGATGTTTTTCCATGATCAACATGTCCCATTACAGTTACTACAGGAGGTCTTTCTTCTAAATTTTTTGGATCTTCCTCTTCTTCTACTTCGTCATGTTCTTCTTCAATATCAGTTTTAATAAAATCTAGCTCATATCCAAACTCATCTGCAACAACTGATAATGTTTCTGAATCTAATCTTTGGTTCATTGTAACCATAATACCAAGACTCATACAAGTTGAAATTATATCATTTGAGCTTATATCCATTAGAGTTGCTATTTCACCAACTGTTATAAACTCAGTAATCTTAATTTTTTTACTCTCTTTTTCTTGTAAGGCCTCTTCCTCCTCAGATTGAACTTTTCTTTGATCTCGTTTATCTTTTCTATATTTAGCACCCTTAGACTTAGAAGATTTACCTTGAAGTTTTTCCAAAGTTTCCCTAATTTGTTTTTGAATTTCATCACTTGTAGGCTCAACTTTTTGATTAGGATTAATTTGCTTATTGTTTTTATTAAATTTACTTGCAAGATCTTTTGGCTTGGATACATCTTTACTAATCCTTTTTCTTCTTTTCTTTTTTGACTCTTCTACTTTTTCCTCTTTTTTCTTAATCGAATCTAAATCTATTACTTCACCTGTTTTCTTTATACCAGAAAGCTTTTGAAAATTGGTCTGAATCTTTGATGGATCATCTGGATTTATTTGAACATCTTCAATTGACTTTTTAACCTTTGGAGAAGAGCTAGATAATTCTTCTTTATCTATAGTATCTTTTTTACTGGGAGTTTCTTCTATTTTAATAGCTTGCTGAGATTTCAGTTCCTCTTTTTTAATAGCTTGCTGAGATTTCAGTTCCTCTTTTTTAATAGCATGCTGAGATTTCAGTTCCTCTTCCTTGATTTCTTCAGCTAGTTTAGCTTCAAGTTCTTTTCTCTTTATTGAATTAATCTCTTCAAGTTTATCCTTATTAGATTTATCAGTTTGAAATTCATCAAGAAGAAGGTCGTAAGTATTTTGATCAATTTTTGAAGTTGGTCTTGGCTCAACTTCAATTTTTTTTGAACTAAGAAATTCAAGAGCTCTATCTAGAGATATATTAAGTTCTTTAAGTACTTTATTTAACCTTATTGGTAATGGCATATATATTTTTTAGTCTTCAAATTCTTCCTTTAAAACTTTTAGAACGTCAGAAACAGTTTCCTCTTCAAGATCAGTCCTTTTGACTAAATCCTCTTTACTAAGCTCTAAAACACTCTTTGCTGTATCTAATCCAACTTTTCTAAATTCTTCAATCACCCACGCATCAATTTCATCCTTGAATTCAGTAAGCTCTACATCTTCCTCGGCTCCTTCTCTGTAAACATCTATTTCATAACCCGTTAACCTTCCTGCTAATCTTATATTTTGTCCTCCTTTACCAATAGCTCTAGATACTTCATCTGGATTAAGATAAACTTGAACAGTTTTTTTCTCCTCATCAATATTTAAGGAATTCACTTTTGCAGGACTAAGTGCTCTTGTAATAAATAATTGTATGTTATTAGTGTAATTTATTACATCAATATTTTCGTTACCTAGTTCCCTAACTATTCCATGGATTCTTGAACCCTTCATTCCAACACAAGCTCCAACTGGATCTATTCTGTCATCATATGAATCAACTGCAACTTTTGCTTTTTCACCAGGAATTCTAACAGCTTTTTTAATGCTAATTAAACCATCAAAAACTTCAGGAATTTCTTGTTCAAATAATTTTTCTAAAAACAATGGAGAGGTTCTTGAAAAAATAATTCTAGGTTTATTCCCTTTTAACTCTACATTCTCTATTATACCTCTAACATTGTCACCTTTTCTAAAGAAATCTTTAGGAATTTGCTTATCCTTTGGCATGATTAATTCGTTACCATTGTCGTCTAAAAGAATTACCTCTCTTGCTCTAACATGATGAACTTCTGCAGTAAATATTTCTCCTACTCTATCCTTAAATTGATTAAATGTATTATTACTATCATGCTCAAAAACTTTGGCAACAAGATTCTGTCTAAGCGACTGTATAGACCTTCTCCCCAAATCAATTAATTTAAATTCCTCCGACACTTCTTCTCCTACTTCAAAATCAGGTTCAATTTTAACCGCTTCTTTTAATTCAATTTCTGCATTAGGGTCCTCGACTTCACCATCTTTCACAACGATTCTGTTTCGCCATATTTCAAGGTCACCTTTATCAGGATTAATAATAATGTCGAAATTTTCATCCGTACCAAATTTTCTAGTAAGAGTATTTCTAAATACTTCTTCAAGTATTACCATTAAGGTTACTCTGTCAATTAACTTTTCATCTTTGAATTCAGAAAAGGAGTCTAATAGTGATATATTTTCCATTTACTTAACTTTATTTAAAAAAAAAGAGGGACAAAATGTCTCCTCTCAAATATCCAAATGCTGGGCAAATTTATTATAAATTATTGATATAATAAAATTGTTGGCCTACTAGGGCTCGAACCTAGACTCTTCTGGACCAAAACCAGACGTGTTACCAGTTACACCATAGGCCATTTAGCTGCAAATTTAATTTATTTTTTTTTCTAAAAAATATATTTATGAAATTTCTTGCAAAATACGCTCAGGAACTGATTTTTGTACTAATAAGTTTAAAATAAAAGAGATTATTAGATAGCTTAACAAGAACATTGACATTGAAGGATTACTAGTTAATTGAAAGTCTCCTTGCAGTAATATCACTATTAATCCAATAAATATTCTAATAAACTCAAATGAGACTGACCATTTGAAGCCATCCATTATAGATGAAAAACTAAATATTGTAGAAAATATCAAAATTAAATATCCTGATTTATCAAAAATTGTTAGATCTGCAAAAGAATTTAAAAATATAAATAAGACTATATTCAAGGTTATAAAGTGAAAACCAACGAATATTTTATGTAAAAAAGTATAGTTGGGTTTGTATTTTTTTTGATCATAAACATTATCCACTGAATTCCTCGGATATTTATCTATAATATCTTTAGGTCTCCAACCTGTTGGCATAAACCATATTTTAAGTTTATCTCCAATATTATTTGTATGCCATGCATCTTGGATTAAATATGATAAATGTTGAAAATTTATTAATATAGGATTCCAGGTATTAACTGGCTTGAGTGTTCCATACACACATGGCACATCATCTAGCTCTTCTTGAAAAGTTCCAAAAACTCTGTCCCAAATACAAAAAATTGCAGCTAAATTTTTATCGATATACTCTTTGTTGATTGCATGGTGAACTCTATGTTGAGAAGGGGTTACTAATATATATTCTAGCCATCCTAATTTTCCAATATGCCTAGTATGATACCAGAACTGTCCAAAAAGATGTAATGGTCCTAAAATACTTATCATTTTTGCTGGAACACCAAGCAATGCTGCGGGAATTAAAAATAGAATTCCAATACCAAGATTATTTGTTATACTCTGTCTTAATGCACAAGCAAGATTAAACTCCTCACTACTATGATGAATTACATGCATATTCCAAAAAACATTAATTGAATGTTTTAATCTATGATGGCAATAACTAGCAAAATCAACACATACAAATGCCAAGAAATACAACAATATACTTTCTTCCAATTCCACAATTTTTAATCTTTCATAAAAAAAAGGATAAGAGAATATGATAATACCTAATCCTAAAATATCTACCATCAAATTCGTAAATCCAGAGCTTAAGCTAGAAATAGTATCCATATATGAATGTTTTTGATCATTTTTCCAAACTCCGTATGAAACCTCAATTACAATTAAGACTAAAAAAATAGGTATTGTAATCAATAGTATGTTTGCGTATGTGTCCATGTAGTTTATTTATGTAGATAATTGCATTAACACTTTATGATATTCAAATATTTTATTTTACTTTGGTTTTATAAATATATTAATAATGAGAGTAACAAAAATATTTAATTTCTTCACACTTATTGGATTAGCTGTTTTAATGAGTAGTACAGGTCTATATTCACAAAAAAAATCCAAAAAGAATTCTGTTTCATTTGACAAAGTTCTACACGAATCTGTTGAATATAGAGAAATAGGGCCATTTAGAGGAGGGAGATCTGCTGCAGTTGCGGGTGTTCCAGGTAATCCTAACCTTTTTTACTTTGGCGCAACAGGAGGTGGAGTTTGGAAAACTGAAAATGGAGGTGAAACATATGAAAATATTTCTGATGGATTCTTTGGTGGAAGTATTGGTGCTATTGCAATAGCTAAAGATGATCCAAATGTTATTTATGTTGGAGGTGGAGAAGTTACTATTAGAGGAAATGTATCCTCTGGTTATGGAGTATTTAAAAGTGTCGATGCTGGTAAAACTTGGTCTTTTTCTGGTCTTCCAAATTCTAGACACATTCCTAGAATTGTAATAGACCCTTCAAATAATGATATAGTTTATGCTGCGGTTATGGGCAACTTGTATAAGCCTACTGAAGATAGAGGTGTATATAAGTCTATTGATGGAGGCGCAACATGGAAAAAGGTACTTTACGCAAATAATCTTTCAGGTGCTTTTGAGATTATATTAGATCCTAATAATTCAAGAGTTGTGTATGCATCAACTTGGAGAGTTCAAAGAACTCCTTCAAGTTTAAGTAGTGGTGGTGATGGCTCTGATCTTTGGAAAAGCATTGATAATGGAGAAAATTGGACAAAAATTAGCACAAATTCAGGATTCCCATCTGGAATATTAGGTGTAATTGGGGTTACTGTTTCACCAGTAAATTCTGAAAGAGTATGGGCAATCGTTGAGAATCAGGAAAAGGGTGGAGTTTATAGATCTGATGATGGAGGAAAGAATTGGATGTATACTAATAGTAGTAGATCATTAAGACAAAGAGCTTGGTATTATTCAAAAATATATGCTGATACTCAAGATATAGATGGTGTTTATGTAATGAATGTAGCATATCATTATTCAGATGATGGAGGAAAAACATTTAAATCTTCATATGCTCCTCATGGTGATCATCATGATTTATGGATTGCACCAGAGGACAACAATAGACTTATAATTGGTGATGATGGAGGTGCTCAGGTTTCTTATGATAAAGGAAAGACTTGGAGTACATATTATAATCAACCTACTGCACAATACTATAGAGTTACTACTGATAACTCATTTCCTTACAGAATTTATGTTGCTCAACAAGATAATTCAACTCAAAGAGTTAGACACAGAAGTCTTGGCTATAATATTGGCGATGATGACTGGGAAAGCACTGCAGGTGGAGAATCTGGACATATAGCTATTGACCCTAACAATAATGAAATTGTTTATGGAGGAAGTTATCTTGGATTTCTTGAAAGAAGGAATCATGAAAAACAAACATCTAGAACAATCAACGTTTGGCCAATTACTACACTTGGTGAAGGAGCTGAAGCAATGAAATATAGATTTAATTGGAATTTTCCTATTGCATTTAGCAAACATGACTCATCTAAGCTTTACACTTTTTCAAATCAAGTACATCTTTCAACTGACGAAGGTCAAAGCTGGGAAACAATAAGCCCTGATTTAACAAGAAACGATAAGTCTAAACTTGTTTCTTCTGGTGGGCCAATCACTCAGGATAATACCGGTGTTGAATACTATGCTACAATATTTGCAGTTGATGAATCTCCAATTCAAGAAGGACTAATGTGGGTTGGAAGTGATGACGGTATGATTCATCTTACAAAAGATAGTGGTGAAACTTGGGAAAATGTTACTCCAAAAAAAATACCAGAATGGATGATGATAAATAGCATTGATGCATCATCATTTGATACAGGTACAGCTTACGTAGCTGGAACTAGATACAAGTTAGGTGATTTCACACCATATTTATATATAACTGAAGATTATGGTAAAAACTGGAAACTTATAACTAGCGGGATAGATGATGAACACTTTACAAGAGTATTAAGAGCTGATAAAGCTAATAAGAACATCTTATATGCTGGAACTGAAACTGGAATGTATATATCTTATGACAAAGGTACTAGTTGGAATAAATTTCAAAAGAATTTACCAATAGTTCCAATAACTGATCTTACAATAAAAGATAATTCATTGATTGTTGCTACGCAGGGAAGAAGTATCTGGATTCTTGATGACTTAACAGTTATCCATCAGTTATCTAGTTCAGTTGATGAAGAAAAACTTTATAAGCCAAAAGATTCATACAGAATGCGAGGCTCAGGAGGAAGAAAGTCTCTAACTGCTGGAACTAACCTTCCAAATGGAGTCATTATTCATTATTTTCTTCCAAGTTTTGATAACGAAAGTGATGAAGTTAAACTTTCAATCCACTCTGAAGATGGATCATTAATTAAGGAGTTTTCAAATAAGAGTAAAGAAAATTTAATGAAGGTTGAAAAAGGTGGTAATTCATTTGTTTGGAATATGAAATATCCCGGAGCAAAAAGACTTGATAAAATGGTTTTATGGGGAGCAGATTTTTCAGGTGTCAAAGCTGTTCCAGGAGATTATATAGTAAAGCTTAGAGTAAATGAAAAGGAATTAACTCAAGATTTTACAATTCATAAGGATCCTACTTCAGAAGGCTCAATAGAAGATATAATAGCACAATTTGAATTTGTAAATGAAATAAATGGAGTAGTTGCTGACGCTCATAATGCAATAGAAAATATTAGAAAACTTAAAAATGATCTTAATAAGTTTCAATCAGATTACGCTGACAATGAATCAGCAAAAAACTTAATCAATGAATCAAAATTAATTTTTGAAACTATTGATATCATTGAAAATGAACTTTATCAAACTAAAAATCAAAGTAATCAAGACCCTCTTAATTATGGAGTTAAACTAACTAATAATTTAGGGAACTTGAATTCTGCATTTCGAGGTGGAGATTTTGGCCCAACGGATCAAGATATAATGGTTAAAAATGAATTAATTAAAAAAGTAAAAATTCAACTTGAAAAATATAATTCAATTATTTCAGAGGATATTCCTGAATTTAATTCAAAATTCAAAAACCTTGAATTAGATTATCTAAATGTGTTTATGTAGTCAGTACTAAATTTATAATTAATACAAAAGGCTAATATGTCCGAAACTAAGTTTCGAAAAATTAATAATGTGATTGGGTGGCTTCTGTTTTCAGTTGCATTAATCACATATGGTTTAACAGTTGAACCAACATCGAGTTATTGGGATGCTGGAGAATATATATCTACATCTGCAAAACTTCAAGTTGGTCATCCACCAGGCGCACCATTCTATCAAATGATGGGTGCAATTTTTGCATTATTTGCATCAGA
>JADHRQ010000014.1 GCA_016777325.1 Flavobacteriales bacterium | reverse complement strand
TCAGCAGGAGCTTCATCAGCAGGAGCTTCATCAGCAGGAGCTTCATCAGCAGGAGCTTCATCAGCAGGAGCTTCATCAGCAGGAGCCTCTTCAGCAGGAGCTTCATCAGCAGGAGCCTCTTCAGCAGGAGCTTCATCAGCAGGAGCTTCATCAGCAGGAGCCTCTTTAGCAGGAGCCTCTTTAGCAGGAGCCTCATCAGCAGGAGCCTCTTCAGCAGGAGCCTCTTCAGCAGGAGCTTCATCAGCAGGAGCCTCATCAGCAGGAGCCTCTTCAGCAGGAGCCTCATCAGCAGGAGCTTCATCAGCAGGAGCCTCATCAGCAGGAGCCTCATCAGCAGGAGCCTCATCAGCAGGAGCCTCATCAGCAGGAGCCTCATCAGCAGCTTTTGCTTCCTCAGCAGCTTTAGCATCCTCTAGCTTTTTCTTTCTGTACTCTTCCTCTCTATCTCTTGCTTCTTTTTTATTTGATTCTAGTGCAGTTTTTACGTCTTCAATTTTTTTCTCAACTTTTGCACTTTTTTCTTTCATCCATTTGTCAAACCTTTTCTTTGCTTCCTCTTCTGTAAAAGCACCTTTTTTAACCCCACCATCTAGGTGTCTTTTCAATAATACACCTGTATATGATAAAATAGATTTAGCTGTACTGGTAGGTTGCGCTCCTTTTCCTAGCCAACTTAATGCAGCATCAAAATCCAAGTCTATTGAAGCTAGTTTTTGATTTGGATCATAAGTACCTATTTTTTCAAGATATTTACCATCTCTTTTTGATCTAGCATCGGCTGCCACAATCCAATAAAAAGGTTTTCCTTTTTTTCCGTGTCTTTGAAGTCTAATTTTTACTGCCATAATTTTAATATTTTGGGTACTCGACCCATGTTACTAATTTAAGAATGCAAATTTAACAAAATATATCATACTATATAATGTTTAAGTTAAACTTGATTCAAATAATCATCATTTATTTTTATTTAGACCTCTATTTGATTAATTTTGACTTAAAATTTAACAGATGGATTACTCAAAAGAATTTAAGAATTATGCTACAAAACATCATGGTGTAAGCTCAACTTATTATGATAAGATTGTAAGCAGTATGACTCCTTATATCATTGAAGAGAGACAATTAAATGTTGCTCAAATGGATGTATTTTCAAGATTAATGATGGATCGTATCATGTTTCTTGGAACTGCAATAAATGATAGTGTTGCAAATGTTATCCAGGCACAGCTATTATTTCTTCAAAGTACTGATTCATCTAGAGATATTCAGATGTATATAAATTCTCCAGGAGGAGGAGTTTATGCTGGTCTTGGTATATATGATACTATGCAATATATAAAACCAGATGTAGCTACCATTTGTACAGGTTGTGCTGCTTCTATGGCTGCAGTTTTATTATGCGCTGGAAAAAAAGGTAAAAGATCTGCCCTTAAACACTCTAGGGTTATGATTCACCAACCATTAGGTGGAGCTTCTGGACAAGCTACAGATATTGAAATTACAGCTAGAGAGATTGTGAAACTGAAAGATGAACTTTATAAAATCATATCTAAACATTCAGGTCAAACATATAAAAAAGTTAATGCTGATAGTGATAGAGATTATTGGATGAAATCTGATGAAGCACTCAAATATGGTATGATTGATGAGGTTTTAAATAAATAAATATGAGTGAAGAAGATATTTTATGTTCCTTTTGTGGAAGAACAAAATCTCAAACAAAAATTCTAATTGCAGGTTTAGACGCTCACATATGTGATATCTGTATTTCACAAGCAGATATGATTCTTAAAGACGATGAAACTAGTAAGGAGTCTACTGATTTTTCTGTCGAACTTAAACCACCAAAAGAAATTAAAAGTTTTTTAGATTTACATATAATTGGTCAAGAACAAGCTAAAAAAACTTTAGCTGTTGCTGTTTACAATCACTATAAGAGAATAAATCAAAATCAATTATCTGATGATATTGAGATTCAAAAAAGTAATTTACTGTTAGTAGGTCCTACAGGAACCGGTAAAACTTTATTAGCTCAAACAATTTCAAAGTTTTTAAATGTTCCTATTGCTATTGTTGATGCTACAGTTTTAACTGAGGCTGGATATGTAGGGGAGGATGTTGAAAGTATTTTGAGTAAACTTCTTCAAGCTGCAGACTTTGATGTTGATAAGGCTGAAAATGGAATAGTCTTTATTGATGAGATAGATAAAATTGCAAGAAAAAGCGATAATCCATCTATCACTAGGGATGTTTCGGGAGAAGGTGTTCAACAAGCTCTTTTAAAATTGCTTGAAGGAACATCTGTAAATGTTCCTCCAAAGGGAGGTAGAAAACATCCTGATCAAAAATTCATTGAAATAAACACTTCTAATATTTTATTTATAGCTGGAGGTGCATTTGATGGTATTGATAAAATTATTAAAACAAGGCTTAATCTTCAATCTATAGGTTTTAAATCAGCTGATGAAAAAGTTGTTGATGATAATGAAGAAAATATATTAAAGTTTATTAATCCTCATGATGTTAGATCTTACGGATTAATTCCTGAAATAATTGGTAGACTTCCAGTAATGTGTCATTTAAACCCATTAACCAAAGATGCTCTTAAAGATATAATGACACTTCCTAAGAATGCTTTAGTAAAACAATATAAAAAACTCTTTGAGATGGATGATATTGATTTTTCGATAACTTCAGGTGCTATCGATTACATTGTTGAAAAAGCTTTTGAATTTAAAATAGGAGCAAGAGGTTTAAGAACTCTGTGTGAAGCTATATTAAATGACGCAATGTTTAACTTACCAGATTCAGGAGTTAAGGAATTAAAGATTACAAAAGTTTATGCAGATCAGAAAATTCAAAATGTGGATATTTCTCATCTTAAAGCAGTTTCTTAGTTCAGTTTAATTAATTCATCTAAATATTCTCTGGAATTTGAAAGTCTAGGAATTTTATTTTGTCCTCCAAGCTTGTTTTTTGAGGCAAGCCAGTCATAAAAGAGATTTTTTCTTGCCACTTGTAATTTAGGAATCTCAAGGGTTGAATTTTTATATCTTTTTGCTTCATAATCAGAATTTAATCTCTGCAGATTTAAATCTAATATTTCCATAAACTTATTTATATCATCTGGTTTTTTTTCAAATTCAATTAACCATTCGTGTGATCCTTTAGTTTTACTGCCCATAAATATAGGTCCAACTGTATAATTAGTAATATCACACTTAGTAAGTTCACAAGTCTTTGATAAGGCTTTTTCAGCATTTTCAACAACAAGTTCTTCTCCAAATACATTAATAAAATGCTTAGTTCTACCAGTTACTTTAATTCTAAATGGATTCAAGCAAGTAAACTTTATCGTATCTCCTATTTTATATCTCCAAAGCCCAGAGTTAGTTGTAATAACCATTGCATAATTTACATTAAGCTTAACATCTGCTAAAGAAATTATGTCTTGTTCTGATTTACTGGTTGGAATAAACTCATAGAATATTCCATAGTCGAGCATTAATAATAACTCAGATGAATTATTTTGATCTTGAATTGCAAAAAAACCTTCTGATGCATTGAATATCTCAAAGTATTTGAAATCTTTTGAGGGAAACAAATTTTTATATAAGTTTCTGTAGGGGTCAAAACTTACTCCTCCATGAAAGTAAACCTCAGAATTTTCCCAAATTTCAAGAATATTATCTTTTCCAGTTTGTTGAATTACTTGTTGTAATAATGATAACATCCAAGATGGAACTCCAGCAAAACTTGTAACATTTTGATTAATTGACTCGTTAATAATTGCTCGAACTTTTTTTTCCCATTCGGATATTAATGAAACTTTAGAACTAGGAGTACTACTTAATTCTGCCCAAAAAGGTAAATTATCAATCATGATTGCAGACAAATCACCATAGTAGCTATTATTGTTTTCATAAATATCTTTTGATCCTCCTAATCTTAAACATTTACCAATCAGTAATTGAGAATTTATATTATTGTTAAAATATAGAGACAACATGTCTTTTCCTGCTTTATAATGACAGTCATCAAGGGACTCAAAGCTTATAGGAATAAATTTACTTTTAGCATTAGTTGTTCCACTAGATTTTGCAAACCACTTTATTGGTGTTCGCCAAAAAATATTTTGTTCTCCTTTTCGATTTCTTTCTATGTCTTCATAAATATCTTCATACGCAACTATTGGAACCCTTTCTTTAAAATCATTATAATGTCTAATTGTTTTGAACTCAAATTTTTTTCCAATTTCAGTATCTATCGAATATACTACAAGCTTTCTAAGAACTTCCTGCTGAACTTCAATAGGATAATCTTTAAAAAGTTCTATCTGAGTTATTCTTCTTTTTAGAAAGAAGGATGCAACAGAATTAAAAATAGGAATTGGCATGTAATGTATATATTTACCATAAAAATAGTAAACATTAAATTATGTTCTCAGGAGTATTAAAAAAAATGATATCTATACATGATAACCCTATTAGATATATTCTAGACTTTGAGAATGATCTATTATTTCTTAATCAGATAATTGGAAAAAACTTAAAAATTCATAAAACTGGTTATTGCTGTTTATCATGCTCTGAAAACAGTGAAATTTTTGCTAATGGATTTTGTAAAAAATGCTTTTTTGAATCACCAATGTCTGGAGACTGGGTAATGAAACCTGAATTAAGTAAAGCTCATTTAGGTATTGAAGATCGAGATATTTCTTATGAAAAGAAAATTCAACTACAAAATCATATTGTATATCTATCTAAAACTAGCGGAATAAAAGTTGGTGTAACAAGGTCAAATAATATGGCTACTAGGTGGATTGATCAAGGAGCAATTGAAGCAGTTGAATTAATTGAAGTCCCCAATAGATATTTAGCAGGAATTGCTGAGGTAAAATTGAAAAATAAATTTTCTGATAAAACAAATTGGCGAAAAATGTTGACCAGTAAAATTGATGAGGCAGATATTAAAGATGAAAAAAAAATCGCTTTGGATTCATTGGGTTTTGAGTTCGAAAAGTATTTTAAACTTGACAGTGAAGTTATGAAGTTTAATTATCAAATAGATAAATTGATAGATAGTGTAAAATCTAATAGTCTAAAAAAATCAGATATTATTGAAGGAAAATTAATCGGAATAAAAGGACAATATTTAATTTTTGATGACTCTAGTGTATTCAATGTAAGATCAAATGAGGGTTATGTTGTGGATATAACTATTTCTGATTAAATAGCCGTTTCACCTCATCATCATTTAAATCCCTATACTCGCCAATTTTAGTATCTAAATGAATATCCATTATTCTTATCCTTTTTAATTTTGTCACCCTGTAACCAAGTACTTCACACATTCTTCTAATTTGTCTATTCAATCCTTGGGTTAAGACAATTTTGAAACTATTTTCATGAATTTTTTTTACATAACATTTTCTCGTCAATCTACCCATAATCCTAACTCCTCTTCTCATTTTTTCAACAAACTCTATTGAAATTTTTTTATTTACCGTTACAATATATTCCTTTTCTTTTTTGTGTTCAGCACGAAGAACATTGTTGACGATATCACCATTATTAGTTAGTAAAATAAGACCTTCACTTTGTTTATCTATTCTCCCAATTGTAAAAAGTCTTTCCTTGTGATTTATAAAATCAATAATATTATCTTTTACTTTTTCACTTCCAGTACACTCAATTCCAACAGGTTTATTAAATGCTATATAGACTTTCTTTTTATCTTTATATTGAATTATTTCACCATCTACAGAAATTTCATCATCAATATTAACCTTGGATCCAAGAACTGATTTTACACCGTTTATGTATACTCTTCCAGCTGATATAAAATCATCTGCTTTTCTCCTTGAGCAAAATCCAACTTCACTTAAGTACTTATTAATTCTTTTCTTTTCCAACTTAATTTAGTTTTAGTTCTTCACCTACCTTTAGATTGAATTTCTTTCTGAACATCCAAACAAACAGATACAACAAAGGTGTATCTAAAATCGCAACTATTACTTTAAATAAAAAGCCTGATAAAATTAACACTAAAAATTTATCTTGAGGAAGTATTCCAAATACAATAAGAAGTGATACGATTGTGAAAGTATCTACAAGCTGAGAGGTAAAAGTTGAAAAATTATTTCTCAACCATAGGTGCTTCCCTTTTGTCAATTTTTTCCAAAAATGATAAATTCTAATGTCAATAAACTGAGCAAACAAGTAAGTCAACATCGAAGCTAGTACTGCTAAAGGAGCATTTAGGAATACACTATTAAAAGTCGCATCATCAATTGGAGATCCTTCTATAGCAGGAACTTGACTAGAAATAAATATTAATCCAATTGAAAAAATTGAAGCAAATATTCCAGCAATAACTACTTGATCAGCTTTTTTTCGACCGTATATTTCAGATATTAAATCAGTAATTAAAAAAGTTAAAGGGTAGGGCAATATTCCTACTGATAATTCAAAAAGTTTAGCTCCCATTAAATTTATGTCAAATGGATACCAGTAAAATATTTTAGTAAATATTAAATTTGATGCTACAAGTGATGTAATAAATAAACCAGCTAGGATTAAATAAATATTGTTAGCTAAAGATATTTTTTTGGCGTTCATTTATAAAACTTATGAGTAAAGTATATTTTTCAATTGGATCAAACAAAGGTAATCGTTCTCAACTAATTAATGAAGCTATAGATAAGATTGATATTTCCATCGGAAAGGTTGAGCAAAAGTCAAGCATTTATGAAACACAGTCATGGGGTTTCAAGTCAAACAATTTTTTCAACGTCTGTTTATTGATTGAATCTAGTCTTTCAGTAGAATCAATTTTCAATAAAATTTTAAAAATTGAAAAAGATATGGGAAGATTAAAATCAGGAAATAAATATAGCGATAGGTGTATAGATATAGATATCTTGTTTGTTGAGGATATTATTGTAAATAGTAAAAATCTAATTATTCCTCATCCAAGGTTACATCTAAGAAAATTTGTATTAACTCCAATGCTAGATCTTGCACCTGATTTAATTCATCCTATTTTAAATAAATCGATTAAGCAGTTAGAGCTTGAGTGTGATGACAACGATCAACCAAAAAAAATTGATTAGTTATAATTCAGTTTTATAGAAAAAATCCCAAAGTACAATTCCTGCAGCTACTGAAACATTTAAAGAATGTTTTGTTCCAACCTGAGGTATTTCAACAACTTCATCTGAAACATTTATTATATCATCTGAAACACCATCTACTTCGTTTCCAAATATAAAAGCATACTTAGTTCCCTTTATTGGATTAAATTTTTCAATTTTTAGAGATTCATCAGCTTGTTCGACTGAAATTATCTTAACATCCTTTTTTTGTAATTTTTTAATAGTTTCAATAATGTCATCTGAATACTCCCAGTCAACAGAATCAGATGAGCCTAAAGCAGTCTTCTCCATTCTAGAATTTTCGGGGGTAGCGGTGTACCCTGAAATGATTATTTTTTCAATTAAAAATGAATCAGATGTTCTAAATATTGATCCAACATTATGAATACTTCTAAGGTTGTCAAGAATTACTATTGCAGATGTTTTTTTTGATTTTTTAAAATCAACAATTGACTTTCTGTTAAGTTCAGTATTTTTTAATTTTCGCATTAGAGTAAAAATAAAAATATTTAAATTAGCACAAATACAAATCAGTGACTAAAGCTATTAAAATCACCCCTTTAATGAAGCAGTATAATGATATTAAATTTAAATATCCTAATACTGTACTTTTATTTAGAGTAGGTGATTTTTATGAAACTTTTGGTCAGGATGCAGTATTGGCTTCTAAAGTCTTAGGAATTGTTTTAACTAAGAGAGGGGCAGGGTCAACTAGTGAAACTGAATTAGCTGGTTTTCCTCATCATTCAATCGAGAATTATCTACCTAAATTGGTAAAGGCAGGTCATAGAGTTGCAATTTGCGATCAACTTGAAGATCCTAAATTAACTAAGAAAATTGTTAAAAGAGGTGTAACAGAAATTGTTACTCCTGGAATAGTAATAAATGATGGAGTTCTAGATCAGAAAAAAAACAATTATTTAGCATCTATTTATTTTGAAAAAAATGAATGTGGAATTTCTTTCTTAGATGTTTCCACGGGAGACTTTTATATTTCTCAGGGAGATTTTAAATTAATTGATCAGCTTATTTCAAACTTTTCTCCAAATGAAATTTTAGTTTCTAAGCCTTCAAAGAATAAGTTTAATGAATTAATTGGTAGCTCATATAATATTTACCCACTTGATGATTGGGTATTTGATAGCTCTTACTCTAAAAATAAATTATTAGATCATTTTAATACAAAAAGCTTAAAAGGATTTGGTGTTGAGGATATTCAACTTGGGATAACTGCTGCTGGGTCAATAATCCATTATTTAGGTGATACTGAACACAATAATTTAAGTCATATTTCAAATCTTCAAAGGATTTTTCCTGACTCATATGTCTGGATGGATAAGTTCACAATGAAAAATCTTGAATTATTTAATTCAAATTCACCAAATGGATTTAATCTTTCGGAAACAATTGATGATACAATTACTAGTATGGGGTCAAGGAGATTAAAAAATTGGATAGCATTTCCTTTAGTTGACAAAAAAGATATAAAGAAGAGACAGGAAATAGTTTTCTCAATAATTGAAGATAATGACATAAGCGATCAATTAGATATTAATCTAAATAACATTTCAGATATAGAGAGGTTAATGTCTAAAATTGCTACTTATAAAATATCACCAAGAGAATTAATATATCTCAAAAATTCTCTTGAAAATGTTCATGAAATTAAACAATCCCTATCTGATATTTCAGGAAACTTAAAGAGTTATGGAAAGACTATACCTGTTTCTGGTTCAATAGTTAGCTTGATTACAAAAACCTTAAAGGAGGATTCGCCGGTATCTATACTAAAAGGTGACTTCATAAATGATAACTATTCAAATGAACTTGATGAATTAAGAGATATAAGATCCTCAGGAAAAGAATATTTAAATCAAATTTTAGAGAGGGAAAGTCAAAAAACTAAAATACCCTCTTTAAAAATATCTTTTAATAATGTATTTGGATACTATATTGAAGTAAGAAATACACACAAAGATAAAGTGCCTGAAGATTGGATAAGGAAACAGACTCTTGTAAATGCAGAAAGATATATCACACAGGAATTAAAAGAGTATGAAGAGAAAATAGTTAATGCAGATGAAAAAATTAAGGATTTAGAACTTAAACTTTTTCTAAAGCTTATAGATAATCTTCAAGATAGCCTTACAACTTTAAAATTGATTTCCGAGAGAGTTTCAGTAATTGATATTTTGAATTCATTTTCAAAAAGAGCTATTAAGTATAAGTATATATGTCCAGAGATTATAGATGAAAAAAAGATAGAAATAACTCAAGGAAGACACCCAGTTATTGAAGCTAATCTTCCTCATGGTGAAAGATATATTCCAAATGATATTCTTTTAGACAAGGACCAGCAAATTATTATGATAACTGGGCCTAACATGTCTGGTAAATCAGCAATTCTCAGACAAACAGCATTGATTACAATTCTAGCTCAAATAGGAAGTTTTGTTCCAGCTAAAAAAATGCGTTTTTCCATAGTAGATAGAATTTTTACTAGAGTAGGAGCTAGTGATAATATTTCTATGGGTGAATCAACATTTATGGTAGAGATGAATGAAACTGCATCAATTCTTAATAATCTTACTGATCATAGTTTAATACTTCTAGATGAAATTGGACGAGGTACAAGTACTTATGATGGAATCTCAATAGCTTGGGCTATTGCAGAATTCCTGCATGAAAATAAAAATAATCCTCATGTTCTTTTTGCAACTCATTATCATGACCTTAATGAAATGGAGTCTATCTTTAAAGGAATAAAAAACTTTAATGTAAGTGTGAAGGAGACAAAAGATGATGTTGTGTTTTTAAGAAAACTAGTTAAAGGAGGAAGTAATCATAGTTTTGGAATACATGTTGCAAAGATGGCGGGCATGCCAAAACTAGTTCTTGATTCTGCAAAAAATAAATTAAAATTGATGGAAAAGGCATCGCCGAATAAATTAAAAGTTGATAATAAAGATGATAATTTTCAGCTTAGTTTTTTTGATGTAGAAGATCCAAAAATGCAAGAAATCAGAAAAATAATTGAAAATTTAGATATTGATAATTTGAGTCCAGTTGAGGCGCTGATAAAACTAAATCAAATTAAAAAAGAAATAAAAAATGAAGATTGATTTACATGGCAAAACTCATCCAGAGGGTCTGGAGCTAATTGAGGAGTATATGCTATTAAATTCTGTTAAAGGGAGTGTAAGTTTACATATCATAACTGGAAATTCTCCTGCTATGCAAAAAAAGATTATTGATCAAATATGTAGTAAGTACGGGTTTTCTTATTATATTCCCTCGCATAATCCAGGAGAAATATTTATTCAGTATGAAAAATTATAAAGTTCTAATTCTTTTATTTTTTTTTGTAGTTAACTCCTGCTCTAAAGAAGATGAGATAAATCAATTAAATGAGACAATAGTTAATCTTCAAAATGATATAGCTCAACTTAATTCTCAGATTAATGATTTTTCTTCTCAAGTAAATCAACTAACTATTCAAAACAATACTTTATCATCTCAGGTTGCGGATGCAACTACTCAAAACAATACTTTATCAAGCCAAATAGATGATTTAAATAATCTCTTAAATGGATTTCAGGATCAAATACAGGAATATGTAGCACAAATTCAAGTTCTTACTGAGTCAAACGAAATACTTGAAAGTGATAATAATAGTTTAAATACTCAACTTAATAATCTTCAAGATCAACTTTATACTATTCAGTCTCAAAGTGCTGTTGATGGACTTTATCTTTTTAATAATATTGAAATACTTGAACCTCCATTTGCCGGAACAATGTGGGATCTTCCAGATTTAATTAAATCATCTGATTATACTATTTATTCTACATCTTCATATCAAGGAATTGAAACAAGATTGTTTTATGACAAATCAATTCCAGATTTTATAAATTATCCTGCTCATGTATATATAGTTAATTTTGGTGATGATTTATCTATTGATTTTGAAATTTATACTGAATTTACACTAGAGGAGGCAGATAACATTGAACAAAAATACGCTCCTTTAATTGGTCAACTCGGAAAGGACTTAAGAAGAAATATAAAATCTTTTGAGTTTCTCAAGGGAGAAGAAGTTGCCTCTGCTCAAAGAACAGATGATCTTAATTATGCAAATATTACATTCCATACGGATTGGTTAAATAATATAGTAGCAACAAGACCTGATGGAGACAGAACAGAAGAATTATTGATTCATGAGTCTGCTCATCTTTCAATAGATCCTTATGTATATAGACAACAAGGATGGACTGACGCTGTTAATTTAGATGGAAATTTTCTATCTACATATGCAAAAGATAATCCAGATTCTGAAGATATAGCAGAGACATTTCAGGCTTATATTGCAGTAAAATATTTTCCTGATAGAATTTCAAATTCTTTAAGAGATACTATCTTATCTGTTTGTCTGAATAGATTTAAATATTTTGACTCATTAAATTTAGATTTATCTATATATAAATAAAGTTTATTATTTTTAAGTATGACCAAAACAAGCAGTAATTTCAAATCATTTATTAGAAATAATATAATACAAGCAGTAGTAATTATTTTAAGTGTACTTCTATCTTTTTATTTAGAAGATAGACGACAAGAAAATATTACAAAACAAGAAAAAAACTATTTGCTAACAGACCTTTCTAAAACCCTGGAGAGTGATATTTATCAGATTGAGATCATACTTGAAAATCTAGGTAATTCTGATAAGAATCTTGTAAAATTATTAAATGACATTAATAATAATCACACTTTATTAAGTGACCGTGAGGTTGTAAAAATACTTCTACAGATTCAAATTGGGACATCTTTTTTCCCTCAAGATGGTATTTTTAATGAGTTAATTGCTAATGGATCATTTAATCTAATTGAAAATGAGGAATTAAAATCTTTGCTTTTGAATATGTACACACATAAAAAAGAGAGAAACTATGCAACATCAGTTGAAATAGATAATTTCAACTTGCTTTGGAGGAGACAAATTATGGGTAATTTTAGGATTCAATTTAATTATAACTCATATGATGGTGAAATATATGGTCAGCAAGAGCTAACCAGATTCAGATTTAATAGACAATATTATCTCTCAAATGAATTATATGGTGCATTATCACAATCTAGAATCTATGTAGGGATGTATACTAGATTTCTTAATGACCAAAAAAATGAGTATCAAACTGCACTTGCACTTTCAAAGACAGAAATAGGTGAAGATTAATTGATATATATTTCTCAAATAACTAAATTATTTTAAATTTGCTGTTCTGCGAAAGTAGCTCAGTTGGTAGAGCATCACCTTGCCAAGGTGGAGGTCGCGGGTTCAAATCCCGTCTTTCGCTCAATTGCTCGAGTGGTGGAATTGGTAGACACGTTGGACTT
>JADHRQ010000007.1 GCA_016777325.1 Flavobacteriales bacterium | reverse complement strand
TAAATGCTCAAAATGCTGGAGCTAATAGAATTGAATTGTGTGAAGACTACTTAATTGGTGGAGTGACGCCATCTCTTGATTTCACCCTTGAGTCAATTAAGAAATCAAAAATTCCAATCAATATACTTATTAGACCTCGAGGGGGTGATTTTAATTTCAATGATAAAGAATATGAAACTATGATTGATTCAATCCTCGAATTAAAAAAATATAAAATCAATGGTTTTGTGGTTGGTTTTATAGATGAGAATAAAAAAATTGACTCTTATAGATTGAATCAATTTAGAAATATCACCAAAGGTTATGAGTTAATTTTTCATAGAGCTTTTGATTATCTTATTAATCAAGATGAATCTCTCGAATTATTGATTAAAAATAATTTTGATAGAATTTTATGTTCAGGAAGTGTTATTGATTCAGAAAAAGGACTTGAGAGGCTTAAGTATTTTAAAAGAATCTCTAATGGAAGAATATCAATAATGCCAGGAGGAGGTGTAAACTTAACAAACTTCAATTTATTTAAAGACTCTAATTTTAGTGAGATTCATTTGTCTGCAATTGACAAAAGTGTTTCACTTGATTCTAATTATAGTATTATTAGAGAAATTGTAGAGATGAGTAAATAATAAAATATTATTTTTGATAAAAAAATAAGTATGGCTTTTGATATTGATGTTATAAAGAGTGTATATTCTGAAATGTCCTTAAAGATTAAAAATGCACGGAAACTTATTGGTAGACCTTTAACTCTTACTGAAAAAATATTATATTCTCACTTATGGGATGAATCCTCTAATGAAATTTTTAAAAGAGGTGAAGACTATGTTGACTTTGGTCCAGATAGGGTAACATGTCAAGATGCAACCGCTCAAATGGCTCTTCTTCAATTTATGCAAGCAGGAAAAAATAAGGTTGCAGTTCCAACTACAGTTCATTGTGATCATCTTATTCTCGCTCAATCTGGAGCTAAAAAAGATCTTAAAAACGCAAATAAAGTTAGTTCTGAGGTTTTTAATTTCCTTGAATCAGTTTCTAGAAAATATGGAATTGGATTTTGGAAGCCTGGTGCTGGTATTATTCATCAAGTAATTCTTGAAAATTATGCATTTCCAGGAGGAATGATGATTGGAACTGACTCCCACACAGTTAACGCTGGGGGTCTAGGTATGATTGCAATTGGAGTAGGAGGTGCAGATGCAGTTGATGTAATGGCAGGAATGCCATGGGAATTAAAATTTCCCAAACTAATTGGAATTAAGTTGACTGGAAAGTTAAATGGATGGGCTTCAGCAAAAGATGTTATATTAAAAGTTGCAGGCATACTGACAGTTAAGGGTGGTACTGGTCATATTTTAGAATATTTTGGAGATGGTGCTGAGTCACTTTCCTGTACCGGGAAAGGTACTATTTGTAATATGGGTGCTGAAGTAGGTGCAACAACTTCAATTTTTGCTTATGACGAGTCAATGGAAAGATATTTAAATTCTACTGACAGAAAGGATATTGTAGAAGCAGCTTCCTCTGTGAAGAATGACCTTAAAGCTGATCAAGATGTTTATGATAATCCTGAAAAATATTTTGATGAAATAATTGAAATTGATTTAAATACTTTAACACCTCATATAAATGGACCTTTCACTCCAGATTTAGCTACACCAGTTAATGAAATGAAAGAGAAAGCTAAAACTGAAGGTTGGCCTACTGAAATAAAATGGGGATTAATAGGCTCATGTACAAATTCATCATATGAAGATCTATCAAGAGCAGCTTCAATCGCTAAACAAGCTCTTGAAAAAAATATTAAAATAAAATCTCAATTAGGAATTAACCCCGGTTCAGAACAAGTTAGATATACTGCTGAAAGAGATGGTATCATTGAAGTTTTTGAGAATTTACAATCTAAGATATTTACTAACGCATGTGGTCCATGTATAGGTCAGTGGAATAGGGAAGGGGAAGATAACACTGAAAAAAATTCTATAATTCATTCATTCAACAGAAATTTTGCTAAAAGAGCTGATGGGAATCCAAATACACATGCTTTTGTTACTTCACCTGAAATGGTAATGGCTGTTGCTCTTTCTGGTAATCTTGACTTTAATCCTCTTACTGATAAATTAACTTCAGAAGATGGAGAGCAAGTATTACTTGATCCTCCATTAGGAGATGAATTACCTTCAAATGGTTTTGATTTTGAGGATAACGGTTATGTTGAGCCACCACAAGATGGTTCTAATATTGAAATAAATATTAATCCAGAGTCAAAAAGACTTCAAGTTCTTGAACCTTTTAGTCCTTGGGATGGAGAAAATATTACTAATGCAAGACTGTTAATAAAAGCCCATGGAAAATGTACAACAGATCATATTTCAATGGCAGGACCTTGGTTGAGATTTAGAGGACATTTAGATAATATCTCTGATAACTGTTTAATAGGAGCTGTTAACCATTTCAATATGGAAACTAATAGTGTAAAGAACCTTATAACAGATGAGTATGCGCCAGTTCCACAGACTCAAAGATTTTATAAAGAGAATCAAATTCCTACAATAGTAGTCGGGGACCATAACTATGGTGAAGGATCCTCAAGAGAGCATGCTGCAATGGAGCCAAGACATCTAGGTATTAAGGTAGTTATTGTTAAATCATTTGCAAGAATTCACGAAACAAACCTCAAGAAACAGGGGATGTTGGCTTTAACATTTGATCAAGAAGATGATTATAATAAAATACAAGAAGATGATAAATTTAATTTTATTGATTTAAAATCTTTTGCTCCTGGTAATAAGCTGTCTCTTGAAATCATTCATTCAGACAATTCTAAAGAATTAATTAAATTGAATCATACTTTTAATTCTCAGCAAATTGAATGGTACAAAAATGGTTCAGCATTAAATTTAATTAAGTCTAATAATCTATGATTAAAGATCTAAAATATCTAATGTCGTACTCTATAGCAGTAACTGCATTTATTGGCATTTTAGTTGGAGGGCCATTTGTATACTTAACCTTAATATATACTTTTGTTTTTATTCCTATTTTAGAATCGAATACAAAGGAATATTTAAATGAGTATTCTGATGATGAAAAGAAGAGTAGAAATTTAGATCCATTCTTTGATTTTTTACTATACTTAAATATTCCTATAGTTTATGGGATATTTTTTGTTTCTCTAAACACTTTACTTAATACAGACTCAGCTTATGAAATTATAGGTATAATTTTATCAGCTAGCATAGTAATGGCTACTAACGGAATTAATGTTGGACATGAGCTAGGGCATAGAAAATCTTTATTTAGCAGAACTTGCTCTAAATTATTATATTTACCTTGTCATTACATGCATTTTTTTATAGAGCATAACTATGGTCATCATATAAATGTTGCTACTCCTGATGACCCTGCTACTGCAAAATATAAACAAAATTTATATAGTTTTTGGATCAGTTCAGTAACAAAAACATATTTAAGTGCATGGAGAATCCAATTGAAACTTTTAAGAGTTTCTAAGCAAAGTTTTATATCTCTTAAAAATGATATGATATTTTATACTTTATTCCAAATTTCATTTTTAATTTTAATATATCTTAACTATGGTCTAATAATTACTATTTACTCAGTATTCATGTCTGTTGTTTCATTTCTATTTCTAGAGACTATTAACTATGTTGAACACTATGGATTATTAAGAAGAATTAAATCAAATGGAAGGTATGAAAGAGTTAAACCAAACCATTCATGGAATTCAAATCATACTATTGGAAGAATTACACTTTACGAGCTTACAAGACATAGTGATCATCATTTCAAATCATCAAAAAAATATCAAGTTTTAGAATCTATAGAAGATAGTCCCCAGCTTCCATATGGCTACCCAACTTCGATTTTAATTTCGTTCTTTCCACCCTTATGGTTTAGAATAATGAATCCACTTGTAGAACATCACATGGGTTATTCAAATTAATTAAAAAGAGTAAATGGTATAAAGAGAATGGAGTTCAGTTATACCAATTACAATCAATATAATTAATACTTACAAATTTTATCGAAAAATCTATTTTTGGATTGGTTACTCTAATTAATACAACTCTCTAGAGCTTCTTTAGGAATCTACTAACAAGCTAATTAATTTTAAGTAAATAGATAGTGTAATAAAAAGAATAATATTAATTATCTACTACAGGACACGAAATATATCTAATACCAGAAAAAGATCTTTTAAACATCCTATCTTTTGCTTGAATAAAGTCATTTAGATCGATATCAGATCTTGTACTGGATGGATACATAATATCTGCAGGATCATTACTATGCTCATATTTAAAAACATCATGACCAAACTCGTGATACATTACCCATAATCTTTGAATTAAGTTTAAATCAGACCAACCATCGTATAAAACTCCAATATTTACTCTTTCATCATTACAATACCCTACAAAAGACGAATAAGCTAGGTGATCTGCAGTTATTCCAGAAATTGTTTGTGAAAGAGAAGTGTATTCAAAGAAAATTTTTAAAAATTTTGTTCTCTCCCCATAATCAGGCCCACCAGAGGTACATTTAACATCCTCTACAAATTTATTCCAGTATTGCATTAGATCATCTCTGTCAGTAGTTTGAGGATTTAACAAATCATCATAACTTACACAGCTATAATCTTGAATAAAAACTTCTTCTGAAATAACTGATGATTCAGATGGATTATCTGATTTAGAACATGCAGAAATGAAGAGAGTAATAATTAATGATAATAATATAAATCTTTTCATTTTTTTAATTTTTGTAGCGAGAGAGAGATTTGAACTCTCGACCTCCGGGTTATGAATCCGACGCTCTCACCAACTGAGCTACCTCGCCAAATTAAGAATTGCAAATATATAAAACAAATCCTAAGAAAGTATTGGTAAAAATTCGTTTATTGATGTAAATACTAACTTTTTTTAATATATTGGAAACAATATGAGTAAGAAAAAAGAATTTGTAATTGAATATGATTTTCAATCATCTCCACAACTGTTATTTCAATATCTATCTACCCCTTCAGGTTTATCTGAATGGTTTTCTGACGATGTAAATTATAGAGGTGAAAAATATACTTTTTTCTGGGATGACTCAGAGGAATATGCAAGAGTATTATCTAAAAAAATAAATGAAAAAATCAGATTTCAATGGATTAATGGAGAGCCAGATGAGGAAGAGTGTTTCTTTGAATTTAAAATTCAAATGGATGAAATTACCAAGGATGTCTCTCTTATAGTTACTGATTTTTCTGATGAGGATGAATTAGAGGAAGCAAAATTATTATGGAATAGTCTTATTTCGGATCTTAAGCAAGTACTAGGTTCATCTTAGTTTAAAGTTATATCATCTGGTGAGTTTGACCATATTCTATATTTTTTTCCAAATGTTTTAATTATTTTATTCCAGCTATTATTTTCTTTATAGTCAAACACATTTTCAATTTGATCATTCAACACTATCCAGCTATTATTTTCTATCTCTTCATCTAATTGGTCAATATTCCAACCAGAATATCCTTGAAAAAGAATTACATCTTGTTGGTTAACTAACCCATCTTCAATTTGATCAAAAAGATATTCGAGATTGTTACCCCAATATAAGTTTTTATCAATTTTAATACTTTCTGAGTGGTCACTTTCGCTTTTTAATAAATAGTAATGATTATTTGAAACTGGCCCACCATAATAAAGATCTATCTTAACTTTTCTTGTAGATTTTATATCCTTAGTTATGAAAAGATCAGATCGTCTATTAAGAATTAAACCTGTTAATCCATCTTCAGTCTTATCAATAATTAATATTATTGATTTATAGAAAACCATATCACTTAATAGATTTGGAGAAGATATTAGAATTTTTCCTTTCATTTTAAAAAAAAAGAGCTTCTTATTAGAAGCTCTTTTAAGACATTTTTTTAAATGAATTTAAAACTTAGTTTACTGTACTTGAAAGTTCAGCTCCAGCTTTAAATTTAACAACTTTTTTAGCAGGTATTTTGATAGTTGCACCAGTTTGAGGATTTCTTCCATCTCTTGCAGCTCTCTGAGAAACTGACCAAGATCCGAATCCAACTAGTGATACTCTACCACCTCCTTTTAAAGTTGAACTAACACTCCCTAGAAATGATTCTAGAGCCATTTTCGCTGATGCTTTTGATATGCCAGCGTTAGCTGCCATTGCATCAATTAATTCTGATTTGTTCATATCACTTAATTTTAATGTTTAAACAAAAGTATAGGATATAATGTAAGTCCAGCGATTTAGAGCCTTAAAAGTCAATTATTGTTAATAAATAGGGTTGTTTTGTTGATAATCCAGTTGTTTTACCTAGTAAACATGGGATTTTTCATCAAATTTCATCCCATTTATCAATTCTTTAGCACTCATTTGTCGTTTATTTTCCATTTGAATTATAAGACAATTGATAACTCCATAAGTTGAATATATGTGTAATTCTCCATTCTCAATAACTATTTTCCCAGTTATTTTATCTTGTAAAGATTCAATCTCTTTACCTTTAGCCTTTAAAATTTTCATTCTAATTACATCTTTACCATTTCTAATCTTAGTCCAAGCTCCTGGTTTTGGAGAAAGTCCTTTTACTTGACCAATTATGTTGTTTACAGGTTTATTCCAATCAATTCTTGTGTTTTCAGAGTTCAATTTAGGTGCTAACTTTATTTCAGTATCTATGTATTGCTTGCTGGGATTTAAATTATTACTGAAAACTTTTTTTATTGTTTTAACAAGAAGTTTAGCACCAACTTTAGATAATTTATTATATAATAATCCAAAGTCATCTTCATTACTTATAATTAACTCCTCCTGAAGAAGTATATCCCCTTGGTCTATTTTTTCATTAATAAAGAATGTAGTTACTCCTGTTTTAGTTTCATTATTAATTAAACACCAGTTTATTGGAGCAGCTCCTCTATAATTTGGCAATAAAGAAGCATGAAGATTAATTGTCCCGTACTTTGGTATCGAGAATATTTCTTTAGGTATTTTTCTAAAAGCCACAACAATAATTAGGTCGGGGTCTAATTTCTTAACTTCATTAATGAATCCTTCATCTTTTAAATTATCAGGTTGAAGAATATTTAAATTTTGCTTTTGTGCATATTTTTTTACATCACTTTCATTCAATTTTTGACCTCTTCCAGATTTTCTATCTGGTGTAGTTACTACACTTTGAATATTGAAATTAGAATATATAGCGTCCAATGATTTTACAGCAAAATCGGGAGTTCCAAAAAATATTATACTATTTTTTTTTTTCATGAATTCTCTAAAATAAATTTAACTCTTTCTTTTATGCTAATAAATGGAACATCTATAATTTTAATACCGGATTCAAGATATATTTCATTTATAAAAGGACTAATTTTTTTTACATCACTAAATTCTTCTATTCTTTCTTTATCTTTTTTATAAATTTCTTTCCATGGTTGAAAGATAAATATTAGGTCGTAATTATAATCAGCGGGTAAATTATCCCAATAAGTTGAGGACTTATCTATGGATCTTAAGTAAGCTGTTATTTCATGAATTCCTCTATCATAGAAAACTTTATCGTCTTTGCAGCTTAAGTTATCTGCTTGATAATAGTCATTATATCTTTTTTTATAAATTTCCTTGCTTATTTTATCGGGTTCTGATTTAAAATCTGATCCTTTTTTTTTATAATCAGAGAAAATCTCCCTAAAAGCCTCTTGAAAACAGTGAAATTCTAATTTAACAAGTTCATTCAATACACTAGTTTTTCCTGTGCCTGGTCCACCAGCTAAAACAATTCTTTTATTTATTTTTTGTTGTACCATTTACCCAAAAAGGTTTAGTTATATTTGTAGAAAGTTTTCACAAAAATAATCCCCTTGTCAAATAAAAATACTAAATCTGAAGATTTTTATTTAAGATTTGAAGATCAGTTGTTAGATTCTCAAGATTGGCCTGGCATGTACATGTATAAATTCATTGTTAAAGATGGCAGTGATGAGATAGATCAATTGAAGAAAATTTTGGATAAATATGACGGAAAATCATCTTTTAAATCATCTACAACTAATAAATTTATAAGTGTAACCTTTGAACACTTAGCGTTATCTCCGTCAGATGTCATTAGAGTATACAAAGAGGTAAGTATTATAGATGATATAATTAGTCTCTAAATGGTAATTAATTTATTAAATTGCGCAATATGAATACATTAGAATACAATACAGAGCGAAAGAAGTTAATAATTCCAGAATATGGAAGGCATGTTCATCAAATGGTTGATCAAGCCGTAGCTTTAAAAGATAAAGAAGAAAGAAATAACATGGCCAAAGCCATAATTGGTGTAATGGGAAATTTAAATCCTCATTTGAGAGATGTTCCTGATTTTCAACACAAACTTTGGGCTCAACTTTTTATAATGTCAAATTTTGAACTAGATGCAGATAGTCCCTTTGAAAAACCTTCAAAAGAAATTTATGTTAATAGAAAACCTAATAAATTAGAATATCCACAAAATTTTCCAAAATACAGATTCTATGGAAATAATATCAAAAAAATGATTGATATAGCAATGGAGTGGGATGAAGGTGAGTTAAAAGATAAGTTGATAGCTAATATAGCTAATCATATGAAGAAATGCTTTTTAAACTGGAATAAAGATTCTGTTGATGATAAAGTGATTTTTAATCACTTAGCTGATTTATCTAATGGCACATTAAAAGTTCCAGAGTCTAAGCTTCCATTGACTGATTCAAGTGAATTTCTTAAAAATATGGTTAAGACTAACAATAACTACAAGACAAATAATAATTATAAGTCAAACAATAAAAATAGAAAAAAGCCTAAAAGAAGATATTAATGTCTAGTCTAAGAGTAAAAGGAGGTGTTAAATTGTCTGGTGAAATCAGGCCTCAAGGTGCAAAAAACGAAGCTCTTCAAGTAATTTGTGCTACTTTATTATCAGAAAGTGATGTTACAATTTCTAACATTCCAGACATAATTGATGTAAATAAACTTATAGAAATTCTTAAAAACCTTGGAGTTAAAATAGAACAGCTAGATAAGGGTAAATTTTGCTTTAATGCAAAAGACATTAATCTTAAATACCTTAACAATGGAGATTTTTTAGAGGATGCCAAATCACTAAGGGGTTCAATAATGCTGGTGGGTCCTCTTCTTTCTAGGTTTGGATCTGCTTCTATACCTAGACCTGGTGGAGATAAAATAGGGAGAAGAAGATTAGACACCCATTTTATTAATCTTGAAAAACTTGGGGCGAAACTTGAATATAATTCAAACAATAGAACATACTCAGTTGTTTCCAAAGACTCTTTAAAAGGTGCTACTATGTTGCTTGATGAAGCGTCTGTAACTGGAACTGCAAATATTATCATGGCAGCTGTTTTAGCAGATGGACATACATCTATTTATAATGCTGCATGTGAACCATATATTCAGCAATTATGCTTACTGTTGAACAACATGGGTGCCAATATATCTGGTATTGGCTCAAATCTCTTGAGTATTGAAGGTGTTAAAAAGCTAAATGGTGCTAATCATCAAATATTACCCGATATGATTGAGATTGGTAGTTGGATTGGTTTAGCTGCAATGACCCAAAGTGAACTTAGAATTAAAGATGTTTCCTGGGAAAATTTAGGTCAAATACCTGATGTTTTTAGAAAATTAGGAATCACATTAAATAAAGAAGGTGATGATATTATTATTCCAGCTCATGCAAATGGTTATTCTATAACCAACTACATAGATGGTTCAATTTTAACTGTTTCTGATGCTCCATGGCCAGGATTTAGTCCAGATTTAATTTCAATTATACTAGTTGTTGCAACTCAAGCTAATGGAAGTACTCTAATACATCAAAAAATGTTTGAGAGTAGATTGTTTTTTGTAGATAAATTAATTGATATGGGGGCTAAAATAATTTTATGTGACCCTCACAGAGCCTCTGTTATCGGCCATAATTTTAAATCTTCACTGAAACCGACAAACATGACATCTCCTGATATTAGAGCTGGTATTGCACTCCTTATCGCTGCTTTATCTGCTTCTGGTGAAAGTATAATTCAGAATGTTGAGCAAATAGATCGTGGGTATGAGAATATAGTAGAGAGATTAAAGTCAATAGGAGCTGATGTAGAAAGAATTTAAATTATCTTTTTGATATTTTATTATTTGAAATATTTCTCTGCATTTTACATTTAAACCTATCAACACTATTTTCTCTTAATTTAGAGTGTTTAGTTTTTCTGCCATTAACTCTTTCCCGCCATAATCTAAAACTACTCTTTTTTAAATTATTTCTCATTATACTTATAAGTACCTTCTCATTAATTTCAAATTGATCAAATATTGCCTCAAAAGGAGTTCTATCCTCCCATGCCATCTCAATTATTCTATCAATCTCAATTAGACTTTTATTCTTCAATTGTAATACTTTTTATAAATTTTTCTCCATTGATCAAGTGATTCTCCTTTTTTATTGGGTCCATTTTATCAAATGTGTTTATAAGCATTCTTAATCTAGGATTTTTTATAAAAAAATCTCTTTGTTTATCCATAAACCTCCAGAAAAGACCATCCCATACTTTATCCCAATCATTTTTATTATAATCACTCATTTTATATATATAATTACTACTACTTATGTATGGTTTAGTAGACATAAGACCACCATCAGCAAATTGACTCATACCATAAATATTAGGAACCATTACCCAATCATATGAATCAATAAATAATTCCATGAACCATTTGTATACTTCATCTGGATCAAACTCACAGAGTAACATAAAATTACCTAAAACCATTAATCTTTCAATATGATGTAAGTAACCAGTTTTTAAAACTTTTTTTATTGAAGTATCTATGGGTTCAATACCAGTTTTACCAGAATAAAATGATTCAGGAATTTTCCTATTAAACCCCCAGTAGTTGTTTGTTCTTTCAAAAGTTCCTTTGACACAGTAAACACCTCTAATGAATTCTCTCCATCCAATAATTTGTCTAATAAAACCTTCAGTAGAATTAATTGGAATATCATATTCTTCAGCATATTCTATAGATTCTTTAATTACTTTTTTTGGATTAATAAAACCCACATTCATTAAAGGACTTAAGATGCTATGATTCAGAGTTAAATTGTGTTTCACAATTGCATCTTCATAATCTCCAAACTTATCAAATCTTTCTTTTAGAAAGTTTCTAAACCAATTCTCTGATTCTTCAATAGTTGTTGGATAATTAAATTGACCAAGTGATCCATAGTTTTCATTGAAATATTTAGTAACATATTTTTCTGATTCAATTACATATTTGTTTTTTTTTGGATTTATAATTTTTGGAGGAATTTCATCTTTTGGAAATTTTTTTCTATTCAATATATCATAAGTCCATTCCCCTCCTTCAGGTTTTCCATCAATATCTATTAAAACATTTCTTTTTTTTCTTTCTGATTTGTAAAATGATGTTTGAAAAAATTTCTTTTTTGATTCTTTAAAAAAATCTTTTAACTCTTCACTAGTGTTTATAAATAACTCTGTTTCATGAATTACAAGTCTTATATTTAATTCAGCACAAGCATTTTTTAATCTTTTATTTAATAAATAATCAACAGGATCATATATTTCAATTATCTCATATCCAAGATTATTAATCTTTTCAATTAAAAGTTTAATATTAGATTCTTTGCTAAAGGATTCTACATACTCTGTATTACAGCCGAAAGTATTCAAATAATCATAATAGAACTTCATTGTAGATCTATGAAAGCAAATTTTCTGTTTATGAAATTTATATTGATTGAAAAAAAGATGCTCCTCAATTAAAAAAACTTTAAAATCCTTTTTATGAAAAAGACTTTCTTTAAATAATTGGTTTGGTAATACTATACAACAGCTTTTATCCATTTAACCAAGTTTGTTCAAATTTCTTATCAGGATCATACCTTTCCGACTGTAACTTTGGATTAAATTTTCTAAACGGCATAGAATCATTTCCTATTCCTGCATTATATAGCCAGTTTCCATAGTTACTGTGAACATCATAATCAATAAGTAATGCTTCAAAATATTCAGCACCAATTCTCCAATCTATCTTTAATTCTTTTGTTAAATAGTTAGCAACATTTTGTCTTCCTCTATTTGACATAAAACCTGTTTGAGACAACTCATTCATATTTGCGTTGATAAATGGATCTTCTGTTTCACCATTAATCCATTTATTTAGAATATTATTATCAGTTGACCATTCCTTATTATTTCCATAAATACCATCAATACTGAAAAATTTATTTTTATGTTGCATAGAAACATATTTAAAGAAATCTCTCCAAATTAGTTCAAAAAATAACCAATAGGTTGAATCATTTTTTTCAATTGTATTTTCATATAACTTTATTTGAGAATAAACATATTTTGCTGAAATACAGCCATTAGATAACCAAGACGAAATTTTAGAACTATAATTTTGACCTAACAATCCATTGCGAGTTAGTTTGTATTTTGATAAGTTTCTAGATTGAAAGAAATATTCATTTATCCTATTGATTCCAGAATTTTCTCCACCACTAAATTTAAACGCAGATTCTTTATGAACTTCAAAATGTTCAAACCCTAAATCAGATAGTGAAGGAACATTAAAAACTTCATCAATTTTATTATCCAAGCTAAGTGGTTTAGGTGGTGGGAGTATATCTTTAATTTTTAGTAGTTTTTCACATTTTTTTCTAAAATTTGAAAACCCACGAGGTATATTATCATAAATTTCACTTACATCATTTGGTGAATACATAAATTGATCAAAATCTTTTATAAGATTAGTATCATTTGGAATATTTTTTTCCTGAACAATTTCATCTCTTGTCCATTCTTTTTGTGTATAAACATTATCGATTTGATATTTATTTATAGTTTTACTAATAGATGACCCTAAATTCTCATATTTTATAATTAGTGAAATATTGAGCTTCTCTAAATTCTTTTTTAAATCAGAAATTGACTCTAAGAGAAATTTTGCTCTAAATTTTTCTGTTTTTTTAAATCCGAAGCTAGTTTCTTTAAAATCATTTGGATCTATATTAATAAAACCAATTGTTTTATCTGATTCTTTGATTGATTTTGAAAGAGAAATATTATCTAATACTCTTAGATTATTTCTAAACCAGACTAAGCTAGTGACTTTTTTCCTTGACATGATTTACTACAATATTTAACATTATCCCAATTTTTTTCCCATTTTTTTCTCCATCTAAAATCAAGCCCACAGGTTGGACATGTTTTTGAAGGAAGATTTGTTTTTTTAATACCCTTCATTAATTTGTTTTAACTGAACTCATACCTCCATCGATAGTTATGATTTGACCAGTCATCCACTTACTATTATCTTCAAGTAAAAATTTAACAACTTCAGAAATATCTTCAGGTGATCCAATTTCTTTTAGAGGATGTCTATTTTTTGCATTATCTAATTTTGTTTCAGAATTAAGAAATTTTTCAGACATGGGAGTTTTCAAAATAGATGGAGCAATAGAGTTGACTCTTATTTTTGGGGCAAATTCTGCTGCTAACGCTTTTGTTAGTCCTTCAATAGCTCCTTTAGAAGATGATACTGAACTATGAAAAGGCATTCCTAATTTTACAGCAACAGAACTGAACATAACTATACTTGGATTTTTTGCTGCTTGAATTTTAGGCAGTACCTTTTGTAAAATTTCTATACAACCCATTACATTAATTTTAAAATCTTCAAGAAATACAGATGGTTTTAATCCTTTGAAAGGCCTTAAGTTAATTGTGCCTGGCAAATAGACAAATCCATCAATATGATCTGGTAACCAATCAGTTTCAAAATCAAGATCCAAGTTAAGATCATTTGTTTTGATATTGGTATCGTTAAATTTTTCTTTATCTCTTGTAGCTATGAAGAGATTATTATCTTCTTTAAGTTTTTGTGATAGTTCATAACCTATTCCGGTTGAACCACCAATCAGTAAAATATTTTTCATTTATTTAAAATTTCCAAAAGTTTTAATTAATTCGAGTTCTCTATGTTTAAAAACACTATTTAACTTAGAATTAATAAAAAGGAAATTTAATAGAACTCCTATAAGTCCAAAAGGAGGTTTGTAGTGAATTACATCTTCCATGATAACACCACCTTCAATTTCTTTGATAAAATGCTTATGGTGCCAAAATGTATATGGGCCAAATCGCTGTTCGTCTATGAAAAACTCTTTATCTCTTACCTGAGTTATCTCTGTAACCCAATTAATTTTAATACCTAAAAGAGGTTTAACTGTATACTGAATAATTTGACCTGGATAGGCTTTCTTTTTATCCCAATCAATAATATTGAAATCCATAGACTTAGGTGTTATTAATTCCAAATTGTTGGGCGATGATAAAAAATCCCATGCTTCATTCAAACTTATAGGAAGCTTTTGTGAATATTTTAACTTAAAGATTTTCATTGATGATTTTTAATATTTGACTTGTAACTTGGGGGACTGGGAGACCTAATACACTTGTGTAGCTCCCTTTAATTCTTTCAACTCCTATCATCCCAATCCAATCCTGAATTCCATAGCTTCCAGCTTTATCTATTGGATTAACTGTGTCAACATAAAAATTTATTTCCTTTTCGTTAAGATTTTTATATGTAACCTCAGTAACTTCAGTTAATATTTCAAAATAATTTGAAGTTAAAAAACCAACAGAAGTGATTACTTCATGAGTTAACCCAGAAAAGATTTTGAGCATTTTTTTTGCATCATCTTTATTATTAGGTTTACCCCAGCATTTATCTTCAAACCAAACAAGTGTATCAGCTGTTATGATAATTTCATTTTCTTTTACTATTTCCCTGAAAGGTTTTGTCTTTTTTATAACGATAAATTCAGCGATTTCTTTACTTTTTAATGACTCTGGAAAATTTTCATTTACAGGGTTAGAATTAACAGTAAAATTAATCCCTGTCATTTCTAAAAGCTCTTTTCTTCTTGATGATCCGGAACCTAAAATTATCTGATAATTAGATTTGTTAATTATATCCATTTATCATGAATTCTCATTACTTGTTCTATAACATCTCTAACACATCCATAACCTCCGTCTTTTGGGGAAACATAATCACATACTGATTTGACATCTACCGAAGCATCCTTAGGACATGAAGAAATTCCAACAACTTTTAAAACTTTTATATCAGGATTGTCATCTCCCATATATAAAACATTGTTAGGGTTAATGTTTTTGTCATTAATAAATTTTTCAAAAATTCCAATTTTATCAAAAGCCTTTAGAAAAACATCTTCAACACCTAGGGAATTCAGTCTTTTTCGTACATTTTCTTGCATACCTCCAGATATAATGGCAATTCTATAGCCTTTGGATATAGCATGTTTAATGGCGTAGCCATCTTTTGCATTAAATTGTCTATCAATTTTTCCATCATGTCTGTATATGATTTTTCCATTTGTCATTACCCCATCAACATCAAAAATAAAAGTAGTAATGTCTTTTAATCTAGTTTTATAGCTTTCCATAATAATTTTAAGATGCAAATTTAATTAAACTTTAACATGTAATTGTTTAGAATTAAGCTAAATATTAAAAATTCATATTTATCTTTGATGCCTTACAAATGGGATCGAAAATTTTACAACTTTTATTTTCAACCAAGTTAATGCTTGTTCTCTTAATATTATTCCCTTTAGCAATGGGTATTGGAACATTTCTTGAGACCTGGTATTCAACTGATGCTGCTAGAATCTGGGTTTACAATGCTTGGTGGTTTGAAGTAATCATGCTTCTTTTGATGGTAAATTTTATGGGAAATATTAAAAGGTATAATTTGTTAAATCGAGAAAAATTATCTGTTCTTATTCTTCACTTATCATTTATTTTTATTCTTTTAGGAGCATTGGTAACAAGATATATTGGTGATGAGGGTGTTATGCCAATTAGAGAAAACACATCATCAAATACATATTTATCTGAGAAAACATATTTAAATGTTTTTATTGATGGTGAAATTAAAGGAGAGCCACTTAGAAAAACATTAAAGCCTCAGAATCTTCTTTTGTCTGAGCATACAAATAATAAATTCAAAATAAAAGATGATTTTGATTCTAAAGTTTTTTCTATAGAATATGATTCCTTTAGAGAAAACATTACTGAAGGTCTAGTCTTAGATCCAAATGGAGAAAGGTATATTAAATTAGTTGAAGCTGCAGATGGAAATAGGAGAGAACATTACATAAAAGAAGGAGAGGTTTCTAGCATACAAAATATTCTATTTTCATTTAATTACTATCAAAAGGGAGCTATTAATATATCTTCAAAGTCAGGAGAGTATTTTATTGAGTCACCATTTGATGCACAATATACAATCATGGCAACTCAACAAAGTGCTCCATTAGAAAAAGACAAGACAGAGTTACTTGAGTTAAGATCTTTGTATCAAATACCCGGATTTCAATTTGTTTTTCCCGAACCAGCTTTAAGAGGTGTCTTCGATATATTGGACGCAGAAGATGAAGACGGTATTAGTCAAGATGTATTATATGTAAATTTAAATTATAACGGAGTCACTGAAAGAGTGCCTTTGCTTGGAGGAAGAGGGTTTGTAAATAATCCAAAAAAAATAACTTTAGATGATCTTGATTTTTATCTTTCTTATGGTTCAAGTAAAGTAGAACTCCCCTTTTCTATTAAATTAAATGATTTCATAGCCGATAAATATCCTGGAACTGAAAGTAGTTATTCATCATTTAAGAGTAAGGTGTTAGTTGAAGATGATGAAACATTTGAATACGATATATTCATGAATAATATTCTAAACCACAAAGGATATAGATTTTTTCAAGCTTCTTTTGATCCTGATGAAAAAGGAACTGTATTATCAGTTAATGATGATTTCTGGGGAACATTTATAACTTATGCTGGATATTTTTTACTATATCTAGGTATGATGGGTATTTTTTTTCAAGGAAATACTAGATTTAAATTTTTAGCTAAACAGCTAAACAAAAAAACCTCTGTTTTAATTTTTCTTTTTTTATCATCTAGTTTATTTGCTCAATCGTCAGACACATTAGATAAATCTACATATATTGATTCAATTATTGAATCCAATAGTTTCACAAAAGAACATTCTAGTAAGTTTGGTGAAGTGGTTATTCAAGATAGTGGAGGTAGAATGAAGCCTGCAAATACCTTTGCATCAGAATTGTTACGAAAGGTGAGTAGATCTAATACTTATAACGGACTTAACTCAGATCAAGTTTTGTTATCTATAATGGATAATCCAGGAGTTTGGTTTAATGCACCAATTGTATATATAAAATCAGGCCAAAAAGGTGATACAATAAAAAATATTTTAGGATTAGATAATAATTTAAAAAGAGCTCCTTTAGTATCATTCTTTGACTCACTAGGGAATTATAAATTAGCGACAAATCTAGAAAAAGCTTATTTAGCAACTATCCCTACACAAATTGAAAAGGATGTTATAGAACTAGATAGAAGAGTTAACCTATTGTATTCTGCATTAGAAGGTAAAATTATGAGAATTTTTCCTATTCCTAATGATGACAATAATAAATGGGTCTCTCTGCCCGAGGTAAAAGATGTTAATTTTAATGGAGCTGATTCTTTATACGTTAATAATGTATTACAACTTTATTTTCAGACTCTAAGAGGATCAAAAATTAGTGGAGATTATACTCAATCTGAGGAATTACTTGAAAGTATTAAAGGATTTCAAAATAGATATGGGAAAGACGTGATGCCTTCTGATTACAAGATTTCATCTGAAATAATCTACAATAGGGTTGATATTTTTAACAAACTATATAGATGGTACTTAATTTCTGGTCTGTCTCTTTTGTTAATTCTTATTTTACAAATCTTCAATGATAATAGATTTTATAACACTCTAATAAAATTTATTAAATATATAATATTTGTGCTTTTTGCATTAAACACTTTTGGTCTTATTGCAAGATGGTATATTGCAGGTCATGCTCCATGGAGCGATGCTTATGAATCAATACTTTTTGTTGCATGGGCAACTGTAGCTTTTGGAATAATCTTTGGAAGAAAATCATATTTTACTCTAGCTTCAGCCACATTTATATCTTCAATTATGTTATTTATAGCATCATTGAATTGGTTAGATCCCTCTATTGCTAATCTTCAGCCTGTTCTTGATAGTTATTGGTTAATGATACATGTAGCTGTGATTGTTGGAAGCTATGGTCCATTTGCTATTGGAATGATATTAGGTGTAGTTGTGTTATTATTGACAATAATGGCTAATAGAAAGAATAAAAAAGTATTTTCAAAAAAACTTGAGGAATTAACTATTGTAAATGAATTATCTCTTACAATAGGCTTAGTAATGTTAACTATAGGGAATTTCCTAGGAGGTATGTGGGCAAATGAAAGTTGGGGTAGATATTGGGGGTGGGATCCAAAAGAAACCTGGGCATTAATTTCTATAATTATATATACAGCTGTACTGCACTTAAGAATTGTTCCTAAGTTAAATAATAAATGGCTTTTTAATTTAATGAGCATTATTTCATTTGCTGCTATTATGATGACATATTTTGGAGTAAACTTTTATCTAGTAGGACTCCACTCATATGCTTCAGGTGATAAGGTTGTTTCACCTGACTTTATCTATTATTCAATTATTTTTGTTACTCTTTTAGGCTTAATTTCTTATTTTGCAAATAAGAAAAATAAAGTTCTTTAATGATTAAAGTTAACATAGAAAATGAGTATTCAAGACTCAAAATAGTAATACTTGGAATTGCTAGCAATCTTGGTGACCCTCCAACAGAGTCTGATGCATATGACCCTAGATCATTATATCATATAAAAAACAACTCTTACCCAATCGAAGATGATCTACTAAGAGAGGTGGATAGTTTTTATAATAAATTAATTAAGCATAACGTAGAGGTTATAAGACCTACTAATATTAATAATTGTAATCAAATTTTTGCAAGAGATCTTGGATTTGTTATTTCAAATTTATTTTTTTTATCAAATATAGTTCCCAATAGAAACGATGAATTAAAAGGAATTGATGATATATTAAAAAATCTAGATGTTGGAGTTATTAAGTTACCTGAATTTATGCATATAGAAGGAGGAGATGTAATTGTCCATAATGATAAAGTTTTTATTGGCACATATTCTGATATTGATTATTCTAATTTAATTACAGCTAGAACTAATAATTCTTCAATTGACTATTTAAAAAAAATGATAACTGATAAGGAAATTATTCCTATTGATTTAAAAAAGTCAAATACTGATATATACAAAAACACACTTCATTTAGATTGTTGTTTTCAAACCATAGCAAATGATAAAGCTATAATTTGTCCAGATGGTTTCAAGAGTAAAAAAGATGTTGATTTTCTAATCAACTATTTTGGTGAGAGTAACGTTTTTGTTGCCAATCCAGAAGAAACATTTCAATTAACATCAAATGTATTAGTTGTTTCTCCGGATCTTATCATCTCTAATGTAAAATTTAATAGATTAAATTCTTGGTTAGAAAATAAGGGAGTGTTAGTTGAAGAAGTTGATTACTCTAATGTTTCTAAAATGTCAGGCTTGTTTAGATGTTCAACCTTACCACTAAAGAGAGAATAATGGAACATTTTACATCAAGAATTTTAATGGTTTCTCCCAATAAATTTAGGAATAATGAGCTGACCTTATCTGATAATTCGTTTCAATCAAAAAAAATTAAGAGTGTATCAATCTCAGACAATGCTATCATAGAGTTTGAAAGACTTAAAAAAGCTATTCTAAAAAAAGGAATTTCAGTTCATGCTATTGAAGATGATAGTGAATTTGATACACCAGATGCTGTATTTCCAAATAATTGGATCTCTTTTCATGAATCTAATAAAGCTGTATTGTATCCTATGTTCGCACCAAATAGAAGGCTTGAGAGAAAGTCTTCAGCTTTACAGAAGTTGTCTAACCAAGGTGTTCAAATAGAAATAATAAAAGATTATTCTCATTATGAAAAACATAATAAATTTTTGGAGGGAACAGGAAGTATCGTTTTAGATAGAAAAAATAAATTTGCTTATTGCTCTTTATCTAATAGGTCTAATCTTGATCTGCTAAATATGTTTTGTTCAGAAATGGATTATATTCCTATCGTATTTAATTCAACATATGAATCAAAACCTATATATCATACAAATGTTATGATGTCAATTTGCAATAATTTCTCTTTAATCTGTTTAGATTCTATTAATGATCAAGACCAAAGAAAATATGTAATAGATAATTTAAATGATTCTAATCTTGAAATTATAGATATAAAAATAGATCAAATGTGTTCTTTTTTGGGCAATTCTATTCAATTAATTGATTCTAATTCTAATCCTGTGTTAGTAATGAGCTCAAGTGCATATAAATCTATGACAAGTTCTCAGTTAAATATCATAAATAAATACACTGATATTGTTCATTCAGATATTGAAACTATAGAATTCAATGGCGGGGGAAGTGCTAGGTGTATGATAGCAGAGATTTTCTAAATATTACTATATTTAAGTAAACTATTTTATCCTTTACGGGTCAAATCTAAAAATAATTATATGAAAAGATTAATAATATTAATGTTAGCCTTCTTTATGCTTATGCCAATTGAAGCTAACTCTCAAAGAAAAAGAAATCAAAAAGATGATTCAAATACTCAAAATGTTTCATTAAATGCATTTAAACTTAGAAATGTAGGTCCTGCTTTTTTATCAGGAAGAATTGCAGATATAGCAATTCACCCAAATGATGAAAGTGTGTGGTATGTAGCTGTTGGCTCAGGAGGTGTTTGGATGACTGAGAATGCCGGTACAACATTTACACCAATTTTTGATAGTCAGCCTACCTATTCAATAGGTTCAATAACTATTGATCCATCTAATCCAAGTATTATCTGGGTTGGTTCAGGAGAAAATGTTGGAGGAAGACATGTGGGTTACGGTGATGGTGTGTATAGAAGTTCTGATGGTGGAAGAACATGGAAGAATATGGGATTAAAAAAATCAGAACATATTTCTGAAATAATTGTTCATCCAAAAGATTCAAATGTAGTTTTTGTTGCTTCTCAAGGACCTTTATGGTCTAGCGGTGGAGAAAGAGGATTTTATATGACAAATGATGGAGGAAAGACATGGAGTAAAACACTAGGTGGATCAGAATGGACAGGAGTTACTGATATTATGATGGATAGTAGAGATGCGAATATCATTTATGCAGCAACATGGGATAGACATAGAACAGTAGCTGCATATATGGGAGGTGGACCAGGATCTGGTATTCATAGGTCTGATGATGGTGGTAAAACATGGAAGAAGCTAACTAATGGAATACCAAAATCAAATCTTGGAAAAATCGGTATTGCAATGTCCTATCAAAATCCAGATGTTGTCTATGCGGCAATCGAAACTGACAGGACTAAAGGTGGTATTTATAGATCTGAAGATAGGGGAGAGTCTTGGAAAAAAATGTCAAATACAGTCTCAGGTGGAACAGGACCACATTATTACCAAGAGTTATATACTAGTCCTCATAAATTTGATAGATTATACCTAATGAACGTTCAAATTTTAACATCTGAAGATGGTGGTAAAAATTTCAGAACACTAGAAGGAAGAAGACAAAAACATAGTGATCATCATGCAATTGCATTTAAACAAAGTGATCCTAACTATATAATGGTTGGAACTGATGCTGGTATTTATGAAAGCTTTGACTTAGCTCAAAATTGGCATTATTTTTTAAACCTACCCCTTACACAATTTTATAAAGTAGCTGTTAATAATGCTGAGCCTTTTTATCATATTTTTGGTGGAACTCAGGACAATGGATCCGCAGGAGGACCTTCAGCTACTGATGAAGGATCGGGGATAACAAATAGAGACTGGTACAAGACATTATTCGCAGATGGTCATCAATCTGCCACAGATCCTGTTTACAATAATATTATTTATGCAACCACTCAAGAGGGAAGATTTCATAGAGTTGATCTTGAAACTGGTGAGCAAGTTTTTGTTCAGCCACAAGCACTTGAAGGAGATCCACATGAAAGATATAATTGGGATACACCAATACTTGTTAGCCCTCATAATCCTGCTAAAATATATATAGCTTCATATAGAGTTTGGGAGTCAGAAAACAGAGGTGATAGTTGGACACCAATCTCTGGTGACTTAACTAGGAATGAGAATAGGATAGAGCTTCCGATAATGGGTAGAACTCAAAGTTGGGATAATGCTTGGGATGTTAAAGCTATGTCTCAATACAATACAATTACCTCTCTTTCAGAATCTCCTGTTCAAGAAGGAATAATTTGGGCTGGAACTGATGATGGTTTTATTCAAGTTACAAGTAATGGTGGAGATTCATGGAAATCTATACCTGTAACTGAATTAGGAATTCCTGAAAGGTCATTTGTAAATGATATTAAAGCAGATTTATATGATTCAAATACTGTATATGTTTCTTTAGACAATCATAAAGAAGGAGATTTATCACCGTATCTATTCAAAAGTACTGATCTTGGAGATTCATGGGAATCTATTTCAAATAACATTCCAGACAGGACTCTAGTTTGGAGATTTGTTCAAGACCATATCAAAAAAGATTTATTTTTCTTAGCCACTGAATTTGGTATTTACACATCATTAAATGCTGGGAAAAATTGGCAGAAACTTCCTGGAAGCCCAACAATTTCTTTTAGAGATATTGTAATTCAGGAAAGAGAAAATGATCTAGTTGGGGCCTCTTTTGGTAGAGGGTTCTTTGTGTTAGATGATTATAGTGCTTTAAGGGATATGACTCAAGAAAACTTATCTCAAAAAGGTAAATTATTCAAACCTAGAGATGCTAAATTATTTAAGCCAAGAAATTCATTAGGTAATACTGGTGGACAATTTTATGTTGCTAAAAATCCTGAATACGGTGCAGTCTTTACTTATCATTTAAAGGGTATGCCAAAGACTTCAAAATCTACAAGAATGCAATCAGAAAGAAAACTAAATTCTGATAAAAAAGACATTCCATTTCCAGGATATGAGGCGCTAACGAATGAGATGAATGAAAAGCCTGCTAGTATTATACTTACTATAAAAGATTCAGATGGTAATCATATAAGAAATGTAAAGAAGAATGCTTCAGATGGTTCAGGAAGAATAGCTTGGAATTTAAGACATACTAGTTATTATCCAGTAAGAGCTGGAAGAGTTCAGGCCAATTCATGGTTTAATCCATCTGGACCTTATGTAACTCCTGGTGAATATGTTGCAGATTTATATCTTGAGAATAATGGTTCTATTGAAAAATTAGATGGTCCTATTAATTTTAATGTTAAACCACTAAGAAAAAGTACCTTGAAAGGAGCTTCATATGATGATTATAATTCATTTAGAAAAAGAGTTTCAAGTTTATATGTTGAAATGTCTAAATATCAAGATGAATTTAACATGATGGATAATAAAATTCAACTTTTAGAGAAAGCAACAATGCAACTAAGTGAGTTCTCACCTGAATTAATGAGTAAAATCTCAAAGTTTAAAGCAAAGTATAATGCTTTTGATTCAGAAATTGGAGGAAATCCAGCAAGAGCTGAAATTGGTGAGTGGGATAAACCTACAATTTCTAATAGAGTTCAGATAGCTATGCAGGGTCTTTCAACATCATATGGTCCTACAGATTTGAATAAATCAAATCTAGGGATAGCAGAAAGACTATTCAAAGATTTAGTGAATGATGTTAAGGCATTTAAATCTGAGTTAGAATCTTTAGAGAAAGAGATTATGGATTTAAACCCTCCTCATTTATCTGGTACAGGGATTAATTAGAACTGAACTGATTAAGTTCAAACAATTCTAATTTGAAATATTTAACAGAAGATAAAAGGTGGTCAAAAATATCAGAGGTTAAAGCCTCATATTTTGTCCACTCTTTGTCTTTTGAAAAAGTATAAATTTGAATTGGAATACCTTGAGATGTAGGTTCAAGTTGTCTACACATCATAGTTAAGTCATCATTTGTCATTGGATGAGCTTTTAAATACTCTTCTATATAGACTCTAAATACACCTAGATTTGTTAGATTTCTTCCATTTAGTAACATTGATTTATCTACATTATTATCTTGATTATAGGTGTCAATTTCGTGTGTTTTAGTATTTAGATATTCAGTAATTAACTTAACTTTTTTAAGTTCATCTATTTCATCATTTTTTAAGAAGCTAATGGAACTAGGTTTTATTAAAAGAGATCTTTTTATTCTTCTACCTTTAGAATCTTCCATTCCTCTCCAGTTAACAAATGAATCAGACACTAATTTATATGTTGGTATAGTAGTAATTGTATTGTCAAAGTTCTGAACTTTAACAGTAGAAAGGTTAACCTCTATGACTGTTCCATCTGCATCAGAACCTTTCATAGTGATCCAATCTCCAATCCTAACAGTATCATTTACTGTAATTTGAATACTGGAGACAAAACCTAGAATTGTGTCTCTAAAAACTAAAATGATAATTGCTGATAAAGCACCAAGAGAAGCTAAAAATGTTCCAATTTCTCTTCCTGTTAACACAGATAATATTAGAATTATACCTATAAACCATAAGAAAATCATAACTACTTGAATATAACTATCTATAGGTATATGTCTTAATGATGAACTTAGTTTAAAATAATCTTTTACTGTACTTAAAACAGACTTTACAGTAACTATAAACAGAAGAATGGTAAGAGCCTCTACAACAATAATTAAGTTGTCTGTATATGTTGGTATAATAACATAAAGAAAAAATAAGGAAGGGATAAAAGAGATTAGTCTAGGTAATCTATTTTTTATTAATAAATCATCAAAGTTTGATGAAGTTGACTTTGCAATTCTTTTAAAAAATGAAAGAATAGTATTTCTGGTTATAAAATTTATTACCATTACAATTAAACTAATAGCTATAATTAAAACGCCAGAGGTAATTAAGCCTGAAACACTTGCACTTAGGCCATAGTTTGTTAAAAATTGAATTATTTCTTCTTTATACATGGTACAAAAATAAAAAACCCACCTTATTGGTGGGTTTTTTTACTAATAAATTTTGAAATTAGTTGTGAATAGAAATTAACTCAAGCTGTCCACCATTTTGATGTTCACTAGCTGCTCCAAGACCTTCAAGAAGTTTTTGCCCCTTAAAAGTAGCCTGCATTTTTTCCCACCCTTTGGTGATGTCAGCGCCTTCTACTCCTACATTAAAAAACATGTGGGTAATGTCTTGGTATGCATTTTCAGTTCTTTCATATATTCTTGAAAGAGCCCAATATCTGTGGTTACCTTTTAAAATTTCTTTTTCAATCAGTGGCTTATATACTTCTGATTCATATTGCTCAAAGTCATCTGACTTAGCAATAGTTCCAAGTATATTCATTTTATCACCTGGTTTAAGATCTCCCCCTGCCCAGATTGAAGCATCAACTCCAACTAAGTGGTAATTTCTTCTTTCATTACTTTCTGATCCAACAGAATTTAAGTATCTAGTTACAGCTCTAGATGACATTTTTCCTTTGTAAGCTTCTTTAGAAAGAGCTAGCCATTTGCCTTCTTCCCAACTTTTATTATAAGCATCTAGCTGTTCTTTACTTGAAAATCCAGTAACAATGAAATAATTAGCAACGTTATCGCCATCATCATTAGTTGAAACAACTTTAAAAACTGCTTGTAGGTCTTGAATTCCTTTTTTTATTGCTAAATCATGAACTGGTCCAAAAAATTCTTCAAGTTTAAGATATTGATCTTCCATACCATCTTTGATATCAACAGCACTTAGAATAGTGTATTGAGCTGGTGTAGTTATTGTAAAAATTAGTGTTAATAGTAAAAGTATTTTTTTCATAGATGTATTTTTTAGTTAGCTATGTAAATTAAAGTATATTCTTCTGAATCTTGCATATCTCTAGATGACTCAATCCCTTCCCATAGTTTATCCCATTTAAAACCGGACATACCCTCAAATTCAACATCTTGATTTCCTCTTAAGTTCCATGCAAAATGAGTAAATCCTTCATATGCATTCTCTGTTCTATCTGTAACTTCAACTAAGACCCACTGTCTTAATCTTCCATTTAGAATATTTTTCTCTGCAATAGGCTTCCATATTTCTGATTCATATTTCTCAAAATCATCAGTTTTTTTAGCCATAAGATTAAGTGTTGCTATATCACCAGCCTTAACATCTCCTCCAGTAAGCACAGTAGCATCAACTACTTTAAGTATATAGTTTCGTCTCTCTCTACTTTCTGAACCAGTTCCATCCATCATCCTTTGAATAGATCTTCTAGACATTTTTCCTTTGTATACTTTTTGAGCCAATTCAGCTCCATTGAATCCTTTTTCAAGTTGTTCCATAGATTCGTATATGTTGAAAATAAGATATTCGTTATTTCCTTCTTCATCACCTTCTTGAGGAGTTCTCTTCCATACAGACCAACCTGTTTGTAAACCTTGATTAATAGCTTCTTGATGAATATTAGACCAAAATTTTTCTAGTTTTAAATAATCTTCCTCAGCACCTTCATTAAGATCAACTGCAGACATCACTGCATATTGAGCATTTAAGGAAAAACTGAAAAATAAAATAAATGTGAATAATAAATTTTTCATAGTTAATTAAATTTTTTGTTTGAAATGCGAATTTAAAAAAAAAATATTAGTTCAAGAAATATACTCCTTCATTAGAGAAGTAATTTATTCTTTAGGACCTCTTAGATGAATTATTAGTCCGTTTAAAAAATTACGTAATAATTGATCTCCACATTTCATGAAGTTCTTATGATTTTCATTTCTAAAGATTGCACCTATCTCTGACTTAGTTACTTCAAATTCAGCTAACTTACATATTTCAACAATTTCATCGTCGCGAAGTTTATGAGCTACCCGTAGTTTTTTAAAAATATCATTATTTGTTAATCCCATTATTTTTTGTTTTAAAATTATTTATTCTGAAATTTCAGAAAGTTCAAACCATCTTTGTGTTTTGGACTCTAGTTCGTTTTCTAATAATCCAAGTTCAATAGAAAGATCTTCAATTTCTTTTGCACTAATATTATCCTTAATAAAATTGTTTTGAATTTCTTTTTTTTGAATTTCAATTTTTTTTATATCTAGTTCTAATTTCTTAAATTCTTTTTGCTCCTTATAGCTAAATCCAACTTTTTCTTTCTTGTCTTTTTGAATTTCATTTTCCTTTTTATTATTTCTTAAAGATTCTTTGTTTTCTTTCACTCGTGAATCTTCATAAGCCCTGAAGTCTGAATAATTTCCTGGAAAATCATTGACAACACCATCCCCTTTGAATACAAATAAATGATCTACAATTTTATCCATAAAGTATCTATCATGTGATACAACTATTAGACAACCTGGAAAATCTAATAAAAAACTCTCTAATATGTTAAGAGTAATTATATCTAGATCATTTGTTGGTTCATCTAAGATTAGAAAGTTTGGATTTTTAATTAAAACTGTACAAAGGTATAATCGCTTTTTTTCACCTCCACTTAGCTTATTAACAAAATCATATTGTTTTTTTCGATCAAATAAGAAACGTTCTAATAATTGTTGTGCAGATATTTTTCTGCCTTTTTTCAATGGAATATAATCACCATATTCTTTAATTACATCTATAACTTTTTGTTCTTCTTTTACTTTGATTCCTTTTTGAGTGTAGTATCCAAACTTTAGGGTTTCTCCCCAAATTATTTTACCGGCATCTACTGTATCATTTGAAGTCAAAAGATTTAAGAATGTAGATTTTCCTGAACCATTTTTGCCAATGATACCAATTCGTTCATTTCTTTGAAATGTGTAATTAAAATGACTTAGTATAATTTTTTCACCAAAGGACTTTTGAACTTTATGCATTTCAATCATCTTACTACCGAGTCTCTCCATGTTTATTTCAAGTTGAACTTGGTGTTCATTTCTTCTTTGGCTTGCTTTCTCTTTTATTATTTTAAAATCTTCTATTCTAGATTTTGATTTTGTAGTTCTTGCTTTTGGTTGTCTACGCATCCATTCTAATTCTTTTTTAAAATGTAGCTTATTTTTATGTGCCTCCACGTTCTCCTGTGCAATACGAGCTTCTCTTTTTTCAAGATAATATGAGTAATTACCTTTGTAAGTATAAAGTATACCATTATCTAGTTCAATTATTTCATTACATACTCTTTCTAAGAAATAGCGATCATGAGTAACCATTAGTAATGTTATTTTCTCTTTTGAAAAATAATCTTCCAACCACTCAATCATTTCTAAATCAATGTGGTTAGTAGGCTCATCTAAGATTAGTAACTCAGGCTCTTTTAGTAATGCATTACAAAGTGCTAATCTTTTAATTTGGCCACCTGATAAACTTCCTACTTTAACATCTAAATCATTCAGCTTTAGTTTAAATAAAATTTTCTTGTATTGTTTTTCGTAATCCCATGCCTGAGATTGGTCCATTGCCTCAAAAGCTTTTTGATATGCTTCTTGATCATTTGGATTTTCAAGTGATTTATCATATTTAGCAATAATTTTTAAAGTAGGGTTATCTGCCTTAAGTATAGTTTCTTCTATGGTTAATTTAGGATCTAAATTTGGCTCTTGTGGAAGATAGGCTGTTTGAATCCCTTTTCTAAATATAACATTTCCATCATCGGGCTTATCTTTTCCAACTATTATATCTAAAATAGAAGTTTTTCCAGTTCCATTTTTTGCTATCAATGCAATTTTCTGTCCTTTATTTATTCCAAATGAAATAGACTTAAAGAGTACTTTTTCTCCATATGATTTTGAAATATCTTCAACTGAGAGTAAGTTCATAAAGCATCTATTAATTTCAGAATAATCAAAAATTATTTTTGTTTAAAGTTTTTAATGTAACGTTCGTTACTCATAAAAAACCCCAACTAAAAGTTGAGGTTAAAAATGTGGAGTCGGAGGGATTCGAACCCTCGTCCATACAAGTAATAAAATTACCTTCTACAAGTTTAGTTATCATTAAATTTTCGAAAAAATACTTGGTAGATAACAACCAAAATATTTTCCTTATCACTTAAGTTTTAAGTTTTACCCAGTGCTTATAAAACTCTAGATTAACTTTATGGTATCTCTTAATTAAAAACTGTCAATCAAAGTTTTTAAGAGACATCTAGCTTCTCAACCTAGTTGAGATTCGCAATGACTTACTGTAATTCAGTCAATTATGCAGCTAAAGCGTAGTTATTTTCGCCATTTAAAGGTTAAAAAATCAGATTTACGAGTTTATTTTCATTGCTCGACTTGCAAATAAAAACATTAGTCTTGCTGTCAATACCTGTCGACCCCAATACATCAATGTACTTAAGTGTGCAAAGATATGATAATTAACTAAATTTTTGATGTAGCTTCTCGAAGAGTAAGTAAGTTATTTAATAGCCCTTCAAGATTATTTATATCAAGCATATTCGCTCCATCACTTTTTGCTTGAGATGGATCTGTGTGTGTTTCTAAGAATATACCATCTACATTGTTAACAATTCCTGCTCTTGCAAGAGATTCAATATACTCTGGATTTCCACCAGTAACACCTGATGTTTGATTTGGTCTTTGAACTGAGTGAGTTACATCTAAAATAGTAGGTGCAAGTTTTTTTAACTCTGATATGCCTCTAAAATCAACGATTAGGTCATTATAACCAAATTGAGTTCCTCTTTCAGTTAGCATAACATTTTCATTACCAGATTGTTTAACTTTATCTACTGCATATTTCATACTTTCAGCACTCATAAATTGTCCCTTTTTAATATTTACTATTCTATTTGTCTTAGCGGCACCTACAAGAAGATCTGTTTGTCTGGCAAGAAATGCAGGTATTTGGAGAATATCTACATATTCGGCCGCTATATCAGCTTCATTTTTATCATGAATATCGGTTATAACGGGGACATTAAATTCACTGTTTATTTTCTTTAAAATTTTTAACGCTTTCAAATCACCAATACCTGTAAAACTGTCAAGTCTTGTTCTGTTTGCTTTTCTATAGCTTCCTTTAAAGACCATAGGAAGAGATAGTTTAGAAGTAATTGAAATTAGTTTTTCTGCAATCTTTAATGCAATTTCTTCTCCTTCTATAGCGCATGGTCCAGCTATTAATAAAAACTTGTCTTTTGGTGTTTCATTTAACATCATGTTAGCTATTAATTATTTTTTCTTTTCACTTCAAAGATACTACCATCCTCACATTTATATACTTGTCCCTCTAATTTTAGAATTAAATTATAATCATGAGTAGCTATAATCATTGAAGTACCCATTTTATTTAGCTTTTCAAACAAAGATATTATTTCTGAGCTAGTTTCTGGATCTAAATTACCTGTTGGTTCATCTGCAATTATTAACTCTGGTTCATTTATCATTGACCTTGCTATTGCAACTCTTTGTTGCTCTCCACCTGAAAGCTCATTTGGAAATTTTTCCATTGGAGAATTTATGCCAACTAGTTTAAAGACTTTTATAATTTGGGCATCAATTTTATTTAAATCACTCCAGCCAGTAGCTTCTAGAACAAACTTCATATTATCATAAATACTTCTATCTCCTAACAATTTAAAATCCTGAAAAACAAATCCAATTTTTCTTCTTAAAAGAGGTATTTCTTTATTACTAAGATTGTTAATGTTAAAGCCTAAAACTTTAAAAACCTCTGATTTTGAAGGAGCTAGATTACCAAATATTGAATTAATAAAAGTTGTTTTACCACTTCCTGTTTTACCAATTAAAAATTTCATCTCTCCTTGAAGTAGATCAAAGTTTACATTTTCTAATACATTTATTGTATCAATAGAAATATTGGTATTTTTAATTTCAACTAGTTGCATTTTTTCTTTGAGCCAAAGTAATAAAATATTGTAATATTAAATTGTTAATTATTATTTAGTTTTTTTTGTTTCATACCGTTCATTTGATTTAATTTGTACTTTATTTTTTATGATCAAAAAAATACTTTTATTTCTAATTTTAGTTTTCACTTCCTGTTCAGAGCAGGTAGATCTTATTGTTTATAATGCTGAGATTTATACTGTAGATAATAATAACAATAAGGCTACTTCTTTTGCCGTTAAAGATGGTAAATTTATTTATGTAGGTGATGATTCGGTAACTTCAAACTACTCATCTTCTAATATAATTAATGCTGAAGGTCTTCCTGTATACCCTGGTTTTATTGACTCGCATGCTCATTTTTATAATCTAGGATTTTTTAATGATCAAGTAAATCTTAAAAAAACTAAAAGCTTTCAAGAGGTTTTAAAACGTGTGATTGAATATAATAATTCTAATGAAAAGGATTTTATAATAGGTAGAGGTTGGGATCAAAACGATTGGGAGAATAAATCATTCCCAACAAATAAATTATTAAATGAAGAGTTTCCAGATAAAGCAATTGTACTTAGGAGAATTGATGGACATGCATATTTAGTTAATGATTTTGCATTAAATCTTGCAGGAATTGATAAATCATCAAATGTTGATGGAGGAGAATTTGTTAAATCAAATGGAAAACTTACAGGAGTTCTTATAGATAACGCGATGAGGTTAATAGATGATATAATTCCTGCTCCTACAAAAGAAGAATCAATCAAGGCTTTAATTTCTGCTCAAGAAATTGCATTTGAAAATGGTTTAACAACTATCGCAGAGGCTGGTATATCTAGAGAACAAATAGAGTTAATTGATAGTCTTCAAAAAACAGGTGTTCTTAAAATTAAGATTTATGCTATGATTGAGAATAATCTTGAAGATGTAGACTACTATTTAAATCAAGGTCCATATAAAACAGATAAATTAAATGTAAGGTCAGTAAAAGTATATGCTGATGGAGCTTTAGGTTCTAGGGGTGCAAGCATGATAGAAGATTATTCTGACAGAAGAGGTTATAAAGGAATTATAAGAACCCCTATTGATTCTATTAAAAATCTTGCATTTAAGTTATCAGGAACTAAATTTCAAATGAATACTCATGCCATTGGAGATAATGCTAATAGAATTGTTCTTGAAGCATATAGAAATGCTTTATTTAACTATAGAGATCCAAGATGGAGGATTGAACACGCTCAAGTTATTAATGAGAACGATATTGATCTTTTTAATCAAAAAATAATTCCTTCTGTACAACCGACTCACGCAACCAGTGATATGTACTGGCTTTATGATAGGGTAGGTAAGAAAAGAGCTAATCTTGCATACGCTTATAAAGAATTATTAACTAGATCTAAGGTGATAGCATTTGGAACTGACTTCCCGGTTGAGGATATAAGCCCAATAATGACATTTTATTCAGCTGTAGCCAGAAAAGATATAGATGGATATCCGAGTGAAGGATTTCAAATGGAAAACAGTATAGGTAGAGGAGATGCTCTTTATGCTATGACTATTCATGGCGCATATGCTAATTTTGAAGAAGAAGAGAAGGGTAGTATTGAGGTTGGTAAATCTGCTGATTTTATAATACTTGATAATGATATTATAAGATCTGCTGAAAATAGAATTCCTTATACTAATACAGTAGCCACCTTTATAGACGGAGAGTTAGTTTTTAACAGAAGATACAACTAAAATATGTGTGGAATTGTGTGTGCCTTTAATCTTAAAGGCAACAATGATGAAATTAGATCTAATGTCCTTAAAATGTCACAAAAAGTTAGGCATAGAGGTCCTGATTGGAGTGGTATTTACTCATCAAAAAATGCTATTTTAGCTCATGAGAGACTTGCAATAGTTGATCCTACCTCAGGAAAACAACCTATTTTATCCGAAGATAGTTTAAAGGTAATTGCTGTAAATGGAGAGATTTACAATCATAAAAATCTAAAAAACACTTTAACATCTAGTTATAATTTTAGAACTGAATCAGATTGTGAAGTAATACTAGCATTGTACGAAGAAAAGGGTGTCGAATTTTTAAATGAATTAAATGGAATCTTTGCTTTTGCTTTATATGATTCATCAAAAGACAGATACTTTATAGCCAGAGATCATATGGGAATTATTCCTCTTTACATGGGCTGGGATGATGATAATATTTTTTATGTTTCCTCTGAGTTAAAATCTCTTGAAGGCGTTTGTGGTAAAATTGAACTTTTTCCTCCTGGTCATTATCTTCTAAGTGATACTTCTGGGTTAACAAAATGGTATAAGCCTGATTGGGTTTCCTATGATAATGTAAAGAATTCAGATACATCCATTAAGGCTATTCATGATTCATTATCTGCAGCTGTTAAAAGACAATTAATGAGTGATGTTCCATATGGTGTTTTATTATCAGGAGGTCTTGATTCATCTATAACTTCAGCATTAGCTAAAAAATTTGCTTCTAAAAGAGTTGAATCTAATGATGAGCAAGATGCTTGGTATCCCCAACTTCATTCATTTTCTGTTGGTTTAAAAGATGCTCCTGATTTGAAAGCTGCAAAAATTGTTGCTGATCATATTGGAACGATTCATCATGAAATAAACTTTACTATTCAAGAAGGTGTTGATGCTATTAGAGATGTCATTTATCATCTTGAAACTTATGATATAACAACTATTAGAGCTTCCACTCCAATGTATTTAATGGCTAGAGCTATTAAATCTTTAGGAATTAAAATGGTGCTTTCTGGTGAAGGTGCTGATGAACTTTTTGGAGGATACTTGTATTTCCATAAAGCCCCAAATGCTAAGGAGTTTCATGAAGAAACCGTCAGAAAATTAGATAAGTTACACCAGTATGATTGTTTGAGAGCTAATAAGTCATTAGCTGCATGGGGAATTGAAGGTAGGGTTCCTTTTCTAGATAAGGAATTTATTGATATCGCAATGAATATTAACCCAGAAGATAAAATGATAAAAAATGGAAGAATTGAGAAATGGATTTTAAGAGAGGCATTTAAGGATTATTTGCCAGAGAGTGTATTGTGGAGACAAAAAGAACAATTTTCTGACGGAGTAGGATATTCTTGGATTGACAGTTTAAAAGAATTAGTATCTAAGGAAGTAAGTGATAATGATTTGAAAAATGCATCGAATGTTTTCCCTGTAAATACTCCTCAAAATAAAGAAGAATTTTATTACAGATCTATTTTTAATGATCATTTTCCTAGTCAAGCAGCTGCTTTATCTGTCCCTTCTGTACCTTCTGTTGCATGTAGTACTCCTCAAGCTTTAGAATGGGATGAAACCTTCAAAAATATGAATGATCCAAGTGGTAGATCTATATCAAATATTCATAATGAATCTTATGAATAAAATGTTGATAAGTTTACCTTAAATACTGTTAGTCACAAGACATTTACCCCCTCGTTTTTTAGTATATTTATAGTAATAAATTTATACCAAAAAAATGTCCAAAGATAACTTAGAAAATCAATATTCTGCAGACAATATTCAGGCCCTTGAGGGCATGGAACATGTAAGAAAAAGACCTTCAATGTATATTGGGGATGTTGGCTCAAGAGGTCTTCATCATTTAGTCTACGAAGTTGTAGATAATTCTATAGATGAGGCAATGGCTGGATATTGTACTTCGATATCTTTAGAAATAAATAATGACTCAAGCTTAACAGTTGAAGATAATGGAAGAGGTATACCTGTAGATCTTCATAAAAAAGAGGGAGTTTCAGCTCTTGAGGTAGTAATGACCAAAATTGGAGCAGGGGGTAAGTTTGATAAAGATTCATATAAAGTTTCTGGAGGTCTACATGGTGTTGGTGTTTCTTGTGTAAATGCATTATCTGAGTTACTTGTTGCTAAAGTTTTTAGAGATGGTAAAGAGTATGAACAATCATACAGTAAGGGAAAACCAATTGCTCCTGTAAAAGAAATTGGTAATTCCGATAAAAGAGGTACTCTTGTAACTTTTACACCTGATAAAGAGATATTTAAAGAAGTAACAGAATTTGAGTATGAAATTCTTTCAAATAGAATGAGAGAACTTTCATTCTTAAACAAAGGACTAACAATTTCAATTACCGATAATAGAAAAAAAGATAAAGATGGTAATCCAATTACTGAAACTTTTCTTTCAAAAGAAGGTTTAAGTGAATTTATTCAATACCTAGACAAGGGTAGACTGCCTATTATCAGTAGTATAATAAAAATGGAAGGTGAGAAAAATGGTATTCCTGTTGAAGTTGCAATGGTATATAATTCATCTTTTTCAGAGAATCTTCACTCATACGTTAACAACATTGATACTCACGAGGGGGGTACTCACTTATCAGGATTTAGAAGAGGTTTAACTAATACCTTAAAAAAATATGCAGATTCATCTGGTTTAACAGATAAGCTCAAATTTGATATATCAAGTGATGACTTTAGAGAAGGATTAACTGCTGTAATTTCAGTTAAGGTTGCGGAACCTCAGTTTGAAGGACAAACAAAGACTAAACTTGGAAATAGAGAGGTTAGTTCTGCTGTATCACAGTCTGTTTCTCAGATGCTCGAAGATTATCTTGAAGAAAATCCGGATGATTCTAAGATTATTGTTCAAAAAGTAATATTAGCTGCTCAAGCTAGAACTGCAGCTAGTAAAGCAAGAGAAATGATTCAGCGTAAGACTGTTATGACTGGTGGTGGACTTCCTGGAAAATTATCTGACTGCTCTGAGACAGATCCATCATTATGTGAAGTTTTTTTAGTTGAGGGAGATTCTGCAGGTGGGACAGCTAAACAGGGTAGAGATCGTGTTTTTCAAGCTATTCTTCCACTAAGGGGTAAAATTTTAAATGTTGAAAAAGCTCAACAACACAGAGTTTTTGAGAATGAGGAGATAAGAAATATTTACACTGCCCTAGGAGTTTCTGTTGGAACAGAGGAGGATAGTAAGGCTCTTAATATTGAAAAATTAAGATATCATAAAGTAATCATAATGTGTGATGCTGATGTTGATGGAAGCCATATTTCAACTTTAATTCTAACATTTTTCTTTAGATATATGAGGGAGCTAGTCGAAAGAGGTAATATTTATATTGCTACTCCTCCTTTATATCTTGTTAAAAAAGGAGCAAAAAAAGTTTATGCGTGGAATGATGATGAAAGAGATCTAATAGCAAAAGACTTAGGTTCAGGAGCATCAATTCAAAGATATAAAGGTCTTGGTGAAATGAATGCCGATCAACTTTGGGATACAACAATGAACCCTGAATCGAGAACTTTAAGATTAATCACTCTTAATCAAGATAATGCAAACTCTGCCGAGCAATGGTTTGCAACATTAATGGGTGATGAAGTTCCACCTAGAAGAAAGTTTATAGAAGATAACGCAGTTTACGCTAAAATAGACGTTTAATTATGAAGGTAACTATAGTTGGTGCGGGTAATGTTGGTTCATCCTGTGCAGAATATATTTTGTTAAAAGAGATTGTAGAAGAAATTATTCTCTTAGATATTAAAGAAGGTTTTGCAGAGGGTAAAGCATTAGACCTTACTCAAACTACCAGCACATTAGGTTTTAAATCTAAAGTTATTGGTGTTACAAATGATTATTCAAAAACCTCCAATAGTGATGTTGTTGTAATAACATCAGGGATCCCAAGAAAACCAGGAATGACAAGAGAGGAGTTGATAGGAATAAATGCTGGTATTGTTAAATCAGTCTCTGAAAATTTACTAAAACATTCTCCAGATGCTATAATTATTGTAGTTTCTAATCCAATGGACACAATGACTTACTTAGTAAATAAAGTATTCGATATACCAAAGAATAGAGTCATTGGAATGGGAGGAATTCTAGATAGTTCAAGATTTAAAACTTACATTTCAATGTCTACAAAATACAATCAACACGATATAAATGCAATGGTTATTGGAGGCCATGGAGATACAACTATGATCCCATTAACTTCATTGGCTAAGTGTAACAATATACTTTTATCAGATATTGTATCTAAAGATGAACTAAAAAATATTTCATCTCAAACCATGGTTGGTGGAGCAACATTAACAAAACTTCTTGGAACTTCAGCTTGGTATGCACCAGGAGCCTCTGTTTCTTATTTAGTGAATGCTATAGTAAATGATACAAAAGAGACGCTTCCATGTTCTGTTTATTTGGATGGAGAATACAATGCAAATGATCTCTGCATAGGTGTACCTTCTACAATTGGTAGGAATGGTTTTGAAGGAGTTGTTGAATTTGATTTAAATCAAAATGAATTAGAAATGTTTAACAATAGTGTCAACGCTGTTAAACAAACCAATTCTGCACTTAATGGTTTAATATAGATAAAGTTGTTTGTTCAATATTCAAATGTTATATTTGGGGCGTTAAAAATCTATCATGCAAGGAACTTCATTAATTAAAACTTTTGCTATTTTATTTGGTATAGTAAGTATATACCAGTTATCATTCACTTTTATTTCTTCAACTCTTGAAAACAAAGCTAGAAATGCAGCTATTGAAAAAATCTCTGAAGATGAGATTTCATTTGCCGAAAAGAGAGCAAGTGAAGAGATAAGATTCCTTGATTCAATCGGAGATTTTCCTGTCTTAATGTATTCATCCTATAATGATGCAAAACAAAAAGAATTAAATCAAGGATTAGATTTAAAAGGTGGGATTAATGTAATACTTCAAATTTCAATTAAAGATTTACTAAAGGGACTTTCAGAAAACTCTTTAAATCAAAAATTTAACCTTGCTTTAGATAATGCTGATGAGTTACAAAAACAATCTGATCAAACTTATTTAGAATCCTTCTTTGATGCCTTTGATTCAGATTCAGATCCAACTAGATTGACTTCTCCTGAGATTTTTGGAAATAGAACTTTAAGTTCTGATGTTTCCTTTGACACTTCGGATGATGATATGAAATCTATTATAAGATCAAAAATTGACGAATCGATTATTTCTGCTTTTGAGGTTTTAAGAAAGCGTATAGATAAATTTGGTGTAACTCAGCCTAACATTCAGAGATTAGGTTCTTCTGGTAGAATATTAATTGAGTTACCTGGAGCAAAAGACATTGACAGAATACAGAATCTATTACAAAGTACTGCTCAATTAGAGTTTTGGGAAACTTTTAAGAATGATGATTTAATAAGTTTTATCTCTTCAGCAAATGAATATTTATCTTCAATTGAAGCTGAAGATATTAAAGCTAAGCCTAGTGGCTCAGATATTGATGATCTTTTATCTGAAGTTGAACAATCTTCTGATTCTATTCAGAATAAGTCAAATCCTCTTTTAAGCCTTGTTAGAGCATATAGTTATCAAGGTGGACCAATTATTGCAAGATTTTTACCACGTGATCAGGAACTTGTAAACTCATATCTTTCTCTTCCAGATGTAAGAAAGCTTCTTCCAAGAGACTATAGATATGCTAAGTTCTTATGGGGTAAAGAAGATCAAGACGGTTTAACTAGTCTCTATGCAATTAAATCTAATAGAGAAGATCAAGCTCCATTAAGTGGTGGGGTTGTAGTAGATGCTTCTCAAAGTTACGATGCGGTTGGAAATGCTGCTGTCTCAATGCAAATGAATTCTCAAGGTGCTAGAGTTTGGGAAAACCTAACTGGAGTAGCTTATAATCAAAATTCTAATATAGCTATAGTTTTAGATGATGTAGTTTATTCTGCTCCAGGAGTTACAAGAGGAGCTATAAGTGGAGGTAGATCAGAAATAACAGGTGAATTTGATTTAAACGAGGCTATTGATTTAGCCAATGTTTTAAGAGCCGGTAAACTTCCAGCCTCTGCTACAATAATTCAGTCTGAAGTTGTTGGACCATCTCTTGGTCAAGAAGCTATTGATAGTGGAGTTTATTCTTTTATGATTGCATTATCATTTGTTCTTGTTTGGATGATTTTTTATTATGGTCCATCCGGAATATTTGCTGATGTAGCCTTGATACTTAACATAATTCTAATATTTGGAATTTTAGCTGGGTTAGGAGCTGTATTAACATTACCTGGTATTGCTGGAATTGTTCTTACAATTGGTATATCAGTTGATGCTAATGTATTAATATTTGAAAGGGTAAGGGAAGAGTTAAGAAAAGAAAAAGGGCTTAAACAATCTATTAATGATGGGTTTAACAATGCCTTGTCTTCAATTTTAGATGCAAATATTACAACAGGTCTTACTGCACTTGTTCTATATATATTTGGTACTGGTCCAATTAAAGGTTTTGCAACTACTCTATTAATTGGTATTGCAACATCTTTATTCACTGCAATATTTATAACAAGACTTCTTATTGACAACAAAGTCTTTAAATCTGGAAAGCTATCTTTTTCTACGAAGTCAACAAAAGATTTATTTAGTAATCTTAGTATAAAATTTTTAAGCAAAAGAAAAGCTACTTATGTAGTTTCTGGTGCTTTAATTCTAATTAGCTTAAGCTCACTATTTGTTCAGGGTTTAAACCAAGGTGTAGACTTTTTAGGTGGAAGATCTTACATAGTTAGATTTGACAAAGAGGTGAAATCATCAGATATTGAGTCTACACTAAACGATGCTTTTGGTAGTGCTGAGGTGAAAACTTTTGGTGCATCAAATCAACTAAAGATTACAACTAAGTATAAAGTAGACGAGGAAGGTTTAGCTGTAGATAACGAAATTAAAAATATCTTATTTGACAATCTTAATTCGCAGTATGTAAATTCTATAAGTTTTCAAGAATTTTCAGCTGGACAAGATGTTGGTATAATGTCAAGTATTAAGGTGGGGCCAACGATTGCAGATGATATTAAACAGAATTCAGTTTGGGCAGTTTTTGGTTCCTTGATTATAGTATTCTTATACATACTTCTTAGATTTCAAAAATGGCAATATTCTATAGGAGCAGTTTCAGCTGTTTTTCATGATGTTATTATAGTACTGGGTATATTTTCTCTTACATACAAAATAATGCCATTTAATATGGAAATTAATCAAGCATTTATAGCTGCCTTATTAACAGTAATTGGTTATTCATTGAATGATACAGTAGTAGTGTTTGATAGAATTAGAGAATTCTTTGGTATCCATAAATCATGGGACAATCAAACAATTGTCAATACTGCCTTAAACAGTACTTTAAGTAGAACTCTAAACACTTCATTAACTACTTTAATTGTTCTTGTAGCAATTTTTACTTTTGGTGGTGAATCTATTAGAGGATTTATGTTTGCTTTAATTATAGGAGTTCTTGTAGGAACTTATTCTTCAGTATTTATAGCTACACCAATTATGTTTGATTCTTACAATAAGAAAGCTAAATAACTGTTTTTTTCTTTTTAATAAACAAGAAGATAATACCTATAATTATAAACGGAATACTAAGCCATTGACCAGTTGATAAGCCTGGTAAGAATGTTTCAATTCCACCTTGACTTTCTTTCATAAACTCAACTATAAATCTTATGGAGAATAATCCTATTAAAAAGTATCCAAATAAAGTACCTTCTTTTTCTCTTACTGAGGTATGATATAATTTATAAAGGATTATAAATAGAATAAAATAGCCAAAGGATTCATAAAGTTGTGCTGGATGTCTTGGAAGTGTCTCACCTCTATTTTCAAATATTATCCCCCAGTCAGACCCCGTATATTTTCCTAGAATTTCTGAGTTAAAAAAATTACCTATTCTTACAAAGGCTCCTCCAATAGCAATTGGAATTGTTAATCTATCAAAAATCCATAGAAGACTTTTAAAGTTATATTTTCTTTTAAATAATAATAGTCCTATAAATATACCTATTGCAGCACCATGACTTGCTAGACCTCTGAATCCAGTAAATTTATACCCATCAATTAATCCAAGTATAGATGAATTTGGGGATTCTTGGATTGGGAGTAATATTTCAATTAAGTGATTTTGATAATATCCCCATTGATAAAAAAATACTTCACCAAACCTAGCGCCTAGAAATACGGAGACTACCATATAAATTAACATAGGATCAAGATATTTTTCATCTACATTTTCTTTAACAAAGAATGATTTAACAATATTATATCCTATTAAAAAAGCTAGAATAAACATTAAGCTATATACATATATGGAGAAGCCACCAATTTCGAAAAGTGTTTCACTTGGAGACCAATTTATTTGAAATATTATCATAATTAAATATAAATATAATTTAGGGAACAGGATCATATCCCCCTTTAAATAATGAGTTACATCTTAGTATTCTTTTGGCAGTAAGAAAACTTCCTTTAAATATTCCATATTTTCTTAGGGATATAATCCCATATTCAGAGCATGATGGACTGTAGATACAATTTTTACCAAACAGAGGTGAAATGAAAATTCTATAAATTTTTATTAATAGAATAAAAGGTAATGCTAGAAGTTGACTAATCTTTATCATTTAGGTTTATACCTATTTTAGAAAGTTTATCTCTGATTTTATCAGAAAGATCATAGTTTTTATCTAATCTAGCTTCATTTCTAATTTCCTTAAGTACTTCAAGTATTGAATCATTATTTTTTTGGTTTGACTCACCATAGTCAATACCTAGTATTTTATTTAAAAATTGATCAATTAAGTTTAGGAAATATTTTTTTTCACGATCACCTATTTTATCTTCATAGTCATTAAATATTTTAAATGAATTAAATAACTCAGCAATAAGCATTGGTGTATTAAAGTCATCATTAAGACAATCTATACATCTAACTTCCCAATCTTTTAGTTTGTTAAATAGTTTATCATTAGAGCTATTTGATACATCAAGAGTCCTAACTCTATTTATAAATTCAATAAGCCTTAAATATCCTTTTTCAGATGCTAAAAGAGCAGAGTCACTAATATCAAGAACATTTCTATAATGTGCTTGTAGAAAAAAGAATCTTATAACATTAGAGTCAAATGCTTTTGAAAAAATATTATTATCACCCGTGAATAAATCACTTGGAAGGATATTGTTACCCGTAGATTTAGACATTTTTTTATTATTCAATGTCAGCATATTAGCATGTATCCAATATTTTGCTGGATCATGTCCAGTATAACCATTACTTTGAGCAATTTCACAATCATGATGAGGAAATTTTAAATCCATACCACCTCCATGAATATCAAAATGATTACCTAAATACTTTGTGCTCATAGCAGTACACTCAAGATGCCATCCTGGAAATCCAATACTCCATGGAGATTCCCATTTCATTAAGTGTTTTTTGTCTGCCTTTTTCCAAAGTGCAAAATCAAATTCATTTTTTTTGTCTTCTTGATTGTCTAGTGATCTCGAATTTGACTTGAGATTTTCAAGATCTCTACCTGATAATAGACCATAATTATTTTTCTTATCATATTCCTCTATGTCAAAATATACTGAACCATTTGATTCGTAGGCAAGATTTTTTTTTATTAAATTATTGATAATAGATATTTGTTCAACAATATGACCTGATGCTAAAGGCTCAATACTGGGGTCTAATGAATTAAATTTTTTTAAAGTTTCTCTAAAATCATTTGTATACTTTTGAGCAACTTCCATTGGTTCTAGTTTTTCAAGTTTAGCTTTCTTTGAAATTCTGTCTTCACCATCATCTTCTAAATGACCAACATCAGTTATATTTCTTACATACCTGACTTTATATCCAAGGTGTATTAAATATCTATAAATAACATCAAAAGAAATAAATGTCCTGCAATTTCCCAGGTGAACATCGCTGTAAACAGTTGGCCCACATACATACATTCCAACAGAATCTTTTTCAATAGACTTAAACTTTTCTTTAGAATTACTTAAAGAATTGTATATATGTAAGTCATTTGAGATCATTAAATATCTGTTTCTAGTTTTATATAGTCTAAGAATTCCCTTCTGTATTTAGCTTCTTTGAATTTACCACCAAACTCAGCAGTTACAGTACTTGAATTATTATCTCTAATTCCTCTGGAGTTTACACATAAATGTTTTGCATCAATAACACAAGCTACATCTTCAGTATTAAGAACGTCTTTTAATTCTTTTACAATTTGAATATTAAGTCTTTCTTGAACTTGAGGTCTATCAGCATAGTATTTAACTATTCTATTCATTTTTGAAAGTCCTACAACTGTTCCGCTTGATATGTATGCTACATGAGCAAGACCAATAATTGGGAGAAGATGATGTTCACAAGTTGAGTAAAGTGTAATGTTTTTTTCAACTAGCATTTCACCGTACTTGAACTTATTATCAAAAGTAGAAGCAATAGGCTTGTTTTCTGGATTTAAACCTCCAAAGATTTCATTAACAAACATTTTTGCAACTCTTTTAGGTGTTCCCTTTAGACTATCATCTTTTAGATCCATTCCTAGAATATCAAGAATTTCATATACTTTTTCCTGGATTAATTTAATTTTTTCAGTATTAGAAACTTTAAAAGCATCTTTTTTTATAGGGTTGTCGATGCTTGAGCCAAGGTGGTCATCTGCAAGAGAGTCAATTTCATCTTTAAGTAAATCTTGAAATTTCATAAATAATATTTGAGTTAAACAAAGATAGTTATTATCAATAAATTAATGAATACTAAAGTTTTATACTTATTGAACTATATATCTTATTTGTTAAATTTTCAATTGAATAATTTGAATTTAGGCCATTGCTAAATAAGTTATTTGAATATTTATTTTCAATTTTAGTATAGCCGAAGTCAATGTGAAAATTACCAAAGTTGTATCCTAAGCCAAAAGAAATCCCACTAATTAAATTGTCTCTTTCATTTAATACACTATCATAAGCAAAGGCTCCAAACCTAAAACTATAATTCTTTATTCTATATTCTCCACCTATTCTAAGTGAATTTGTAGATGATGAAAATTTTTGCTTAATTAAATTATTCAAAGATTCTAAATATTGATCATCTCCGTTATTATCTTCAAAATTAGAATTTGCAGGATTTGAAAGCTCATAATCTAAGCTTATAAGTCCTTTTTGACCAAATATATATGCTATTGAAAAAGTTGATTTTGAAGGAATTTTAAAATTATATTCTTCGAAGTAAATAATTGTATTTGGGTTTACATCATACTGAACTATTTTGTCATTTTCAAAAGTTTCTGTTCTTACTCTTTGTATATTTTCATCCTCTAAACTAAACCAAGTAGGACTTTGATATGAATATCCAAGCCTTAATCTGTCTAATATTAATATAGAGCCCAGCTGAATTGAAGTTCCTAGTCCTCTTGTATAAAGATCATCGTCAAATGATATATTTGTTATAATAGATTGATAATCAAAATTATTATCATTAACACTTTTCAACTCATTAAAGAAAAGTTCGTGAATATTTATATTTAGTCCAACTAAAAAATTATCCTTGATTGAACTGCTGATATTAAATGTATGCATATAATGTGACCCCTTCCTTTGTATGTTAATGTTTTGATTAATTGTTGAATACAATGCATTAGAGTTGTAATCACCTTCTTCACTGGGATTTATAATAAAACTTTGAAACCCTAAAAATGCTTGTTGATCAGAAAATCCATATTCTTCTCCAAGAAATTCATAAACACTCTTTATTGTCTCATTATCATAAACTATAAGATCTTCATATGGAATTCCTTGAGCATAAAAAAGAAAATAATTATCAAGACCCAAATTCGTATTTGAATTAAAAGAAAAATTATTATCATAGTTGTTTAAGCTGTGCATATTATATCCTAGAGATATTTTAGATTTATTATTTCCGAATACTAAAACTGCACCAACATTATTTACAGAAAAGAAATCTGATTTTGATTCTGATATGTTATTATTAAATTCATTAGTTACTGACATATTTGAGAAATCAATATTGAATCCAATTTCAGAATCTAGAAACACTGATGATCCAGAGGGATTAATTGAAATAGCAGATAGATCACCACCTAAAGAACCAAAAGCTCCTCCCATAGAATTAAACCTTGCACTTCCATTATGAAAAAAAGAGTTTAATCTAAATGCATCATCAATACTTTGACCTAATAAAAATTGGTAAGAATGTAAAAGAATAAATATTAGAAAGATTTTTTTATTCATTTAATTAATCTTTCCTGAGCCCCTTGAGCTAGTTCCTCTTGAACTACTGCTACTTCTTGAAGTTCCTCCAGAACTCGATCTAGAAATTGAGGATCCTGAAGATCTTACATTACTTCTGTTATTTGAAATATTTGATCTTTGATTATTTGAATTAGAACTATAATTTCTATTATAATTTATAGAGGCTGGACTATTATAATCAACTGATCTTATAGGAATTTTAATTGATCTTGCTTCTATGTATGTGTTTTTAATTTGCTCCTTTTTTATTGAATTTAAATTTGGAACCATATTTGAAACTCTCCCTGATTCTCTACTTATATTACTATTTCTTGTGAATGTTCTGTCAGATTGATAAGTTCTAATTTCATTAATTTTTGGATTATTGATAACTCTATCATTCTCAATTTTTTCAAAATTAGAATTGGATAGAATTATTTTTGAACCTCTACTGGAGATGTTTGAGATTCTTGAAGATTTATTTCTATCATTTTCATTAACCGAATACTTTTTTTCTCCTCTTCTTGAATTTACTTTTGAATATGAAGTGATTGAATTTCTCTCTAAATAATAATCTGATTCAAAATTTTCTAGCCCTCTGTAATTATAATATGGGTAATATCTTGAGAATCTAAAATAATACCAGTATTGGTTTTCTATAGAATTATATGGATTAAAGAAGTATCCAAAGGGTGAATAATATCTGTTATTGAATCCATGCATGTAATAGTTATTGAAATAAGGATTTAACCTAAAACTATTGAATGGACTGTAATAGTTTTGATAAAATGTATTGATGTTATAGCTTGGAAATAAATTAAAAACCACCTCGGTAGAATTGGGATTATCTCCCCAAGGAAGGTTTGGACTAGAATTTGCTAAATTTTCTTCGGGAATATTAAATACAATATCATCAAAAATTTTTTGATAACTTGAAGAATCTAAATTAGATGCATAAATTCCATCAGAATTATCATAATAAGATGATAATTGATATGTAGTACAACTCTGAACAAAAATTGTAACTAATAGAATTGATAAAAAACTATGTATACTTCTCATCTTTAAATTTAGATAATAAAAGTTAATTATAAAATATTACTTTTACTACACATATTTATGTGCAATAATTATGCCATTATTTATAATAATTCAAAATAAGATTTATTAAATGGGAAAAAAAATTACTCCTAGAAACGAAGATTACTCAAAATGGTACAATGATATTGTTTCAGAAGCCGGCTTAGCTGAGTCTTCAGCTGTTAGAGGTTGTATGGTTATAAAGCCGTATGGTTTTTCAATTTGGGAATTAATGAAATCTCAGTTAGACAAGATGTTCAAGGAGACAGGTCATGAAAATGCTTATTTCCCTTTATTTGTTCCCAAATCTTTATTTGAAGCAGAAGAAAAAAATGCAGAAGGCTTTGCAAAAGAGTGTGCAGTTGTTACTCATTACAGATTGAAAAATGATCCTGAAAAAAAAGGGAAATTAATTGTTGATCCTGACTCAAAACTTGAGGAGGAGTTGATTGTAAGACCAACAAGTGAAGCCATTATATGGAGTACTTATAAGAATTGGATTCAATCTTACAGAGACCTACCCATTCTTATTAATCAATGGGCTAATGTTGTTAGATGGGAAATGAGAACAAGACTGTTTCTTAGGACATCTGAATTTCTTTGGCAAGAAGGTCATACTGCTCATGCAACAAAAGAAGAAGCTATTAATGAGACTAAGTTAATTAATGATATATATTCCGACTTTGCTGAAAAATTTATGGCAATGCCGGTAGTTAAAGGATATAAATCTGAATCTGAAAGATTTGCGGGCGCTGAAGAAACTTTATGTATTGAAGCACTAATGCAAGATGGGAAGGCTCTTCAAGCTGGAACATCACACTTTTTAGGTCAAAATTTTGCCAAAGCATTCGATGTTAAGTATGCAGATAAATCAGGTAAATTAGAATATGTATGGGCAACTTCATGGGGAGTTTCAACTAGACTTATGGGTGCTTTAATAATGTCACATAGTGATGATATAGGATTAGTTCTTCCTCCTTTATTAGCTCCTATTCAGATCATTATTATTCCTTTGATTAAGTCTAAAGATGATTCTACAAGAATACAAGAAAAAACAGATGAACTATTTAATTCATTAAAAAGTAATGGAATTAGAGTTAAAATAGATGATAGAGAAAACATGAGTCTTGGTTTTAAACTCAATGATTCTGAAGTTAAAGGAATTCCTATGCGAGTAGTTATAGGAGAAAAAGAAATTGAGAATAATCAATTTGAAGTCTTTTACAGGCATAATCTTAAAAAAGAACCTACAGCCTATGAAAATATTTTAGAGCTTGTAAGTTCTTCAGTAAGTTCAGTTCAATCAGAAATGATCTCAGAATCAAAAAAGAGATTAAAGAAAAATACTCATGAAGTAAATTCATATGATGAGTTCAAAGATTTGATATCAAATCAAAGAGGTTTTGTAATAGCGGGGTGGGATGGATCAAAAGAGACTGAAGAAGCTATTAAAATTGAAACAAAAGCTACAATTAGATGTATCCCTGAAGGTGTTGATCCTGAGGGTGTTAAATGTGTTTATTCTGGTAAACCTGCACGTTATAAAGTAATATTTTCAAAATCTTATTAAAATATTAAAATTTAAATTAAATTTGCACCCTGATGGCCCGTTCGTCTATCGGTTAGGACCTCAGGTTTTCATCCTGGAAAGAGGGGTTCGATTCCCCTACGGGCTACTAAATAAAAATTATGGCAAATCATAAATCTGCTTTAAAAAGAATTCGTTCTAACGAAACTAAGAAGTCTTTGAATAAGCTTAAGCACAAGACTACTAGGAATGCTATTAAGAAATTAAAAGAAGCTAAAACTAAGAAAGAAGCTACTAAGCTTTTTCCTGGAGTAGTTTCATTGATTGATAAGTTAGCTAAGAAAAACGTTATTCATAAAAATAAAGCATCAAATCTAAAGTCAAAACTTAGTAAATTAAAATAATTAAGTGTTCATTGATATCAAGAACTCTTCATTAGTTTTAGTTTTTCTAAACCTATCGTTGATAAATTCCATTGCCTCGACTGGATTCATATCTGCTAAATACTTTCTCATTATCCACATTCTTTGAATAGTATTCTCATCTAAAAGTAAATCATCTCTTCTTGTACTTGAAGAGACAAGATCAATTGCAGGGAAAATTCTTCTATTTGAAATTCTTCTATCTAATTGAAGCTCCATATTACCAGTACCTTTAAATTCTTCAAAAATAACTTCATCCATTTTTGATCCAGTATCAGTTAGAGCAGTTGAAATAATTGAAAGTGAACCACCATTTTCAATATTCCTAGCAGCTCCAAAGAATCGTTTAGGTTTGTGAAGAGCATTAGCATCCACACCACCACTTAATATTTTTCCAGAAGCAGGTTGAACTGTATTGTATGCTCTAGCTAATCTTGTAATTGAATCAAGAAGAATAACTACATCATGACCACATTCTACTAATCTTTTAGCTTTTTCTAAAACGATATTTGCAACTTTTACATGTCTATCAGCTGGTTCATCAAAAGTAGATGCTACAACCTCTCCTCTTACATTTCTTTGCATATCAGTAACTTCTTCAGGTCTTTCATCAATTAATAAAATTATTTGAAAAACTTCAGGATGATTTGCTGCAATTGCATTTGCAACATCTTTAAGTAGCATGGTTTTTCCAGTTTTTGGTTGAGATACGATCATACCTCTTTGACCTTTACCTATGGGAGAAAAAAGATCAATTATTCTAGTTGAAATAGTACTTTCTTTTGATGCTAAATTAAATTTTTCTTCAGGAAAAAGTGGAGTCAAGTGTTCAAAAGAGACTCTATCTCTTACAATTTCAGGGTCTAAGCCGTTTATTTTATTTACTTTGATTAAAGGGAAATATTTTTCTCCATCTTTTGGAGGTCTAACTGTTCCGTGAACCGTATCACCTGTTTTTAATCCAAAAAGTTTAATTTGAGACAAAGATACATATACATCATCAGGGGAAGAAAGATAATGGTAGTCTGAAGATCTTAGAAATCCATAACCATCTTGCATTATATCAAGAACACCTTCAGATTCAATAATTCCATCAAATTCAAAGTCAGGTTCTTTATACTTCCTTCTATTGTCTATATTAAAATTATCATCTTTTCTATTAGAGAAATTTTTATTGTGATGATTTTTATTTCCACTATTCCTTAGATTTCTGTCGTTTCTATTAGGTTTATTGGATTTGTCTAGTTCTGATTTAGCATGAATTGGTTTATTGTCTGGTTCTGATTTAGCATGAATTGGTTTTTTATCAGATTCTGATTTGACTTCTGTTGGTTTTTTTGAGACTGACTTTCCAACTATAGTGTCAATTATATCTTGTTTTTTTTGACCTTTTAGATTTTTAATTCCAATTTGTTCTGCAATTTCAATAAGCTCAGCTATTTTTTTAGCCTTAAGCATTTTAATATCGTACATGTGTATAGTAAGTTTTGATTTGAAATGTTAATAGAAAAGTACTTCTTGGAAGAAATATTAACTCAAATTTAAGAATTTATTTTTAATTTCAGCAAATATCTAATTTAACTCATTATGCCAAGGTATTTCATTGAATTTTCTTATGATGGATCAAATTATCATGGATTACAGAAACAGCCTAATTTATTGACTGTCCAGGAAACTATTGAAACGAATATGAATAAGTACCTACGTGTAATTTGTAGTTTAACTTTAGCTGGAAGAACAGATACTGGTGTTCATGCAAGACAAATGTTTGCACATTTTGATATTGATATAGATTTTGAACAAGGTCAGTTTTGTAAATCAATGAACAAGATGCTCCCTAAGGATATAGCTATTGAATCCATATCTTTAGTCACTGATGATTCTCATGCTAGATTTGACGCTTCATCAAGAACTTATGAATATTTTATTAATTTAAAAAAAAATCCATTTAATTATAGGTTTTCATATTATCTTAAACATGATTTAGATATCAAAAAAATGAATAAAAGTTGCATCAGACTTATAAATCATCTTGATTTTAAATGCTTTTCTAAATCTAATACAGATGTAAAGACTTATAATTGTGATATCTCCTATGCAAAATGGGATTTTTTAGATGACGGTATTAAATTTAAAATCACAGCAAATAGATTTCTAAGAAACATGGTTAGATCAATAGTGGGAACTATGATAGAGATAGGAAGTTTAAAAATTTCTGATACTGATTTTCAAAAAATATTAGATTCTAGAGATAGGAGTGAAGCAGGTTTATCTGTACCTTCATCCGGATTGTTCTTAACTAATGTAACTTACCCTCAAAAATTTATAAAGACTTGGAAAAAATAAAAGGTAAAATCTTTGATGTAAAACTATTTACAAAACTTTTAGTATTTGTAAAGCCATATAATATTACTTTTTATGGAGTTTTAACTTCTGCTATTTTAATTTCTCTTCTTTCTACCCTAACACCTTACTTATTGAAAGTAGTTGTTGACGATTACTTACTTCTAAAAAACTATGATGGGGTGCAATCAATAATTTTAATAATGATTGCAGTGCTTTTTCTTGAAGTTTTATTCATGTTTTTATTTACATATTATGCTAACTGGCTTGGTCAGAAGGTGATTAAAAATTTAAGAGTAAAAGTGTTTAATAAAATTTTAAGATTTAAAATGTCTTTTTTTGACAAAAATGCTGTTGGAAGATTAGTTACAAGAACTGTTAATGATATTGAAACGATTGCAAGTATTTTTTCACAAGGATTATTTATTATTATTGCTGATGTCTTAAAGATGGTAACAGTTTTAACTGTTATGACAATTATAAACCTTGAGCTTACTATTGTGGTAATTTCAATTTTTCCAATTCTTATTTACGCAACTAGAATATTTCAAAAATCTATGAAAGTTGCTTTTGAAAGTGTTAGAAAGGAAGTTGCAAATTTAAACTCATTCGTCCAAGAAAGAATCAGTGGGGTTAAAATTGTTCAAATCTTTAATAGAGAGCATTTAGAAATTAAAAATTTTAATGATATAAACATTAAACATAGAGATGCATGGCTTAGAACAGTTTGGATTAATTCAATTTTCTTTCCTATTGCTGAGATATCTACTTCAATATGTATTGGTTTATTAGTTTGGTGGGGAGGTTTTAATAATTTGAATGGAGAAAGTATTTCCTTAGGTACATTATTTCTATTTATTTCAATGTCAGGGCTTTTATTTCGTCCTCTTAGGCAAATTGCTGATAGGTTTAACACCCTACAAATGGGAATGGTGTCAACAGAAAGAATATTTAAAATTCTTGAAGATGATTTAGAAATAAATGATAATGGTGATATTAAACAAGCTTCATTTGATGGTTTAATTGAATTTAAGAATGTTAGCTTCTCTTATGTTGAAAATCAACTTGTAATAGATGATATATCATTTACTATTAACCCTGGTGAAACAACCGCAATTGTAGGCCCAACAGGAAGTGGTAAGACAACAATTACTAATCTCATAACAAAGTTCTATGAAATTGATTTGGGAAGCATTCTTATTGATGGAAAGAATATTAATGAATTTAAGCTAGAAAATCTTAGAGAGAAAATAGGTGTAATACTTCAAGATGTTTTCTTATTTGCTGATACCATTTATAACAACATTACATTGTTTAATAATAAAATATCAATTAAAGATGTAGAGAAATCTGCTAAAGATCTTGACATTCATGATTTTATTATGTCTCTTCCAGGTGGATATGACTTTAATGTTAGTGAGAGGGGTAGTACCCTTTCGGCTGGTCAAAAACAATTAATTGCTTTTTTAAGAGTTTTAGTAAATAATCCTGATATTTTGATATTAGATGAGGCTACATCTTCTATTGATTCATATTCGGAAGACTTAATTAAAAATGCAACAAAAAAAATAACTAAGGGTAAAACTTCAATCATAATAGCTCATAGATTATCCACAGTAGAAAGTGCAGATAAAATAATTTATATGGAAAATGGCAAAATTTTGGAATATGGAAATCATAAAGAATTATTGAATATTCCAAACGGAAAGTTTAAAAAGTTATATGAGGAACAATTTATTGAAAGTGAATTAGTCTAGTTTTTCTAAAATCTTTTTGCATTCCATAGCTTCTTTTACATCATGAACTCTTATTATGCTTGCGCCTTTATCTAGTGCTAATGTGTTAAGAACTGTCGTTCCATTAAGAGCTTCTTTTGGGGAGTTATTCAAAACTTTATAGATCATAGATTTTCTAGATAATCCAGCCATAATTGGTCTTTCAAGTGATTTTAAAACTTTTAAATTTTTTAAAATTTCATAATTATCATCAATACTTTTTCCAAATCCAAATCCTGGATCTATAATAATATTAGAAAAACCTAGTTTTTCGAGTTCATTTATTTTCAGTTTAAAAAATGAAACTATAGAATCAACTACATTATCATAGTTTGTATTTTCTTGCATATTAATTGGATCCCCTTTCATGTGCATCATTATATATCCTGCATTATATTTTTTGATTACTTGAAATATGTTTTTATCATATTTGCCAGAGCTAATATCATTTACTAAAGAAAATCCCTTAGATAATGCGAAATCTGCAATAGAAGAATTATATGTGTCAATTGAAAATAATACTTCACTGAAATTTGAAGTTAGTTCATTAATGTAATTGTGAATCAAATCATATTCTTCTTCAGGTTTTATCAACTTAGATCCAGGTTTTGAACTTGCAGCACCTAAGTCTATTATATCGGCACCATTTGAGATAAGTTTTGAAACTTGATTATTTACTTTGTCAATAGTATCATATTGGCCTCCATCAAAAAAAGAATCCTTTGAAATATTAACAATTCCCATAATTTTTTTAGTAGAGAAATCTAATATTTTTCCATTACAATTTAAAGTCATACTTTTAATCTTCTTTTCCAAATTTATGCTAAAATCTCATATGGAATATACAAAGTCACAATATCATAAAATAATAAGCAAATCAAGAAAAATTTTTATTGATAAAAACTCTGATTATGGTTCTTCATGGAGGGTATTAAGAATTATTTCTTTGGTTGACCAAATTAATATTAAAGCTCAAAGAATTAGGAATCTTCAAAATAATATAAATAATAAGATTGCAGAAGGTCAAACAGCTGAGTTTTATGGTATTATTAATTATTCTATCATGGGTTTAATTCAGTTAGAAAAAGGAGTTGTAGATGAGCCAGATCTAGATTCTAACCAAATAATTGATCTTTATGATAAAAGCGTTAATGAAACGTTTGAATTAATGTTAGATAAGAATCATGATTACGGTGAAGCATGGAGGGAAATGGAGGTAATTAGCTTAACAGACTTAATAATTCAGAAAATTTATAGAATGAAGAGTATTTTAAAAAATGATGGAAAGACAAATGTTAGTGAGGGGATTGATGCTAATTTTCAAGATATTTTAAATTATTCTGTTTTTGCTCAAATTTTACTAAAAGAATAATATGAAAAATTTACACATTGTAGGAAATTGGAAAATGAGTTTAAATAAAGAAGACTCAATAGCTTTAGCTAATAACATCAAATCAATATCAAAAAAAGAGTATTTAAATATTGAAGTTGCACCTACTAGTTTATATATAGATTCTATTGTTAATATCTTAAAGGAATCTGATGTAAATGTTATTAGTCAAAACTTTGACTATAAAACTTTAGGATCCTATACTGGCGGAGTTTGTTTAGATCAATTAAAAGAAATAGGTATCACTAAGACAATTCTTGGTCATTCAGAAAGAAGATCTAAATTTAATGAATCAGACGATAAAGTAAACAAGAAGTTAGAAACTGTTTTAAATTCTGAAATAGATGTTATATTCTGTTTTGATAGTTATGAGCAAGTTCCATTTGAATTAATTAAAAATAATCTTATGAATAATGACAATTTAAAATTAACTCTTGCATATGAACCTACATGGGCAATTGGAACTGGAGAAACTGCATCTATTGATCATATTGAAGAAATTCATACAAAAGTAAAAAATACACTTATTGATCATTCTCTTGAAAATATTCCAATACTTTATGGTGGAAGTGTAAACCCATCTAATTCAAAAGATATTTTGTCTTCTGCTAATGTTGACGGTGTTTTAGTTGGAGGTGCGTCGACAAAATTTGATCAACTTTTAGGAATAGTTAATTCTATTTAACAGTTCTTTGTGAATCCTACTTTCTATATAAAGTTATATTTGCATCGTTATGTTAAAACAATTATTAACTTCAATATTATTAACTATGAGTCTAACTGCTAGTTCACAGATTTCAACTGATGATTCTATTCACCAGTTTAAAGTTGCTGATATTTCAGGAAATATCTTCGATTTTTCTGAGCTCAAAGGAAAAAAAGTTATGATTGTTAACACAGCCTCTAAGTGTGGTCTAACATATCAATATGAATCTCTTCAAAAACTTTACTCACAGTACAAAGACTTTAATTTTGTAATTATTGGTTTTCCATCCAACGATTTCCTATGGCAAGAGCCAGGCTCAAACGAGCAAATTAAGGACTTCTGTGAAGAAAATTATGGAGTAACTTTTCCTATGATGAGTAAAGTAGTTGTTAAAGGATCTAAAAAACATCCTATCTACCAGTTTCTTACTCAAAAATCTAAAAATGATTTCAAAGACTCTAAAGTCACCTGGAACTTCCAAAAATACCTGATTAATAAAGATGGTAAAATTGAGAAAATTATTGCACCAAGGACTAGACCAGATTCTGAAGAAATTGTATCTTGGATTACAAATGGTGACTAAAAAAAAGTTTTCAACTAGATGTGTTCATGAGGGTGAAATAAAAGATACAATGTATCAAGGAATTGTTTCTCCATTGTTTATGTCTACTACTTATCCTTGGTTTAGTGGTGATTCAGAAAGCAAACCTTATCCCAGATATTTTAATACCCCTAATCAGGAGTTCTTATCAAAAAAAATAGCTTCACTTGAAAATGGTGAAAAAGCCTTAATATTTACATCAGGAATGGCTGCTATTAGTACTTCCATAATGGCAAATGTAAAGACAGGTGATCATATAATTTTTCAAAATGATCTTTATGGAGGCACAAGAAATTTTGTACAGACAGAATTTGATAAGTTTGGAATAGATTACTCTTTTACAAAAAGTCTTGATCCAATAAGTTTTTCAGATGAAATAAAAGACAACACCGTAGGGATTTATGTTGAAACTCCAAGCAATCCATTGCTAAAAATTGTTGATTTAAAATCAGTTTCATCTATTGCTAAAGAAAAAGGAATTTGGACAATGATTGACAACACTTTCGCTAGTCCCGTTAATCAAAACCCAATTGATCATGGAATAGACATTGTTATTCATAGTGCCACAAAATATCTTGGTGGACATAGTGATATATCTGCAGGAGCTGTAATAAGTTCTGAATCTAGAATTGAAAAAATACTTAATTCAGCTAAAAATTTTGGTGGAAATTTAAGCGATTATACAGTTTGGTTATTAGAGAGGAGTATGAAAACTTTACTTATTAGAGTGAAAGAGCAGACTAATAATGCAAAAATTTTAGCTAAGATGTTAGATGAAAATACTAATATTTCTAGAGTTTATTATCCAGGACTAAAATCACATCCATCACATGAGCTAGCTAAATCTCAAATGAATGACTTTGGTGCAATGATGTCTTTTGATTTAAACAAGAATGTAGATGTGTATGATTTTCTTAAATCATTGAAAATAATTAAGCCTGGAATGAGTCTTGCAGGAGTTGAAACTACAGTAAACTTTCCAATGAAAACTTCCCATGGGTTAATGACTCAAGAAGAAAGAGATATTCAGGGAATAGGGGATAAGCTTATTAGATTATCTGTAGGAATTGAATCTTATGAAGATCTTTATGAAGATCTAGACCAAGCAATAAAAAAATCAATAAAATGAAAGTTGATATCTTAGCATTTGGAGCCCATCCTGATGATGTAGAAATGGGTTGTGGTGGCACAATAGCTAAATCAACATCTATGGGTAAAACTGTTGGGATTATAGACCTAACTAGAGGAGAACTTGGTACAAATGGTTCTGTAGAACTAAGAGAAAGTGAAGCAGCTGAAGCTTCTTCAATACTAGGCTCAAAATTTCGAATAAATTTAGATTTTGAAGATGGGTTTATTTTTAATAATAAGGAGAATCAAATTGAAGTTATTAAAATGATAAGACTCTATCAGCCAGATATAATATTATCACCAACTCAATTTGACCGTCATTCTGATCATGGTAAGGCTTCTGATTTAATTTATGAATCAGCCTTTTTAAGTGGTTTAACTAAGCTGGATACTGCTTATGAGGGAGAAAATCAGTCACCCTGGAGACCTAGAATAAATTTAAATTATCAACAGTGGAATGATTTTGATCCTGATCTAATAGTAGATATATCTGACTTTATTGAAATAAAAAAAGATGCTATTCTTGCTTTTAAAAGTCAAGTACTCAAAGATTCATCTACTAAGTCTACTAAAATTAATTCTGATAATTTTATAGAAAGTATCAAATACAGGGCGAAAAACTATGGAAGATTAATTGATAGAGAGTATGCGGAAGCATTTCAATCTAGAAAAAATATTGCCATTAACAATATATTCGATCTCTTATAATTTTTTTAAAAATCCTTTAATATAATTTTCAAAATGTCTATTTTTGCCACCTAAATGGTGGTTGTAGCTCAGTTGGTTAGAGCGCCTGATTGTGGTTCAGGAGGTCGGCGGTTCGAGACCGCTCTTCCACCCAAGTTAACCGTTACATTACAC
>JADHRQ010000006.1 GCA_016777325.1 Flavobacteriales bacterium | reverse complement strand
GATGCATTAATAGAAAAGTTTCCATCGAAATCAGTAGTAACACCAGTTAGTGTTCCTGAGACTAGAACAGTAGCTCCCGGAAGAGGCAGACCATCATTATCAGAAACAGTACCAGTTAAAGTTTTCTGTGAATATGCAAGCTGCATAGAAACTAAGAAAACTAAGGTTAATCTGAAAAAGCTTTTCATTATTTAATTTTTAATTTTTGTAAATTTTATTGACTCTAAAGTTAATGAAAAAAGTATTGATTGCTATTAATTGTTAAGTTTTATTTATATCATAAATTACTGAATATAAATTGAGTATATCATAATAATTATTAATAATACTTGCTAAAAAAAAAAAATGATATTAATAGCTTGTATTATTAATAATTTAAATAACTCATGTTAATTCAATTTAGTCCAAAAAAAAAGGAGGTTTTGAATAAAACCTCCTTTTTTTTTAATAAGTATAACTCTTTACAGTTTTGTAAGAGTTAGTACTGAGTCAGACCCAGAACCAAAACATCCTTGATCCACACATTGTTTAAGTGCAATCTCAAATGATCCTGTACAAGAGAAGAAATAAGTATTTGATCTCTGAGTTAAATATGGGTTTGTATATGCCGCAAGGTATGCCATAGCAGGGTCAAGTGATCCTGTTGAAGCAGATACAGTTTGAGATTTATCAAGGTCAAGAGTTACAGTCAAGTCATCTCCAGGGCCAAACATGTCGTTGAAAACAACAACACCTCCGCTTGAAGAAGCAGTAACTGTCTTTGGAAATCCTTGATGGTATGACTCATTAAAGTAACTAGGCCAAGTCAGTGTAGCTGACCATGAACCGTTTACTGCTGAGTCTTGGAATGGACAGAAGAAAGGAACATCCCATTGGTATGCACCGATTAAAGCCTCACCTTTAGCATCTCCATTCAGATCCTGGTAAGAGAATACTCTACCATCATCTGTAGTAATAGTTGCTCTGAATTCTACTAAATCTCCAGGAACTACATCACTACTAGATAATCCCATAGCACCTAAAGCTTCTGCAGCAGATATTTCAAGTCTACTTGGAAATGTACTTGCAGAAAATACTTGTACAGCAGATGACTGAGTATTTGATGACTTATAATAAACATTAGCAGTTAACTCATAGTTAGCAACATTTAATGTAGCATCATTTAACTCACCAGAATAAATAGATCCAGTAACATCATTTAGATCAAATACAGCAGTACCATCAGGAGTAATAGTTACTAGAGCTCCAGAAGGAGGTATTGCTAATATCTTATCCTCATCCATACAAGAATATAGACCTAAAAGTGCAATTCCAACAAATAAAAATTTTAAATTTTTCATAGTTATTTAAATTTTAGTTATCCCAGAAAACTTTCACTTCGTGAGTAGCTTTTTGAGTTAATTGGTTATTATTATCAACTTCTGTTCTAGGATAATAGAATGAAGTAATCATATCATTATTACTTGATTTAAGCAGTGGTTGAAGATCAGATGGCTTATCTGTTCTTCTAAACGTGTTATATGCTTCCACACCATTACCAAAAAGTGCTAACAAATATTCTTGTACTAGAAGCCCCATCTTATCAGATGAAGTATTCCATAAAGATGTAGATCCTGATCCAGCTACATAATCGATATATGCATCAATATTAGCTTGAAGGTCTGTAGTGAAATCTGCTTCGTTAGCAGTAGCACCAGATCTAAATTCAACAGCTGCTGCACTACCCATTTCTGCGGCAAATCCAGTTACTTTTGAAAATGACTCTGCAAGTCCAGAAGCTAAAAACTGTCTAGCAGTTTCAGTGTTCCCGTTTGCAAGATTCCATTCAGCTATCATAAAGTGCGTATAAGATGATAAAAGAATTGGTTGAATACCAGCTCCTTTAAGTCCCATTTGGTTACCAGCTACAGATGTAGTTTGACCATCGTCAAAAGCACCACCAATTGGATATAATCCAAATGCTGTTCTTAGACCTCCATCTGGTGGAATACCATCATTATCTCCATGATCTCTACCCCAATACCCATTACTAGTACTTTCAGCAGGAGTTATATCGTTATAACCGATATAACAGAAAACTTCACTAAGAGTATAATGACCTGGTCTTCTCTCGTTACCACAAGGAATTTCATTGTCATCATTATCAGTTACGTCATCATCCTGTCTATAAAAGTAATAATTAGCTCGAACATCAGTTACACCTTTTTGTGAAACCATTTCAGCCATGTATGCATTTGACATATAGTCAGCTACATCGGCAGCAAGCTCATAATTACTTACAAACTTTGGATGTCTACTATCTGGGTTAGCATTTAGAGTTCCATATTTAAATTGAAAATCTGAAGATTTTGTTGCTATTAATTGAGATGGATCTGAAATAAGCGCATTAATTGCAGCTGCGTCACTTCCATCAGCAACGTTTCTTCTTTGTAATCTTAGTTTTAATTCTAAGGTATTTGCAAGTTGCCCCCATTTGTCTGTATCTCCATTATAGAATAAATCATTAGATGGAGACTGAGATGAAACAAAGAAGTGATCTTGTGCCTGTTGGATTAGAGCAAGTGCAGCATCATAAATAGATGCACCCGAGTCTGTTCCAGGGTTAAGATTTTCAACACCAATTGCAGCTTGAGTATTAGGGACATCACCAATGTAATCAACTAATGTCATCATAGCATATGCTTTGATTATTTTAGCGATACCTATGTGTGTTTCCCACCCTTTTTCTTCTGCTCTTGGAACCATATTATCATAATCAGTAAATATGTTTGCATAGGCAGTATTCCAAGGACCACTCATTTGAGTAGTTGTGTATGCATTTTCATAGAAAGGACCATATAAATGAGTCATTCTAGTCAATTGCATACCTTCATCAGTTACACCATTAAAGAATGATGCCATATTTAATTGCATAGCATTTAAATAAAAGTCTATGTCTGAACTCTGAGGAGTTAAGGCATTTGGACTTTCTAGAATTTCTAGCTCAAGAACTTCACAAGAGTTTAATGTAAATAATACAGAAACTACTGCTATTGAACGATAGAAATTATTTTTTAAAGTATTTAATGTTTTCATGTTATTATTGTATTAAAACGTTGCTTTTAAAGTTAAACCTACACGTCTAGACGATGGACCAGTAATAAAAGATAGACCCATTGCATTACCAACACCAGTACTTAAAGAGTTTGTATCAAAGTTTACAACATCTGGAATATTAACTGCATCATAGAATAAGTTAATACCAGTAAGTGTTGCACTTACAGATGCAAAAGGTGAATTACCTAATAAAGCTTTTGGGAAATCATAATTTAAATTTACCTCGCTTAATCTAATTGTAGTACCATCAAATATTTGTAATTCTCCAGGACCAAATGAAAATACATCAAATCCATAGTTAATTGAAGTTATTTGAGTTGTATTTGTTTGACCCGTGTTTTTATTTACACCATCAAGAACATACAGACCTTCTCTGTTTGTACCTGGGTTAAGAACACCACGTCCAACTAAGGTAGCGGCATCTTGTGAAAATAAATCACCTCCATGACGGTATTGCCATGTAAATCCAAGGGAAAGTCCCTTGTAAGAGATTGAATTTGTTAGAGAAGAAGTCCAATCTGGATTAGGATCTCCAACTAATTCTGGTTCAACAGTTTCTAAATAGAAACCATCATCATCAATTAAGAATTCTCCAGCGTCGTTAGTTTGTCTAACGCCAGCTTTCATCATACCTAATGGGTAACCTACGATTGCATAGTTTTGAGGTCTTCCACTACTTACAACTGGTGTATATGTAAATTCAGTTACACCGTCACCTAAACTTTCAATTAAGTTTTCTTCAGCAGTAAAATTACCTGAAATTTTCCATCTTAGGTTTTCATTAGAAACAACATCTGCACTCCAATCAACTTCAACACCTTTAACGTTTAATTTACCTGCATTAACAGTTGTACTAGTAAATCCAGTTGAACCTGGAAGAGTTCTAGTTGTAATTAAGTTTGTTGTAGTCTTGTCATATAATGATGCATTAAAGTTTATGAAGTTAAATAATCTAGTATCTACACCCACCTCTAATTCAGAAATTAATTCTGGCTCAAGAGCTTGGTTTCCAAGTGTATTAGATGTAGTGTTAGATTGAACAACTCCAGATCCTTGATCAAATGCTTTAGCATTTAAAGATAATAATGATCTAGTTCTGTAAGGATTTGCAAATCCTGCAGATTGTCCATATCCAATTCTTACTTTAGCATAATTTAATATATCACCTTGGATTTCTGGGATAGCATCAGTAGCAATAAAAGATACACTACCACCTGGGTAGAATAAAGTATTATTATCAGCTTCCATTGTTGAACTCCAATCTTGACGACCTGTTACATTTAAATATAAATAGTCTTTATAGTTAAAGCTTAGATCACCAAATAAACCATAAATATTTTGCTCAGAGTCATAACTCGAACCTGATTGAGAAACAAAGTTAAAGTGTTTTAAAACTCCAAAAACTAATTGATTTTCACTAGTTGTAGTTCTACTTGAGTAAACTGCTCTATTTGCAGCACCACCAATAAGTCCACTAACAGACCAGTCATCATCTAACTCTCCGTTATACGATAATCTAAAGTTATGGTTTTGAATAGTATTTGTATTATCACCAGTCACATATATACCAGTTGAGTTTCCATCAACACCACCTTTATTTTGAGCGTGTTGTTGAAACATTGCAGTATTATCTAGACCGTAAACATAACTTAATGAAAGATTGTCAGTTAAGTTATAAGAAACATTAAAGTTTCCATATGTACGATGAATATTCTCAGTATCGAAAGCATTTTCAGCAGTCCATCTTGGGTTTTGAATATCATTACCTGATCTATAGTATACTGATCTACCATCAGAAGTTATATAAGGTAATCCCATTAAGTCAACACTTCTAGGAGTATACATAACATCTCCAAATATTGATGATGTATAACCACTAACAGATCCACTACCAAGTGAAGCGGCAACGGGAGGTGTTGTATAGTCTGTGTTTGCATAATTCATAGAACCACCAATTACAATACCATTTTCTAATGTTGCTTTACCACCAAGACCAAAGTTAGTTTTTCTTAGACGGTTGTTTGGTGTAAATCCTTCATCATCAGTTCTACCAAACGACATATTAAAGAATCCATTATCACCAGTACTTCTTAAGTTTAGTGATGTAGTGTTAACTACACCTGTATTAAAAAAGTTCTCTACACCTTTGTAATTTTTATATGCATATTCAGTACCTACAATATCAGAAAATTCAGGCTCAACAAGTGATCTGTTATTTATGTAATCGTATGGATGTTTAACATATACATTATTTTGATCTTCTCTAAGGAAGTATGAACCAAACTGTCTTGGATCATTAATAGCTGGATCAAAATTAGGTCCACCGTTTGAAAAGAAGAATCCAAATAATTGATGGAAACCTCCACCATAATCATTTTGATAATCAGGAAGCACAGGTTCATTCATGAATGTACTGTGACTAACTGTTACTTCTGTACCTTTAGCAGATGGGGAAGAAGATCCATTTTTAGTTGTAATAAGAATTACACCGTTTCTACCTTGCTGACCATAAAGTACGGTAGCACTTAAACCTTTAAGAACGTCTACCTTTTCAATACTGTTTGGATCTAAATCTAAAAATCTACTGGATGATGTAATACCATTCCAGAAAGTTCCAGATTCACCTGAGGTAGATCCGTCAAATGGGACACCATCAACAACAAATAATGGCTGGTTACTACCAGTTATAGATGTCATACCTCTAATAATTATATTGGTTCCTGAACCAGATGTAGCTGTAGTGTTTGTTATATTTACACCAGCAACTTTACCTGTAAGAGCTCTTGCAACATCTGCAACACCCTTTTGTTCGATTTCCTCAGAACCAACAGTTGTAACTGCGTAACCAAGTGAACGTGCTTCTCTCTCTAGACCAAGTGCTGTAACTACAACCTCAGATAACTGATTTCCTTCAGCTAAAGATATATTTAGTATATTTTGACTACCTACAACAGCAGTTTGCGTTGCATATCCGACAAAACTAAATATTAAAGATTCACCTTCTCCAACAGAGATAGAATAATTTCCATCAAAATCAGTAGTTACACCAATAGTTGTTCCGTCAACAACAACAGTTGCACCAGGTAATGGTAAACCGTCAGGATCAGAAACAACACCCGTAACTGTTTTCTGACCAAATGCAAAACTTGCAGTCAGTAAGAAAACAAAGAATATTCTTGATATCTTCATATTATATGATTTTTGTTAATAATTTTAATGTTAAAAATTAGTTAAAATTAATTTTTGGCGCAAAAATTTTAGTGTAAAACTTAAAAACATATTGTTAGTACAAGTAAAAACAATAAAATTACGATTACGCACAGTTTTCAAAGATACATTTTTTTATTTAATCAGAAAAAAAATACTTTTTTTAAGTTTTAAATAGATTAAGCAATAGTTTATATGGCGGTTACTTAGGGGCTTAATTTTCTATAAACTCCAAAATTCTTACTAAGGATTGCGGAGAGTTAAATTTAATTTTTTCTGACTTTATAAATTTCTTTAAACCACTTGAATTATTAAAAAACTTTAGAACAGTTTTCTTTGAATTTTTAATTGCGATAGGGGTCTTTCCAGATATACTTATATATGTTTTACTGTCATCTACATATCTTGGAGGAAAAGAATTTTCTAGAGAAGTTCTAGCAATTTTTGCTTCCATAAATTTCTTGGATTTATTTACATAAAGAACATATTTTGATCCCTCATATACCTTAACTAAATAACCAATTTTTGTATTTTCATTATTAAGCCTATAAGGAAGGTATTCATATCGAAGTCCATTAATAGTCGGGATAACATCTTTGCTTTTGATTAAAACAAGATCTGAGTTATTTTGATATGGTGTGTCAGCCATTTCGATTTCATCTGTAAACGCATTGTATCTCATATATCCACTATTTTTAATTATTCTTTCAAAATATTCTAATTTACTTTCTTTGAAATCCAGTTCAAAATATTGACTCCCTATAATATTAAGTGGAGGTGGGGAAGAGGTTCTCTTATTTGAGAAATCGGTTAATGCAATTTGAGCGTTTCCCCCTAGATTTTGAAGTCCTTGCTGTCCAAGCATAGAATTAAAAGTTATAAGAGTAATAATAAGTAGGAGTTTTTTCATAAATTAAATTTGCCAAAAATAATTAATATTAATTACTAATTTACGAGTAAAAAATATTAATATTAAAAAATATCAATCTGACCGTTCAATATGTTATTTAAATCCTCTCTTTCTTTTATTTTTATTAGTTTGTTTTCCCATATACAGACTTCAGCAGGTTTTATTCTGCTATTATAATTACTTGACATACTAGAACAATAAGCTCCTGCATTTTTAAAACATAGTATATCTCCTTTTCTAACATTTGAAATTTTTCTTTTTAATGCAAAATTATCCTGCTCACATATATACCCAACTACGTCATATTCATATTTTTTATCATTTGGGTTAGTAATGTTTATTATTTCATGGAATGAATCGTAAAAAGTAGGTCTTATAAAATGGTTAAATCCAGAGTTTAGTTGAATAAAAAGTTTATTTGGAGTTTTTTTTACATAATTAACTTTGGTCAAAAAATATCCACTTTCCCCAACAAGAAACTTACCTGGTTCTAATATAATTTTTAAATTATTTTCAATAACAAAAGAATTATCATTTATTAATTTTTTTATTGAGTTTGATAAGCTTAAAATGTTTGTTTTTGAATCTCCTTTAAAATATGGGATTTTTAAACCTCCTCCAAAATTTAAAATTTTCACATTTTTAAACTTTTTAGCAACTAAAAATATTTTTTTAAATGCTTCTTGAAAATTATCTAGTTCTACAATATCACTTCCTGTATGAATATGAATTCCTTCTATTATTATATTCTTTTTGTTATCCATTTCAGCTATTTCATCTAAATAATCTTGAGGTATACCAAATTTTGATTCATCATGACCTACACTAACATTTTTATTACCACCAGAAAGAATATTAGGATTAACCCTAATTGAGATTGGATATGAGCTAAATTTCTTTGAAAAATCTTTGATGCTTTCAAGGCTGTCAAGATTGATTTTAACTTTTAGATTGTATGCCTCTTCTATTTCATTAAAGCTTACACCATTTGGTGTAAATGTTATGTCCTCATTATTGAAGCCACAAATAAGACCAATCTTTACCTCTTCTATTGAAACTGTATCAAGACCAGTCCCAAGTCTTTTCATGAATTTTAAAATTGAAATGTTTGAAAGAGACTTAGCGGCAAAATTTATTTTAAAATTTTTAATATTTTGAAATCCATTTTTAAGCTCTTTGAATTGATTTTCAATAATAGATAAATCATATACATACAATGGGTTTCCAAATTTTATTTCAGCCTCTTTTAATTTTTTAATATTCATATTAAAATTTTATTCAAAAATCTAAATCAGGTATAAAAATAATTCATATTTCTTAATTTTTTAGAGTTATATTTGTCGGAATGAATTTACATGAATATCAAGGCAAACAATTACTAGAAAAATTTAACGTTTCAATTCAAAAAGGCTATGTTGCAAATACTCCTGAAGAAGCTGTGGAATTCGCTAAAATCCTTTCAAATGAAACAGGAACAAATATATTTGTAATTAAAGCTCAAATTCACGCTGGAGGAAGAGGAAAAGGTGGAGGGGTGAAAATTGCAAAAAGCTATGAAGATGTTGAGAGGATTTCGTCAGAAATTATAGGGATGAACCTAATAACACCTCAAACTTCAAGGGAGGGTAAGCTCGTTAGGAAAGTTCTTATTGCGGAAGATGTTTATTATGATGGTGATTCTGATAGAAAAGAATTTTATATTTCCATACTACTAAATAGATCTTCATCTAAAAACATGATTGTTTACTCAACTGAGGGTGGGGTCGATATAGAAGCTGTTGCAGAAAATACTCCTAATTTAATTTTTAATGAGGAAATAGATCCTGGCCTGGGCATCCTTCCTTTTCAGGCAAGAAAAATAGCTTTCAACCTTGGCTTGGAGGGTACAGCATTTAAAAACATGACCAAGTTTATTACAAATCTTTATAATGCATATTCTGCATCTGATGCTTCTCTTTTTGAGATAAATCCAGTTTTAAAAGCATCGGATGATAAAATAATAGCAGTTGATTCTAAAGTAACAATTGATGAAAATGCTCTGTTTAGGCATAAGGATTATGAGTCAATGAGAGATCTAAATGAAGAAAATCCGGTTGAAGTAGAAGCTAGAGAAAATGGTCTTAATTATGTAGACTTAGATGGCAATGTTGGTTGTATGGTAAATGGAGCTGGACTTGCAATGGCAACTATGGATTTAATTAAGCTAGCAGGTGGAGAACCAGCAAATTTTCTTGATGTGGGTGGAACTGCAGATTCAGAAAGAGTCGAGAAAGCATTTAGACTTATTTTACAGGACAATAACGTTAAGGCTATATTGGTTAATATATTTGGTGGTATAGTAAGATGTGATAGGGTAGCTGAAGGCATTGTCTCGGCATATAAGAATCTAGAAAACATAAATGTCCCAATTATAGTCAGGCTTCAGGGGACAAACGCAGATAAGGCAAAAGAAATAATTGACACCTCTGGATTAAATGTTCTCTCTGCTACTGCGTTTGATGAGGCTGCAAACAAAGTTCAATCTGCCATAAACTGACATAAAGTCACTTTATTTTATTTTTTAACGTCATTTTGTCACTATTTCTTTAATGGTATTCTATTTGAACATTATTCAATGAATTTATAATTCAAATTGTTTAACTAAAAAATAAAAATATGAGAATAGTAAAATATAATAATAATAATAATTTTCCTTCATTAATGAGTGAATTTTTTAATGAGGATTTTGGACTGAATTTTGTAAATAGAAATCATTCTATACCATCTGTCAATTCTATTGAAAATAATGATTCTTTTGAAATTGATCTAGCTGTGCCTGGAATGAAGAAAGATGATTTTAAAATTGAATTAATTGATAAAGTTTTAATTATTTCATCTGAAAATTCAAACTCTATTGAAAATGATAATATGAGATTAAATGAATTTAATTATTCATCTTTTCAGAGATCATTTAGAATTCCTGAGTCAGTGGAATTAGATAAGATAAAGGCTAATTATAAAAATGGAATCTTAAAGATTATATTACCAAAGAAAAAGGATAGTATTACTAAACCTAACAGAGTAATAGAAATAGGATAAACATTAAGGTTAATAATCTATGAATTAGGTGCACTTTGTGCACCTTTTTTATTTTAATTTCTTTTTTAAAAATTCTATTTTATCTCTAAGGTCTGCTGCTTTTAAAAAATCAAGTTTTTTAGCAACAGTCTCCATTTCTTTTCTTAATTCTTTTATTTTACTTTCTATTTGATTTTTATTATGATAGTTTTTAACTTCTTCTTCGAAGTTGTCATAACTAGTGCTAATAGTTTCAGGAGTTTGTTGGAAAGTATTGCTATAAGCTTTTTCCATTTGTTTTGGAATTATATTATTTTCTCTATTGTATTCTTCCTGCTTTCTTCTTCTGTACTTAGTTTCCTTAATAGTTTTACTCATACCATCAGTAATTCTATCAGCATACATAATTGATTTTCCATTAATGTTTCTAGCTGCCCTTCCTACAGTCTGAATCAATGACCTATGACTTCTTAAAAAACCTTCTTTATCTGCATCTAGAATAGCTACCAACGAAACTTCTGGAAGATCTAACCCTTCTCTTAATAAGTTTACACCAACTAAAACATCAAAAATTCCTTTTCTCAAATTTTGCATAATTTCAACTCTATCAAGAGTGTCAATATCACTGTGAATATAATTAGCTCTTATATTTGATTTGTGAAGAAATTTTGTTAATTCCTCTGCCATCCTTTTAGTTAATGTTGTTACTAAAACTCTTTCATCTTTATCAACTCTTTGAAGAATTTCCTCAATTAAATCATCAATTTGATTTTCAGATTTTCTTATTTCTATTAACGGATCTAAAACACCAGTAGGTCTAATTATTTGTTCAACAATTAAACCTTCAGATTTTTTTAATTCATAATCAGCAGGTGTAGCACTTACATATAAAACGTTATTTTGAATATCTTCAAATTCTTCAAATTTTAGTGGTCTATTATCTAATGCAGCAGGAAGTCTAAACCCATATTCAACTAAATTTTCTTTTCTACTTCTATCTCCACCATACATGGCATGAACTTGAGGGACAGTTACATGACTCTCGTCTATTACCATTAAATAGTCATTTGGAAAATAATCCAATAAGCAAAAAGGTCTAGTACCTGGATCTCTTCCATCTAAATATCTTGAGTAGTTTTCAATTCCAGAACAATATCCAAGTTCTTTAATCATCTCTAAATCAAATTCAGTCCTTTCTCTTATTCTTTTAGCTTCTATATTTTTCTCCATCTCATCAAAATATTTTACTTGCTCCTCTAGATCAAATTCAATGCTATTAATTGCAGATTTAATACTTGATTCTGATGTAACAAATATCATAGCTGGAAAAATCCTTAAGTTTTCGAAATTTTCTATTTTATTACCAGATAAAGGCTCTATTGATTCAATGCTTTCAATTGTATCTCCAAAAAAATTAATTCTGTAGTAAAAATCTGAGTAACTAGGAAAAATATCTACAACATCGCCTTTAACTGAAAAGCTACCTCTATTTAGTTCATTTATTGATCTTGAGTATTGACTTTTGACAAATAAAGTTAGAAGTTTAGAGATTTGAATTTCATCATCAATTGATATTTGAATAACATGCTTCTTAAACTCACTTGGATTTCCAATTCCATATATACATGAAACAGATGCTACAACAATAATATCATCTCTACCCGAAAGTAATGATGAAGTTGCGCTTAGTCTATATTTTTCAATTTGCTCATTTATTGATAAATCTTTTTCAATATATAATCCAGATGATGGAATATATGCTTCGGGTTGATAATAATCGTAATATGAAACAAAATACTCAACAGCATTATTAGGGAAAAAGCTTTGAAATTCAGAGTAAAGCTGAGCAGCTAAAGTTTTATTATGAGCTAATACAAGTGTTGGTTTTTTAATTTCTTGAATTACATTTGCTACTGTAAATGTTTTACCAGATCCTGTGACTCCCTGAAGAGTTACATGATTTTGATTAATATTAAATGAATCAAGAATGCTTTGAATTGCTTTTGGTTGATCTCCAGTAGGTTTAAATTCTGATGTTAGTGAAAAACTCATTAATCTATATAGGTGTCATCTAAGTCTAACTCATCAATATCTTCTTTAACAGAATTAATGTCAAAAATATCAGAAGGTGGATTTTTGGGAACCTCTCCAACTGAATTTATACATTTATAACTATCTACTTTAGCAGATTCATCAATTTCATATAATTCAATAAAAAAAGTCCAATAATTTAGAAAATCATAGATATAAATTAGTTTATCACCCTTATATAGAAAGAAATTTGAAATCGGAGTCTTATCCATAATTTGATCTAGTTCATCAATTTTATAAATTTTAATTTCATCAAGTTGTTCCCAATTTTCATTCGAATGATGAAATGTTGAAATTTCTGAAGAATCAAATCCAAATTCACTAGAAATAATTTTACTGAAATCTATGAGGGCTATATTTGAATCAATAATTATATCCCTAAGGACATCTTCCTCTACGTTTAATATTATTCTAAATTTTAGTTGCATTTTTTTTTAAGTTATATAGTGATAAAAAATAAAATTGAAGTCCAATAATCAATGTAGAAATTAACAAGTGTATTGGTTGAGATGAAAATGGAAAATGAAAGTAGTACATTACCACCCCGGTTAATATCTGAAGAAAAATCAATGTGTTTATAGTATAGATCAACTTAGATTGTAAATTCAAATTTTTAAGTTTTAAAAAGATTAAACTATTAATCAATACAATTGCCCATGAAAAACTTCTATGAAAACTAAAAGTATTAGTTATATTTTCGATCCATTTATTTCTTTCAGTATAATTAAAAAATTCCATTTGAATATCAATGAATTTTCTAACCTCTGTCCCAGTTATAATTTGAATTACTAATAATACTATTGAAATTTTAATTAAAATTGATACATTTTTTGGTAAAACTGATGGTTTTATTGGTTTTGACAAAGATAGTATTGAAAATAAAATAAATAAAAGTACAATAGCCATTAACATATGAATTGTAATAGTACTAGCAGTTAGATTACTATCGACTACTGTTTTTCCCAGCCAAGCTTGAAATAAAATAGCCACTAGGGATAAAATAGATAAAAAAGTTATACTCTTTTTACTTTTAAAAAACCTCAATGAATTAATAAATAATACCAGTACAGATAATCCAGCAACAGCTCCAATTAATCGATTAATATATTCAATCCAAGTGTGATAAACATTGAACTTTGAATAATCATGTTTAGTATACTTATTCCAATTTGAAAGATTAATCTTTTTTTCTGAATAAAAATTATCAATTGCATAAAATAAACTTTCACCAAGAATAATTATTTCATTTTTATTGTATTGATGATTAGCTTTCCAGTCTAATTGACTCCTTTCGATTGGTGGGATAAGATATCCAAAACATTTTGGCCAATCAGGGCAACCCATTCCACTTCCAGTCATCCTAACTATACCTCCTGCTAGAATAACTAGATATACTATTATTATTGAAATTAGTGTAAGATTATATATTTTATTCATCTTTTAAACCCAATGATTTTCCAATTTTAATCATTAATTCAAATGCTTCACTATATTCATTTTTAATTTCACCATCAAGAATAGCATTTTTGATTTTTTCTTTAATGACACCAATCTCTTTACATGGTTTAATTTTATAGTGTTCCATTATTATTTGTCCTGTGATTGGAGGTTGAAAATTTCTTACACTATCTCTTTCTTCTACATCTGTTATTTTTTTTCTAACAATTTTAAAGTTATTTTGATATTTAGAGGATTTCTTAATGTTCTTTGTTGTTATATCTGCTTCGCAAAGGGTAATTAAATCTTCAATTGAATTTCCAGCATCATAGATTAATCTCCTTACTGCTGAATCTGTAGCTATATCCTCTGAAATAACAATTGGTCTTGAGCTCATCATTACTATTTTTTGAACATATTTTAAATTTTCATTAAGTGGAAGACTTAATCGTTTAAATATTTTTCTAACCATTTTTGATCCAATATATTCATGTCCATGAAAAGTCCATCCAATATTTTTGTCAAATTTCTTAGTAGGAGCTTTACCTATATCATGAAGAAGTGCAGCCCATCTAAGCCACAGATTTTTAGTATTATTTGATATATTATCTACCACTTCAAGTGTATGATAAAAGTTATCTTTATGAGTTTGACCTTCTACTTCTTCAACACCTTTTAAGTCAATTAACTCCGGAAGAATATACCTAAGAAGATTCATTTTTTCAAGATTTTTAAATCCTATTGAAGGATTGTCACACATTAAAATTTTATTTATTTCATCAGAAATTCTTTCAGGGGAAAGTATTTGTACTCTATGAGAATTTTCAATTATCGATTCTTTAGTTTTTTCATCAATAATAAAATTCAATTGACATCCAAATCTTACAGCTCTAAGCATTCTAAGAGGATCATCTGAAAAAGTTTTATTAGGCTCTGAGGGTGTTACTATAATCTTTTTTTCTAAATCTTGAACTCCTCCAAAGGTGTCTACTAACTCTCCAAATTTATTTCTATTTAAAATAATTGCTAAAGTATTAATTGTAAAATCTCTTCTTAACATGTCATCCATGAAACTTCCAGACTCTACACTTGGGTTTCTACTATCTTTAGAATAAGATTCTTTCCTTGATCCAACAAATTCAATTTGATAATCTCCATAATTTATCATAGCAGTTCCATATCTCTTAAAAATATTGATGTTAGCTTTAGAATTTATTTTTTTTTGAACTGTCTTAGCTAAATCAATTCCTGATCCAATACACATTATATCAATATCTTTCTTTACTGATCTATTTAATATTAAGTCTCTTACAAAACCTCCAACTATGAATGATTCTAATCCTAATTCTTCAGTTGAATCAGAAATAATCTTGAAAATATCAAGATTTATAGAATTTAGTATTTTTTTTGAGTGTGAATTCATCTTATTTTTAAAATACTTCCATCTTCTTGTAATTTTAAAATCCTAGATGATGAATTCGAATTTTTGTTTTTTTCATGTTTAACTACATAGTCAACATTATTTTTAACTTTAGAATTGATTTCACTAAAATTTAAAGGCAATTTTTCCCCTGATATATTAGCGGAAGTTGACACAATAGGTCTTCCGAGAGAACTTATCATATCTAGACAAAAATCATTATTTGGAACTCTAAACGCGATAGAATTTAAATCTCCTATTATATATTTTGAAACTTTACTGGGATTATCAAATACAAAAGTAGTAGGCTCTTCTTTAGATAGTTTTTCGAGTTTATCAACTTCTTTAATTGAAACATATTCTTGAATCATTTTAAAACTAGATGCTAAACAAATTAATGATTTAGAAAATTCTCTTTTTTTAATTTTAAAAATTTTTTCAACTGCAACATCAGATAATGCATCGCAACCAATCCCCCAAATTGTATCAGTTGGATACAAAATTGTTCCTTCAAATTTTAAGACATTTACAGCATTAATAATTTCGTTATTCAATTTTTAATAATTTTACATGTAAAAGTATTGAATTTAATTCTAAAGACCTTTAATTAAAATATTCAAAAAGTTACAATCTTGTTAAACATTCAACATACAAAATACATTGGTATCGATTATGGAGTTAAGAGAACTGGTGTGTCTATTTCTGATTATAACAAAGTCATTTCTTTCCCATTGGATACTATTGAAACACCTAAATTGATGATTTATTTAGAAGATTTAATACCAAATGAAAAAATAGAAAAAGTAATTATTGGAAAACCCTTGAAATTAAATTATCAAATACATGAACTTGAAAATGATATTGCAAAGTTTATTAAATCATTACAATTTGTTTTTCCTAAAATTATTATAGAAAGGATTGATGAAAGATATACTTCAAAAATTTCAAGTTCTATTATTAAACAATCTGGGATTAATCAAAAAAGCAGAATGAATAAATCAATTATAGATAAAATTAGTGCATCTTTGATTCTTGAATCCTATTTAATAATGAACAAAAAATGATTGTTCCAATAGTTGCATATGGAGACCCTATCTTAAAGCTTAAAGCTAGTGAAATCAGTTCTAATGAATTAAGTAATTTAGGAACCTTAATTAATGATCTTTGGGAAACCATGTATAATGCTAAAGGAGTTGGAATTGCTGCACCTCAAATTGGGATTTCTAAAAAAATATTTATTGCAGATTTTTCATATTTTAAGGATGAAGAAAGTTTTAATGAAAATGAATTATTAAAAATGCAGCAGGTATTTATAAATCCTGAAATTATAAGTGAAACCGGTGATGATTTTGTTTATCCTGAGGGCTGTCTAAGTATTCCAAATATTTCTGAAAATGTAGTTAGGAAAGAAAATCTAAAGATTAAGTTTTTAGATGAAAATATAGAATCCCAAATAATTAATTGTTCTGGAATAATTGCAAGAGTAATTCAGCATGAGTATGACCACCTTCAAGGAACTCTTTTCACAGATAAGTTGTCTTACAAAAAAAGAAAATCATTAAAGCATGAGCTCAATTTAATTTCTGTGGGAGATATTGAAGTCAAGTATAAAATGAGATTTTATAAAAAATAATAATCTATACTTTTTTGAACTTTCTTAATCTATGTCTCCAGAATTCTACCTTCTCGTTAATAGACTCAATTTTTGATGAAATATTTTTAAATAGTGGATTATCACTACTTGAGTTAGAGAAAAATTCTAAATTATTTTGAATTTGATTTGATTCAACTTCAAGATCAGATATTTTTCGTTTAATAAATTGAATTTTTTTATTTATTTCCTCAGAATTATCTTTTGATAACTCTAGTTCAAAATCAAAAATTAAATCATTTTTTTCATTAGTTTCTATATCTAAAGACTTAATAATGGATGATATTTTCTTAAGAAAGTTATTATTAAGAATATTAGAAGAATTCTGACTAACTTCTTCCATTTCATTCCATTTTAGTAATAGTGAATTAAATATTTCTCTAATTTCATCAGGAGTAGATTTCTTTTTGGAAAATTTGATTTTATCTATAAACTTTGACCTTTTATCAAATGTTTTTTGTTCATCAGCATTCAAATTAATGGCACCTGACTTTAAAATATCATAATATCTATTAATTATAGGTTTAAACTCATCCCACAAAGAATTGGAAATTTTTTTTGGCAGATACCCCGCTTTTTTCCATTCCTCCTGTATCATCTTTACTCTTCTTGAATTTTCAGATATTGTGTTTTTTTCAATTATGTTTTTAACCTCTTGAATTAGATTTTTCTTTAAATCAATACTTTTTTTGATTTCTTTTTTCTGATTTTTATAAAAATCATTTTTTGAAGTATTGAAAGCTTTTGTAGCTATTCTAAAGTCATTCCAGCATTTTTTATTTTTATTTCTCTGAAGATTTTTAATATTTTGGAATTCAGCCTTTAATTTTTCAAAATCCTTAATTTTATTTTGCCATTCTGAATGAGAATTTGGGACTGTTGAAATTAACTCATTCATTCTAACAATTACATTTTGTTTTTTCTCAAAATTTAATTGTTGAACATTAGAAATTTCTTTTTGAAAGTCTTGTCTTTTTGAATGAATCTTGTGAGATGCTGCCTGAAATCTTGACCATAAATCATTACTATGTTCTCTAGCGACTGGGCCTAATTCATTTTTCCATAATCTATGTAAATCATTAAGATCTCTAGATGTTTTTACTATATCATCAATCTCATCTAGCTTTTCTGCTCTTTCAATAATCTTAAGCTTTTCCTCATAGTTATGCTTATAATCAAGATCTCTAAGATCTCGGTTTAAATGCAGAAAGTCGTAAAATTTTTCAACATGATGTCTATACGTTTCCCATATATTATTTCTTTCAGTAATAGGAACTTGACCAGTATTATGCCATTGTTCTTTTAATACTTTAAATTTTGAGTATAGTTTATTTGAATTTTCATCTACAACAATAAGATCTTTTATTTTTTCAATTAATTCTTGTCTTATTAAAAGGTTTTCTTGCTGATTTGAGTTTAATTCATTGAAATATTTTCTTTTTTTACTAGAGTAATTTTTAAGAGTTTGAAAAAATAAGGATTTAATTTTTTTTAATTCTTCTGAATCTGAATCTGTCTTTTTTAAAGATAAATTAATTCTTGTTTTTAAACCTTCAATTTCTTTTCTTTTGTGAAACCAATCTTCAGAATTAACAAAATTAATAAAAGAATTAATTAATTCTTCTAGATTGTCTTTAATGATTTTAGGCTTAATCTTTTTTACTTCAGAACCTGTTGTTTTTTTAACTTCAACTTTTTTGGATATTTTTTTTGAAGTAGTTTTTTCCTTACCATATTGCTTCATCCAATCCTTATATGCCTTTGTTCTTTTATCCTTAGGCATCTCAGGAATTTTTTTAGAATCTAAAGTTTTTTCACCATATTGCTTCATCCAATCCTTATATGCCTTAGTTCTTTTGTCTTTAGGCATCTCAGGTATTATGTTTTTTACTAGATTTTTAGAATCCGATGAAGACTTTTTCGATATTTTATTCGAGTCTGTCATTAAGTTTTATTTGAAATTATTTATTTACTAAAATTAACAAAAAAAAGTTTCAATCCTATTTGAATGTTTTTACCCATAATTCTAGGGACTTCTCTGCTTGAAACCTTAACATTTCATGACCATTTAATATTTTACATCCTCTTTCTTTTCCTTTTTTCATTAAAAGAGTTTCGTTAGGATTATAAACTAGATCAAAAATTACATTCTCTTTATTTACTAAATTATATGGTAAATCAGGGCATCTATCAACATCAGGGAAAGTTCCAAGAGGAGTGCAATTAACGATTAAAACTTTATTTTTAAAATATTGTTCATCAAGACTCTTGTAAGATATCAATGACTTAGATGGTCTTCTAGAAACAATATTATAAGGAATGTTATTATTAACGCAGAAATAAGTAATTGTTTTTGCTGCACCTCCAGATCCAAGGATTAAAACGCTATCAATATTATTTATTTCATTTATTTCAAGTGATTTAGAAAAACCAAAAATATCTGTATTATACCCTATCTTTTTTCGATTATCAAAACATATTGTATTAACTGCTCCAATTTCTTTAGCTTGATCAGATACATCATCTAAGTAATTTATAATTTTCTCCTTATAAGGGATTGTAACATTTAATCCGCATAGATTTTTTTGTTCAAAAACATTATTAACTTCTTCAATTGAGTTAATATCATAATTTATGTAACTAAAGTTTAAATACTTGTCATTTGAATTAAATTTCTCTAAAAAAAACCTTCTAGAGAATGAATATTCTATATTTTTTCCGATTAAACCGAATTGTCTTTTATTTTTCAATGCTTATGTGCCAGTCTTTCTAATAAAACTACAAACAAAATGCCAATAAAAAGGAAAAATAAAGTTATCCATGTTTCAGTAGTTGTAAAATCAGGAATAAACAAAGATACATTACCATACATGTCTTCATTTTTCCAGGGCCAAACACCAAAAAGAGATCCTGCTATAAAACCTACTATTATTGATATTGTAATGGATTTATGATTTTTTAATAGTGAGCTTAATATATTTGAAAAAAACACTAAACCTGATATGGACCCAATAGTGAATAGAACTAAAACTTTAAGAAGGTATAGTCTTTCGGGATCATTAATAAATTCAAAATTAAGTGAAATTATCTCTGTTAATGTAAAATAAAGAGCATTTACGGAATCTACCATTATCAATGTATAGTTGCCCATAAGAAGTAATAGATAAGATCCAGATAATCCCGGTAATATCATTCCAGATATAGCTATCATTCCTGAAAAGAAGATTATTAAATTAGAGTTTGCTACCTCTAAATTATCTGCAAAACTAATTAATAAACCAATAGTTAAACCTATTAATATTCCTGCAAAAGTTTTAGCCTTAATTTTTTCTAACTGATAATATATCACATAAAATGATCCTAATATCATTCCAAAAAACATTCCGAATACATAAATTTCATATTCTTTTATTAGCTTATCTAATACTAGAGATACAGAAAAAAAACTTGCAATTACACCAGAAAAAAGAATAGTCAAAAATTTACCATTAACTTCTATATAAAAAGCCTTAAATCCTTTTGTAAATAAAATTTTAAATGAATGGAAATTAATTTTTTTAATAGAGTTTATTAAATCTTCATAGATTCCTGTTACAAAAGCTACAGTCCCTCCAGAAACACCTGGAATTTTATTAACTGCACCCATTGCAAGACCTTTAATAAAAAGAATAATATAATTATTTAGCATTTTATAATTTATAAAAAATCAGACAAGTAAGGTCTTATTTTCAGTGAATTCTGGAAATGACTCAATTAGTTTTTCAGGAACTTGACAAGTTTTTTTTCCACTTTGATAAAAATAAATTGCTTCATTTAATTTACCATTTTTTAATAGACAGCCACTAATAGTAAAATCTAGAAATGCTTTATTTGGATAGTGCTTTTTAGCTCTTAAGCTTATCTTTAAAAGTTCTGACCATTCTTTCTTATCAATCAAACATTTTATTAAACCCTTCCATATTTTCCATGATAAATTTTCTTTAAATTCAATTATTTGATTATAAAGTTTAATGGCTTCTAAAATGTTTCCTATATCTCTGTTAATTATCGCGTTTAATTCAATGATCTTAATGCTATTATGATTATTGTCCAATGCTTTTGAAGCCAGATATTTAGCTTGTCTAAGATTATTATTTTTTAAGTAGTATTTTATTAAATATATCCATGCTTTTTCATTTCCTGGCTCTTCCCTAACTGAGTTTTTAATATAATCTAAAAATAATTTTTTGTTATTTATTTTCTCATAACATTTTGCAATTCTAAAATAGATATATGAATTTGGTTCACTTAGCTCAATAGAAAGCCTAAAATTTTCTAAAGCTTCATTAATCCTGCCAACTTTTTCTAAAACTTTAGCTTTTTCAATATAAGCTGAAACAAATTGATCGTCAGATATAATTGCAAAATCAAACGCAGAGATAGATTCTTTAAATTTACCTTTTTTATTATATATTTTACCAATTTGATGCCAAGCTATTTTAGAATAGGGTCTCTTTTCCAACACAGAACTTAATTCATTTATAGATTCGTCAATCATTCCTAGGTTTTCGTAACAAAAAATAAGATTGTAGAGTGATTGATAATCCTCTTGATCAGAGTCAAGACATTTTTTGAAAAATGGAATAGCTGACTCAAAATCTTCAAGAAGAAGAAACTCCATAGCAATCATATTCCATATTTCTATTTTGTCATCTATAAAAGTAAGTGCTCTTTTTAAAATATCTATAGCTTCTTCACTTAAGTTGTTTTTTGAGTAAATTGTAGCTTTCTGAAGGTATACCTCTCTATTCTCAGGATCTATTTCTTCAACAAAATTTAAAATTTTATAGGCCTCTTTATATTTAGAGTTGAAGATAAGTAATTCAGAGTTCAACAACATTAAATCAATGTTATTTGGGTGTTGATCTAAACCAATTTTGATAGCTTTATCAGCCAATGAAAAATTTGCCTGATCTATATAATGGTGAGAGATAGTAATGAAGTCAGATGAATCAAAGTAAAAGACAGTATTTGTCTTTAACATTTCTTCAAATTTTGAGAGTGAATTTTCAGTGTTACTCAATGAGAATTTTTATTCTAAATTAGTAATCTCTTGAGTGCATATCAATTCAACCAAAAATTATTTTCAACAAAATAGTTAACATCTTATTTTACTCAATTTCAACTATTTCTAATTTTTTATCTGACTCACTGAACAAATCTTTAACATTATTTGGTTTTTCTTCTTCTCTCCAAATAAACCCTGGAAGTTTCATTTCATTTAAAATAATTTTATTCTCAGAAATAACATTTCCATCTGGTGTTTTGTAAAATGATACCTCAGAAATTTCATTATTTAAAAACTTTATAAGTATTGAGCTTGCAAGTGTCTTATTCATTCCAATGAATTCAGAATCATCAGAGTACATATAGTATAAAAGTGTACTATTTTTAACAATGTATACATTATCTAGACTTCCCTGATTAAAGTATCCATCTAGCTTCTCACCTTTTATTTGGTTAAATCTATCACCATTCAAAGAATCTTTTTGACTCATAAACACACTACCTCTAATGATTAGTGAATCAAGTTCTTCTGTTACTGTATTAGATTTTAATAAAATCTTATCTCCAGTTATTTGATTTTTACCGAACCATATTACTGGATTTAATTTATTTCTTTCTTCATCTGTTAATCTTTTAATGAATTTTGAACTTTTAGGTTTTTTTAATAATTTAATTAAGCCTGTTTCTTGGTTAAAATGAATAGAATCAGATAATCCTCTTACATCAGATTTTAAGATTCTAACATCATAATATCCCTTTAAAATCTTTTTTTCATCAGGTCCAGTAATTGTAATTGTGTCAGCATGAATATAAAGTGAATCATTTTTTATTATGTTAACAGCTAATGCATTTTTTGTGATAATTGCAGAGTCTTTATCCTTAAAAATTTCTCCATAATGCCCTGTTATTATTGATTTATTAATCGTATCATTAATTTTAATATTATGTGATGCAGCTGCATATGATCTTTCATTTTCAAAGAAAATACTATCTCCATTTATAATTTTTCCATCGTAATTTATTACTGCTTCATCTCTAAAGTATCCTTTTTGATTAACTGTATCATAAAATCCATCTTTACATAAAATACTATAATCAATACCTGTTATTAATGTTTTATCATTAAAGTATGTGTGATTTGTTTCCGTAAAATATTCTAATTCTTCAGAATTTACATTATACTCAGGATTATCAATCACAACATTTGATTTAAAAATATATTTTTTGGGCCCCATGTAATATGTGCCTGAATTACTTACTAATATGTTATCATTATCAATTACTCTTCCTTTAGAATTGTAAAAAGCAATATTTTTTGTTCTATCTAGATACAGAGTATCTGTTTCAAGTTTCATATCAGGTCTTGTTAATTTAACATTACCATATGCAAAAGCTTTTTTTGAAGTCCCGTCATACTCGAGATAATCAGATGTAAGAACTAATGAATCTCCTTGGTTAAAATTTACCTGTCCATTAGCTTTGAATGAATTTTCGTTAAAATAATAATATGATAAATCAGACTCTATCTTAGCTCCATCATGAAATAAAATTACTCTTATATCATTATCTCTTTGTAAAATATTTGCTCCTGGATATTCAACAGAATTCCTTACAGACTTTCCTGCCTGTATAATTTCAATAGTTCTCTTATCTTGACTATTAACTGTGTTTGTAGTTATTAGTAAGATCAATAAAAACTTTAAATGATTCATTTATTTCTGTAGATTGTTTGTGTTCGATCAGGACCAACAGATATTAATTTGATTGGAACACCAACAAATAATTCTATATAATCTATATAATCAATAAGTTCACCTGGAAGATCTTTTTCATTTTTCATTTTAGTTATATCCATATCCCAGCCTTTAAACTCTATGTAATTTGGAGTTATATCTTTAGATATAATATCATATGGAAAAAAATCTACTATTTTACCATCTATAGTGTATGATGTACAAACCAATAGCTTTTCTATTGAACTCAAAACATCAGATTTCATAATATTTAATTCTGTTACACCATTGATTTCTATTGTGTATTTAAGTGCTACTAAATCTAGCCAACCACATCTTCTATCTCTTCCAGTCGTAGCTCCATACTCATGTCCAATTTCTCTAATTTTTTCCCCAGTTGAGTCAAATAATTCAGTTGGAAAAGGTCCAGAGCCAACCCTAGTGGTATATGCTTTAAATATTCCGCGTATGTTTTTAATTTTATTAGGAGGAACACCTAACCCAGAACATGCTCCAGCAGAAGTAGTATTTGATGAAGTAACGAATGGGTATGTTCCAAAATCAATATCCAATAAAGAACCTTGTGCTCCTTCAGCAAGTATCCTCTTGCCCTCCTTAATTGATTTATTTAAATAATTTTCACTTTCAATCAAATTAAAAGATTTTAAACATTTAATTCCTTCAAAAAATTCAGCTTCTAATTTATTAAGATCTATATCTACTGATTGATTAAAATTTGAAATTAGACTAAGGTGTTTTTCTTTTAAACTATTGTACTTTTTTTGCCAATTATCATCTATTATATCTCCAACTCTAATTCCATTTCTACCAGTTTTATCCATGTAAGTTGGACCAATACCCTTTAAAGTTGATCCAATCTTTTTCTTTCCTTTTGAGGCTTCTGAAGTTGCATCAATAATTTTATGTGTGGGAAGTATTATATGAGCTCTTTTTGAAATAAATAATTTACTATTTAAGTCAATATTAAATTTTTTTAATCCATTAATCTCATTAAGAAAAATTGCTGGATCAATAACTACTCCATTTCCTATAATATTTATTGCTCCTTGATTAAAAATACCTGATGGAATTGTGTGAAGAACATGTTTATGACCATCAAATTCAATTGTATGTCCAGCATTAGGACCTCCTTGAAATCTAGCAATTATATCATAATCTGAGGTGATGGCATCAACAATCTTACCCTTTCCTTCATCTCCCCATTGAAGGCCTAATAAAAGATCTAAAGACATAAATTATCTATTTTTTTTCTTTTTGCTTGTAGCGTATAAATATAGTGAATGATCCTCAATATCAACATTAAAAATTTTCTCAATATCATTTTTAATTGATTGAATTCTTGGGTCACAAAATTCTTTTACTTCTCCTGTGTCGGTAATTATAATATGGTCGTGTTGATTGTTAAAATAACACTTTTCATATTGAGAAAAAGAATCTCCAAACTGATGCTTTCTAACCAAACCACTCTCAAGTAGTAACTCAATTGTATTGTAAAGAGTTGCTTTACTTACTCTGTAGTTTTTTTTATTCATTTTTTCATATAATGAATCAATGTCAAAATGACCTTCAATTGAATAAACTTCATTGAGAATAGTGAATCTTTCAGGGGTTTTTCTTTGATTGTGGAGACTTAGGAATTTAGTAAAAACATCTATAACCTCATCATTTTTCTTTTTCTTTTTGAAAATCATTATAATTATTTTCTAGATAGCTTTTCAATTCCATCAATTGATTTTAGTTTTTTTAATAGTTTATTTAAAATTACTTTATTTTTTACTTCTACACTTATTAAACCTGAAAATGTTCCATCGTTTGTTTCAAATGAAATTTTATTCATATTAACATTCATAGAATTAGATATAAGAGATGTAATATTATTTATCAAACCGATTTTGTCAATACCACTAAGTTCAATTTTAGCATTAAACTCATGATTTTCAGAATCTATCCAATTTGCTGAAATTATTCTATATGCATAATTAGATCTTAGTGAAATTGAATTTGGACAATCCTTTTTATGAACTTTTACTCCCTCTTTGACAGACACAAAACCAAAAACCTTATCTCCAGCTATTGGATTACAACAGCTAGCAATTGAATATTTTAATAACTCACTTTCTTTGCCAAACACTAGTCTATCAAACTTTAATAGATTTACTGAATCATTTAATTTATCAATTTTAGTATCATTTGAACCAATTCTTCTTCTGAAGTAACCTAAGTAACTATTATAGTCGTTAGCAAAACTTTTAATTTGTTTGTTATCTATTGATCCATTCCCTATTTTAAAAAAAAGATCATTACTAGCGTTAATATTAAAAAACTTCATCATTTGACCTGAAACTTTATCATCAAGCTTTATTTTTAACTGTTTAAGCTTTCTTTCAAGTATTTCTTTTCCATCAATAGAAATTCTCTTTTTTTCTTCATTTAAAGAAGATTTAATTTTGGATTTTGCTTTTGAAGTTTCAACAAATTCTAACCAGTTCGAGTTCGGCTTTACATTTTCAGATGTAATAATGTCAACTTGATCACCACTTTTAAGAATATGGCTTAAAGGAACTATTTTACCATTAACTTTTGCACCCCTTGTTTTGATTCCAATATCTGTATGTACATGAAATGCAAAGTCAAGAGCAGTTGATCCACTTTTTAAAGATTTCAAATCTCCATTTGGAGTAAATACATATATTTCTTTGGAATAGAAACTAAGTTTAAAATCTTCAACAAAATCAATTGCATGTTCGTTGTCATTATTTAACACATCTTGAAGTTTGTTTAACCAAAGGTCAACTTCACTCTTTTTAGATTCTTTATGTTTATATCCAAAATGTGCTGCATACCCTTTTTCTGCTATTTCGTTCATTCTCTCTGACCTAATCTGAATTTCTATCCATTTATTTTTTGGACCAACTACAGTAAGGTGAAGTGCTTCATAACCGTTCGTCTTTGGCAGTGTAATCCAGTCTCTTAATCTAGTTGGATTTGGAGTAAAATGATCAGTTATTATTGAATAAATTTTCCATGCAACAAATTTTTCATTCTTTGGTAGTGATTTATAAATAATTCTAATTGCAAAACGGTCATATACTTCATCAAAAGAGATATTCTTATTTTGAATCTTATTATGAATAGAGTAAATAGATTTATTTCTTCCTAAAATAGAATATTTAATTTTTTGATCATCTAGATTCTTACTAATTAGTTTTTGAAATGAGTCAACATATTTTTCTTGATCTACAAATTCTTTATCAATTTTATTTTTAATTAGATTATACTTTTGTTTATCTAGAATTTTTAAACTATTATCTTCAAGCTCATTCTTGATATTATATAAACCTACTCGATGAGCTAATGGTGCATAAATATAGATTGACTCAGAGGCCATTTGATCTTGCTTAGACTTAGAAAGAAATTCAATTGTCCTCATGTTATGAAGTCTATCAGCAATCTTAATTAGTATAACTCTTATATCATTATGAAGAGTAAGAAGCATTTTTCGATAGTTCTCAGCCTGAAGTGAATAATCTTCATTTTTTTTTAATGTGGAAATTTTTGTTAAACCATTTACAATTTTTGAAATTTCCACACCGACACTTTGATCTAAATCGTTTAGAGTTATATCAGTATCTTCAACAACATCATGCAGAATAGCTGATGCAATTGAAACATAATCTAGTCCAATATCTTTTGCAACAATCTTAGCTACTTCAATAGGGTGGTGAACATAAGGTTCCCCAGATTTTCTTATTTGCCCATCATGAGCACTATAAGCTATTAGAAGTGATTGATGAATCACCTTTCTTTCTTTAGATGATATTTTTTGATAACAACTATCAATTAGATCATCATAAAGACTGGATATTTCCTTTGGTAATATTTGATTCTCAACTAACAATTGTAAATTTTAAGTTGTTTAAATTTACAAATAATAATTATGGATTGAAAGTGTTATTGTTATTGAGAATTTGAATATTTATTTGAATATCTTCTCCATAATCTAGTTTGGTGAGTTTCTAAACTAATATTTCTTCCTGATATAAAAGCGTGAGTTACATTGTTTGAGATAATATCAAGCGCATCACCTTTTGATATAAACAAGGTAGCACTCTTGCCAACTTCTAATGTGCCAAATTCATTTTCAATTCCTAATATTTTTGCAGGATTAAGAGTTATCATTGATAATGCTAATTCTTTATCAATTCCATAACTCGAAAAACTTCCAGCATAGAAAGGTAAGTTTCTAATAGACACTCTAGATTGAGGAGCTCCAGATGGATCTATACTTACAAGTATTCCTTTATCAATCATTTTTTTAGCAAGCATAAAAGTCTCTCTTGGATCTGAGTCCACAGATTGAGGAAATCTATATGGTTGTTTTACAACAACTGGAATATTATTTTCTTTAATAAAATCTAACTGGTTCTTTGCTTCAGAAGCACCAACTATTACTATTTTCTTAATATTAAATTTTTTAAAAAAAAGAACTCCATCTACAATTTCTTTTTCATCATCTGCATTTAGATAAACTGTAGACTCTCCCTCAAAAATTCCTTTCATTGCTCTGCTTTTAAGGTTCATAGATTTATTTAAATTCATATTAGCCTTAGATTTATCAAAAAAATCTTTTAAATCATTAACCTGTTTATTGTAGTTGTTATTTGCTTTTAGACCTCTGTCCTCTCCAAGCCACCATCTTCCAAAGGTGTATGGGCTTGGCCAATTGATATGTATCCCCTGATCATATTTAATTACTGCATCTTCCCAATTCCATGCATCTAATTGAACAACTGATGAACTACCTGAAATAACCCCACCATTAGGTGCAATTTGTGCAAGAAGAACACCATTAGGTCGCATACTTTCAACGGCCTTTGATTCTGCATTGTATGCAATAATCGACCTAATCTCTGGGAGATAAGTTCCAGATTCATCATCATCAACTGATGCTCTTACAGCGTCGACTTCTACAAGACCCAGATTTGAGTTTAATGCAATAATTCCAGGATAAATATGATGGTTAGAGGCATTAATTATAGTGTCGTATTTTTTATTATTAGAATCGGATAACATATTTAGAATTTCATTTGTCCAAGTCCCATCAGAGGAAGCAATTAAATCAATTTTACCCTCTGTGAATCCAATAACACTATTATTAATAACTTGACCATCTCCAACATGAGTTGTCCCTCCAAAGATTAATACTGATTTATCTTGATTAGGAGCAGGAGTCTGCTGAGAAAAAATCAGATTTAAAAATAAAACGTTTAATAAAATAATTTTTTTCATAATTTAAAATTCAGTGTGTTCACATGTAACTTCTATTTGATTAACAAAAGACCAATTGTTATCTATTTTTGGCATTTGATTTGGAAGCCTAAGTTTTACTCCAGTTAAGTTTTCTCCAAGCATTTGTTGTATCAATATAGATTTTTCATCTTTAATCTCTTTTAATTTTTGTTGGTGGTTGTCTTTGTCAAAATATAAGGCACCTTCAATATATGTCTGTTCTGTTTTTGTAAAAAGTGACATAGGATGACCACTCCAAACTACAATATCTGCATCTTTACCAATTTTGAGACTCCCAACCTTATCATCTATATGAAGTAACTTTGCAGGATTTAAAGTAACAAATTTCCATGCTTCTTCTTCAGAAATATCTCCATATTTTACTGCTTTTGCTGCTTCTAAATTTAATCTCCTAGAGAGCTCAGAGTTGTCGGAATTTAATGCAACTGTAACCCCAGCATTATGCATTATTGAGGCATTATATGGAATAGCGTCATTTACTTCATATTTATAACCCCACCAATCAGAAAATGTAGACCCTCCAACACCATGTTCAGCCATTTTGTCTGCAACTTTATATCCTTCTAATATGTGAGTGAAGGTGTTAATTCTAAAGTTAAACTTTTCAGCAACTTTCATCAGCATATTAATCTCACTTTGAACATAAGAGTGACTAGAAACAAATCTGTCACCTCTTAATATTTCCCATAGAGTTTCTAATTCATCATCAAATCTAGGTTTAGCAACAGATCTTTTTTGTCTAGGACTAAGCGAGTTATAGTCTGTCCAAATTTTTGCATATTCTTTCGCTCTATCAAAGTGGTCAATAAAAACTTGTTCAACACCCATTCTTGTTTGAGGAAATCTAGACCCGCTCCAATTTGATTGTTTTACATTTTCTCCTAATGCAAATTTTATAAAAGGTGCAGCTCCTTCAAAATACATATCATTAATTTCTGATCCCCATTTAAGTTTAATAATTGCAGATTGCCCTCCTATTGGATTAGCAGAACCATGAAGAATTTGAGCCGAGGTTACACCACCTGCTAAATTCCTGTATATATTAATATCATCAGGATTTATGACATCCATTATAGATACTTCTGCAGATGAATTATGTCCTCCTTCATTTATACTTGACGCTGCCATATGAGAATGCTCATCTATTATACCTGATGTAATATGTTTATCAGTTGCATCAATAACCTTAAAATTAGTTGGTGTTTCAAGATTTTTTCCAATTGCAATAATTTTTCCATTATTGATAATAATATCAGAATTTTTAATAATCCCATCAGTTTCATTGGTCCAAAGAGTAGCATTTTTAAAATGAATGGATTGGCTATTTGGTAAAGAGTTTATACCAAATCCAACATTAGGAAATGTAACATTTGAAACAAATGACGAGTCAGATTTAGATTTAGCTGATTTTTTTGATTTTATATCATTTTCAACTTTCTTTTTTGAAGCTGTAAATGAAAAGTTATTATTATTAAAATCAGAACCTGTTCCTGACAGACTTGTTGAAGAGTTTATTTTTGTTGAAATTTGTGCAAATGAAGGTTTTTTGTCAATGCTATCAAAAAGTGTTAAACTTAACCAGTCATCAACTAGTGACACTTTTGATTTAATATCTATTGAATCTCTTCGGATTTTTGTTGAAGGCTTTGTTAAACTATTTAAAATCTTTATTTCATAGGACTTATCATTAATTTGAATTGTATAAGTTCCATCTATATTGACCTTATCAGTATTTTTAATAATATGTCTTTGACCTTTAACCCAATTTTCATTAATAGCAGTTTTATCTCCAAAAATTGGACCTGATGTTATTAGAAAATTAGCATAATAACCCTTCTCTAATTTCCCAATCTTATTATCTAAATTAATTGACCTTGCAGGTGTAATTGTTAAAGCTTCAAGAGCAGCTTTTTCACTTAAACCATTTTCAATAGCTTTTTTGATATTACTTAAAAATTCTCTTTTATTTTTCAGGTCAGAGGAAGTAATTGAAAATTTAACACCATTTTTTTCAAGAATTCCAAGATTAGCAGGAGCCTGGTTCCAGTATCTTAATTGATTAATTGTTAGTTTATCGTTTAGCTTCGAGTTAGATGCATCAAATGCCTTAGGAAAATTAACAGGAATTATAAGAGTGTTTTGGAATTTCTTTAGTTCTCTTACATTCTCATATTCCTTTCCTGATCCCTTAATGATAAAGTTTAAATTAAATTCTTTAGAAAGCTTTGCAGCTCTGTATACATTTAATTTATCATTAGCATCAAAAAACTTTGGAAGCTCCTTGTTTTTAATAACTGCTTCAAGAGCAAGATCTTTTGAAATTGACTCACCTTGAGAATACCAATTTGAATCATAATGTAACTGTCTAATTAACGCAATTGCTCCCATAGTTGAAGATGGATATGATTGTCCTGAAGTTAAACTCCTTGAAAAAGAATAGTGTTCAGCAGTTTTTTGTGATAAAACTCTGTATGATTCATTTTGTCCATCAATTAAACCAATTGAAAAGCTTGTGCCTCTATGAATTCCATCATTTCTATGAGAATTTACTACACCAAATCCTATATCCCTGTACTCCTTTGCCTCTTTTTGATTATAATTATAATCTATAAAGCTATTGTAATCACTTAAGATATGATCGTTCCAATAATAACCATTTCTTGAAGGTTCATATTGAGAGCTTCTACCAGAAGATTTTCTTTGAGGTTTTTTTACACCAAAAGAAGAATGAGTTTCAACAAAAGATGGGTATATATATTGTCCTTTTAAATCATAAACTACACTGTTTTTTGGCGGATTAAGATTCACACCAATTTGTATGATTTTTCCATCTTTTTCAATTAGCGTTCCATTAGAAATCATCCCATTACTAGAATGAATATTAGCATTTTTGAAAACATTATACTGATAGTCCTTAGTTTTCACACCATCATTTACGATGAAATAATCTTGAGCATTTAGATTAAATGAAAAAAATATTAATATTAAAAAAAGTTTTCTCATATCAAATTAGTTTTTTATTTGACCCATAAAAAATGGGATAGTTTACTAATATAGTAATTCAGTTTAGAAAATTATATAGTTTTTCTCCCGGATAATACTCAATTATATATACTGAAACAATATTATATGATAATATTCCATCTTTTTGATCATTAGATTTTAGATAAAATCATAAATATAATTGGGTTCTTCTATAAAAGAATTTATAATTAAAACCTAAGGCATTAAAGCAAGTGGAATAAATAACCTCAGTTTTATCAATATTTTTATTTGATGTCAACTAGTTCCACATCAAAAATTAATGTAGCATTTGGAGGAATTACTCCATTTCCAGCACCTACTGATCCATACCCTAGATCACTTGGAATAACTAATCTAGCTTTTGACCCTTTATTTAATAGCTGCATAGCTTCATCCCAACCCTTTATAACTTGACCAACACCACAAGTAAATTCAATTGGTGCACCTCGAGTAAATGAAGAATCAATTTCACTCCCATCAACAAGTTGAAGAGAGTAGTGAACTGAAAGTAAATCATTAGGTTTAGCATTGCTTCCTTTTCCTTTTTTTGAAATATCATAATAAATTCCACTTTCTGTCTTAGACATTCCTTTTGTAATATCCTTGATTTTTGCCTGTTCAGCTTCTACTTTTGCAGCATCAGCATCGCTTTTATTAGCTAAATAGTTTTCAAAAATAGAAGGTGCATCAAATTTTTTGGCATTTTCACCTATTCTAATAATTTTTATATTCTTAATGATATCCTCTTGTTCAACGCTATCAACAACATCTTGTCCAGAATTTACTCTACCAAAAACAGAATGTTTGCCGTCTAACCAAGGAGTTTCAACATGTGTAATGAAAAACTGACTACCATTGGTTGCAGGACCAGCATTAGCCATTGATAATACCCCAGGGCCATCATGTTTAAGTTCAGGGCTAAATTCATCATCAAACTGATATCCTGGACCACCAGATCCAGTTCCTGTAGGATCTCCTCCTTGAATCATGAAATTTTCAAGTACTCTGTGAAATTTTAGTCCATCATAATAGGGTTTTCCTGATAGTTCTTCATCTACAACTGGGTGATTTCCTTCAGCAAGTGCAACAAAATTTGATACAGTTGTAGGTACTTGTTCAAAATATAATTGTAAAATTATGTTTCCTTTTGATGTTTCAATATCAGCGTATAATCCATCTGATAAATCAGAATTATTCATATTGCATGAGTTTAAAGTTAGTATTGAGATTAAGATTAATAAGTTCTTATTCATAGTTTTCTTTTAGGTATTGTTTAATATCAACAATAAATTTTTCTTCAGTTTCAATTAAACTTAGTTTAGATACTCCTCCAGATGCATACTCATGTCCACCGCCACTAAAATATCTTGAGGCAAATATATTAACTTTAAAATCACCTTTTGATCTAAATGAAATTTTTATGATTCCCTCATCTTTTTTCTCAATAAAAAGAACAGAACATAAAATTCCTTTAACACTCAACCCAAAGTTTACAAATCCTTCACTGTCTCCTTTTTTAAAGTCATTTTTAATCTGATCTTCCTCAGAGATTAAAGTGTACAATACAGGAAGTCCATCTATTTTTTTGAAATTACTGATAGTTGATCCTAAGAGTCTCAATCTTTTAAACTGAAAATTATTATGGAGTTTTTCAAATATCTCAGTGATGTTTACTCCGTAATTAATTAATTCTGATCCAACTTTTAATGTTTTAGAAGTTGTAGAAGGAAACCTGAAAGATCCAGTGTCTGCAACTATACCTGTGTATAAACAAGTTGCAATATCATTATCTATTTTTTTATTATCAATTGCATTAATGAAATCAAATACCATTTCACAGGTTGAGCTCATCTTTGAATCAGAAATTATGATATTTGCATAATTATCTGGATTTTCATGGTGATCAATCATTATTATTTTAGCAGATGAACTAGATATAAGGTTTGATAGGTTTCTAGCTCTTCCTAAGCTGTTAAAATCTAAAGTAAAAATTACATCAGCATTTTTAAAAAGATTTTCAGACTTTTCTTTATCATTATCATAAACAATGACATTCTCTGATCCTGGAAGAAAATTTAAAATATCTGTATACTTATTGGGAGAAATTATGTTCACTTCATTTTCATCTTTAAAGAAATGATATAGAGCTAGACAACTTCCAAGAGCATCAGCATCAGGACTACTATGAGGTATCAAAATAATATTTCTCTTTTTGGAAAAGGTATCATCGATTTTATTTAGAATTTGTTTATTCATGAGTGGGCTAATATAATATTATATTGAAAATTAAAATAAAGTAATTCTTAAAACTTTGATTAATGATAGATATTGTTAAATTTGCCGCATGAATTCAAATAGAACATTTACAATGCTGAAGCCTGACTCAATAGAGCAGGGAAATATGCTTCCAATATTAAATATGATTGAGAATGCAGGATTTAAAATTATTGCTCTTAAATATAAAAAAATGAGTAAGGATGAAGCAGAAAAATTTTATTCAATACATTCGGATAAACCCTTTTTTACTGATTTAGTAAGTTTTATGACTCGTGGGCCTATTATAGCTGCTGTTCTGGAAAAAGAAAATGCAGTTGAAGAATTTAGAAATCTTATTGGTTCAACAGATCCTCTAGAGGCGTTGGATGGAACTATAAGAAAGAAATTTGCTAAATCTAAAGGTGAAAACGCTGTTCATGGTTCAGATAGTGATGAAAATTCATCAATTGAGATAGATTTTCATTTTGATTCAAATGAAATATTTAGCTAAGATTTAAATCTTTTATATACTCTTTTCCAAGCTCCTTATTTATTAACTTTATAACCTTTTCTTTTTCAAATGTTAGCTCCTCTTTTAACACAGAAGACTTTAGCTTAACATAAAGCACACCTTTTTTATAGTATACTTTAAATGTATATTTCTGAATATTTTCTCCCATAGTTTTAATCCATGCATCTTGAACTTTGATATTATCAATTCCGATTCTAAAATGCTTTTGTGAAAAAACATCTTGAATTACTTTTGAAATATTTTTCACTTCTCCTCTTTTATTCATTGTTCTTTAATTTTTCTAGATCAAATATTTCTTCTTTATTTTTTGATTCAGAAAGAGCATCCTTAACTCTGTCAATATGTGTATCAGTTATAAAAATTTGACCAAAATCTCCTTTTTCCAAGATATGAACTATTTGCCTAACTCTTTCCTGATCTAATTTATCAAAAATATCATCAAGTAAAACAATTGGAGAGTTACCAAATTTTGTTTTATAGTAATCAAATTGAGCAAGTTTCAAAGCGATAAGAAATGATTTTTGTTGACCTTGACTTCCATAATTCTTAATTTTATTATTATCAATTGTAAAATTCAGATCATCACGGTGAACTCCTTTTGATGTATATTGTAAAAATCTGTCTTTTGATAAACTTTCACTAAGAATTTCTGAAAAACTTCCAGAATTTAAATCACTTTTATAATTTATATCAACTAACTCATTACCTGAACTAATATTAGAGTAATATTTTTTAAAAATTGGAATAAATGCCGTCATGAATTTAAATCTCTCCTTATATATTGGAGTTCCAATACTAATTAATTGCTGATCATATGATTCTATTGTATCCTTATCAAACTTTCTGTTGATGAAAAAGTACTTTAAAAGAGAGTTTCTTTGTATAATAACCTTATTATAGTCAATAACTCTTTGTAGATAAACTTTATCTACTTGACCTATCACTGAGTCAATGAATTTTCTTCTCATCTCGCTACCTTCAATTATCAGGTTTCTATCATGTGGAGAAATTATAATAAGGTTTATTAATCCAATATGATCTGAAATTCTTTTATATACTTTCCCATTTCTTTTTATAATCTTTTTTTCACCTATTTTATAATAACAGTGAATATTTTCATTTCTTTCATCAATATTAAAATCTCCAGATATAGAAAAAAATTCAGATCCAGTTTTAACGTTTTGTGAGGTAGATGGATTAAAATAACTCTTTGTAAAAGCCAAATGATATATAGAATCTACAATATTTGTTTTTCCAATTCCATTTTTTCCGATAAAACAATTGATTTTTTTGTTAAAACTTAACTTGAATTTTTCAAGGTTTTTATAATTGTCGATTTTTAGTGAATGTAAAAACATATTAGTATTCAAAATAAAACATTAATTTTGGGATTCAAAAAAATATTATGGCAACATTTAATAGAAGAGGATATAAAAACAGTAAAAGTAATCAAATTCAAAAAGGAGAAAAGAGTCAAACAGCTGAAGTATTTGAGTCATTGGATTCTACTGCAAATAAATCTGAACAATGGATACTGAAAAATCAAAAAATTATTTTAACAATTATTGCTTTAATATCTGTATCAGTTCTATCCTATATAGGCTATGAAAGATTAATCTCTGATCCTAATGAAAAAGAGGCTATAAGTGAGCTTAACAAAGCACAATACTTCTTTGAGCTTGCATTAGTTTCTAATGAATCTGATTCATTATTTAAACTTGCTTTAAATGGTGGAGAGGGAAAATATGGCTTTTTAGATATAGTTAAAGAATATTCTGGAACAAAAGCTTCTAATCTAGCTAATTACTCAATAGGAATGTCTTATTTAAATCTTAAAGAGTATGATAATGCTATAATTTATTTAGAAAAATTCAAATCTGATGATATACTTCTAAAATCAATCTCATTAGGAACTATTGGTGATTGTTTTTCTGAACTAAATCAACCAGATGAAGCTTTTGAGTATTATCAAAAAGCTTTTAAGCATAATGAAAATATTTATACAACCCCTAAATATTTATTTAAGGCTGCTCTTATTGGATCTGAAATAGGTAAATATAGATCTTCAATTGATTTTTTAAATAGAATTAAAGATGAGTTTCCTGATTCTTATGAATCAAGTTTAGTTGAGGTTCAACTTGGTAGAATTGAAAATTTAAAAAATTAGTATGACTGCTAAAAAGACTGGTAATTCTATTTCCAGATCTATAAAAATAAACAATCTACAAAAAATTAAGATTGCCTGTGTTATTTCTGAGTGGCACATTGAAATAACTGAAAGTTTTTACAGTGGAGCTTTAAAAAAATTTTCTGAATTTGGGATTCCAGAAGAAAATATTGATAAAATATATGTTCCAGGTAGTTTTGAATTAATTTTTGCAACTAAAAATTTAATTAATAAAGACTATGATGCAATTATATCTATCGGGTGCATTATTAAAGGTGAAACTAAACACTTTGATTTTATTTCTTCAGCAGTTGTTAATGGAATGAAAGATTTAAATATTATATCTAGTATTCCAATCATTCTTTGTGTTTCAACAGATGATACTATTCAACAGTCAATTGATAGGAGTGGAGGTAAACTAGGAAATAAGGGTGCAGATTCTGCTGATGCAGCTTTAAAAATGATTTTACTAAATTCAAAATAAACCTTTATTGTTTAGATTAAATAAAAATAGAAGATTTAATTATACACCTCGTTTTTTTAAAGGAAAAGAGGATACAACAATTAACTTTGAATCTAAGATTTCAAAATATAGAGACCAATACAACTCAATTGATATGGGGATGAATTGGAGTGATCAGAGAGATAAAATGCGAAACACAAGAAACAGAGGTATTAATCTGACATTAATACTAATAGTTGTTTTTTTAATTTTGGTATTTTTATATATCATTGATTTTGATTTAACAATTTTCTACACCAATTAATGTCAGATATAGTAAAAATTTTACCAATTGAAGTTTCCAATAAAATTGCTGCAGGAGAAGTGGTTCAAAGACCTTCGTCAGTTCTTAAGGAGCTTCTAGAAAACTCTTTAGATGCTAATTGTAGTAAAATTAAAGTTATTATAAAGAATGCTGGTAAAAGTTTAATTCAAGTTATTGACGATGGTGATGGGATGACAATTAAGGATATGCATTCATCTTTTGTTAAACATGCAACTTCAAAAATTAACTCTATTGATGATGTTTTTTCTATTTCTTCTATGGGTTTTAGAGGAGAAGCTTTAGCTGCTATATCTTCAGTCTCTATGATTGAAATGACATCAAGTAAAAAACCTGTGAATGAAGGTTATTTTATTGAGATGACAGGTGGGCAAATAATTAATGAAAAGGAATTAAGTTTAGATAAAGGAACCTCTATTAAAGTAAAAAATGTTTTTTTTAATGTTCCAGCAAGACGAAATTTTTTAAAATCTGATTTTGTTGAATTAAGACACATAATGAATGTGTTTTACAACATAGCTGTTTCCCATCATGAGATTGAATTTTCACTTATAAATAACGATGAAGAGATTTTTTACTTAAAAAAAGAATCTCTCAAAAAAAGAATTATATCAGTCTTTGGAGAAAAAATTAAAGAACATTTAATTCCAATTAAAGAAAATACTCAGATAGCCAATCTAAATGGTTTTATTTTAAAACCCGAATTTGCTAAAAAATCAAGATCAAATCAATTTATTTTTGTTAATAACAGATCTATTAAAAGTCAATTTATCAATCATTCAATTTTTTCCTCTTTTGATGGACTTATTAGAGATGGCTATTATCCAGGTTATTTTTTATTTATTGATATGGATCCATTGAAAATTGATGTGAACGTTCATCCAAATAAAACTGAGATTAAATTTGATGATGATCAAAGTCTTTACTCTATAATTAATTCAGCTGTAAAACATAGTTTAGGAATTTATCAAATTAGTCCAGTACTTGATTTTGAAAAAGATTCATCTATGGAAATATCATATAATCAGTTTAATTCAGATCCTAAAATACCCAATATCGAGGTTGACTCAGAGTTTAACCCATTTAAAATTTTCAATGAGGAGAGTTTTATTAAAAAAGATTCAAATCTAGAATTAAATGATAGTTTACCATATATAATGGGGGATAACAACCAATCTTCAAAAATATTTCAAATTTTCAATAAATATATAGTTAGTACTAGTACATCTTCTTTAATAATAATTAATCAGAATTTAGCTCACCAAAGAATTCTCTATGAAGGCTTTTTGAAATCAATTTTTGAAAGTTCTTCTGAATCTCAAAGACTAGCTTTTCCAATTGAAATTAAATTAACAAAGTCACAATTAATTTTATTTAAAAAAATTATAACTGAGTTTGATTCTCTAGGATTTGAATATAATTTATCAAATACTCTGTTAAGTATAAGTTCAGTTCCAGTTCAATTAAAAAATAACTCAATAGAAGAAATAATAGAGGATGTTCTTGATGATAAAAACATTTTTGATAAATCAAAAAATTTAAGTTACTCAGATTTTTTTGCAAAAAAACTCTCAAAAAGTTCATCAATTAAAACTGGTAAAAGTTTAAATTCTGACGAACAAGAGTTTTTAGTAAATAAACTTTTCTCATGTAAAGAGCCGAATCTATCACCTGATAATAAACAAATATTTATTACTTTAAATAAAAACGATATAGAAAATAGATTTTGATGGGAAGAGTAAGCGAAATAGTAAAACATTTAATAATAATAAACGTTATATTTTTTATAGCATCGATTGTTTTTGGTGAATTAATGTATGATTTGTTTGCTATGCATTATCCAAAAAATCCAGATTTTATATTATGGCAACCTATCTCTCATATGTTCATGCATGGTGATATTACTCATATCTTATTTAATATGTTTGGGCTTTGGATGTTTGGAACTCCTTTAGAACAGATGTGGGGAAAGCAAAAGTTTATTTTCTTTTATTTATCAGCTGGATTTGGCGCTGCTTTAATTCAAACTATTGTATACCATTATGATGTAATGTCAGTTACACAAATCTTGTTAGACAATGGATTAACTAATTCAGATGTCAATGATTTTTTTAAGACAGGAAGATTAAATACTAGTATAATTCAGTCTGTTGGAGAAGATAGATTATATTCAGGAATTCAATCTTTTAAGGCTGTAATGGTTGGTGCTTCAGGTGCACTCTATGGAATTTTAGTTGCCTTTGCAATGTTGTTTCCAAATGTTCAATTAATGTTGCTTTTTCCTCCAATTCCTATTAAAGCTAAATTCTTTGTTCCACTTTTAATATTATTTGACTTATTCTTTGGTTTTACATCTTATTCTGTTGGTCCAATTGCTCATTTTGCTCATATTGGAGGAGCCGTTACAGGATTTTTAATGATGTATTATTGGAAGAAAAATCAATTTAACAATAAAAGATGGAATTAGCCTATAGATATTTCATAAACCAACCAATTTTTAAAAAAATCATAATTTTAAATATTATTGTTTTTTTGCTACCCCTTTTATTTAATACGTTTCTTTTTTTATTCAATTTTAATCAAATAAGTTTAATCAAGTATTTTGATTTACATCCTGAGTTTACTAAGGTTTTAATGAGTCCATGGACAATAATATCATATTCTTTTTTCCATATTGATTTTTTTCACATTTTCTGGAATATGTTTATTTTATATATAGTATCTGATTACTTTTTGTCTTTTCTTAATAATAAACAATTTCTTGAAATATATTTTTATGGTGCATTAGCTGGTGGTCTTTTATTTATTTTTTCCTACAACATATTCCCTGTTTTTGAAAACTCATTCACTCCACTTATCGGATCATCTGCTGCTGTATATTCATTGTTGATTTTTGCTTGTTCATACTATCCAGATACTTCTGTTAGCTTAATTTTTTTCAATGTTAAGTTAAAATACATTGGTTTGTTTTATGTTTTAATGAGTTTAATTCAAATACCATTCAATAATGCAGGAGGAAACATAGCTCATTTAGGAGGTGCAATTTATGGCTTTTATTACTTCAATAATTTTAATTCATTCAAGTCCCCTTATAATATAATTACAGATTATCTAGATAAGTTTTCATTTAAATCAAACAACAAAAAAAATAACCAGAAAACAATAGATGAAATACTGGACAAAATTAGTAAGTCAGGATATGAAAGTTTAACAAAGAATGAAAAGGATCTTCTTTTTAAAAACTCAGATAAAAACTAACTTTTTTTTCTTCTTCTTTTTTTTATGAAGAGGTATAACTGCCAACCAACAATAAAGATTATAAAATGAGGCAAATACGATCTTGGTTTTCCATCAAAACCAATTGTTGTGAATACCCTATCCCATCGAAATTTCCAGTTTTCCATTCCATTAAAGAGACCTTCTATACTCATCCATATAAATACAGGCCTACCTAAGACATGGTCAAATGGAACAAATCCCCAAACTCTTGAATCCTCAGAATTATATCTATTATCTCCCATCATCCAATAGTAATCTTGTTTAAAGACATATTCGTTTTCTTTAACACCATTAATCAAAATATCTTCTTCAACCACTAATAAATCATTAAACTCATAATCAGTTATTATTTTTTTATATAGAGGTAGTGTTTTTATATTTAAATCTATTTTATCTCCGGCTTTTGGAATATATAATGGCCCAAAATGATCATTATTCCAGTTAAATCTTGTATTGTTTGGAAAGAAAATTGAATTTGAGTTATCAGTTTCTTGAATTGTTCTGTATATCGTATCAAATTGATTAGAATTTTTAATTTTAATTGCATCAATATGAGTTAAACTTAATTCCTTTTCTTTGTCAATTATCTCACGTATATCAAGTCTTAGCTCTCTAACTAACTTAATAGGAATTCCCTTATCAGTAGTGTAAATCAAATATTCATTTTCTCCATTATTTGATATATTTAATATATAGTCTGAAATTTCTGCATAAGTATCTGTTGATAAACCTTTTATTATAAATTTTCTTATAAAACCATCAACTTCAAGATTAATCAATTTACTCGAGGAAACTCCTTCATTTGATTTAATCAAATATGTAAATAGTGGTCTTGCTCTATCTGGTAAATTATTTTCTTTACCGTTTAAATAGACTATACCATCTCTTATTTCTAGTGAGTCTCCTGGAATACCTACAGCTCTTTTTACATAATTAGATTTTTTATCTGTTGGTTTTATCACTCCTTTTTCTTTTACAAAAAATTTCCTAACCGTATCTGCAGGCCAATTAAAAACTACTATATCATTATTTTTTATTTCTTGAAACCCAGGAATTCTTAGATAAGGAAGCTGAGGTTTTTTTAGGTAAGATCTTGATTTGATTATAGGGATTGTGTCATGAACCATTGGAAAAGAAACTAAAGTAGATGGTATTCTTGCGCCATAATGGAATTTACTTACTAATAAAAAATCACCAACTCTTAATGTTTTTTCTAATGAACCAGTCGGAATTACAAAGGGTTGTATTATATAATTATGAACAATAGTTGCTATTACAATAGCATAAATAATAGAACCAAAAGATCTTTCAAAACTTGAAAAAGAAATTTGACTTATATATTTTTTTTTGTTACTAACATAACTTATATAATATATGTAAAAACCAAGTGTAACAATTACCAAAATTCTGTCAAGTTTGGAATTATGATTAAATGTTTTAATGTATTCTACCCATATTACTGGAATCATGAGCAGATTAATTACAGGAATAAAGACTAAAATTATCCACCATCTAGGTCTATTAATTATATCTAGATGTTTTATGATATTATAAAATGGAATTAAAGCCTTCCAGCCTTCAACTCCTGCAAGATTAAACAACTTATAGGATCCTCCAAATATTATTAAGTTAGATGAAAGAAATAATAATAACCACTCGTTTAAACTCATGTTAATCTAATTTAATTGTTAATTTAAATCCTGTATTTTGTGAAAGGTCAAAATAATTACTCTCAATATATGGCCTAAAAGAAAGATCTTCACTAACATTAAATTGAAGTAAGTGTGCACCGACATTTGCATCTATAATATTTAATACATAAGTTCCAATTAAAGAAATAAAGGAGAAATCCTTATATCTTCTATGAAACTTCATTCCCTCTAATAATTTCTCGTTCTCAGGTATAATATCAATATATTCATCATCAAAATATCCAGCAAGTCTTCTTTTATATGCCGTCCTGTATTTATTCATCTCTTTGTTATTAAAATTATAATAATATGCAGAAGCACCAAGTCCACCATATATAATTGGAACCATCCAATATCTTCTGGTATATACTTGCCCTAATCCAGGGATAATAGAAGAGTAAAAAGCTGCTTTTGAAGGAGTTAAAGGGTCATTTATCAATTTTAATTTTCTTGGACTAATATAAATTGAATCAACCTCATTCTGAGAATATATATTGGCTGTAAAACAAAATATTATTAAAAAAATTATGTTTTTCAATTGGATAGTTTTTTTAAAATAGAGTATAGCTCATTTATGCTTTTAAAAGTTGTTGAAAGAGATACCTTTCCCTCTATATTTTCTTTCAATCTCACTTTAGAGTTAAAAAGTTTTTCAAACTTATTAGTTGCATCTATATAGATTTTAGAAACATCAGAACTAGCTTTAGAAACATTAGAACTCTTATTTCCTCTAACAATTTTTTCAGTTTGTCTAACTGACAGTTTAGAGGATATTATTTGTTCATAAATGTCCAGCTGAATCTTCTTGTCATCAATATTGATTAGTGCTCTTCCATGTCCCATTGATAGAAACCCATCTCTAATTCCAGATTGAATTATTGGATCAAGTTTTAAAAGTCTAATATAGTTCGAGATTGTTGATCGGTTTTTACCCACAAGTCTTGTAATAGAATCTATATTTAAATTATAATCATTTATCAATCTTTCATATGTTAAACCTATTTCAATAGGATCTAAATCAACCCTTTGAACATTTTCAACTAATGACATTTTTAATATATCTGTTTCATTATCTACTCCCTTGATGTAGCATGGTAATGAATTAAGTCCAGCTTTTTTTGAAGCATGAAATCTTCTTTCACCAGAAATTATTTCATAAGTTTCAGTATCAATTTTTCTAACTGTAATAGGTTGAATTATTCCAAGATCTTTAATGGATTGAGATAAATTTTCTATTTCATTAGTATCAAAGTTTGTTCTAGGTTGACTTGGGTTAACTCTAATTTTATCAATTGAAATTTCAAGAGAATTACTAATTGTTTGTAAATCATTAGTATAATGGCTGTCATCTGAATTATTTAATAAAGCATCTAATCCTCTCCCAAGAACTCTTTTTTGTTTTTTATTAGACATTTATATTTTTTTTAATTACTTCATTAGCTAAGGAAAGATAATTTTTTGTTCCTTTTGATGTTACATCATAAGTAATAATATCTTTTCCAAATCCTGGAGCCTCACCTAGCTTAATATTTCTTTGAATAATTGTATTAAAAACAATATCTCCAAAGTGTTTTTTAACTTCTTCTACAACCTGATTTGAAAGCCTAAGTCTAGAATCAAACATGGTTAGTAAAATTCCTTCAATATCAAGTTCTTCATTATGTATTTTTTGAACACTTTTTATTGTATTTAATAGTTTTCCAAGTCCTTCTAGAGCAAAATATTCACATTGAATAGGAATTATAACTGAATCAGAGCTTGTAAGAGCATTAAGTGTAATTAAGCCTAGTGAAGGAGCACAATCAATAAGTATAAAATCATACAGATTTTCAATATTTTTAATCATTTCTTTGAGTTTGTACTCTCTATTTTTCTCTTCAACTAGTTCAATTTCAATTCCCACTAAATCAATACTAGATTGAATTATATCTAGGTTAGGAGATTCTGTATTTTTAATTGCATCAGAAATATTTGTTAATCCAGAAAAGACTTGGTATAAAGACAAATCTTTATCACTGGGATCAAATCCAAGACCTGAAGACGCATTTGCTTGAGGATCTGCGTCAATAAGTAAAACTTTTTTTTCAAGTACTCCAAGAGATGCTGCAAGATTTACAGATGTAGTAGTTTTACCTACCCCTCCTTTTTGATTTGCAATTGAAATTATTTTACCCATTTTTAATCGTTATTAGATTCATATTCAATTATAAATATGTCTTCATTATCTTTTTTTAAATAATAATTTTCTCTAGCATAATGTTCTAAACTATCAATATTTTCAAGCTTTTTTATTAACTTTTGATCTTTATTAATTTCTTCTGTCAAAGCATCTTTTCTGCTTTTAAGTTTCTTTATTTCTCGATTTAATTCTGCGTGAATTAAAAGTGAGTTAGTATCAAGAAAGGTAATCCATATAAGAAAAGCACTTAAAATGACTAAATACTTGAAATAGCTTTTATTAAATATGGAAATTAATTTTTTGATAAACTCTTTCATTTAAAAATTAATTAGGTATAACTTTAAAAATTCCTTCACCCTCAACACTTATAACAACAAAACCATCGGGACTAATATTAACATCTCTTACTCTTCCAATCCTTGGAAATAATTTTTCTCTTTTAGTTATGCCATCTTCATTAAACTCTAATCTTTCAAGATATCTAAAGCTTAAAGATCCAACAAGTAGACTTTTATTCCAGCTAGGATATTTGTCTGAATTTATCATTGCCATTCCTGATGGAGCAATTGATGGTATCCAATAATAAAATGGATCAATAACTCCCTCTAATTTTTTATTCTTAGTAATTTCACTTCCACTATAATTAATTCCATAAGTAGCCTTTGGCCAACCGTAGTTTCTTTCTGTTAGGGGATCTTCATCCTTTTTAGGAGATTTTACAATATTTATTTCATCTCCACCTCGTGGTCCATGCTCATGAATCCATATTTCAAAATCATTTACACCAACATTTCTTGTTACTTTAATTATTCCTTGTGGATTTCGATGTCCATAGCTCCATATAGCTTTTTTGGAGCCATCAACATTATAAAATGGGTTAGAACTAGGTATTGAGCCATCTAAATTTAATCTATATATTTTACCACCATCTAATGAGATATTCTGTGGATTAATATCTCTATTTCCTCTATCACCAATCGTAAAGAATAAATACTCTTCTGTAACTAGGATACTTCCTCCATAATGTCTCTCTTCAGTTGAGTCAGGTGATGCTTTATAAAGCATTTTTAATTTAGATAATTTATTCTCTGAAAAAATTGCAGAGTATAAGGCAGTATTTGATCCTTTATCTGATGACCTTACGCTTGCTGTAATATAAATTAAATTATTATTTTTAAAATCAGAGTCAACAGCAACATCAAGAAGGCCACCTTGTCTTGATACAATAACTTCAGGGGTTCCTTCAACAATACTTTTTTTTCCATCAGAAACATGATATAAAATACCTTTTTTATCAGTTACTAAAAAAGAGTTTTTACTTGTAAAGCTCATTCCCCAGGGAATGTCAATACCATCAACAATTTTTTCAAGACTGTATAAATCTTTATTGAAATCTTCGATTGGGGGGTAGTTTTCTTTTTGAGAACATGCAAATGAGATGTTCAATAAAACTAACGTGAATACTATATAGGCTTTTTTCATAATTAACTCGAATTTAAAATAAATTAATCACTCAATGAAGTTTTTCTTAAATCAAGTCAATTAAACTAACATTTTGATAGTTTCTTTTAAGATAATCAAGGGTTTTTTCCATTAATTCTCCCATAGATTTAGATTTAATAAACGAATCTTCATTAGTGAATTTATATATTTCATTTTTCAGATTTTCAACTTTATCAGCTGAACTGATAGTGTCCTCTTTCATTATACTAATCAATTGTTTCATTCTGTCATCTGAAATTATTAATCTTCTTGAAATTGTTGATCTTTCTTCAATTTTATATTGAATAATCGAATCTGTTTTTAATTTATCTTTTACTAGGTCCATCATTGGTTTATTTTCTTTAAAAAATTGAGGTCTGTATACTGAGAATTTACCCTCATAAGATTGTTGGTCAAAATCAATCGCTCTTATTTTATAAATTACTTGGTCAAAGTCATGAATTGGAATTACTACATAATTATAAGATCTCATATCTCCTAGAAGTCTAATCATACATCTCTCGTTAAATTTTACATATTCTTTTGCTATTTGAGATTTTTGATATTCAGAGCATTTTGGTAAATAATCTTTAATGAATATATCTCCTGGTATTCCAGCAATATGTTCTTCAACTAAAGACGAATTATTGACTAAAAAATTTAAATTTCTTGGGGATAGCATATGTTCGAATTCTATTCCATACACTCTTGAAGCATCAGTTTTTTTGACATAAAAATATGTGAAGTTATCGTTTACAATATTTCGAATTTTCACTCTAAAGGGCTTTGAATTACCAAATGTGCAATAGTCAACTGAATCTATATTTAAGTATTGAATAGATGATGAATTTCCATCTGAGTGAAGAAGGGTATATATTATTTTAAGATTTTTATCAATTTCATTTCTTTCACTTTCATTGTATAATAATCTTACCCATAACGTATCCTTGTTATTTTTATCGTAAATATTTATTGAATCAGAATATCTTAATAGATCGTCATACGAAATAACATCTTCTATCCATCTATCATGTTGTCTTAAAAAATTTTCAAGTTTTTTTGAAATTGGATAAAAAGGTTTCTTTTTTGAAATTAATTTTTTTTCAATTGTCATTAGTTAAATATACAATAATCCAAAAAAAATAGAACTCCTCTTTTAAGGCTTCTTTTTAAAAAAAAAACCAATTAATTGATCTATAATTAATTGGTTTAAATATGTCGGGGTGGCAGGATTCGAACCTGCGACCTCCGCGTCCCAAACGCGGCGCGATAACCGGGCTACGCTACACCCCGAAAAATGATTTGCAAATATAAGCTTAATTAATTTTTAGCCAAATAATTTTAGCTATTATGAAATATTCTCTAATTAACTGGTGACATAATCTTTATATCATTATATTTAATTTGACCTCTAATGACAGATGAGATTGTAGTTGTTAGTGCATTAATTACAGGAAGCTTTAACTGACTCTTTGAGTATATCATGCTGATTTCTCTTGCAGGAGATGGTTCTTCAAATGGTATTATGTTTTCTAAATTTTTGGGAGATAAATTATTAGAATGTAAATAAGGTATAATAGTCATCCAAGGTCCATTATTAGATAAATTTATTAATGTTTCAAAACTTCCACTTTTTAATTCATATTGTTTATTTAAATCTTCAAATGAACATAGATTTAATACTTGATTTCTAAAACAATGTCCATCTTTCAATATCAATATATCACCATTAGATAAGTCGTCTACTCCTAAAGTCTTATTACCCGCTAAGAAATGATGTTCCGGAACATAAGCAATAAATGGTTCATAATATAATGGTCTCTCAATTATTGTATTATTATTTAGTGGAGTTGCTGCAATCGCACAATCAATTGTATTATCTTCTAGCTTTTGACTTATAGTTTCAGTATTAAATTCCTCTATTTTTAATTCTACATTTTTATGTTTTTTTAAAAAAATGTTTAGAAAGAGCGGAAGGAGTGTAGAGCTTACTGTTGGAATAATTCCAACTCTAAGCGTTCCTCCAATTATACCTTTTTCTTCAGAAACAACATCATTCATTCTAGATGACTCTTCAACAATTTTCTTAGCTTGAAAAAGAACCTTTTTTCCAATATCTGTAACTTGAAGTGGTTTTGTAGATCTATTAAATATAATAACACCTAGCTCTTCCTCAAGTTTCTGGACTTGCATGCTAAGAGTTGGTTGAGTAACAAAACACTTATCTGATGCAGTAGTGAAATTACCATGCTCCGCAACTGCTAATGTATATTTTAATTGAGTTATAGTCATTATAAATTTTTCTTATTAAAAATCAAAATTAAATAAAATATTATTATTTAAAATTAAATAAATGTTAAATAGTATTATCTCATATGTTTTTATATTTGAGTCATAACTTTTATAGTTTGAAAAAAAATATTCTTGGTCAATCTATCTTTCTTAAAAGAATTATAATTGCCGTTGTTGGATTTATTACTCATAAATCTTTTAGAAGTAAAAACTTTAAAATTATAGGATCTCAAAATCTTAATGATCTTCCAGATAATAATGTATTATTTGTCAGTAATCATCAGACATATTTTTATGATGTTATAGGCATGCTACATGTTTTTAATTCTTCTGTAAAAGGTAAAATAGACTCTGTTAAGAGACCTAATTATCTATATAATCCTAAAACTAATCTGTATTTCATTGCAGCAGTTGAGACTATGAAAAATTCATTAATTACAAAGGTTCTAGCTTATGCTGGAGCTATTCTAATTCAAAGAAGTTGGAGAGATTCAGGGGAACATATTAACAGGGAAGTAAGATCACAAGACCCTAGTAATATAAACCTTGCATTAGAAGATGGTTGGGTTATAACTTTTCCAAGGGGGACTACAGATAAAACCAAACCTGTAAGAAAGGGAACTGCTCATATAATAAAGAACAGCTCGCCTACAATAGTTCCCGTAAAACTATCCGGTTTTAGTGATGTATTTCAAAGAAATGGACTAAAGGTATTAAATAAAAAAAAATCTTTTTCAATGGAAATATGTGAACCAGTTTATGGAGATATTTGTAATAAATCTATTGATGAAATCACTTTAGAACTTGAAAAAATAATTTAATAAATAACTGTAAATTATTTATTAATTAACCTCAGTACTAATTTCATAGCAACCAAGTCTCATTCCAGCAGCTCCAGAAGGCTGAGATATTAAATCATCAGTACCATTATGTATTATAACAGCTTTATTTAAAATATCATTATCACTCTCACATCCTATGCACCAAACATCAGTACTGAATTTTAACATACCATGTCCAATTTCATCTATTTCAAGATTTCCAATATCACCTAAATGGTATCCTTCAGAATCTCCCCATTTACCATGTTTTTGATTTGTCGGATTCCAATGTCCACCTGCGCTTAGACCATCTTCAGAAGAGCAATCACCAAATTCATGAAGATGTAGTGCTTTTGTGCCTGCCTCAAGACCAAAAATGTGAGCCTCTAAATGAACAGAATCTTTTTTTTGAGTAAACGAAATTGTTCCGGATATATTAGAGTTATTAACTGGAACAATAGTCTTCTTAATAGAAATAACTTTTTCATCTGTATCACAACTAATTGATATAAAAGAAAGAAATATAGAAGTAGTTATAAATAAAAATTTAATTATTTTAGCTTGAGGTGTTTTCATTATGCAAATTTAAAATTAAATATGTTTAAAAGAAATTTATTAAAAGTATATGTCTTATTATGGTTTGTAACTGGTTGTAAAATTTCGTATAACACCTATGATTTTGACAAAAGCCCAGAAATTGTTAAGCCAAATTATAGTGATAAGGATAGTTGGGCCGTTTTACCTGAAAATATTCCAGATGAAATTTCTACATTTAATATTGATAAAAATAAAAAAGAAGCTGATGTCTTTTTTATTTATCCAACTTTAATAGATAGTAAAAATCAAAGAGAATGGAATTCTGATATTTGGGATGAAGATATTAGAAATGACGTAATAAATAGACCTGTAAAATATCAAGCTTCAGCTTGGTTAGATGCTGGAAATCTATACGTTCCATATTATAGACAAGCTCATATTAGAGTGTTCAATGATAAATTTAGAGTAGATGGTGATAAAGCTCTTAATCTAGCCTACAATGATATTAAGGAAGCTTTTTCTTATTATTTAGAAAATTTTAATAATGATAAACCATTTATTATTGCTTCACACAGTCAAGGAACTGTTCATGCTAAAAGACTTATATCAGAATTTATTGATGGTAAAGAATTACAAAAAAAATTAATTGCAGCTTATCTAGTAGGGATTAAAGTATTCGAAGATGAATTTAAAAACATAAAACCAATGAATTCTCCTGATGAAACAGGAGGATTTGTAACATGGAATACTTTCAAGTTGAATAAATATCCCCGAAAAGATAATTATGAAAATTGGTTTAAAGGGGGGGTAACAACAAATCCAATAACTTGGGATGATTCAAAAGAGACAAAAAAAGATTTACATAAAGGTTTACTTTATAGAGATTTAAAAATATTTTCACAAAACATAGATATTAAACTTATTGATGGAATAGTATGGTCATCTATTCCAAACGTGCCGGGAAAAATACTTTTACAAACCGTTAGAAGTTATCATTTTGCTGATATTAATTTATTCTGGGTAGATATTAGAGAAAATGCAAAGCTTAGAGTGGATCAGTGGTTTAAGAAAAACAATTAATTCCTTATTTATTTTATTATTAATTTTTTATTAACTTCAATTTTATAAAAATCTAATTATGTCCTCAACAAATAAATCCAGAAGAAAGTTTATTAAAAATTCAGCAATAGCCTCATCTTTATTCATAGTTCCTAGGCATGTTCTTGGTGGAACAGGCTTTACTGCTCCAAGTGATAGATTAAATATTGCAGGAATTGGTTTACATGGAAAAGGTAATTCTGATATTTTACATGCAAGTGTAGGTGGAAGAGAAAATGTAGTTGCTTTATGTGATGTTCACCAGAATGCATATGGAGCTCAAGTTGCTGCAGAAAAATTTCCAAATGCTAAATTTTACACTGATTATAGAGAGATGCTAGAGAAGGAGAGTCTTGATGCAGTTACTATCTCTACTCCAGATCATACTCATGCTAATATTTCTAAAGTTGCTATGGAAAAGGGTATTCATGTTTATGTTCAAAAGCCGTTAACTCATAATGTTAAAGAAGCAAGAATGCTAACTGAGTTGGCAAGAAAAAATAAAATTGTTACTCAAATGGGTAACCAAGGTTCGTCTAATCCGGAACAAGTAATGGTCCAAAAATGGATAAAAGATGGTAGAATTGGAAAAGTTTCTAAAGTCTATACATGGACAAATAGACCTGTTTGGGCTCAAGGTGTAGCTATGCAAAGCCCTGACCCATCTCAAAAGCCAGAAGGAATGGATTGGGACTTATGGATTGGTCCTGCTAAAAACAATGGTTATACACCTGGGCTTCATGCATTTGACTGGAGAGGCTTCTGGGATTATGGAACAGGAGCACTTGGTGATATGGGATGCCATATAATGGATGTTCCAGTAAAAGCTCTTGGTCTTTTTGAGCCATTCAGTGTAGAAGCTAGTATATCTAATTTGCCTTACGCTAAGGCTTTCACTCCTTCTCCTATAATTGAAGAAGCTTGTCCTTCTAGTTCATATGTTACTTATAAGTTTAGACCTTCTAAGATTAATGATGCAGAAGTTAAAATGATATGGATGGATGGGGGTATACGTCCTTCACATCCAGATTTGATAACTGACACAGATAATATTGGAGATAATGGTGTCTTGATGATTGGTGAGGATGGGCTAATTTGGACTGATTACTATGGGGTTAGTGCTAGATTGTATATTAAAGGACAAGATGGTGTTGTTGAGAAAGGTAAAATTTCAGAAATAAATTCTGTTGAGTTTGGTCATCAAAGTTATTGGATAGATGCAATTAAAGATGGTTACGGAAGTGATAAGCACAAAAATCTTACTTCAAATTTTGATTTTGCAGGTCCTCTATCTGAAATTGTTTTACTTGGAAATGTTGCAATTAGAAGTAGTCTATTGAAAAGATCTCCTAGAAGTAATGTTTTTATAGGAAAAAAACAATTGATGTATGACAGTAAGAAAATGATAATTACTAATCTAGACCAGGCTAATCAGTTTTTAACTAGAGAATATAGAGAAGGTTGGGAACTTACTTAGAGATCCATTTTAACAGAAATTATAACTCTTCTGTTTTTCTTTCTTTCACTTAAAGGAACATTAGCATAGTTTGGATTGCTTTCCCCATACGCTTTTAATTCAAGTCTCGAATTATTAACACCATCTTTAACTAATATATTTTTTACACTAGTAGACCTTTTGTTTGATAAAAGCATGTTGTAGTCTGATTCTCCTTCAGAAGATGTATGACCATCAATATTAATTTTAATGTGTCTGTATTCCATTAGCATTTTGCTTAAGTTGCTAATATTTATTTTTTGACTTTCATTTAATTGATAGCTATCAAAATCAAAGAAGAATTCCGAATAATCATTCAAATAATTTGAAATAGAAATTGGTATCCTAGGACATCCATTAAATTCTTTTGATCCTGATTCATTAGGACATTTATCATCAATATTAGGTATGCCATCGTTATCTAAGTCAGCTAATTTACATCCTCCATTTGATTTAGGCCCAGCTTCATTAGGACAATTGTCTAAATTATCATTTAATCCATCTCCATCTGAATCAGGGCAAGCTTCTCCGTTAATTCCAGCTTTTTGAGGGCATAAATCATTAATATCGGAAATCCCATCTCCATCAGAATCTGGACAACCATTCATTGATATAGATCCAGAACTGTTTGGACATTGGTCTTTTTCATCTGGAATCCCATCACCATCAGAATCTGGACACCCGTTTAATTCAATTGGTCCTGGATGATCAGGGCAATGATCTTTTTTATCAGGTACTCCATCTCCATCTGAATCGCCTTTTCCAAAATTGAATTTAATTCCTACTACATGTTGTAGATTACTATATGCATTCTTCTCATCCAAAGATTTATATGAAATACCGGTGTTAAGAGCAATATTTTTTGAGATTTGAAAATCAATTCCTACCCCTAAAGATGGTCCATAGGATGTATTTTTTGAACCAAAACTAACATCTTCTTCCCCAAAGTTAACTAATCCATATCCAGCAGAAAGATAAGGGTCTACTTTAACACCTAGAATCTTAGAATCTACAGGAATACTATATTTAATTATTCCATCAATTGAATAATAATATAAATTTTCATTTGAAATTTCAACATCATTATTAGAATAATTGACTCCTAAAGAAAAGTTATTGAAAATATATCTTGATAAACTTAGAGAAGGTAATTTATATCCACTTTTTTGAAAATCATCAGGATTAATTGAATTAACACCAACACCAAACAACCATGGACTTTCCTTATCCTGGCTATAAATTGAGCCAGAAAAACATATTAATAATGCTAAGGAAACGATATGATTCTTCATGTTAGTATTAAAATATGAAAAAATTTTGTTAATACATAAGATTGAATTATAATTATGAAAATTTAAATAATGAGTAAAAAAATATCTGTTCTTGTCATTGGTTGTGGAAATATGGGTGCAGCTCATGCTACTGCATACCATAATCATGATGGTTTTGAAATTTGCGGACTAGTATCAAGAGGTAAAAGTAAGGATGAGTTAAATAATTCTTTGAAATCAAATTATAATTTATTTACAGATTATCAAGAAGCTATAACTTCAACTGAACCAGATGCAGTATGTATTTCAACATATCCTGATACTCATGAAGAAATATCATTATATGCTCTAGAACATAATTGTCATATTTTTCTAGAAAAACCTATTGCTGCTGACCTAGATGGTTCTAGAAAAATCATTGATAAAGCTGAGGAAAGTGGAAAGAAACTAGTAGTTGGATATATTCTTAGACATCACCCAATATGGAAAAAGTTTATTATAGAATCAAAAAAACTAGGAAAACCAGTTGCAATGAGAATGAATCTAAATCAGCAGAGTTCTGGAGAAACATGGGATGTTCACAAAAATTTATTAGCTTCACTTAGTCCTATAGTTGATTGTGGCGTTCATTATTTAGATGTAATGTGTCAAATTACTGAATCAAAACCAGTAAGTGTTTCTGCTATTGGCGTTAGGCTATCTGATGATATTCCTAATGATAATTATAACTACGGTCAGTTACAAATAAGATTTGAAGATGGATCAGTAGGATGGTATGAAGCTGGGTGGGGACCTATGATAAGTGAAACTGCATTTTTTGTAAAGGATGTTATTGGTCCGAAGGGATCAGTTTCTATAGTTTCTGATGATGATGTTTTTAAGAAAGATTCTGATAATCTAGAAAATCATACAAAAAACAACTGCCTTAAAATACATAGTTCAGAATTAGATAAAGATCAAAAGTTTGTATCACCTAACAGAAAAGTTGTGTATGATGAGGATCCAAGTCATCAAGATTTATGTGATTATGAACAGCTATACTTTTATAAATCAATTACAGAGGATTTAAATCTAAAATCCCACATGGAAGACGCATACAAAAGTTTGCAAATTGCTTTAGCTTGTGACGAGGCAGTAAAAAAGTCTACTACCATTTATCTAGATTAAAGAAATCTTTCTTTTATTTCTATAACAATTACTATAGCGAGTATTAATGCTATTGTTCCTATAAATATTCCTCCCACACCCATAATAGAATTTTAAGCAAATTTAATATTTTTTTTATAATTAATATAAGATATTGTTATAATTTATAAATGTACTATTTTCATTTAAATTTTTTTAAATATTTTGTATATAAATTTTAATTCTATTATTATTTTGATTCATTACTAAATTATATTTTAATATTTAATATATAATATAATTTTTTTATTGTATATTTAATACACTTAAAATTAGTACATGATAATTTCATATTTACAAAGTTCTGATAATCCTGATTCACTCAAGATCACCAATAAAGAAAACTTTTATTTAGACAGTTGCTCTAGTGTCATCCCTTTTAATAAACGTGAAAAGGGATCATTAATTATAGCACTAATAAATCAAAAGAAAATCAACAAAATTATAGTGCCTAATATATCTGTACTTGGGAGAAATCAAATTGATGTTCTGAATACAATTGATTTTTTTATAAATAATGATGTTTCTCTTTTTTCTCAAGCAGAAAGATTAGAAACTATGGATGAGTATGGAAGAGTTAAGCCTGATACTATTTTATTTTTAAATCTATTTAAGTCTCTAGCCAATATGGAATATAAGAATCGCATAGAATCTCATAGATTTGGAATTCAACAAGCTAAGGATTTAGGAAGATATAAAGGAGTCGGTGGTAGACAACTAGATTCTATTGAGGAATTTTTTGATAAACCGAAAAATATTAATATTCTGAGACATCTTAAGCGTGGAGAAAGTATTCGAAGAACAGCAAAGTTAGTTGGGGCTTCTCCTGGTTTAGTTCAAAAAGTTAAAAGATGGGCGCAAGACCATAATAAATTAGAAAATTAACCTAGCTTTATAGAAACAAAATATTTATTATGAAAAATTTTATATTATTAGGAATACTTGGACTTGCTGTTTCTTGTTCAAATGTTCAACATCCTGATTTTGCAGCTAATGTAGAATCAGCTAAAACTCTTTTAGAACTTCAAGGATCAGAAGCAGATCTTCAAGCTCAACTTGATCTAGTTCATGAGGATATGCAATGGCAACCTGCTTTTCACGGTTCTTCTCAAATTGGCAAAGAAGCTTTTGGAGAATATTTAAAAGGATGGCATGATGCTATGGAAGATGTAGTCTATACTCCTGTAAACTGGTTACCTGGTGTTCTTGCCGATACTGGTCTTCCTGATGGTAGTGTAAGGTCTTACGGAAAATGGACAGGTGTTCATTCTGAATCTGGTAAAAGTTGGGAGCTTATAAGCTATCATACATGGGACTTTAAGGATGGACTTATTATTTCAGGTGGTGATTATTTTGATGCAGGGGGTTTACTTTCATCTCTAGCGTCTGATGAATCAACTGAATAATTACATCTATTATCTAATAAATAAACCTTTTTATAGAAATGTGAAAAGGTTTTTTTATATTCATTCCATAAATCAATAATAAATCAATTATGAAAAAAATTCTATTACTATTAACATTAGGATTATTTGTATCATGTTCAAATGTTGAACATCCAGATTATGCAGCTAATGTTGAAACAACAAAACAATGGATTGAAGTCTTTGAAACACAAAATTTCGATTTACTAACTGAGATTACATCTACTGATGTTAATGCTACATCTCCAATCTATGGCCAAGGTCAAGTTGGGTATGATGGCTATATGGAAATTGGAAAATTTTACACTGGAAATTTCTCAGATGTAGAATTCAGTGATCCTGTGTTTTTACCAGGTGTAGATAATGAAACTTTAACTCCTAATGGTGGAGTAAGAATTTATGGAACATGGTCTGGTGTTAGTAATGAAACTGGTAAAGATTTTTCTGTACTAGCATACCATTGGTTTGAGTTTCAGGATGGCAAAATTATCTCAACGGGAGACTACTTTGACGCTACAGGGATGATGATGGCTGTTGCACCTGATCAAGAGTAATTAAGTCTTTTTAAATATTAGAAAACCTTTTCATAGAAATGTGAAAAGGTTTTTATTATAAAATACTCCCCATACTTCCTCCGTCGACCCTTATTGATGCACCGTTTGTGCCTGATGCAATTGGACTTGAGAAATATAAAATTGTGTTTGCTACTTCAGTAACAGAAAGGAATCTTGAAATTAAAGAAGAGTCTCTAACATCTTCAAAAAATTTTTTTTCAACTTGATCTATAGTTTTATTTTCTCTTTTAGCTGTTTGTTCAAGAAATACTTTAGAACCTTCTGATAGGGTAGAGCCAGGAACTATCGTGTTAACAGTAACATTTGATCCTTTAGTAAGTTTTGCTAATCCACTTGAAAAAACACTTACAGAAGCTTTAGAGACACTATAACTAAGAAGATCTCCAGGGACTAAACTGGAACATTCAGATGAAATAAATAAAATTCTACCCCAATTTTTTTTTAACATATTAGGAAGAAAATGCTTACATAATTTTACACCACTCATTAAATTTACTTCTAAGTGATCTTGCCAATCTTTTATCGTTTCATTATAAAAATCCTTACCTCTGAAAATGCCAACATTATTTATAATAATGTCTATGTCATTAGGAATATTTTTGATTAATTCATCTATTTGAGTATTATCAAGAAAGTCAGCAGAAATTCCACTAACGTTTTTATTATTTAGTTTATTAAGAGCAGTCTCTACACCTTCTTTAGTCCTTCCATTTATTATTACAGTAGATCCTTCCTCAAGAAAGAGTTTAGCTGTTTCAAAGCCAATACCTTTAGTTGAGCCAGATATAAAGACTTTTTTATCTTTTAAATCTAAATTCATTTTTATAATTGATTACCATTTATCTAATCCTAATATTTTTTTCCCCAATGATGATAGTTTAGCAGTTTTATATTTTTTCTGTTCCCAACCGCGTGGATCTCCTGGAAATGCATATCCCTCAGGAGCCACTCTATTTTTCCATGAATTAACTCTCCATTTTACTAAATCTTTATCATTTTCTTGTGCTGGCATCATTGCTAAATATTGAGCAATTCTAACTTTATCTTTTGAATTATTTGGTCTTATTCCATGAGGTTGAGAGCTATTAAAAATTAATAAATCTCCAGCTTCTAGGGAAACTTTAACAATTTTATCTTCTAGTCCACTTATGTCAGGTTGAAATTTATTTCTATCTGAAGGTTGTGTTAATTTCCAAGTATCAAAATTTCTGTAAAGCCAAGGAATACATTGAAAACCACCCATATTTTCATCTGTTTGATCAGATAATGCAAGAACTCCTTGAACATTTTGAGGTTTTGTTTCTGGATCATAATCCCAATGTATAAAACCTTTATACTCAAAACCAGGTCTAATAGGAAAATTTAAATTGGCTCTATCTATTGTTGTCCACAAACTCTCCGTACCCCATATATCAACAAATGAGTCATAAACTTTTTGTGATTGACGATTATCCCATAATAATTGATTATTATAGACTTCAACCATCCCGGTTCCTGCCAACTCTTTCATCTCCATTTCAGCTCTTGCCTTCTTATACCAAGTAGATGGATCATTTGGTATCTTATCATCAAATTCCCAAATAAATTCAGCAGTTTTAATTGCCTGTTCTTTAGATATAGCATTTTTAATAACTACATAACCATTCTCAATCCAAAAGTTCCATTGATCCATAGATAAAGCTCTTAGAGAATCAGCTGATGCATGGGTTCTAAGTTTCTGTTCACTACTTTTTGCTGTTGATGGATTTCCTGGAATCTCTTTATGTTGGTTGTCAGGTATCATACTCATATAATTAGTCTTTATCTTATTTTAAAGATAAAAAAATCATGTAAATTAATAGTCTAAAAATATTTTATGTCAAAGTTTGATCGAAGAAATTTTATTAAAACAACTTCACTGTCTGCCGCTTTCGCTTCAACTTCTAGTTTATATTCATTTAATTCAAGAAGTTCAAATCAAAAGTATATGGGTGATTTTGCATCACCTAAATTAAAAAATATTAAAGCAGCATTTATTGGTGTTGGTTATAGAGGTAAAGGGCATCTTAAGTTATTTTCTTCACTTACAGGAACTGAAGTCGTTGCAATTTCAGATTTATATGAAGATAATATAACTGACTCTCTAAAAATTATTAAAGAACTTAAAAAACCAGTAGATAAAATAAATACTTACTGGGGTGGGGAAAATAAGTGGAAAACCATGTTAAAAGAAGTTAGACCCGATATAGTTTTTATTTCAACAAACTGGAAGAATCATGGAATAATGGCTGTTGAGACTATGAAAAATAATGCTCATGCTTTTGTAGAGGTTCCACTTGCACTTTCTATTAATGAATTATGGGAAATAGTAAACACATCTGAAAAATACAATAAACATTGTATGATGATGGAGAATGTTAATTATGGTAGAGAGGAACTCATGTTCTTAAACATAATAAGAAATGGACATTTAGGTGATCTTCTTCATGCAGAGGCAGCATATATACATGATCTTAGGTTTCAAATGTTTGAAGAAGAAAGAGGGACAGGTTCTTGGAGAACATTTCAATATGAACAAAAAAGAGGTAATCTTTATCCCACACATGGATTAGGTCCAGTTTCACAGTACATGAATCTACTTAGATCTGAAGATAATTTTAAAACTATTGTTTCTTTCTCAACTCCAGCTATGGGTCGTAAAAAATTTGCAAATGAAAATTTCTCTGATAATCATAAATGGAATGAATTAAATTATCAAAATGGAGATCTAAACACATCTATTATTAAAACACACCTTGGAAGAACTATTATGGTACAATGGGATGAAACCAGTCCAAGACCTTATACTAGATTAAATCTAATTCAAGGAACTAAAGGTATACTTGCAGGAGGACCAACTAGAGCAGCTTTTGATGATGGATTTGAGAATTTTACAACAGATGCTAAGCAATGGATAAAAGATGATGGGATTAAAAGGTTATATGAAAAATATGATCATCCTCTTTACAAAAGATTAAATAATAAAACTAAAGATTCAGGTCATGGGGGTATGGATGGAATTATGATGTATAGAATAGTTGAATGCCTTCAAAACGGAACTCCTTTAGATCAAAATTTATATGAAGGATGTGCCTGGAGTGCATTAATAGAACTTACCTCAAATTCTGTTAATAATAATGGAGAACCTCAAGAATTTCCTGATTTTACAAGAGGAAACTGGGTTAACACTAAACCTTTTGATATTATCTCTTAATGATTGATAAAATTGTTTCACGAGCTCCTGCTAGAGTCTGTTTATTTGGTGATCATCAAGATTATCTTAGTCTACCAATAATAGCAACAACGATAGATAGAACTATTGAAATCAGTGCAATAAGAAATAACTCTAGATATTTTAAGATATTTAAAAAGGATCTAGGAGAGCAGGATGATATAAATATAGATAATGAAATAAATCCAAATGAAACAGATTTCTTAAAGATTGCAATTCGAGTTCTTAGAGATTACAATTGTATTCCTGATAAAGGTTACGACATTATAATATCTAGTAATATTCCAATTAATTCAGGTCTTTCGAGTTCTTCAGCTCTAATAATAGCTTGGATAAATTTTCTTTTGAATACTTTTTCAACTCATAAAGTAAGTGCAGAGTTACTTGCAGAGATTTCTTATCGAGTAGAAGTTATTGAGATAGGTAATTCAGGTGGAAAGATGGATCAATACACAATCTCAT
>JADHRQ010000005.1 GCA_016777325.1 Flavobacteriales bacterium | reverse complement strand
AAAAAAATTTTATTCTTCATTCTTATTATCCAATTTAGCTACTCACAAAATAGAGAGCTAATTCAAGGAAAAGTCATATATAGGAATATAGATGTACCTGCTGCAAATGTTATTAATAACACTGCTCAAAGCTCAACAATTACTAATGATCAAGGTGAGTTTGAGATCTATGCGAAAGAGGGAGATGAAATAATTTTTTCATCTGTTCAATACATTATCAGAACAGTTAGAGTTAACAAAGAAATTTTAGAAAATAAAAGAATTATTGTTCAAATTAATCAAAGAGTAAGAGAATTAGATGAAGTTGTAATAACTCCAGATGATACTCAAAAATTTCTTGATCTTAAAGAAGAACAATTTAAAGGATTTGATTATATAGCAGATAAGTCTACAAAAATTCAGAATGTCCTAACGGATAATAGGCAAGTAGTAAATGGTTTAAATTTTGTTAATATATTCAAGCTCCTTTCATCCATAGTTGATGCAAAATCAGATGAAGAAAGGTTAAATATAATTCCAAGTGAAGTTCTTCCATATGTCTTGGAAGAAAACTTTTTTTCTGGGGTTCTTGAACTTGAATCCTTTGAAATAAATGATTTCTTGTCAAAGCTAGATTCAGATACAGAGATGAAAAATTTAATATTAGAAAAGAATCAATTTTTAATAATAGACTATTTGTTAAATAAAGCAGATACCTATAAAAATTTAAGAGTTGAATGAAGAAATTTCTTTTTCTTTTTCTTTTTCTTTCATTTTATACTTTTTCTCAAACAAATAATCAGAAATTTATTGAAGGAATCGTTTATAATAATAATTCATATTCGATTCAAGGAGTGCATGTGTTGAATATAACTTCTAATGAAGCAACAATTACAGATTCTGATGGAAATTTTAAGATTTTTGTCAATTTAAATGATGAATTAATATTTTCTGCAATTCAATTTAAAAGAAAAAAAATAATAATAGATAAAGATGTTTTTGACTCATTATCTATAACTATTTATTTAGAAGAATTTGTTAATGAACTAGATGAAGTTATTCTTAATTCAAGCCGGCTTTCAGGAAGTCTTATGAATGATCTTCAAAATTCTGGTATAGTTGATAACATCAACTTTGATGACCTAGGAATTCCTGGTTTTACAGGCATAAGGAAAGAAGATATTCCTTCAAACTCACAATTAACAAAAGAAATTTTATTACTTCCTCTAACTGGAGCACTTGATGTTGAAAGAATGTATAACTGGATTTCAGGTTACTATAAAGAAAAAAGAAAAGAGAGAGAATATAAAAATGATTATAACCTTATTGATAGAATTATTAATTTCTACGGTCTAAGATTCTTTATAGATGAGTTTGGATTAATTGAAGATAATATTCATGAATTTGTTACTTCAGCATATCAGAATTATCCATTAGAGGAAAACTTTAAGTCAGGTAACTACTCACTGGTAATAGAATATTTGAAAAAAAATTTTAAGAGGTTGAATTATTGATTAGTTTTGATATTATGATATTCTTTATTAGTGGAGCTGAATTAGTTTTTGTCTTTTTTATCGTACTTCTTGTTTTTGGGGCTGATAAAATCCCTTCAATTGCTAAAGGACTAGCAAAGGGAATGACTCAAATTAAACATGCTACAAACGAAATAAAAACTGAAATCTCCAAAAATACAGATGTTAAAAAGCCAACGGAATCATTAACAAAAGACCTCAAAGATAGTGTTAGTGATATCAAAAAAGATTTTGATGATCTTAAGGATTCAATTAAAAGAGATCTAAATTAATCTCGATATTGAAAGACCATCTCTGAGAGGTAAAATTACAGTTTCAAATCTTTTATCTTCATTTAATATTTTATTGAAATTCACTAAAGCATTAGTTTCTTCATCTTTTTCTAAAGATGAATCTAAAACTTTTCCAGACCAAAGAACATTATCTGATATAATTATTCCATTCTTGTTTAGCCTTTCTGAAACTTGCTTAAAGTATTCAATATAATTTTCTTTATCAGCATCAATAAATACTAGATCATACGTCTCATTTAAATCATTTAAAATTTCTTTAGCATTTCCTGTAAGTTGAATAATTTTATTTCTTTTTCCACTTTTTTCAAAGTACTTATTTTGAATTTTAAGTAGTTCTTCATTTCGATCTATTGTAAATATCTTTCCATCCTCTTTTAGACCTTCTGATAAACAAAGTGTTCCATATCCAGTATATGTTCCAATTTCTAATATAGTAGATGGAGACTTCATTTTAGAGATCATACTTAAAAATCTTCCTTGAATATGACCACTCAACATTCTAGGTTTAAGAATTTTTTGATGTGTTTCTTGATTTAACCTTGCAAGAATTTCAGGTTCTATATTAGAATTCCTAGAAATATATTCAGTTAATTTCTCAGATATAAAGTCCATTTATTTTTTTGGTCTTTGATATTCAAATCTATCTAAAAGACTTGGTAAAGCATATCCATCACATCCATTTACAGTAACTACACCTCCTTTATCAAGTTGAAGGAATCCAGACTCACTAACTAACTCTTCATTAAAATAGATATCTTCAATTGAAGCTACAACAAGTATGGTTCCGTTTTCTTTTATATTATATTCATTTTGATATTTACAAATCAGTTGAACAGGACTACCTTTTACAAATGGAGCTTTACAACCATCTTTGTATTCTCTTTCTAAGTTTGTTTTATCAAATTCAGATATTTCTTCAGGATATTTTGCACTTGTATGATGAGCCTCACTAATTATATCTTTAAAAATATGATTAACTGTAAAAAATCCTGTTTCCTTAATATTTTTAAATGTATCTCTTGGAACAGTTGTAGGTCTTAAAATATATCCAAGCATTGCAGGATTACTTCCTAAATGAGTAATTGAACTAAAAACAGAAACATTCTCGATACCTTCCTTAGATATACTTCCTAATAGATTTGCTGATTTGTAACCAGTACATGAATTAATGAGATTAATTCTGTAAAATTTTTGTAGATCATCGAATTCTTCTTTTGATAAATGTTTCATAATCTAAAAGTAACAAGAAATCTTTCATAAATCGTATCTTAATATGCTCAAAAATATATCTATGAAATTTTTTTTAAAATTATTACCACTATTTATTCTTGTTATTTCGTGTACTGAATCAGAAAAAAATATTCAGCAATACTCAATAGAAACTTTAATGTCTAATAATAGAAGTTCTGGAGGATCTTTTTCCAAAGATGCAAGCAAATTAGTCTATAGTTCTGATAAGTCAGGAATATTTAACATTTATGAGGTTAATCTAGAGAATAATATAGAAACTCAAATAACTGACTCCAAAGAAGAATCATTTTTTGTTAGAGGTTATTCGCCTACCACAGGTGAAGTAATATATTCTGCTGATAAAGGTGGAAATGAAAACTCTCATGTTTACATAATAAGGGACGAGGAAAGCATAGATCTTACACCAGGAGAAAATACAAGAGCGTCATTCTTTGGGTGGACCAATGATGAATTAGGTATGTATATTCAATCTAATTCTAGAGATCCAAGATTTTTTGATTTGTATGAAATAAATATAAAGACTCTTGATTCTAAAATGATTTTTAGAAATGATGCAGGATATGTTATTAATGATATCTCAAATAATGATGATTATTTAGTTTTAAATATCAACATTTCTAATACTGAGCAAAAATTATTCTTGTATGAAATTAAAAATAAACAGTTATCAGAAATTTCAAATCAAATTGCTAACTATTCTGGTCAAAATTTCAATAAAACTGATGAAAAATTCTTTTATACAACAAATTATGATAGTGAGTTTTATTATTTAATGTCATATAATTTATCAAATGGAGACAGAAAAGTTGAGTACAAGACTAATTGGGATGTAGCATTTAGCTATCTCTCAAAAAATGATTCATATAGAGTTATAGCTGTAAATGAGGATGCTCAAAATAAATTAACCATTAAAAACACCAATGATGAATCTGAGTTGAATATTGTCGGTACTGAAAACATGAACATTAATAGTGTTACTTTTTCAGATGATGAAAAAATGATAAGAATTTCTGCTGGAAGTCCAAATTCACCAGGAGATATCTATACTTATGATCTCTCAACAAATAAATTAAATAAAATTACTTCTAATCTAAATTCAGATATTAACCCTAATGATCTTGTTAATGCAGAGGTGATTAGATATAAATCATTTGATGGATTAGAAATACCAGCAATACTATACAAGCCACACTCTGCTAAAAAAGGAAATAAAGTTCCAGCATTAGTTTGGGTTCACGGAGGACCTGGTGGACAATCAAGAGTCGGTTATCGTGCTTTAATTCAGTACTTAGTAAATCATGGTTATGCTATCCTTGCTGTTAATAATAGAGGAAGTAGTGGCTATGGTAAAACATTTTATTCATTAGATGATCAAAATCATGGTGAAGATGATTTACAGGATTGTGTTTGGGGTAAAAAATGGCTTCAGGAACAGGCCTATATAGATCCTGATAAAATAGGGATTATTGGTGGAAGTTATGGTGGATTTATGACTATGGCAGCCATGACTTTTGAGCCTGAAGAATTTAAAGTTGGAGTCAATATATATGGTGTTACAAACTGGATTAGAACATTAAGGTCAATTCCTGCTTTTTGGGAAACATCAAGAAAGAGGCTGTATAAAGAAATGGGAGATCCATATACTAATGATTCATTAAGACTTTATGATATTTCTCCATTATTTCATGCAAAAAATATTAAAAATCCATTCATGGTTTTACAAGGAGCAAATGATCCAAGAGTTCTTCAAATTGAATCTGATGAGATGGTTCAAGAAGCAAGAAATGCAGGTGCTTATGTAGAATATGTTCTATTTGAAGATGCAGGTCATGGATTTGTCAAAAAAGATCAACAAATTGAGGGTAATCAAAAGATCTTAACTTTTCTTGACAATTATCTTAAATAAATAAATCTTTAGATTTGTAATACTTGGGTGATTAGCTCAGTTGGTTTAGAGCACTACCTTGACAGGGTAGGGGTCACTGGTTCGAATCCAGTATCACCCACTATGATTAAAAAGACTAAATATTTTTTATTTTTTTTCTTACTTACATCACAATCTATTCTTTCTCAAGAATACAATTTTGATAAATTACATGAGTACTTTGATACATTAGAGGGAAACAATAAATTCATGGGATCTGTTGCTGTTTCTAAAGGCGATAGTCTAATATTTACAAGAGCTATTGGATACCTAGATGTTGAGATGAATGAAAAGCTAAATTCAAAATCAAAATTTAGAATAGGTTCAATTTCAAAAACTTTCACCTCTGTCTTGATTCTTAAATCTGTTGAGGAGGGAAAAATAAATTTAGATGATACTATTGAAAATTATTTCCCTGATATACCAAATTCTAACAAAATAACAGTAGAGAATCTATTAAGTCATAGAAGTGGGATTTTTAATTTCACTGATTCATCAGATTACATTAATTATATGTTAGAATCTAAATCAAGAGAAGAATTAATTGAAATTATTTCAAATTTTGATTCCTCTTTCAAGCCAGGAAGAAGATCTAGTTATAGTAATTCAAACTATGTGTTATTGACTATTATATTAGAAAGAATTTATTCAAAAAACTATAGTGAGCTTCTTTTTGATCAAATTATCAAACCTCTTGAATTAAAAAATACTTATTATGGAGGTGTTATAGATACTTATGATAATGAGGCTAGATCATATACATTTGCTGGAAAATGGCTAAAACAAGATGAAACAGATCCATCTGTTCCTCTTGGAGCAGGAGGAATAGTTTCTAATCCGATAGATCTTGTGAAATTTAGCCACTTACTATTTAGTGGTGAAATTTTAAATGAGGAAAGTCTAAATAAGATGATAAAAATAAATGGTCAATTTGCTCTAGGCCTGTTTAACATTCCTTTCTATAAGAAAACAGGATTAGGTCATACAGGTGGAATAGATGGGTTTAGTTCGGTTTTTTCAGCTTTTAGAGATGATGATATTTATTATGCTCTTAACTCTAATGGAACAAATTTCAATAATAACGATATTTCAATTGCTGTTTTAAGTGAGATTTTTGAAAAACCATATGAAATTCCAGTTTTCTCAAATTTTGAAGTTAACCCTAAAGATTTAGAGAAGCTAATTGGATCTTATAGTTCGAAAGAAATACCATTAATAATTCAAGTTACTTTAGATAATAATATTTTAATAATTCAAGCAACTGGGCAACCACAAATATCTTTAGATGCAATCGAAAAAAACTTATTTAAATCAGAAATTGTTGGAGCTGAATTTGAGTTCATTCCTGATGAAAATTCTTTTATTTTAAGACAGAATGGTGCAAGAATAAAATTTGAAAAGAATGAATAATTTGATAAATTCATATATATGACAAAAAAAATATTTCTAACACCAATTAAAATACTAGGATTAATCTTTATTGTGCTTGGATTAAGATGGATGCTAGTTGATGAACCCTGGATGCTTGATAAAGTTGCAAATGAAGAAAGACTTAATATGACATTTGAAAAGCTATTTAGTGAAGAAATAAATGATACTCTGCCAGGATATTTAAAACAAATTTATCGATTCTTTGGACTCTGGGTCTCTACAATAGGTCTTTTTATTATTTCTTTTTCAAAAGAAAAATTTATTGAAAATAAAGCTTTTGCAAAAAACCTACTTATATGTATAGGTACAATGGTTTTTTCAGCACAGTTACTAGCATATGTTTATATACCTAGTTCACCATTTGTTTATCTTGGATGGGGAAGTATTATTTTATTCTTAGTTTCTTTCTTGAATTACAGAAAGCTTTCTTAAAAGGGAAGATTATTTAAATCAACATTACCGCCAGAGATTATAATACCTACTTTCTTATTTATAAAAGTTTCTTTGTTTTTTAGGACTGCAGCAAGAGGAAGGGAACATGATGGCTCACAAATAATTTTTAAACGTTCCCAAATAATCTTCATTGACTCAATAATTTCTTCTTCGGTAATTCGTATAATTGACTTAATCTCATTTTTTATAATTGGAAAATTCTTATCACCTAGTTGAGTTTTTAATCCGTCAGCTATTGTATTAGCACTTTCATTAGTCTCTATTTTTCCACTTTTAAGTGATCTGTAAGCATCATCAACTTCAAAAGGTTCAGCTCCAATAACTGTACAATTTTTACCAAAATATTTTGCTGCAAGAGCACTTCCAGCTATTAGTCCACCCCCTCCTATAGGAACTAGGACATGCTCAATTGAATTATTATATTCTAGTAATTCTTTACAAGCGGTCCCTTGTCCTAGAATTACTTCAATATCATTAGATGGGTGAAGAAATGTTGCTCCAGTTGATTTCGCAATATCATTTGCAGCCTTTTCTCTTGCATCAAGGTTTGGCTCACATTCAATAAGTTCTCCTCCATAACCCTTAACTGCAGTTTTTTTAATTTCGGTTGCTGTTGATGGCATTACAATGTATGCTTTTACTCCAATACTTTTAGCGGCAAGTGAAAGTGCTTGAGCAAAATTTCCAGATGAATGAGTTACTACACCATTTTTTTTATTTTCATCTGAAAGTTGAAGAATTGCATTTGTTGCACCTCGCATTTTAAATGCACCCATTTTTTGAAAATTATCACATTTGAAATAAATTTCAGACCCTGTCATTTTATTAATCTGATTTGATGTTAAAACAGGAGTATTATGAATAAATGGTTTAATACGATTATGACAATCTATTAGATTTTTTTTTGTCATTTCCATTTTATATTACAACCAATACTTGGTTTTTGCAGCTCTTTATTTTCTATACCATCTATAAGGCATTGAATTGCATTTTTCATATCACTTCCGTCTGATTCTATATCATTGCCTGGTCTGGAATCATCAAGTTGTCCTCTGTAAACTAATTCTAGATTAGAATCATATAAGTAAAAATCAGGGGTGCATGCTGCATCATATGATTTAGCTACATCTTGAGTTTCATCATATAAATAAGGAAAATTAAAATCATTATCAATAGCATTAATTTTCATTTTTTCAGGGCTATCATCTGGATAATTAACCACATCATTACTCGATATTGCAATAAACTTAATCTCGTCACTATTATAATCTTTTGCTAATTTACTTATTGTTGGGTTTACATGTTTTACGTAAGGGCAGTGATTACAGATAAACATAATTACAGTTCCAATACTTCCTTTAGACTCAAATAGGGATAAAGTAGAATTAGAAGTCACATCTAAAAGATTAAAATTAGGTGCTTTTGATCCAAGTAATATCATGTTTGACGGTGTTCTAGCCATAATTTATATTTTATTAAATTTAATACTTAATTATAAATCATACACAATGAAAAAATATATATTATTAATTGCAATCTTATTTGCATCTTGTTCAGCGCCAAATCAAGAGCCAAAAACTGCAGGATACTTCATTCAAGATGAAGAGGAATCTTATATGATAGGATCAGATGAAACTACGGATTTTGTAAAAAAATGGGCTGTATCTCATAACGAAAGGGATATGGAATCAATTTTATCTATGGAAAAACCTGATATTCATATAGAACTTCCAGATGGAACAGTAATAGACGGTCAGGATGAACATTCTAAAGTTCTTGAATCATTTTTTGCTAATAATGTGACTTGGGAACCATATTGGATATTACCATACACCTCAGTCAAAGCTGAAAAAACATGGGTCATTGCAGGTTTTAGATTAACATCTACTGTAAATGGTGAAGAAAATGTAATTTTTCATATGGGAGATATACAGATTGAAGATGGACTGATTAGTAGAATTTATGTCTATGAAAATCAAAGACCAAACTCAAATAACTAATAATTATATTTGGACAAGTCTTGTTTACTTATTTAAATCATTATTATTCAAAAAAAAACCCTCGTTAATATCGAGGGTTTTTTTACATTAATTTTAAAATTTGATTAATTCCAAGTTTTAACATTTACCTCTGTCGTTGTTCCTAGGAACGTAGATATAGGGGCTACTGTTTTTTGAAATTCATCAAATGCTTCAAGTTCTTTTTGATTTTGAGGTCCACCTTTTAAGTTATCTCCAAAACTTCCTTGATTTGAATAAATATAGTGACTCTCACCATCTCTACTTACACCTTGATTAATTGCACCAAGTGCTACATAACTTTCAAGTGATTTAAAATTTTTCATAAGTTCAAGATATGCGTTGGCAAATGCTCCTTGATCATCAACTCTCCATTGCCATGATTGAGCCCAGTTTCCTCTTTCTGAATCAGTGTTCATTCTAATTAAGCTTTGGCCCGCTGAATTTGAAACAATTTTTGCATCTAAAACATCTAAATCATCATAAAAGGCTTCGTAGCCTTCACCAGATCTAATTTGTCTTAATTCTATAATACCATCTACAGGTCCAGCAAAAACAATTGAATGAGTTGCCTTAACATCTTTAGGTTTATAAAAGTATCTTACTAATGATACAGAAACACCCTCTGGCATTTCAATATTACTGTAAAATTCGTCCATGGCTTCAAGGTATGCCCCAGCTTGATTAGCAGGTACATATAAATCAACTCTATTCCATGCAATATTCTCTTGAGAATATGAAAATCCTAATGTTAGGATAAATAATAATGTTATAAATTTTTTCATGATTAATAATTTTACTCTAATATAAAAAAAAGATTTTTTTGAAAATTAAATTAATGATATAATTAAATAACATGTATTAACTTTGTAACTATCCTTCAAAACAAATGAATAAACTAACAAAAAAAGAAAGGTTTCAAGAAAACGTTCTATCCAGATTTCACGTCTATAATAGTATTTTTGCAACACTTCCTTATGATAGTATTTCAGATACAGGAAATCTTCTTCCAATTTTTACAGAACACTGTAAGTTAGGTTACAGTAAAAAACTAGACCCTAAGAAAATAGTTCAAGATTTCTTTTCAAAGTATTGTGAAGGTTATTCAAAAGATGAAGAGATATCTCTAATCTTTAGGTTTATTCAATATATAGAGAGACAGGTTGTTTTGTTTGATGCAATTGAAGATGCTTCATTTACACAAGTAAATAATATGGGTGGTGTTGGAACCTTAAGAAACCTTAAAGAATTAGTTGAGTCCTCAAACAAGAAGAAAGAACTAAAAAAATACCTTAGATCATTTAAAATTAAACCAGTTTTAACAGCACACCCTACTCAATTTTATCCTGGATCAGTTCTGGGAATAATTACAGATCTAGCTAATTCAATAGAAAAAAATGATTTAACTGAGATTAAAAACTTATTATCACAACTTGGAAAAACTCCCTTTTTTAAACAAAAGAAACCTACTCCTTATGATGAGGCAGTTAGTTTATCATGGTATCTAGAGAATGTATTTTATTACTCTGTTAGTAATATCTTTAAATATGTAAAATCTAATATTTTTGATAATAAATACGAACACTATGATCTTATTTCAATTGGATTTTGGCCAGGTGGTGATAGAGATGGAAATCCGTTTGTAACATCAGAAATCACCTCAAAAACAGCAAAAAAATTAAGAAGTGATATTATTAAGAACTATTACAGAGATATTAGATATTTAAGAAGAAAATTAACTTTTAAAAAAATAGAAGATGTTATAATTCAAATAGAAGATTCTTTATGGATAAGTATATTTGAAACAAATAAAGAGCCTAAGATTAAATTAGATGTTTTAAAAGAAAAATTAAATTTTATAAAAGAAACTCTAATAAATGAACATAAATCATTGTTCATTGATGAACTTCAAGATCTTATAGATAAGGTTAATATTTTTGGTTATCATTTTGCTACACTTGACATTAGACAAGACTCAACTATTCACTCTTCTGTATTTAACGATGTAATAAATAATTATTTCAAAAAAGAGCTTAGTAATAAGTATGAGAAACAAGACAAAGATCAAAAAATACAAAGCCTCTCATTATTAAAAGGTAAAATCGATTCAACTAAATTTAAAAATGAAACTTCTAAATCTACAATTGAATCAATTGAATTAATTAAGCAAATTCAAGATTCAAATGGTGAAAAAGGTTGTCATAGATATATAATAAGTAATAATAATTCTTCAATAAATATTTTTGAAGTTTTTACAATGGTTAGACTAACATTAGGTAATGAATTTAATGTTGACATAGTACCTCTTTTTGAGTCAGTGTCAGATCTAGAAAATGCAAGTACTATAATGGAAAATGTATATTCTAATCAACTATATAGAGATCATATAATTAGAAGAGATAATATTCAAACTATAATGCTTGGTTTTTCTGATGGAACAAAAGATGGCGGTTATTTAACTGCAAATTGGAGTATTTTAAAAGCTAAAGAATCTCTAACTAAAGTTTCAAGGAAATTTGGTATTAAAGTTTTATTCTTTGATGGCAGAGGAGGGCCCCCTGCAAGAGGAGGAGGGAATACACACCAATTTTATAGTTCATTAGGAGATTTTATTGAGTCAGATGAAATACAGTTAACTGTTCAAGGTCAAACAATTAGTTCAAATTTTGGAACTATTAAATCTTCTCAATATAATATGGAGCAATTAATTAGCTCTGGTATAAAAAACAGAATTTTATCAAACTCTGAGGTGTTTAATAAAAAAAATAGAAAAACTATTGAGAAGCTATCTTCTATAAGCTATAATTCATATAAAGATTTTAAGAGTCACCCATCTTTTATTCCATACTTAGAAAAAATGAGTACAATAAAATACTACTCAAAAACTAATATTGGAAGTAGACCTTCAAAAAGAGGGGTAAAAGGAGAAGCATTCAATTTTGATAAACTAAGAGCTATTCCCTTTGTAGGAAGTTGGAATCAGCTAAAGCAAAATGTTCCTGGGTTTTATGGATTAGGAACATCTATTAATTACTTCTATAAGAATAATAAAATAAAAGATGTTAAACTCTTATATGAAGAAGTTCCATTTTTCAGAGCTCTTGTGTCTAATAGTATGATGAGTTTAACCAAGTCATTTTTTGAGCTAACCTCATATATGAGTAAAGATGAAGAATTTGGAGAATTTTGGAAAATAATTCATGATGAATATATTCTAACAAAAAAGATGTTACTTAAAATTTCTAATTTTAAAGAACTGATGGAAAATGAACCAGCAAATAAGCTTTCAATTCAAACACGAGAAAATGTAGTTATGCCTCTAATTACTATTCAACAATATGCTCTTCAAATTGTAAAGGAAATTGAATCAGGTGAAATGGATAATTTAGAAAAACCAATATTTGAAAAAATGATTACAAGATCTCTATATGGAAATATTAATGCTAGTAGAAACTCTGCGTAACTTTTTCTATATTTAACTAATAACTATAAACACAATTCAAAATGAAAAAATATATATTTTTATTTGCAATTCTATTAGCATCATGTGATGCTCCTGTTGATGAGCCAAAAGGTTCTGGATTTTGGGCAGGAGGAGAAGGTGATGAAAAATTTATAAATGCATCAGATGATTATACTGACACATTCAAAGAATGGTTAGAAGCTCATAACGAGAAAGACATAGACAAAGTTTTATCATACGAAACTGATGATGTAATTCTTGACCTTCCAGATGGGACTGTTGTGAAAGGAAAGGATGCTCACAGACAAGGCCTTGAAAACTACTTTTCTATGGATCCGAATCTTAATTTATTTTGGGCAATGCCTTATGTAGGAGTTATTAACGGTGAGGCATGGATTATAGCTGGTTCTGTTGAAAATTTTACAACGGAAGAAGGTCAACAATCTCGTTTGCTTATGGTTGATGCTCAATTTAAAGAAGATAAAATTTCTAGAATAATATTTTATGAGAAGGCTAGGCCATCTCAAGATTAGACTATAAATTGGATTTATTCTTATTAATATTAGGCCTTCTGTTTTGTCTAATCGGCATAATTGGAAGTTTTTTACCAATAATACCTGGCCCGGTTACTTCCTGGCTAGGTATTTTGCTTTTAAATTTAACCTCAGCTGTTGAGTTTAATCTAAATTTTGTTTTAATCACATTCACAGTTGCAGTATCTGTTGGTATACTAGATTATATAATACCAATACTTGGAGTTAAGAAACTTGGCGGTTCTAGATCAGGTCAAATTGGAACTACTGTAGGACTAATTGTTGCCTTAGTTATTCTTGGTCCAATAGGAATAATAGTAGGTCCATTTTTGGGAGCTCTCCTGGGAGAGATGTCAACTAATAAATCTTTTCAAAATTCTTTAAAACCTGCCTTTGGTTCATTTATCGGAGTTATTGCTGGAAGTGTAATTAAATTTTTAATTAGTCTTAGTTTTTTGTTTTTCTACTTTGATATTTTTTGGGGATATCGGGAAAGTTTCTTTTAAAAAATTTCCTAAATTGAAAAAACCTAATAGCTATAACATTGAAAAAATTTGAGAAGACTTTTTTTGCATCATGGACTGATCTTGATCCTAATTGGCATGTAGCAAATCATGCATATATAAAATATGCTGCTGATACAAGAGTATCTTTTTTTTCAGCTATCAGCCTAGATAAAGATGTATTTGAGAATTTAAATATTGGTCCTGTATTATTTTATGAGCATATGCATTACTTTAAAGAAATTTTAATGGGAGTTCAGTTTAAAATTAATGTTGAAATAGATGGTTATAGTGAAGATGGAAGATTTTTCTCTTTATTTCAAAACTTTTATGATAATGATGGTAATCATCTAGCTCATTTAGATCTTGCATTTGCAGTTATGGATACAAAAACAAGAAAATTGACATCAATGCCTGAGAATTCATTCAAGATTCTTAAAAATGGTCCAAAATCAAAATCATTTAAGATTTTAAAAAAGGAAGACTTAAGACGGCATGGAAAGTTTCCTGAAAATATTATAGTGTAGCGGTATTAATGCAGTAGAATCTTTTTTTTAATAATTGCTTAAATTGGACTAAACATAAAAAAGTAAACATGAAAGAAAAATATTGGAAAAAAAATATTATTTATTTAAGAATACTACTAAGTGTATGGTTCATTTCTTCTTTTGGTTTTGGAATTCTATTTGCAGAGAGTTTAAATAATTTCTATTTAGGAGGCTTTCCTTTAGGTTTTTGGTTTGCTCAACAAGGATCAATTTACATATTTGTTATATTGATTTTTATATATGTTTATTTAATGAACAAACTTGACAAAAAACATAATTTAGAAGAATAAGATGGATGCACAATTTTGGACATATTTTTTAGTTGGAATTACATTTACTTTATACATTGGAATTGCCATATGGTCAAGAGCTAAAAGTACAAAAGAGTTTTATGTTGCTGGAGGAGGAATACACCCTGTATTAAATGGAATGGCTACTGCTGCAGATTGGATGTCAGCAGCATCTTTTATTTCTATGGCAGGAATAATTTCATTTTTAGGATACGGTGGTTCTCAATATTTGATGGGGTGGACCGGTGGATATGTTCTTCTAGCATTATGTCTAGCACCATATCTTAGAAAATTTGGAAAATTTACAGTTCCTGATTTTATAGGTGAAAGATATTATTCACAAAATGCAAGAACTATTGCTTTAATTTGTGCAATTTTTGTATCATTTACATACGTAGTTGGTCAAATGAAAGGGGTGGGTGTTGCTTTCTCAAGATTTCTTGAAATACCTTATGATAGTGGAGTTATTATTGGAATTGCTATAGTCTTTTTCTATGCTGTTCTTGGTGGTATGAAAGGTATCACTTATACTCAGGTAGCACAATATTGTGTTTTAATTTTTGCATTTACAGTTCCTGCTATTTATCTATCACTTCAGGCAACAGGAAATCCAATCCCTCAAATAGGATTTGGGAGTAAGACTATGGATGGAGTATATCTTTTGGAAAAATTAAATCTACTATCAGTTGATTTAGGTTTTAATAGATATACTGATATAAATCGAACCACCTTAATTAATGTTTTTTTTATAACAGGAGCACTGATGTTTGGTACAGCAGGACTTCCTCATGTTATTGTTAGATTCTTTACAGTTCCAAAAGTACGAGATGCAAGAATTTCTGCTGGATGGGCTCTTTTATTTATATCTATTTTATATACAACTGCTCCTGCTGTTGCAGCATTTGCAAAAGTTAATTTAATTAATACTGTTTCAAATGCTAAATATGCTGATATGCCAACTTGGTTTACTAATTGGGAGAATACTGGATTACTTGAGTTTGATGATAAGAATGGAGATGGTGTGATTCAATATGTTGCAGATACTCAGGTTAATGAATTAACAATTGATAATGATATTATGGTATTAGCTAACCCTGAGATTGCTAATTTACCTCCATGGGTTATTGGATTAATTGTAGCGGGTGGATTAGCTGCTGCTTTATCAACCGCAGCAGGACTTTTATTAGTTATATCAACTTCAATATCTCATGATCTTTTGAAAAAGAATATTAATCCAAATATATCAGAGAAAGGGGAGCTCTGGGCTGCAAGAATTTCAATTGCAGTAGCTGTAGTAGCTGCTGGTTTGGCTGGATTGAATCCACCAGGCTTTGTTGCAGAAGTAGTTGCATTAGCTTTTGGTTTAGCTGCTTCATCTTTTTTTCCTGCAATTATTCTTGGAATTTTTGATAAAAAAATGAATAAAGAAGGAGCAATTGCTGGAATGCTAACAGGTATTATATTTACAGCTTTATATATTTTATATTTTAAACCACAGCTTGGTGGGATTGGTCTACCTGAGGATTATTTATTTGGAATATCTCCTGAAGGTATTGGAACAATTGGAATGATTATTAACTTTATTGTATCTTTAATTGTATCAAGATTAACAAAACCAACACCAGAAAAAATTAAAGCTTTAGTTGAAAGTATAAGATATCCAAAATAGATATGCAAAGAATTAAGTCCCTCTCAGACTATTTTAAAAAATATGAATTAAGTGAGAAAGATCCAGAATCATTCTGGTCAGAAATTGCTGAATCTTTTACTTGGAAAAAAAAATGGGATAAGGTACTTGACTGGGATTTTGAAAAAGTAAATATTAATTGGTTTCAAAATGCTAAACTAAATATCACTGAAAATATTTTTGAGAGAAATCTCAAAGAAAGAGGTGATAAAACAGCAATTATTTGGGAACCAAATGATCCTTCAGAGGCTCCAATTCACATTACTTATAAAGAGCTTTATGAAGAGACTTGTAGATTTTCAAATGCATTAAGAGCAAAAGGAATAAAGAAAGGAGATAGAGTTATTATATATATGCCTATGGTTCCTGAAGCTGCTATTGCAATGCTAGCATGTGCACGAGTTGGCGCTGTTCATTCAGTCGTTTTCGCAGGATTTTCGTCAACTTCATTAGCTGATAGAATTAATGACTGTCAAGCAAAAATGGTTTTGACTTCAGACGGAAATTTTAGAGGAAGTAAAACAATTCCTGTTAAACCACTAGTAGATGAAGCACTTGAAAAATGTTCAACAATACAGAGCGTTATAGTCTTTGAAAGAACAAAACAAAATGTAGAAATGTTAGATGGAAGGGATTTCTGGTGGCATGATTGTATTAATGAAGAACCTAAAGTTTGTGATGCTGAAGTATTAGACTCAGAGGATATGTTATTTATACTTTATACTTCTGGATCAACTGGAAAACCAAAAGGTGTAGTTCATTCATCTGCAGGTTACATGGTATATTCAGCATATACCTTTCAAAATGTATTTCAATATGATGAGAATGATATATATTGGTGTACTGCAGATGTTGGTTGGATTACAGGTCACTCATATATAGTTTATGGCCCTTTGCTTTGTGGTGCAACCACTGTTATGTTTGAAGGTGTTCCAACATTTCCAAATGTGAGTAGATTTTGGGATATAGTAGATAAATTTAAAATTAATCAATTTTATACTGCTCCTACTGCTATAAGAGCTCTACAGGCACACGGATTAGAGCCATTAAAAAACAATTCCTTAGATTCTTTAAAAGTAATAGGATCTGTTGGGGAGCCAATAAATGAAGAAGCATGGCATTGGTATCATGATAATATTGGAAAAGGTAAATGTCCATTGGTTGATACCTGGTGGCAAACTGAAACAGGAGGAATAATGATATCAGCATTAGCAGGAATAACTCCAAATAAACCTGCACATGCGTCACTTCCTTTACCTGGAATTCACCCTGTTATAGTTGATTCTGAAGGAAATGAGTTGCTTGGAAATAATGTTCAAGGTAATCTTTGTATTAAATTTCCATGGCCATCAATTCTAAGGACTACATATGGAGATCACCAAAGGTGTATAAACACGTACTTTTCAAATTATAAAGGAATGTATTTTACTGGAGATGGTGTTAAAAGAGATCATGATGGTTATTTAAGAATTCTTGGAAGAGTTGACGATGTTATTAATGTCTCTGGACATAGAATGGGAACAGCAGAAGTCGAAAATGCTATTAATGAACATGAAGAGGTTATTGAGTCAGCTGTAGTAGGATATCCTCATGATATTAAGGGTGAAGGAATTTATGCATACGTAATCATAAATTCTAAATCTTCAGATGATACAATAAAAGCTGAAATTGTAAATGTTGTAAGAAGAGTTATTGGCCCTATTGCTAAGCCGGATAAAATTCAAATTGTAAGTGGTCTTCCAAAAACAAGATCTGGAAAAATTATGAGAAGAATTCTAAGGAAGGTAGCAAGTAATGATTTTGAAAATTTAGGTGATACATCAACTCTTCTTAATCCAGATGTAGTTGAAGAAATTATTAATGGAGTTAGTCTTTAATTAGTTTTTCTAATCCTATACCTCTAGAGCCTTTAATCAAAATATTTGTCATATTAAAATCAATTAGTTTAACTGACTTCAACATTTCTTCAGTAGATTTAAATCTCTCAAAATATTTACTTTGAGTTTTACAATCGTAGAAATTTTCTCCTATCAAATAAACTTTTAAATAATCTTTGTTATCTATAAAATCAATAATTTTTTGATGTTCTCTACTTGAATAATCACCAAGCTCAAACATGTCTCCCAGTATTAGAATTTTATTATTTAGAATATTATTTTCAAAATTTGATATAGCAGCTTTCATGCTTGTTGGATTGGCATTGTATGCATCTAAATACAATTTATTATTTCCATAATTTATTACTTCAGATCTATTTGAATCATTTTTAAAAGAGATTAAACCTTTCTTTATTTCGGAACTTGATAAGTCAAGAAACTTACCAATCGTTATACTTGCAGCAATATTTGAGAAATTATAGTCACCATAAATTTCACATTTATATTTGTCATCATCATTCTGTATTATTAGAATATTTTCTTCTTTTTTATATTTATAAATAAATTCAGAATCTTCTTTTTCTCCAAAAGTTATAGCTAGATCCCCTTTGCAATTTTCAATTTGAATAATATCATCATTGTTTAAAATGATATGACCATAATTTTGAGTTAGGTACTCAAACATTTCACTTTTTCCTTCAATAACTCCTTCAAAACCACCAAAACCTTCAAGATGAGCATATCCATAATTAGTAATTAGTCCAAAGTCAGGCATTGCAATTTCACATAATGTTTTAATTTCTCCAACATTATTAGCACCCATTTCTATAACTGCAATATCAACATCATCATTAATATCTAAAAGTGAAAGAGGAACTCCGATATGGTTATTTAAATTACCTTTTGTTTTAATAACATTATAGCTTTGTGAAAGAATTGAATAAATTAAATTTTTAGTTGTGGTTTTACCATTACTTCCTGTGATTCCAATTACTTTAGTGTCAAAAAGAGATCTATGATAATTACTTAGTTCCTGAAGAGACTTTAAAGTATCTTCAACATATATTATCTTATCATTCTCATTTTTCAATTTTATATCATCAACTACAGAGAATTTAGCTCCTTGTTTTATTGCTTCTAATGCAAATTTATTTCCATCAAAATTATCACCTTTCAATGAAAAATATATTTCATCTTTACTAATTCTTCTAGTATCTATGGACACTCCAGCAGATGAAGCGAATAAAGAATGTAGTTTTTTAGTGTCCAATCTAATTTTATTGCAATATACTAAAGAAAAGAGTATTTTTGTTTCGTGTTATAATAACTGATTTTAACTCATTTATATGAAAAAAATTACTGGAAAAACTTATATGGATTGGTACGAGAATATGCTACTGTGGAGAAAGTTTGAAGATAAGCTTGCGGCAAAGTACATCCAACAAAAAATTAGAGGTTTCCTTCATTTATATAATGGCCAAGAGGCTGTTCTAGCAGGATGTCTTCATTCTACAGATCCAAAGAAAGATAGAATGATAAGTTCCTACAGAAGTCATGTACACGCAATAGGCCTTGGAGAAGATCCCAAGTTTGTAATGGCTGAATTATTTGGAAAAGCAACTGGAACATCTGGAGGCCTTGGAGGTTCAATGCATATTTTTTCAAAAAAATATAACTTTTTTGGTGGTCATGGTATTGTTGGAGGACAAATCCCTCTAGGTACTGGAATTGCATTTGGAGATAAGTATTTTAAAAGAGATAGTGTTACATTATGTTTTTTGGGGGATGGAGCAATAAGACAAGGTGCTTTTCATGAATCTATAAACCTTGCAGCTTTATGGAAACTTCCAGTAATTTACGTAGTCGAAAATAATGGATATGCAATGGGTACTTCAGTTGCTAGAACAACTAGTCAAGCAGACCTTTGGAAATTAGGAGAGCCATACGAAATGCCATCAATGCCTGTTGATGGAATGGATCCTGTAAAAGTAGCTGAAGCTATTGATGAGTGTGTTAAACATGCAAGAGCTGGAAAAGGTCCATCACTATTAGATATTAAAACATATAGATACAGAGGACACTCAATGTCTGATGCTCAACAATATAGAACTAAAGAAGAAGTAGAAGAATATAGAAAAATTGATCCAATTTCTCAAGTTGAAAAAATCATTATTTCAAAAAAGTATGCAAAAAAATCTGATTTAGAAAAAATTGAAAAAAAGGTTAAGTCAACCATAACAGAATGTGAAGAATTTGCTGAATCTTCTCCTTTTCCTGATAAGTCTGTTATGTATGATGTAGTATATGAACAAAAGGACTACCCTTTTATAAAACATAAAATAGATTAATATGGCTGAAGTAATAAATATGCCAAGATTGAGTGATACTATGGAAGAGGGAACTCTTGCTAAATGGTTTAAGAAAGTAGGCGATACAGTTAAAGAAGGAGAGATTTTAGCTGAAATTGAAACTGACAAAGCTACTATGGAATTTGAATCATTTCATGATGGTACTCTACTTCATATTGGGATTGACGAAGGGTCAACTGCTCCTGTAGATAGTATAATTGCTATTATTGGTTCAAAAGGTGAAGATATTTCTTCATTTCTTAAAAATGCTGATTTAAAAGTCAAGGAGGATCCAAAGCCAGAAGTCAAGGAGGATCCAAAGCCAGAAGTCAAGGAGGATCCAAAGCCAGAAGTCAAGGAGGATCCAAAGCCAGAAGTCAAGGAGGATCCAAAGCCAGAAGTTAAGGAGGAGTCAAAGCCAGTTTCAAATAATAAACCAAGTGATAGAATACTTGTCTCACCATTAGCTAAAAGGTTAGCTAAAGAAAAAGGAATAGATATTTCTTCAGTTAAGGGTACTGGTGATAATGGAAGAGTAATAAAAAGAGATATTGATTCATTCAAACCATCAAATTATTCTCAATTCTCTCAACCTAGCCCTCAGTTAAAAGAGTCATTTTATGAGATTCAAAACTCAACAATGAGAAAGGCAATTGCTAAAAGACTTTCAGATTCTAAATTCTCAGCACCTCATTATTATCTAAATATTGAACTAGAAATGGATAATATGATTTCATTTAGAAAGCAATTTATTCAAACTCAAAACATTAAAATTTCTTTCAATGATATAATCGCAAAGGCTGTATCATTATCGTTGGCGAAACATCCTAAGGTTAATTCAAGATGGTATGATGATAAAATTATTTTTAATGAACATGTTCATCTTGGAGTTGCAGTTGCTGTTGATGATGGATTAATAGTTCCAATTGTTAAGTTTGCCAACTCAAAAGATTTACCACAAATTAATTCTGAGATAAAAGATTTTGCTGAACGTGCAAAAAATAAAAAATTAACTCCTGCGGAAATAGAAGGAAGCACATTTACAATTTCAAATCTTGGTATGTTTGGAATTGAAAGTTTCACTTCTATTATTAATCAACCAAATTCTGCAATTCTTTCTATAGGTGCAATAGTTCAAAAACCTATAATAAAGAATAATGAGGTTGTTGCCGGAAATACTATGAAGCTAACATTAGCATGTGATCACAGAACAGTTGATGGTGCAACAGGATCTTTATTCTTAAAGACTTTAAAAGAATATATCGAAAACCCTGTTTCAATACTAATTTAATGAAGACTATAGTTGTAACTGGAACTAGCTCAGGAATTGGCTACGAAATTTGTGCTCAAGCTGCAAAGCTTAGATATAATGTAATCTCCGTTTCAAGAAACATTAAACCTTTATCAAAAATTGATGGAATATTATCTTACTCAGTTGATATAACTGATAAAAAAAGTATAAATGCTTTTGTTGAAGATTTAAGAAAAAGAAAAATTAAAATAGATATTCTTATAAATAATGCTGGATACTTGAGTAATGAATTATTTAGTGAAACTTCATATAAATCATTTAAAGATACATTCGATGTAAATGTATTTGGGTTAGCAGAAATTACTAGGTCGCTTATTCCCTTTATTACTAAAATTGGTCATGTAATTAATATTAGTAGTATAGGAGGGGTGAACGGTTCAAAGAAATTTCCAGGCTTAGCCGTCTACTCTAGTAGTAAAGCTGCTGTTATTGCTTTAACAGAAGTTCTAGCTGAAGAATATTCTGATGGTCCTTCATTTAATGTGTTAGCTCTTGGAGCAGTTCAAACAAAAATGTTAAAGGAAGCCTTTCCAGATTATAATGCAGATACTAAGCCTGAAGAAATGGCAAAATATATTATTGATTTTGCACTAAATGGCAGTAATCTGTTTAATGGAAAGCTTATTTCAGTATCTAACTCAAATCCCTAGCTTTTTTGTTGTGTAAGTTTAACTTTTTTGAATAATTCTGAAGAATAAACAAAGTCATTAATCATTTTGTCATCAGTATTTAAAATTTCATGTTTTGAACCCTCCCATATTTTTTTTCCTCCTATTAAAAAAATGATTTTATCACCAATTTCCATTACTGAATTCATGTCATGTGTATTAATTACTGTAGTAATATCATATTCAACGGTAATTTCTTGAATTAACTTATCAATAATAATAGCGGTTTTAGGATCTAGACCTGAATTAGGTTCATCACAAAATAAATATTTAGGATTTAATACAATAGCCCGAGCAATTGCAACTCTTTTTTTCATACCTCCAGAAATCTCAGATGGAAATTTACTGTCTACATCTTTAAGATCAACACGTTTGATTACCTCTTTTGCTCTACTAATCATTTCAGAGTCAGTTTTATCTGAAAACATTCTTAGTGGAAAAATGATGTTATCCAAAACGCTCATAGAATCAAAAAGAGCACTTCCTTGAAAAACCATTCCTATCTGTTTTCTTAAATTTGAGATAGTTGAAATATTATCCTTTTGAAATTTTTTCCCAGCATATAAAATTTCACCATTATCAAGATCCAAAAGGCCTAATAGACATTTCATTAATACAGTTTTACCCGACCCACTCTGGCCAATAATTAAGTTGGTTTTGCCTTTATCAAAAACTGCTGATATATCATCAATTATTTTGACACCATCAAATGATTTTGATATTTTATTTACAGTTATCATTAAGCTAATAAAAGTTGTGTTACAATAAAATTAATTATGATAATTACACTACTAGTCCAAACAAAAGAAATATTACTTGCCTTACCAACCTCTAATGCACCGCCCTTCATGAAGAAACCATGATATGAAGGAATGGTAGCCAAAACAAATGCAAATAAAATTGTTTTTATATAGGTGTAAATTATATGAAATACTTTAAAGTCAAGTTGAATTCCTTGAATAAAGTCAAAGCTGGATGAGAATCCTCCATAAACAGTAGCTACATACCCTCCCAGAATTCCAAGAAACATTGCTAGAGTTATTAAAAATGGGTAAAGTAACAATGATATGATTTTTGGAAATATTAAATAATTAAAAGAATTTATTCCCATGACTTCAAGTGCATCAATTTGTTCTGTGACTCTCATAGTTCCAATACTTGATGTTATAAATGAACCTACTTTACCAGCCATAATAATTGATATAAGTGTAGGTGCAAACTCTAATACTACAGATTGTCTAGTTGCAAAACCAATTAGATTACCTGGAAGAAAAGGGTTTTCTATTGCTAGAGCAGTTTGAATAGCTACAACGCCACCAATAAGAAAAGACATAAAAGCCACTATACCAATTGAACCTATTATTAAGTCATCGATCTCCTGAAAAATTAACTTTTTAAGCACACTCCACTTTGTAAACTTTGTGAACGTATACTTTATCATCAAAAAATATCTTCCAATATGAAAAAAAAATTTCATAAGAATTATATCTGGTAAGTTATAGCATTGATGTTCATTCCTGCACCAACACTTGCAAACATAATAAGATCTCCTTTAACAAGTTTATGACCTTTATAATCACTCTTTTTTACTAAGTCAAAAAGGGTAGGAATGGTAGCAACAGAACTATTTCCATATTCTTCAATATTCATAGGAAGAACATGCTTAGGTGGAGACATTTTATATAGTCTGAAGAATCTTTTAATAATTGCCTCATCCATTTTTTTATTAGCTTGATGAATAAATATTTTTTTGAGATTTTCAATTTTACAATTTGACTGATCAAAGCAATCTTTCATTGCTGCAGGTACATTAGTTAATGCAAATTCATAAACTTTTCTTCCTTGCATTTTAATATATTTTTGATTTGAATTTTTACTTAATTCAGGATTATAAGAAGATCCATAGTAAATAAAATCATTTTCCCCTTCGAATGTATAGGTTGCAGAATTATGAGATAATATTCCAGAATCATCTGAATTATCATATTCAAGTATGATTGCTCCAGATCCATCTGCATAAATCATTGAATCTCTATCATTATCATCTGTTACTCTAGATAGAGTATCGCTACCAATAACTAAACATTTCTTTGCCATTCCAGACTTAATAAATGATTTTGCTTGAATTACTCCCTCGACCCAACCTGGACATCCACAAATAATATCGTAAGCAACACACTTTGGATTTTTAATTTTAAGAATGGTTTTAACTTTAGATGAAAGCGAGGGTAATGTATTAATTTGGCTACTATTGCATGAAATATCACCAAAGTTATGAGCAACAATAATATAATCTAATGTTTCTTGATTAATATTTGAATCTTCAATTGCTTTTTTTGCAGCTATAGCAGCTAGGTCAGAAGATTTAACATTGCCTGAAACATACTTTCTTTCATCAATACCAGTAATTGATTGAAATTTTTCAATAATATCAGGATTTGAACTTTGAATTTGATTTCCATGATTATCAAAAAAACTATTATTAAGAAACTCGGTATTTTTTTTTGTTATATCTGGAATACAACTACCTGTTCCAGTAATTTTATAGCTCATTTCGTAAAATTAATTAAATTATTCATAACTGTCGATAGGTGGACAGCTACATATTAAATTTCTATCTCCAAATGCTTCATCCACTCTTCTAACAGAGGGCCAAAATTTATTATTTTTTAAATAACTCTTTGGAAATGATGCATCTTCTCGAGAGTAATTGTAGTCCCAATTACTAGACGTTATCATCTTGAGAGTATGTGGAGAATTTTTCAACATTTCTCTATCTGATTCATCATTAGATGTAATCTCTAAATAGATTGAATTAAGTGCATCACAAAATCTATCGAGTTCAGTTAAATTTTCACTTTCAGTTGGCTCTATCATCATTGTTCCTGGCACTGGAAATGATACTGTTGGTGCATGAAATCCATAATCAATTAATCTTTTAGCAATATCAATAACCTCTATGTCATATTTCTTAAACTCTCTGCAATCAATTATAAATTCATGAGCAGATCTTCCATTTTCACCACTATAAAGAATTGTGAAGTTTTTTTCAAGTCTAGTCTTCATATAATTTGCATTAACAATGGCAAGCTCTGTAGATTGTTTTATACCTGATCTTCCTAGCATCCTGATATATCCATAAGAAATTAAACAAACCAATGATGAGCCCCACGGTGCAGAGGATATTGCCTTTATATGATCTTTTCCTCCTGTTGGAATCACAGGATTTGAAGGTAGAAAGTCTTTGAGATGCTCAGCAACACAAATTGGTCCAACACCTGGCCCACCTCCTCCATGTGGTATTGAAAATGTTTTATGAAGATTTAAGTGACAAACATCTGCGCCAATTATTTTTGGACTAGTAAGTCCAACTTGAGCATTCATATTTGCTCCATCCATGTAAACCTGCCCTCCATTATCATGAATAAGCTGATTAATAAATTGAATCTCTGATTCAAATACTCCATGCGTAGAAGGATAAGTAATCATTAAAGCTGCTAAATTATCTTTATGCTCAGCAACTTTTATTTTAAGATTTTCAATATCTATATTTCCTTTTTCATCTGTTCCAATAACGACAACTTTTAAACCAGCCATAATTGCTGATGCAGGATTAGTTCCGTGAGCTGAAGAAGGAATTAAACAAATATTTCGATGACTTTCTCCTATTTTATTCAGATATGATTTTATTACCATCAGACCACTATATTCTCCTTGTGCACCAGAGTTGGGTTGTAATGATGTAGCCGAAAAGCCTGTTATCTCTGATAAAAATGCTTCAAGTTTACTAATAACTTTATGATATCCTGCAGCTTGATCTTTAGGTACAAATGGGTGTATCGAATTCCATTCTGACCAACTTAATGGAATCATTTCTGATGCAGCATTTAATTTCATTGTACATGATCCAAGGGAAATCATTGATTGAGTAAGAGATAAGTCTTTATTTTCAAGAGATTTGATATATCTCATTAAAGATGTTTCCGAATGGTAGGAGTTAAAAACAGGGTGAATTAAAATTTCAGATTTTCTAATATTATCTATCATTGGGTTATTTGGAAAATCAATTTTATTTGATTTTTGACCTAAATAATCTTCAAAGACTGATATAATTTTATTTAAATCTTCAATGTCTGTTTTTTCATTTACTGAAATAGAGATTTGATTCTCAATTAATTCACAAAAGTTTATATTTTTTGATAATGCAATTTTACTTATTTCTTGAGTACTACATTCAAGTGTAATAGTGTCAAAGAATTTAGAATATTTAACAGGAATCCCAATGCTAGAAATTTTATTGTATAAATAAACTGCCTTTAAATGTATCGAATTTGAGATATTTTTTAATCCCTTAGGACCATGATATACAGCATACATTCCAGCCATAACTGCAAGCAAAACTTGAGCTGTACAAATATTAGAAGTAGCTCTATCTCTTTTGATATGTTGCTCCCTTGTTTGTAAAGCCATTCTTAAAGAATGATCTCCATCAATATCTTTAGTAACACCAATAATTCTTCCTGGAATATTTCTTTTATATTTTTCTTTAGTTGCAAAAAATGCTGCATGAGGGCCACCATATCCTAATGGTATTCCAAATCTTTGAGTAGTGCCAACTACTACATCAATTTTATCTGGCGGTGGGGGTTCTACAGTTACCATTAACATCAAGTCAACTGCAAGAATAATTTTTAATTCATCATTTTGAATATTAGATAATAGTTTATCAATATCAATTAAATTTCCTTCTCTTCCAGGGTATTGGATAATACATCCAAAAAACTCATTTTCAGAAATATTCATTATGTCTCCAAGAATTAATTCAATATTAAGAGGATTAGCCCTAGTTTCAAGAACAGATAGTGTTTGAGGTAGAATATTAGAATCAACAAAAAACTTTCTTTCATCAATTGATTTTTGATTTTTTGATCTATTGTTAAACATCATAATCATAGCTTCAGCAGCAGCAGTTCCCTCATCTAATAGTGATGCATTTGCAATTTCCATCTTTGTTAAATCGCAAATCATTGTTTGAAAGTTCAACAATGCTTCAAGTCTTCCCTGAGCAATTTCTGGCTGGTAGGGAGTGTATGCGGTATACCATCCCGGATTTTCAAGAATATTTCTTTGAATTACAGAAGGAGTAAAGGTATCGTGATACCCCAGTCCAATATATGTTTTGAAATTTTTATTTAAATATGAAAGTTTTTTAATTTCTTTTAAAAACTCCATTTCACTTATACCCTCTGGGATGTCTAAATCTTTCTTAAGACGAATGTTGTCAGGAATCGTTTGATTTAATAGTTCTTCAACAGATTCTACACCAATAGCTTTAAGTAAAACTTCTAACTCAGAACTGTTTGGTCCAATATGTCTATTCGAAAAGTTTTCCTTGAACATTTAAAAGTTTTAGCAAAAATATGTAATATTGAAAATAATAATAATAATGTTCATTAAATGTTAAAACTTTTTTTTTATACGCTATTAGTTTTTTTTCAATCTTATGTTATTCAAGACATAGACAAACAGCAGGTTAAGAATTTATTAAATAATGAAGTAACTGTAATTGATGTTAGAACAGACAAAGAATTTAAAAAAGGAAATATTAAAACTTCTTTTAATTTAGACTTTCAAAAAAGAGAGTTTATTGATAGTCTAGAAAAACTTGATAAAAAAAGAGAGTATTTGATTTATTGTGCTTCTGGTAATAAAAGCAGAAAGGCTAGTCATATTATGAAATCTTTAGGGTTTAAAGTTATATATAATTATAAAAAAGGTTATAAAGACTGGATTAAAGACTAGGATTTTTTCTTTAAATCATTACTACTCTCTAAAACTTTATTTTCAAGATCTTTCTTAAATTCTTTTACCTTTTTTGAAATATCAGAGTCAAAAGATCCAATGATTTGTGCTGCAAGAATTCCCGCATTTTTGGATCCATTTAATGCAACTGTTGCAACTGGAACACCACCTGGCATTTGTAGAATTGAGAGGATGGAATCCCATCCATCAATTGAATTTCTGGATTTTATAGGAACACCAATAACTGGAAGGCTTGTAATTGAGGCTACCATTCCAGGCAGATGAGCCGCACCTCCAGCACCTGCAATAATAACTTTTATTCCATTTAATTCGGCATTTGTAGCATATTCAATCATTTTATTTGGAGTTCTATGAGCTGAAACAATATCATGTTCTGTTTTAATGCCAAAAGATTTTAAAATTTCAATTGCCTCACTCATTACATCTAAGTCAGATTTACTACCCATTATAATTGCTACTTTATTCATTTGGTTGTTATTATTACAGTTTCTTTAATTTTTTTAGCTAATGTTTTAGCTTTACTAATATCTTCGTTAATTATAGTTACATGCCCCATTTTCCTATTAGGCTTAGTTTCAATTTTACCGTAAATATGAGGATTAACTCCTTCTATACCAATAATTTGCTCAAAATTTTTGTAAGCTACTATCCCCCTAGAATCTTTTTCGCCAACTAAATTAACCATTACGGAATTCATTAAAATATCAGTACTTCCTAGCGGTACATCTAAAATTGCTCTTAAAAATTGTTCAAACTGACTTGTATGAGAACCTTCAATTGAAAAATGATAACTATTATGAGGTCTTGGGGCAACTTCATTTACCAGAAGTTCATTGTCAGAGGTTAAAAACATTTCAACAGCAATTATTCCAAATATTTTAAATTTTTCCGCAACAATTGTAGCAAGTTTTTCAGCTTTTATCTTTAATTCATTTGAAATTTGAGCAGGAGATAAAATATATTCTACCTGATTAGATATTTTATTAAACTCCATTTCAACTGCAGGGTAATTGGCTATCTCTCCTGATTCCCTAGAGGCAACCATAACGGAGAGTTCTTTTTTTATTGAGATCAAATCTTCAATAATACAATGACAATCATTTAATTTTTCTAGATCTTTATGATTAGATATTTTATTAACTCCATAACCGTCATAACCCATTTTGGATGCTTTCCAGATAAAAGGAAAAGATATCTTTCCAATCTTTAATAAATTTTTCACCTCTTCAATTCCATTACAACTTTTGAAAAATGAAGTAGGTATTTCATTATTTCTATAGAACTCCTTTTGTTTTGATTTATCTTGAATTATTTCAATTACATTAGGTTGAGGATAAACTTTTTTTCCTTGTGACTCAAGGAGTTTTAATGCTTCAACATTAACATTCTCTATTTCAATAGTAATTAAATCAACATTTTTACCAAATTCAACTACAGTATCATAGTCCATTAAATCACCCTTAAAAAACTTAGAACATAATTTACTAGATGAGCAGTTAATGTCTGGGTCTAGCACATATACTTTAAGATCCCATCTGTTAGAGACATCCAGAATCATCTTACCAAGTTGTCCTCCACCTAATATTCCAATTATTCTATTTTCTCTTAACATTGATCAAAAATAAGCATTACTTTAAAGACAGTAAAGAATAAGAAACATTTTAAATATATTTGTGCCTATGTTTAACATTATAATTTTTGGAAAACCAGGTTCAGGCAAAGGAACTCAAGCAGATTTCTTAAAGAATAAATATGATTTATATCATATTTCTACTGGAGATTTATTTAGAAAAAATATTACTACTAAAACTAAGCTTGGTTTAGAAGCTAAATCTTATTTAGACAATGGAGATTTAGTTCCTGATACTGTTACAATTAAAATGCTTGAAAATGAAGTTTTGTTAAATAAAGATGTTAAAGGATATGTTTTTGATGGCTTTCCCAGAACGTTAAATCAAGCTGAGTCACTTGATTTTTTTTTAGAATCAATAAATCTTAATATAAATGCTACAATTGCACTTGATGTTAGTGAAGATGAGTTAATATCAAGATTACTCGAAAGAGGAAAAATTACAAATAGATCTGATGATCAAGATGTAGATAAAATTAAGAATAGATTTAATGAGTACAATAATAAGACTTCAATACTTATTAATTTTTATAAAAATCAAGACAAATTTTATTCAGTTGACGGTAAGGGTTCTGTTGATGATATTACTTCAAGATTGTTTAATCTTATCGATAGTTTAATCTAAGGTTTTATGATTGTTGACAACTTTGTAGATTATGTAAAACTTACTATACGCTCAGGAAAGGGTGGCAGAGGCTCTACTCACTTGAGAAGAGAAAAATATGTACCCAAGGGAGGCCCTGATGGGGGTGATGGCGGCCATGGAGGAAATATTATTGTAAGAGGAAATGCTAATCTCTGGACACTTCAAAGTTTTAGATTTAAAAAACATTTTAAAGCAGGTAATGGAGGAGATGGGGGTGGTTCAAGAAAATCTGGAATTAGTGGTGAAGACGTAATTGTAGATGTTCCTCTAGGAACTATAATAAAAGACACAAACACTGATGATGTTTTCTTTGAAGTAAATGAAGAAAAAACAGAAATAATTCTTTTAAAAGGAGGAAAAGGAGGTCGTGGAAATTTCCACTTTAAATCTCCAACAAATCAAACTCCAAGATATTCACAAGCAGGTCTTCCAGGAGAGGAACTTCAAATAACGCTAGAATTAAAGGTCCTAGCTGATGTTGGTCTTGTTGGATACCCTAATGCTGGAAAGTCAACTCTACTATCTGTTTTATCAGATGCAAAACCAAAAATTGCAGATTATGAGTTTACAACTCTTAAGCCAAATTTAGGCATAGTAGCTATGTCAGACTACAGATCATTTATAATGGCAGATATTCCTGGAATAATTGAGGGTGCTAGTGAGGGGCGAGGTCTTGGTCACTATTTTTTAAGACATATTGAAAGAAATTCTATTCTTCTTTTTATGATTCCTGTTGACTCTAAGGATGTTAAAAAGGATTTTAATATTTTAAGAAAGGAACTTATTAAATATAATTCTGAACTGGCTGATAAGGATTTCATGATAGCTTTTAGTAAGTGTGATTTAATGGATGATGAATTGATTAAAGAATTTGAAGTAATTTTAAAAAAAGAATTTAAGTCGATTCCTTTTTTTATTATATCATCTATTAATACTTTCGGAGTTTCTGAACTAAAAGAAGGATTGTGGAAAATGCTAAATAAAAATAACTAATTATGGATTTAAAAAAAGCTCAAAAAAAGGTTGATGATTGGATAAATCTTCATGGAGTGAGATATTTTAATGAATTAACAAATATGGCAATTTTATCAGAAGAAGTAGGTGAGGTAGCTAAAATTATAGCAAGAAAATATGGTGAGCAAAGTTCAAAAAAAGATGATAATACTGAAAATTTAGCTGACGAATTATCTGATGTACTTTTTGTTTTAATTTGTCTTGCTAATCAAACTGGAATAGATCTTGAAAGATCATTTCAGTTAAATTTAGATAAAAAAACAGAGCGAGACTCGAATAGACATAAGTCAAATACTAAACTTCAATAGTGTATTTAATATCAAAACGAGAAAGAAGCATTAAAGGTGAAATAAAAATTAGTGGATCTAAAAGTGAATCTAATAGGTTACTTATTTTAAGGGCATATACTTCTTTTTTTAAAATTTTTAACCTATCAGATTCAGATGATACTAATACAATGATTTCTGCTTTAAAATCAGAAGATGAGAAAATTGATATTGGTCACGCAGGAACTGCTATGAGATTTTTAACTTCGTATTATTCATCACTTATCAATTCTTCAAAAATTTTAACTGGTTCTGAAAGAATGAAACAAAGACCTATTTCAATTTTAGTTGATGCTTTAAATAATATAGGCGCTGAGATTGAATATCTTGAAAGTGAGGGGTATCCACCTATTAAGCTTAAAGGTAAGCTGATAACCAATAATCTAGTCAGTTTGCCTGCAAACGTAAGCTCTCAATACATATCTTCTTTAATGATGTTAGGTGTTTCTTTAAGGGATGGATTGAAAATTAATTTATCTACAAAAATTACTTCTCTACCTTATATTAAAATGACAAAAATATTGATTGAAAGATTAGGAGGTGAGGTAATTATTCAGTCAAATAAAATTATTGTAAAACCTTTTGTAGCTAATAGTATTTTAGATCAAACTGTAGAATCTGATTGGAGTTCAGCGTCTTATTTTTATAGTTTAGTCGCTTTGTCTGATCATTCAGAAATAACTATTTCAACATTTTTTAAAAAAAGTATTCAGGGTGACTCTAGAGTTGAAAATATATATAGAAAATTTGGTGTTGAAACAAGTTTCAGAGATAATAAAATTCACTTAAAAAAAAATAATATTAAACTTCCTGATATCATTTCAATTAATCTTGAGGATAACCCGGACTTAGCTCAAACTATTATAGTTACTTGTCTAGGTCTCGGTGTAGATTGTAATTTAAAGGGTTTACATACCTTAAAAATAAAGGAAACAGATAGATTAATGGCACTTAAAAAAGAGATACAAAAATTTGATGTAGATAGAGTTAAAGTGTCAGATCAATCAATTACTTTAAAAAATAATTCTAAATTAAAATCAGGCATTACTATAGACACATATAATGACCATAGGATGGCTATGTCTTTTGCTCCATTATCTTTAATTAATCCACTAATGATCAATAATCCAGAGGTTGTATCTAAGTCTTATTCAAATTTTTGGAATGATCTTAAATCAGTGGGGTTTAATATTTCTGAAAAATAATTACCTAATTACTTGACTTTCGGGGTTTCAGAAGGTTATATTTGCTCACCAAATATTTTATGATGAAATTATCTAGCTTTGAATATAAATTACCTGATAAATATATTGCTCAATATCCTTCGGACGAAAGGGACGAATGTAAGCTAATGCTCTTAAATAGAAAAGAACAAACAATAGAGCATTTAGTTTTTAAAGATATTATTGATTTTTTTGATGATGGAGATGTTGTTGTTCTAAATAATACCAAAGTTTTTCCTGCTAGATTATTTGGTAATAAAGAAAAAACTGGTGCAAGAATTGAGGTTTTTCTCCTAAGAGAACTTAATCAAGATCAAAGACTTTGGGATGTTCTAGTTGACCCTGCAAGAAAGATTAGAATTGGTAATAAATTGTATTTTGGAGAAGATGAAAGTTTAGTTGCCGAGGTTATTGATAATACTACTTCAAGAGGAAGAACATTAAGGTTTCTTTTTGACGGTCCATATGATGAATTTAGGGCTAAACTACAGGAACTTGGTGAAACTCCTTTGCCAAAGTATATAGATAGACCTGTTGAGCCTCAAGATAAAGAAAGGTTTCAAACAATTTATGCAAAAAATGAAGGAGCTGTTGCAGCTCCAACAGCTGGTCTTCATTTTTCAAAACATTTACTAAAAAAATTAGAGATTAAAGGAGTGCTTCTTCCAGAAATCACATTACATATTGGTCTTGGAACATTCAGCACTGTTGATGTTGAGGATCTTTCTAAGCATAAGATGGACTCAGAAGAACTAATTATTAAACAAGAATCAGCTGACATAATTAATAATGCATTAAAAAATAATAAAAAAATATGTGCAGTTGGTACAACAGTAATGAGGGGGCTTGAGAGTTCTGTTTCATCATTTGGTACTTTAAATCCTTACAATGGTTGGACTCATAAATTTATATATCCACCATTTGATTTCTCGATTGCTAATTCAATGATTTCTAATTTTCATACACCGAAATCAACACTACTAATGATGGTTGCGGCTTTTGGTGATAAGGATTTTATCATGAAGGCATACAAGGAAGCTATGAAAAAGAAATATAAATTTTCTTCATATGGCGATGCAATGATGATTATTTAAATAAGGTTTGAAGATCACGGAAAAAATAAAAAAACCAATTACTCAAGAATTAAAAATTTTTGAAAAACAATTCTATAATTCAGTTTCTTCAAAAGTTAAACTTTTAGATCTTATCCTAATTTATATTCTTAATAGAAAAGGTAAGCAAATTAGACCTATTCTTGTTTTGCTTTTTGCTAAAATGTTTTCAAAAGGATCTTTAAATGAAAAATCCTACAGAGCTGCTAATCTTGTAGAACTAATTCATACTGCTTCATTGATTCATGATGATATAATAGATGACAGTAACATAAGACGTAGTTTTTTTACAATAAATGCTTTATGGAAGAATAAAATCTCAGTTCTCGTTGGAGATTTTTTTTTATCAAAAGCCCTACTTCTATCAACTGAAAATAAAGATTATGACTTATTAAATGAAGTTTCAACAGCAGTTAAAGAAATTTCTGAAGGTGAGTTATTTCAGATTCAGAAATCTAAAAATTTTAATTTATGTGAAGAAGATTACATTCTTTTGATATCAAAAAAAACTGCATCACTTTTTTCGTGTTGTTGTAAATTAGGTTCAATTTCTTCAGGAAATAAAGATTTAAATGACATTGAAAATTTTGGTAATTGTTTAGGAATAATATTTCAAATTAAAGACGACCTTTTTGATTTTACAACTAAGAGAATTGGCAAACCCACAAAGACAGATTTAAAATCTCAAAAAATCACTTTGCCATTAATTTTTTCAATTCAACAGTCAAATTATCAAGATAAAAAAACAATAAAAGCTATTCTAAAAAAGAAAAAGTACACTATGGCCGACAAGAAATTGGTTAATGAATTTATAATTAAATACAAAGGTTTCGAATATTCCCATAATAAAATGCTTGAGTATAAGAATAGTGCTATTAATTTACTCAAAAAATTTCCAGATAATGAGTCAAAAGAATCAATTAAAATTCTGTTGGATTATATAATTGATCGAAAGTATTAATTTATTATATTAACATTAAATACATTGAATTGATAAGTAAGGATACAATAGATAAGGTTTTTGAGTTTTCTAGAGTTGAAGAAGTGATTTCTGACTTCATTGCTCTAAAAAAAACTGGTGCTAATTTTAAAGGTCTTAGTCCCTTTACAAATGAAAAAACTCCAAGTTTCATTGTTTCTCCTTCAAAGCAAATTTGGAAAGATTTTAGTTCAGGTAAAGGAGGAAATGTAATTGCATTTTTAATGGAACATGAACAGTTTAATTATCCTGAGTCTATAAGGTACCTTGCTAATAAATATAATATTGAAATAATTGAAACTGCAGAAAGTGCTGAAAATATTGAAGAAAGAAACGAAAGAGAATCTTTATTTATAATAAACTCCTATGCATTGTCTTATTTTGAGGAAATATATTCGAAAAATGATATAATAAAAAAATATCTTATAAATAGAGGGCTATCCAAGTCCACTATTCAAAATTTTAGTTTAGGTTATAGTCATGATTCGCAGAATGAATTTTATAAGAGTGCTTCAAATAAGGGGTATTCTGATAATTTTCTTGAAGAAACTGGGCTGATACTATCCACTGCTGATAAAAAGATTGACAGGTTTAGAGGAAGGATAATTTTCCCAATTAAAAGTATAGCAGGAAGAATTGTAGGTTTTGGTGGAAGAATAGTTGATTCAACTAAAAAGATAGCGAAGTATATTAATTCTCCTGAAAGTAAAATTTATAATAAGAGTAAGACATTATATGGGATATATGAATCAAAACAATTTATAGTAAGAGATGATGTCTGTTTGTTAGTTGAAGGATATATGGATGTAATCCAACTTCACGAACATGGAATTAAAAATGTATTAGCTTCATCTGGAACATCTCTTACTAAAGATCAAATTATTTTAATTAAAAGACTTACTTCAAATATTATAATATTATTTGATGGAGATCAGGCTGGTCTTTCAGCCTCATTAAGGAGTATTGATATGATCTTAGAAGAAGGTTTAAATGTTAAAATTTGTTCTTTCCCAGATGGAGAAGATCCTGATAGTTTTGTAAAAAAAAATAAAAAGGATTTTATGTTAGATTACGTTGAAAAAGAATCAAAAGATTTTATTGATTTTAAACTCGACATTAATTCTGACTTTCATAATGATGAAGATAAAAAAGTAGCTTTAATAAAAAACATTCTTAAATCAATTTCACTGATTCCAGACTCATTAAAGCAGGAAATTTATATAAAAAAATTATCATCTATTTTAAAAATTGATGAAGCTTCACTTTTCAGATCTTTTGCTAGTATTGAGAATAGTAAATCATTAAAAAAATCATCTAGAAAATTATACGGAAAAAAAATTGTTAAAGTTCAAAGCTCTAAAAACGAGAATACATCAAGTTATATCTATCAACTTGAAAGACAGATTATTAGTATACTACTAAAATATGGTGCTGAAGAAATTTTATTTGAAGATACGCGACTTAGTAAGGATGAAAATGGAAAGGTGCTCGAGACTAAAAAAGAAATTAGATCTAAAGTATTTGAAAAAATATACCTAGATCTTCAGCAAGATGAAATAGAATTTACTCACTCTCCATTTAAGGATATTTTCAATAAACTAATAAATGGATTTAATAATGGAACAACTCTATCAATTGAGAACTTTATAAATGATTTAGACTCTAGTTCTAGTAAAATTGTATCTGACATTTTAATCAATGATGAGAAGTATCAATTACACGATTGGGAAAGAAAAAATATTTATGTTAAAAAAATTGGCAGTGAATTAAGTCAACTTGTAAATGAAACAATATTAAATATGAGAAGATTTTTAATCGATAAAAAAATTATTGAGCTGCAGGGGTTTCAAAAAGAAGACAATAAAAAAGATATTTTAGAACAAGTAATGAGCTATTATAAGCTTAAAAAAGTACTTTCAGCCAAACTTAATAGGGTTGTTTAATGTGTTTCCTTGCCAGTAAGTACAAATCAGTTTTCGAATTAACCTCCAGCTTTTTCATAATTCTTGTTATATAAGTATTTACTGTTTTTTGATTAATATTTAATTTTTCAGAAATTTCAATATTTCTTTTTCCTCTTAAGAATAAATTTAAAACTTCTAGTTCACGTTTTGAAAGACTATTTAATTTTTCTGTATTATAATCATAGCTAAATCTGTTCTTAAGTCTTGTGAACTTATCTAAATTTTTTGATTCATATTTTGTCAAAGCAACATCTTGAATAACATCTTTTATTGTTTTTTTTCTTAAATTTTTTGTAATAAATCCTGAAGCTCCAAATTTCAATAGGTCAACAGATTTATTTTTATTTGATTCAGAAGTAAATATTACTAAAGGGACGTTAATCTCTTTTTTCTTGAGTAATTTTAAAACATCTTTTACATTTCCATCTTTATAATTAATTTCAGATATAACTAGATCAATTTCTTGTTGATTCATTATCTCATTAATTTCATTTTTGTTATTGGAATATGCAGATACCTCAAACATTACTGAGTTTTTAAATATAGATTTAAACCCAATATTAATAATTGGATTTGAGTCAATAATTAAGATTTTTAACTTTTTCAATTTATCTAAGATAATCCTTTGGAATCTTACAAACTGGTATTGGCAGCATTTTATGTCTGTTTAAAGAGTTTAATGTTTTATAAATTTTTAAAACTTCATTTTCTCTCTTTGATAGTTCATAATCTAATTTGTTAGCTAATTCCATTGATTTTTCAAGTTCTTCATATGAAGCTCCAATTTGATCTTCATCGTTTCTATTATCATTCCAAAGTCCGTCAGTTGGTATTGCTTCTATAATTTCATCATTGATATTATAAAATTTAGCCAAAGAATAAACATCAGATTTTAACAAATCTGCAATTGGGCTTATGTCTACACCTCCATCTCCATACTTAGTGTAGAATCCAATACCGAAATCTTCAACCTTGTTTCCTGTGCCTACAACAATATATTTTTTTAATGCCGAAAAATAATATAATGTAACCATTCGCAATCTAGATCTCGTATTAGCTAAACTTAGTTCATTTTCTGGAGATTTAACTTTAGGAATAGAATCTACAAATGAATCAAAAGTTTTATCTAAGCTAATCGTCATCGAACCTACATTTGAGTATTTTTTTTTAAGCCATTCAATATGTTTTTTAGATCTTGAAACTTGATCTTTTCCTTGATTGATAGGCATTTCAATACAAAGAACATTCCTTCCAGTTTCAGCGCATAGAGTTGATGTCAATGCTGAGTCTATTCCTCCAGAAACACCAACTACAAAGCCTTTCATTTTACTTTTATTAAGATAATTATCTATCCAACCAACTATATGTTTTGAAACTTTTTCAGGATATTTCATCAACTAATATTAAATTTTATATTTGTACAAATCTAGTGTTTAAAAAAGTTAAATGAAAGAAACAGAAATAACAATTAAGGTGAAATTGGATGACAATAATATACCTGAACAAATTTCATGGTCAGCTCCAGATGGTGGTATGTTAGACGAGTCTTCAAAAGCTATGCTTCTCTCTTTTTGGGATAGTAAAAAAAAAGAGACTTTAAAAATGGATCTTTGGACAAAAGAAATGCCTGTTGATGAAATGAAAACTTTTACTCTTCAAACTTTTTTATCAATGAAACAATCTATATTTAAGGCCACAGGTGAAGAAAACTTAGTAAACTTGATTGAAGATTTTTGTGTTGAATTTGAAAAGAGAATTTCAGATCAATCTAAATAGCGTATTCTTTTAAGGAGGATTCGATAAAGCTGTGAATTTCACTAATCCCCATTTTAGTCTTAGAAGAAGTAATAAACATTTTAGGGAAATCTTCCCAATACTTAGAAAGTTGTTTTTTTAAATTTTCAACCTGTTTCTCTAATTGATTGTTTTTTAATTTATCAGATTTTGTAAAAATTATTACAAAAGGACAATAGTTGCTGATTAAGAACTCCATAAATTCAACATCTTTTTTTTGAATATCATGTCTTATGTCAATAAGAAGTAGAGTGTATAATAGTTCCTTTCTTAACTTGAAATAATTTTCATGTATTTTTTTAATATCTTCTTTTATTTTTTTTGAAACAGTAGCATACCCATATCCTGGAAGGTCAACAATAAAAAGTTTATCATTTATTCTAAAATGATTTATTAGCAATGTTTTTCCTGGTTTGGAGGAAATTTTAGCAATTGATTTATTGTTTAACAACGAATTTATGAGTGATGATTTCCCTACATTTGATCTGCCTACAAAAGCAAATTCAGGTAGGTTTTTATTTGGACATTGACCAATGGTTTTACTGCTTTTTTCAAAAACTGAATTAATAATTTTCATAATCGAATTGATTATAATTTATTCTTTAAAAGCCAATTTTCCATTATTTCGTTAAAATCTTTTGGATGTTCCATCATAGGAGCATGTCCACATTTATCAATCCATATTAGATCTGAATTTGGAAGTAAAGAATTAAAATCCTCTGCAACATTTGGTGGAGTAACAACATCTTGTCTTCCCCATATAATTAAAGTTTTTGTTTCCATTTTAGGAAGGTCATCGGCCATATTGTGCCTGATTGCACTTTTTGCTAAAGATAATGTTCTGATTAGTTTTTCACGATCATTAACACTTGCAAAAACTTCATCAACTATTTCTTTAGTAGCTACTTTAGGATCATAGAATACCTCTTCAGCTTTAGTCTGGATATATTCATAATTACCTCTTTTTGGATATCCATCTCCAATCAGTGACTTCTCATAAAGACCTGAGCTACCGGTTATTATTAAGCCACTTACTAACTCAGGATAATCTCTTGTAAAAAGTAATCCTACATGGCCGCCTAATGAATTCCCTAATAAAATTACATCTTTTAGGTTTTTAAATTCAATAAATTCTTTCACAAATTTTGAAAAAGTAGCAACATTTGTTTTTAAAATAGGTGAGCTGTCAACTGGTAGTTCAGGGATAATTACCTTATAATTATTAAGTTGAAAGTATTCAAAAACCCCTTGAAAGTTGCTTAATCCTCCCATCAATCCATGTAAAATAATTATAGGCCTTCCTTCTCCTTTTTCGATGTAACTAAACCCTTCTTCTTTGATCAACTCTTTTTCCATAGTTATTGACTTGTTTGCAAATATATGCATAAAGAATAACCTTTTTTTTTTACAATCTATTTTGTTGATAATCAATATTATAGATTGTATTCGAATAACTTATTAACAAAGTGGTAAAAAGTGGTAAAAAGTGGTAAATAAATTTTATATTTGAGTAAAGCAACCAATTAATGCAACACTTCATAGGGACATACGAATGTAAAGCTGATGAAAAGGGAAGAATCATGCTTCCAGTTTCGCTAAAGAAACAATTGTCCGATAAATTAAAAAATGGTTTTGTAATAAAAAGAGCAGTATTCAATTCTTGTTTAGAGTTGTATCCATCAAAGGAGTGGGATGATTTAATGCTTAGGATTAATAAGCTAAATAGATTTAATAAAAAAAATATAGACTTTATAAGAAGATTTACAGCTGGTGTTAGAAAGATTGAAATTGACATGTCAGGAAGAATTTTAATTCCAAAAGATTTAATATCTCACGCTAAAATCTCTAAAGAAATAGTTGTTTCATCTGCAGTAAATATTCTTGAAATATGGGATAAACATTCTTATGAAAACGCAATAGATGATGCAAAAATAGATTTTGGAAATCTAGCAGAGGAAGTAATGGGTGATAAAAAAGATGAAAATGTATCATAAACCAGTTCTTCTTGAAGAGTCTATCATTGGATTAAAAATCAACCCAAGTGGAATATATGTAGATGCAACTTTTGGAGGAGGAGGTCATTCTAAAGAGATTTTAAATAATCTAAATTCAAAAGGAAGGTTAATTGCATTTGATCAAGATCAAGATGCAATTGAAAACAGAATATTAGACAAGAGATTAAATCTTGTTAAATCAAATTTTAAATATTTAAACAACTACTTAAACTATTTTCAAATTAATAAAATTGATGGATTGCTTGCAGATTTTGGAATATCATCACATCAAATTGATAATGAAAGTAGGGGTTTTTCAACAAGATTTAATTCAGAACTTGATATGAGAATGAATAATTCTCAAAAAACTGATGCTAAAGAAGTAGTGAATAATTTTAAAACAGATCAGTTAGAGTATATTTTTAAAAATTTTGGAGAACTCAAAAATTATAGAAAAATAAGTCATATTATAACTTCTCAAAGAATAATTAAAGAGATTAAATCCACTAATGATCTAAAAAAAATCCTATCACCTCTCACTAATAAAAAAGAAGAAAATAAATTTTTTGCTAAAATATTTCAAGCAATTAGAATTGAAGTTAATGATGAGCTAGAAGTAATAAAGGCCTTATTGGATAAATCATCTCAGTATTTAAAAAAAGGTGGAAGATTAGTGTGCATTTCTTATCACTCTCTTGAGGATAGGTTAGTAAAAAAATTCATACAAAATGGAGGATCTAGGAAAGAGGCATCTTCTGATCTGTATGGAAATAAAAGATTGAATTTAGTTAAAGTAGGTAAGATGATAACACCTTCAGAAAATGAAATTTTAATTAACAATAGATCAAGAAGCGCAAAACTTAGAATAGCAGAAAGAATATGAAAAATTTTTTATCATTTGTCAATATTGATTTTTTAGCTGGAAAAGATTCTTTGAAGAATTGGAGGATGCTATTGTTTGTTTCGGTTTTACTCATGTTAACAATATATAGTAGTCATAGTGCGGATCAAAAAATATTTTTAATAACAAAGCTTAATAAAGAAGTTAATACTTTTAATAGTGTTTCAGTTTCTACAAAATTAGATTTAATGAATGTTAAGATGGAATCTAAAGTTACATCTAGATTAAAAGATGTCGGTCTGTCAATATCAAAATATCAACCTATTAAACTAATAATTAAAGATTAAAATGAGTAAATCAAATAATAGTATAGCTAATAGAATGAATATAATATTCTTTTTGTCTCTATTATTTTCATTTTTTTTAATCGGTAAGATTTTCTATTTACAAAATATTGAAGTTGAATCAATTACTAAATCTACAATCGAAACGGTAAAGAATATTGAAGTTGAATCACCAAGGGGGAATATTTATTCAGATAATGGTGACTTAATAGTGTCAACTGTAGTTAAATATGAATTAAGATGGGATTCAAAAACACCTTCATCAAGGATTTATTCTGATAATATTTTAGACTTATCTAAAGAGTTGTCAGCATATTTTAATACTACTCAAGAATATTTTCTTAACCAACTTAAAAATGCAAGAATAGATAATAATAGATATTTATTAATAGGTAAGAATTTATCAATTATAGATGTAAATAAAATTAAGTCATTCCCAATTTTTAATCAAGGAATATATAAAGGAGGATTGATAGTTAAAGAGCAGCATACTAGACAAAGTCATTTAGGGAAAGTTGCAGAAAGAACAATAGGTTACGAAAAGTTACTTGATGGAAAATATAAGAGAATTGGACTTGAAGGTGCTTACTCAAAATATCTTTCTGGAAAAAGTGGTCTAAGATTAATGCAAAAAATTGCTGATGGCCAATGGAAGCCTATGACAGTTAATTATAAAAGAAAACCTGTTCCAGGTTATGATGTACATACTACCATCGATACGCAAATACAGGATATGGTTCATCATGAATTGTTATATCAATTAGAAAAATATGAAGCTGATCATGGAACAATGATTTTAATGGAGACTAAATCTGGAAAGGTCAAGGCTATTTCAAATTTGGGAAGAACCTCTGAGGGTAAGTATTATGAAAAAATCAATTATGGTATATGGGAGAGTCAAGAACCAGGTTCAACATTTAAATTAATGAGTCTAATAGCTGCTTTGGAAGATGGTGTGGTAAGTCCAACAGACTCTGTTGACACTGGTAATGGAGTGCTTAAATTCTATAATGAGGAAGTTAAAGATTCTAATAGGAGGGGTTATGGAATAATTCCAATTTCTAGAGCTTTTGAGGTTTCCTCGAATACTGGAATAGTCAAGATGATTTATGATAATTACAAAGATAATCCAGAAAGATTTGTAGACAGATTAATTAATATGAAAATTAATCAAAAGATTAATGTAGATATAGAGGGAGAAGGTAAACCTAAAATTCCACACCCTTCAGATAAAGATTGGAGTGGACTTTCCCTTCCTTGGATGGCTTTTGGTTATGGAGTTAGTATGACACCGCTACAAACACTCACGTTTTATAATGCGGTTGCAAACAATGGAGAGATGGTTAAACCTAGCTTTATTAAAAGTATTGGTGCATTTGGTCAAGAGCCAGTTTATAAGATAGATAGAGAGGTGATTATGCCTTCTATCTGCTCAGAGGAAACACTAAAATCAGTTCAATTAATGTTAAAGAATGTGGTTGAAAAACCATGGGGAACAGCAAATAATATATATGATGAAAATATTAAAATTGCAGGAAAAACTGGAACAAGTCAGACAGGATATGCTTCTGATATGACAGATTATGTTTCAAGTTTTGTAGGTTATTTTCCTGCAGATAACCCAAAATATTCTGCAATTGTAGTTATTAATAAACCAAATAAATCTAAAGGATATTATGGTAATTCAGTAGCTGCTCCAGTATTTAAAAAAGTAGCACAAAAAATTATCACTAGAATTCCAATTGAAATTGAAATAAGTAAAAAGGATATACTATTTTGAAAAAGTTAAAAGAGATATTATTTAAAGTAAATATTAATTCAGTTTATGGAGACACTGATATAGATATTTCAAAAATAACTTTTGATTCAAGAAATGTTGAAAAAAATACACTATTTATAGCTATTGAAGGATATAAGATTGATGGCCATGATTACATTGATCAATCACTTAAAAAAGGAGCATCTGTTATTGTCTGTGAAAAATTACCTAAAAATTTTAAAAATAATAATTCAGTCTATATATGTGTTGATTGTTCAAAATCAGCACTTTCAATAATTGCTTCAAATTTTTATGATATTCCATCTTCAAAAATAGATTTGATAGGTGTTACAGGAACAAATGGTAAGACAACAATTGCATCACTTTTATATAAATTATATAATGATTTAGATATTAAATCTGGATTAGTTTCAACTATAAATATTGAATATGATGATTTTATTGAAACTTCAAAAAACACAACTCCTGATCCAATAACTTTAAATCATCATTTATCAAAAATGATTGAAAAGGGTGTTCAAGTTTGTTTTATTGAGGTATCGTCTCATGGGATTTTTCAAAAAAGAGTTTATGGACTTGATTTTAAGGGAATGATTTTTACCAACCTTACTCATGATCATCTTGATTATCATAAATCATTTAAAGAATATAGAGATACTAAAAAAATTGTGTTTGATAGATTAGGTAAAAAAGCTTTTGCACTTATTAATATAGATGATAAAAATGCTAAATATATGGTTCAAAACACTTCAGCTAGAGTATACTCATATTCATTAAAGTCAAAGTCAAATTTTTCATCAAGAATAATTGAACAACAATTAAATGGAATGCTTCTAAGTATAGAAAGTAGTGAAATTTGGACAAAGCTAATAGGTAAGTTTAATGCTTTGAATTTACTAGCTATATACTCTGTAGGAAAACTATATAATATTGATAAAATTAAATTATTAACCGCTATAAGTATGCTTGAAAGTGTAGTTGGTAGGTTACAATCTTTTTTGTCGACTAATAAAGTTACGGTTATCGTTGACTACGCTCATACTCCAGATGCTATAGAAAATGTGATATCGACCATAAATAAAATAAAATCATCAAGTCAAAATCTTATAACTGTAATTGGATGTGGAGGAGATAGAGATAAAGATAAGCGTTCAATAATGGGTAAAATTTGTTCTGATTTAAGTTCAAGAGTAATATTTACTTCAGATAATCCAAGATCTGAAGATCCAAATTCAATTATTGAAGATATGATTAAGGGAGTTTCAGAATTTAATACGGATAAAGTTACAGTGGAAATAGAGAGATCAAAAGCAATTATAGAAGCAAAAGAGCAAAGTATGCAAGGAGATATAGTACTAATAGCAGGAAAAGGTCATGAAGATTATCAAGAACTAAAAAATAATAAGAGAGTAAAGTTTGATGATTTTAAAATTGCAAAAGAAATTTTTAATAAATAATTATGTTATACTATCTGTTCGAAATATTAGAAAGTCAATTTAACTTTCCAGGTGCTAGTCTATTTAGTTATTTATCTTTTAGAGCTGCTGTATCAGTATTATTATCACTTATTATATCTATAATTTTTGGAAAAAAAATAATTAATCATTTAAAAAGAAAACAAATAAGCGAGAATATTAGAGAGCTTGGTTTAGATGGTGAAGATAGAAAAGTAGGAACTCCTACTATGGGTGGGTTAATAATTATAATAGGAACACTTATTCCAGTAATTCTAATGTCTAATCTTGAAAACATTTATATTCAAATATTAATATTTTCAACACTAATGCTTGGAACTATTGGTTTTATTGATGATTATATTAAAGTTTTCAAGAAAGATAAAAAAGGATTAAAGGGTAAGTTTAAAATAGCAGGTCAGTCATTATTAGGAGTTTTTGTTGCATTAATTCTTTTAACAAATAATGATATTACAATAGTTGAATTTGATAAAGATTTAAATAATGATAAAATTGAATACTCTGAAGTTGAAGAAATTAAATCATTTAAGACAACTATTCCATTTTTTAAAGATAATGAGTTAGACTACAGTCAAATATCAAACTCTATATTCAAATATGGTGATAGATTATTATGGATAATATTAATTCCAGTAATAATATTTATTATCTCTGCAGTCTCAAATTCCAATAATTTAACAGATGGATTAGATGGCTTATCTGCTGGTCTGTCTGCAATTATTGTATTTACTCTTGGAGTTTTTGCATGGACTTCAGGAAATATAATTTTCTCAGATTATCTCAATATAATGTATATACCTAGAGTTGGAGAAATTACAATCTTTATTGCTGCATTATTAGGTTCATTAGTAGGTTTTCTTTGGTACAATACATACCCAGCTACTGTCTTTATGGGAGACACTGGAAGCTTGACAGTTGGAGGTCTAATTGCAGTTATTTCAATTTTAATAAGGAAAGAATTACTAATACCAATCTTATGTGGAGTTTTTCTATTAGAAGCATTATCAGTTATTCTTCAAGTCAGCTATTTCAAAATAACTAAAAGAAGAACAGGTACAGGTAAACGAATTTTTTTAATGTCTCCAATTCATCATCATTTTCAGAAAGTTGGATATCATGAAAGTAAAATAGTTTCAAGGTTATGGATTATTGGAATATTCTTAGCTCTTATCACAATCTTAACATTAAAAATTAGATGATAAAAAATATAACTATTCTTGGAGCTGGGGAGAGTGGATTTGGGGCAGCTATGTTAGCAAACCAAAAAGGTCATAATGTATTTGTTTCTGACAATTCTAAAATTAAAAAAGATATAAAATCAATATTTCTTAAAAATTCAATCAGATTTGAAGAGAACAAACACACTTTTAATGAAATTGAATTTTCAGATTTAATTATTAAAAGTCCAGGAATACCTAATAATTCTGAAATTATTTCAAAAATCAAATCTATTAATATTCCAATAATTTCTGAAATTGAATTTGCAAGTAGTTATTCAAATTCATTTAAAATATGTATTACTGGTACAAACGGAAAAACTACTACAACCAAGTTAATTCATCATATACTTCATAAATCTGGAATAGATGTTGGTCTAGCCGGAAATATTGGTGATAGCTTTTCAAAAACACTTCTATCTGGAGATAAAGAAGTCTATGTCTTAGAAATTAGCAGTTTTCAACTTGATGATATTAAAAAATTTAAACCAAATATTTCTGTTATAACTAATATTATTGAAGATCACCTTGATAGATACGATAATGATTTTATCAAATATGTAGATGCTAAGATGAAGATTATAATGAATCAAGATGAGTCTGATTATTTAATTTATAATTCAGATGATAAGGCCTTAATTAATATACTAAAAAATAAAAAATTACCAGTAAATAAAATTTCATTTGGAATTAAAAATAGTGATCAAAATCAAGTATTAGTTGACAATAACATTCTTTCTAACAAAAAAAAAACTATTATGATCAATACAGAAGAGTTTGCGCTTAAAGGAAGGCATAATTTACTTAATGCAATGGCAGCAATTACTGTCTCAGATTTGCTTAAAATTGATAAAGAAATTATTAGAGAAAGCCTATTAACTTTTTCTAGTCTTCCACATCGACTTGAAAATTTCTTAAAAATCCAAGGAGTAAATTATATTAATGATTCAAAAGCTACAAATGTAAATGCTGCTTATTATGCACTTGATTCAATGAAATCACCAACCGTATGGATTGCAGGCGGAGTAGACAAAGGAAACGATTATACTGAATTACTTCCAATTGTTAGAGAGAAAGTAAAAGCTATTATATGTCTTGGAATAGATAATGCTAAAATTATTGAAACATTTAAACCAGTAATAGAAATTATTGTTGAAACAGAGTCAATTACTGAAGCTGTTAAATTGGCTAATAAGATTGCAGAGAAAAAAGAAAATGTTCTTTTATCTCCAGCATGTTCTAGTTTCGATTTATTTGATAATTATGAAGATAGAGGAAATCAATTTAAAAATGCTGTTAGAAATTTATAGATGAGTACTAAAAGTTTAATATTCGGTGATAAAGTTTTATTAGTAATTATATTACTATTATCTCTGTTTTCTTTTTTTACAGTTTTTTCATCTAGCTCATATCTTTCCTATGTAGTTGATGGTTCATCACCAATTTACTATTTGGTTAAACATCTAATTGTACTTCTTTTTGGGATTATATTAATGTTGTCTGTGAAATTAATTCCATTTAAACTGTTCAAGGGTATGTCAATAATTCTTCTTCCAATAGGATTAGCATTATTAGCATATACATTATCTCAGGGGACTATGATAGGGGGTTCAGCTGCAAGTAGGTGGATAGATATTCCAATTATTGGAATTGGTTTTCAGACTTCTTCATTTGCAGCTATAATTATAATAACATATACCGCTAGATATCTTTCAAAAGTAAAGTTGTCAGAAACTAAATTTTCTCAAACTTTACTTCCTCTTTGGCTTCCAATATTTGCATATATATTTTTAATTCTACCAGCTAATTTTTCATCAGCTTTTCTAATTTTTAGTGCATTGTTTGTTGTTTTTATAATTTCTGGATTTCCGCTACGTCATTTATTTAAGATGTTTTTAATATTGACCTTACTGTTGATAATCTTTTTTCTAACAGCTAAAGCGTTTCCTGAAAAACTCCCAAATAGAATAGATACTTGGATTAGTAGAGTTGAAAATTTTGGATCTAATAAAAACTCAGATGCAAGTTATCAAATAGAAAGAGCTAAAATTGCAATAAATAATGGAGGCTTAATTGGTATAGGTGCAGGAAAAAGTATAATGAAGAATCATTTACCACAAAGTAATTCAGATTTTATTTTTGCCATAATTGTTGAGGAGTATGGTATTATAGGTGGTTCGTTGATAATAGTTCTATATATATTAATGTTCTTTAGAATTCTAGTTATAACCCATCGAACGGATGATAGGTTCGGAAAAATATTAGTCTCAGGACTTGGAATTTTTATAATTATGCAGGCATTTACAAATATTTCAGTTGCTACTCAAATAATTCCTGTAACTGGCCAAAACTTACCATTAATTAGTAGTGGAGGATCATCTGCATGGATGACTTGCATATCCTTAGGAATGATACTTAGTGTGAGCTCTTCAATTAAAAACATGAATAGTGAAAAAGAATAGATTTATAATTTCTGGAGGTGGAACAGGTGGGCATATTTACCCTGCATTATCTATTGCTGATAAAATTAATGAGTCTTTCAATAATGCTGAAATAAAATTTGTTGGAGCAATAGGAAAAATGGAAATGAATATTGTTCCTAAATATGGCTATAATATTCAAGGTTTATGGATAAGTGGTCTCCAAAGATCTTTTTCACTTAAAAATATAGTTTTGCCTTTTAAGCTGATTATAAGTTTAATACAATCAATATTTATTTTAATAAAATATAAACCAAAATTTGTTATAGGAACAGGAGGTTTTGCAAGTTTTCCAATAGTATTTATTTCCTCAATTTTAAGAATTCCTACTTTAATACAAGAACAAAATTCATTCCCTGGAATTTCTAATAGACTTCTTTCTAACCATGCTAATTATATATCTGTAGCCTATGATAAGATGGAAAAATATTTTCCGTCAAATAAATTGTTCTTGACAGGAAACCCTGTAAGAAAGTCAATTTCTAATTTAAATAATCTAATAGATTTTAAGAAAAAATTAAAAATTGATAAAAGTAAAATTGTGATTTTAATTCTTGGTGGAAGTTTAGGGTCCGATAAAATAAATAGAACAATTGAAGAGAATTTTGACTTTATAATCTCGCAAAACATATTTATAATTTGGCAATGTGGAAAGAACTACTTAAAAGACTATAAAAAATATAATTCAGACTCTGTCTTTGTTACAGACTTCATAGATGATATTGATTCTGTATATTATTCATCTGATTTAATAATAGCTAGAAGTGGTGCACTAACTCTTTCTGAATTAGCAATTGTCTCAAAGCCAGCAATTTTAATTCCCTCTCCTAATGTGGCAGAGAATCATCAATTAAAAAATGCAAGATCAATTGAAGAAAAACATGCATGTATTTGTATTGAAGAAAAGGATCTAGATTTAATATTTAGGAATAAGCTTGATTTAGTAATAAGAGACAAAAAATTACAAGAAGAACTATCATATAATATATCTAAAATGGCATTACCAAATGCTTCATATGATATTGTAGAATTAATAAAAAAACATTTAAATAATGGTGAATAAAAAATATTTTTTTATTGGTATTGGAGGTATTGGAATGTCTTCGATTGCTCAATTTCTTCATGATAAAGGAAACATTGTTTTTGGGTATGATCAATCAAATAATAGATCAATAGAAATATTATTAAAAAAAGGAATAGCTATTACTAATAAATTAAATCTTGAAGAGATTCCTGAAGATATAATGGGAGAAGATTTGGAGATTATATATACTCCTGCTATCAAAAAAGATAATATTTTTCTAAATTATTTTATTTCAAATGGAAAAAATAAAATTTATAAGAGATCAGAAATTCTTGGACAGATATCTCAAACTTCTAAATGTATTGCAGTAGCAGGAACACATGGAAAAACAACAACTACTGCAATAATTAGTGATCTTTTTTATTCTTATGGATTAAAATTTAAAGCTTTTGTTGGAGGAATCATGAAGGGGCATAATTCAAACTATTTATTTACTGGAGATGATTATGTGATAGTTGAAGCAGATGAATATGATAGATCTTTTCTTAACTTATCTCCAGACTATGCAGTTATTACTTCACTTGATAGTGACCATCTTGATATATATGGAGACTTTGAATCTTTAAGTAAGAGTTTTAGGCTTTTTTCAAAAAGTGTTAAAAACAGCTTAGTTGTTGAAGAGGAAATTAATATTAAAGGTGATTTTACTTTTTCAATTAATAATGATGCCGATTATAAAGCTTCAAGTATAGTAATAAAAAATGACGGAATTATTTTTGACTTTAAAACACCAGATAATTTTTTCACTAAAATATATGTGAACATTATAGGACTGCATAATCTAAAAAATGTTATATCTGCTCTTTCTATAATTGATCAGATTAAAGAAATTGAGATTTCAGAATTATTACCATTTCTTTCTGATTTAAAAGGAATAGAAAGAAGAATGGATATATATAAAATAGATGATAAAATTATTATAGATGATTATGCGCATCATCCAACTGAAATTGAATCAGTTTTTAATACAATAAATAGTAATTATAAAAATAAATCTACATCTGTTATTTTTCAGCCTCATCTATTTTCAAGGACAAGAGATTTTATGGAAGGTTTTGCAACAGTTTTATCAAAGTTTGATGAGGTATATCTGCTAGATATTTATCCTGCAAGAGAAAAGCCAATTGAAGGAGTTAACTCAAAAGTATTACTAGAAAAGATAAGTTCAGCAAAGAAAGAAATTATTAATAAAGAACTAATTAATGATATAATAATAAACTCAAAAGCAGAAGTCATATCAATATTAGGAGCTGGAAATATAACTGAAAATCTAAATAAAAAAATATTTACTAATGACTAGCTTAATTAAAATGTTTGTCTTAATAATTCTATTGTCAAGTTCAGCTTTAATCAGCTTATTAACTGACCATAATAATTATCTAGATATTAAAATTAATTATTTAAGCACTGGATACTTTGATAATAAAAAAATTGTTGATGACTTAATTAGAAACAAAGAGATATCAGATTTAATAAATCTAAATGACTTTCAAAAAGTTGAAAAAGAACTTGAAAAAATTAAATCAATAAAAAGTATTGATGTTTATCGTAATAACTATTTGCAATTAGAAATTGATATAAAAGATAGAGAACCTATTGCATTTATAAGAGAATTAAATAGTTATATGGATTCTTCAGGAGTTATTATTAAAAAACACAATTCATCAATTGATAACATCCCCGAGATTAAAGGAATTTTACCTGATGGTGAGGAATTTAAATTTTTAAAAGTAATTGCTGCTCTAGAGAATGATGATTTTTTCGAAAGTAAATTAAAATCTATAAGCCTTAAGGGAGATGATATATACTTAAATATCAAAGGTTTTGATTTTGATATAAGATTTGGCAATGAGTTTCAATTAAAAAATAAACTAAACATGTTGAAAGGATTTTATTTATATCAATTTAATAATTCATCAAATAAAAAATATAAACAAGTTGATTTGGTTTATAGTAATAGATTAATAGCAATTAAAAATTAAATTATGAATAAAAATTATTCTGTAGGATTAGACATAGGAACTACAAAAATTGTAGCAATGGTTGGAGAAAAAAATCAATTTAATAAAGTTAAAATTCTAGGTGTTGGAAAATCACAAAGTTTAGGAGTTCATAGGGGTGTTGTAAATAATATTACACAAACAATACAATCAATTAAAATTGCTGTTGATGAAGCAAAATCAAAATCAGGTGTAGATGTTAAGGAGGTTGCAGTAGGTATAGCGGGTCAACATATAAGAAGTCTTCAGCATAGTGACTACATTACAAGAGAAAATCCAGACGAGGTAATTAATGAAAATGACATTGACAAATTAATTGATCAAGTCTATAAATTAGTTATGCTTCCAGGTGAAGAAATAATTCATGTTCTTCCTCAGGATTTTAAAGTTGATGGTCAATCTGAAATTAAAGAACCAATTGGCATGTATGGTAGTAGGCTAGAAGCAAATTTTCATATTGTTGTAGGTCAGGTATCATCAATTAGAAATATTGGAAAATGCATTAAAAGTTCAGGTTTAGAGATGGGAGACATAACTCTTGAACCTTTAGCCTCTTCAGATGCTGTATTATCAGAGGAGGAAAAAGAAGCTGGAGTAGCTCTAATTGATATAGGAGGAGGAACTACAGATGTTGCTATATTTAAAGATGGAATTATTAAACACACTGCAGTAATTCCTTTTGGTGGAAATGTAATTACAGAAGACATTAAAGAGGGGTGCTCAATAATTGGTAACCAAGCTGAACAATTAAAAATTAAATTTGGTTCAGCATGGCCTGGCGAAAATAAAGACTCAGAAATTGTTTCTATTCCTGGACTTAGAGGAAGAGATCCAAAGGAAATTTCATTAAAAACACTATCTAAGATTATTAATGCTAGAGTTGTAGAAATTCTAGAGCAAGCCTACCTAGAGATCAAAAATTATGGCCATGAAGATTCGAAGAAAAAATTAATAGCTGGCATTGTTTTAACAGGAGGTGGAAGTCAATTAAGACATTTAAAACAATTAACTGAATATGTAACTGGAATGGATACTAGAATAGGATTTCCAGGTGAACATTTAGCTGGAGACTCAAATAAGTATAATCCAATTTACTCAACCGCTGTTGGCTTGTTGATGAAAGCTATCGAGAATAATGCTTTAGAAGATAAATTAATTCCAAACTCAACATCAAGTGACTTAGTAAACCAAGAAAGAAAAACAACTTTGACCAAATGGGCAGAAGGTTTTAAAAGTTTTATAGATAAAGTAGAAAACCTAGATAATACAATTGATAATTAATTAAATTTTAAAAAATGAAAACAGAAATTGACACAAACTTTAGTTTTGATTTACCAAAAAATAAAAGCAATGTAATGAAAGTTATGGGAGTAGGCGGGGGAGGAAGTAACGCGGTAAATCATATGTATAAACAAGGAATCAAAGGTGTAGATTTTGTTGTTTGTAATACAGATTCTCAAGCCTTAGAAGAAAGTCCAGTTCCTAACAAAATTCAACTTGGGGTAAATTTAACAGAAGGTCTTGGAGCTGGAGCTAATCCTGAAATAGGAAAGCTAGCAGCATTGGAGAGTTATGAAGAATTAAAGAATCTATTGGAAACTCAAACTAAGATGTTATTTATAACTGCAGGAATGGGAGGTGGAACTGGAACTGGTGCTGCACCTATTATTGCAGAAATGGCTAAGGAATTTGATATTTTAACAGTAGGGATTGTTACTATTCCATTTAACTTCGAAGGAAAAAATAGAGAGTTACAAGCAGTTAAAGGTTTAGAAAAACTAAAAAGATCAGTAGACTCCTTAATTATAATTAATAACAATAAATTAAGAGATGTTTATGGTAATCTAGGTTTTAAAGAAGGATTTTCAAAAGCTGATGAAGTTTTAGCTACTGCTGCGAGAGGAGTTGCACAAGTAATTACTCATCACTATACTCAAAATATAGATCTAAAAGATGCAAAAACTGTATTATCTGATAGTGGAACTGCTATAATGGGATCATCTATTACAAGTGGCTCAAATAGAGCAAATGAAGCTGTAATTAAAGCTTTAGATTCTCCATTGCTTAATGACAATAAAATTGAAGGAAGTAAAAATGTTTTATTGCTAATTGTATCTGGTACTGAAGAAATTACAATTGATGAGATAGGGGAAATAAATGAACATATTCAAAATGAGACAGGAAATAGTGCAAATATTATAATGGGAGTAGGTGAAGATCTTGAGTTAGGAAATAATATTTCTGTTACTGTAATAGCAACTGGGTTTGGTGATGAAAAGCAAAAAAGTCTTGTAAGTTCTGAAACTAAAAAAGTAGTTTATAAACTAGATCAAGATCACCCCTTTGAAAAATCATTAATTAATAAAGATGAAGAGGAATTAGATCATCTAACTCATGAGTCTGATGAAATTGTTGAAGATAAATTAAATAACGAGTCTCAACAAAAGAAGATAGAAAGTGAAATAAATGAAATACTAAGAAATATTGACATAAGTTATCAGGTTGTTGAACCAAAAACAAAAGACTTTTCGATTAATGATATTGAGCTGCATGAAATTGAATATGTTAAGTCAGAAAGTAATACTTCTAAGGAATCTGCTAATGACATTTCATTTGGTCTTTTTTCAAGTGATAATGATTCAATTATTAATCTAGAAAAAGAAGAATTTGATTTATATGATAATCATATTGATGAAAAAAATATAACTAAGCCAAATGATGAAGTAAAACCAGAATTTAATAATGTTAATAAAGAAAATGAGATTGATTTCAATGATATTCAAGACTCAGAACTTATTAATATTGAGGACGATGAGATTCAGTTTATTAAATTAGACCTTGATGAAGAAGTGTCTGAAGTTATTGAAATTCAGGATCAAATTCATGAAAATGAAGATAAGTTAGATAATGAAGTCGAAATATTTGAAAACTTATTTGATAAACCATTAGATACGGATTTAGACAATGAGAATCTAATTAGAAAAGAGAATCTAAAACAATTTAATTATGTGTTTAAGAATAAAAATTCTACTATAGAAGATTTAGAAAAAATACCTGCTTATAAAAGGATGGGTATTGAAATTACTAATACCAAATCTCAAAATGAAGATATATTTTCAAAGACTATTTTAAATGAGGAAAATAAGTTAGAATTTCCAGATGTAAATACATACCTTCATGATAACGTTGATTAAATATGAATATAGAAAGTAAAATTAATGAGTCAATTAAGGACTCAATGAAAAGTAAGGATACTATAAGGTTAGAATCTCTTAGAGCTATAAAGTCTGCAATTTTATTAGAAAAAACTAAAACTGGATCTAAAGATCAAATTGACGAAGAAATTATTCTTAAAATTCTTCAAAAAATGGTAAAACAAAGAAATGATAGTGCTAAAATATATATTGAGCAAGAAAGAGGTGAATTAGCAGAGGTCGAAATTTCTCAGGCAAAGATTATCTCAGAATTTCTCCCAGAACAACTAAGTGAATCTGAGTTATCTGAAATTATTGATTCAGTAATAACAGATTTAAATGCAGAATCAATGAAAGATATGGGGAAAGTAATAGCTAATGTTAATCTAAAAGTGTCAGGAAAAGCTGAAGGGAGAGTGATTGCACAAATGGTTAAAAATAAATTGATGAATTAATTTAAAGTGTTAAGTAACCCCTTCTTTTGTATTATCCTTTTGTTTAAATTCTTTATTATCAATTATTTCAACTATTCTTTCGCATAAAATATTTATGTCTTTAAAAGATGTGTATAAAGGCGTTAAAGCAATCCTTATAATATTATTAGGTCTATAATCAACTATAATTTTAATTGAAGTATTTCTGACAGGAGAAATTAAACACTGAGATATTCTCCAGGCTTCATTATGGTATAATGAAATATGAGAACCTCTTTCATCTTTATTATTGGTAGTTATTAATTTGAATTTTTTATCACTTAACTTCTCTTTATAAATTGATTCAAAAAAACTAAACAATTTGTGAGATTTATTTTCAAGTTTTTTTGTAGAAGCACTTATTGTTATATCTAATGATGATTTTAGTGTTGATAATGATAAAATATGAGGAGTTCCATTGGAAAATTTTTCCATTGAGTTTGATTCTTGATACTCTTCAGAAAAATCAAAAGGTTTTTTATGACTAAACCATCCTTTGATTGGAGATTTTAATTTTTTTAATTGATTTTCTCTAACATAAATGAATGCAGGTGATCCAGGCCCACCGTTTAGATATTTATAGGTACAACCAACAGCAAAATCTGATTCATTGGACTCCATGTCAATATGAACTGCACCAATAGAATGACTTAAATCCCAAATAGCTATTGATTTATTTTCTCTACAAATTTTATTAATCTCTTTTATCGAATATCTATAAGATGATTTATAAGTTACATGAGAAAGAACTATTATCCCTGGATTATCAATTATATATCTTTTGAGAACTTTTATATCAGGAAATAAATCATTCTTATAATCTAAAAAATTAAATTTTAAATTAAAATCCTCACAAATGCCTTCACATATATATTTATCAGATGGAAAGTTAAGATTATCAGTTGATATGTTTTTTATGTCTTTATGAGCCTCTAATATGCTCTTAATTAGCTTATAAAGATTATTTGATGTAGAGCTACCAACATAAACTTCATTACCATTACAATTAAGTATAGAAGCTATTTTTTTTGATACTTTATTTGGAAGATCAATCCATTTATCATTCCAACTAGAAATAAGATTATTTCCCCAGTCCTCTTGGATTGTGTTATTTATATCATTGATAATATTTTTTGATAGAACACCCAGTGAATTTCCATCAAGATAAATAGTATTAGTTGGTAATATAAATTCCTTTCTATATGAAGATAATTCGTCGTTAGAATCAAGATTAATTGCTATTTTATTCATTTAATCCAAACATTAAAAATTTTTTTAGCCCATTCTAGGTACATTACACCACTAGGATGAAGATTGTCACCAGCAATTAAATTAGGCTCATTTATTGCTCTTCTAGATATTTCTGTTACGTCTACATACTTTAAACCATAAATATTTGCAAAGTTTTTCAAACTGTTATTAAATAGATTTATTTCATTTGAGATTTGATTCCTATCATAACCAATCCCATATGGAGATGACCCCCAATCAGGTATAGAAATTATTGTTATACTTCCACCATTTTTTTTAAGTCTTTTCATCTCATCCATCAGTTTCTCCAAGTCCTCCTCAAATTCATCAATAGGTCTTGAGTTAAATTGGTTATTAACCCCAATTAAAAGTGAGATATAATCATATTTTTTAGTAAAGTTTGTTTGTTTTATTTCATTAAGTAAATCATATGTTTTCCATCCTGTCTCAGCAATAATAATTGGTTGATCAATTTCAACACCATTAAAATAAGCAATATCAACAAATTGATTAGGCCATCTTTGATCCCCATTTACTCCCTCTCCAATTGTATAACTATCACCTAATGCTAAAAAACTTGGCGGAGCTATTGAATTACTAGTATCCTGATCTGGTCTTGATCCAACTTGACGACCATTTTCACACCATTCACAATAGTCATCATTTGATATAGTATCTTCATAATCAATAGAACCTGGAGAGCTACATGCAATAAAAAAAATAAAGAAATAAGTTAATTTTAATTTTTTAAATAAATTCATTATTAAAGCTTTACAAAATTAGAAATACTAAATTACTATTTACTTCAATGTGTCAATTGCATTATTTATATCAGAAGATTTAAAAATATAACTTCCAGCTACTAAGACATCAGCTCCTAAAGATTTAAGTTTTTTACTGTTAAAATTATCTACACCCCCATCTATCTCAATTAAAGTAGAAGAGTCTTTTAAATTAATTAGACCTTTAAGTTCAATTAGTCTATCAAATGTTTTTTCAATAAATTTCTGTCCTCCAAAACCTGCATGAACTCCCATCATACATACTAAATCAACCTTATTAATGTAATTCTCTAATTTATTAATTGGAGTGTCTGGATTAATTGCAATTCCTGACTTAATTGAAGACTTTTTGATTTTATCTAATATATTATCCATCTGCATTGTAGCTTCAATATGAACAGTTAAGATGTCAGAGCCAATCTCAATAAACTTATCAATGTATCTTTCAGGTTTAATGATCATTAAATGAACATCTAAGGGTTTTTTAGTCATTTTCCTTATTGAGCTTACTATTGGCATACCAAATGAAATATTAGGAACAAATAAACCATCCATTACATCAAGATGAAGCCAATCTGCATTACTTTTATCAATTATCTCACAGTCCCTAGAAAGATTACCAAAGTCAGCAGCTAAAATAGAAGGAGCTATTTTTGTAGACACAATAATTTTTAATTAAGGTAAAATTAAAATAATTATTTATTTACAGTAAGATTGAAAAGATATAAACATTAAAGCTAAAATTTTAGCCAAGATAAGTTTTGAGAATTTTACTTCTAGAGGTGTGTTTTAATCTTCTTATAGCTTTCTCCTTGATTTGTCTGACTCTTTCTCTTGTTAAATCAAAAGTTTCACCAATTTCTTCAAGGGTCATAGCATGTTGGTTTGCGAGACCAAAATATAATCGTACAACGTCAGCCTCACGAGGTGTAAGGGTATCTAATGCTCTTTCAATCTCTGTTCTAAGAGATTCATGTAAAAGTTGTCTGTCAGGATTGGGTGACTCGCCACTGTTAAGAACATCGTAAAGATTAGAATCTTCACCTTCAACCAAAGGGGCATCCATTGAAACATGTCTTCCAGAATTTTTCAGAGACTCTTTTACGTCATTAACAGTCATGTCAAGTTCTTTTGCTATTTCTTCTGCTGATGGAGCTCTTTCATGAGCTTGCTCAAGAAATGCATAAGTTTTATTAATTTTATTAATTGATCCAATTTTGTTAAGTGGAAGTCTTACAATTCTAGATTGTTCTGCCAAAGCTTGAAGTATAGATTGTCTTATCCACCAAACAGCATATGAGATAAATTTAAAACCTCTTGTTTCATCAAATCTTTGAGCAGCTTTAATTAGCCCAAGATTACCTTCATTTATTAAATCTGGCAGGGTTAGACCTTGATTTTGATATTGTTTAGCCACAGAAACAACGAATCTTAAATTAGCTTTTGTAAGTTTTTCAAGTGCAAATTGGTCACCTTTTTTTATTCTTTGAGCTAATTCAACCTCTTCCTCTGCAGAAATTAAGTCTACCTTACCAATTTCCTGTAGGTATTTATCTAAAGAGGCAGTCTCTCTATTAGTTACTTGTTTTGTAATTTTTAGTTGTCTCATAGACTATATAATGCCACAAAAATTGTTCCAAAATGAAAAAAAAAATTATTTTCTTTCAAGAAGAACTTTTCTAGAAACTTTTTGTTTTCTAGTTCTTTTATCAATTCCCATATATTTTACTTCAATTTGATCACCTAGATTAAGATACTCAGTAACCTTTTCAACTCTTTCCCATGCAATTTCTGAAACATGAAGAAGAACTTCCTTTCCAGGAACAAATTCTACTACAGCTCCAAAATCTAGTATTTTGACAACAGTTACTTTATAAACTTCATCAATAACAGGTTGAAAAATTATATTTTTAATTCTTTCAATTGCATTATCAATTTTTTCTTGATCAATACCTAAGATTTCTACAACTCCAACTTCATCTTTTTCATTAATTACAATAGTTGTATCACTTTCTTTTTGAAGTTCTTGAATCATTTTTCCACCAGGTCCTATAACTGCACCTATGAAATCTTTTGGAATCTCCATATTAACCATTTTTGGAGCATGTGCCTTAACAGTTTCGTTAGCTTTATTAATAGAACTATCTAATTTATCAAGTATTTCAAGTCTTCCTTTTTTAGCTTGATGTAATGCTTCAACCAGGATTTCATATTTTAAACCTTTAATTTTAATATCCATCTGACAAGCTGTTATACCTTCTTTTGTTCCTGTAACCTTAAAGTCCATATCCCCTAGGTGATCTTCATCTCCTAAAATATCTGACAGGACAGCATATTTATCACCGTCACTTATAAGTCCCATTGCTATACCAGAAACATTACTTTTAATTTTTATACCAGCATCCATTAATGCTAGTGAACCAGCACATACAGAGGCCATAGAAGATGAGCCATTAGATTCTAGTATCTCAGATACGATTCTAACAGTATAGGGACAATCTTCAGGCATAACCTTTTCAAGAGCCCTTTGAGCTAACATTCCATGTCCAATTTCTCTTCTTGAAGTTCCTCTTAAAGGTCTAGCTTCACCTGTTGAGAATGGTGGAAAATTATAATGTAAATAAAATTTTTCTTCAGATTGATTTGTTGGCATATCAATCATATTAACCTCTCTACTTGTTCCAAGAGTTACAGATGCAAGTGATTGTGTTTCACCTCTAGTAAAAACCGCAGAACCATGAGTGGAAGGAAGGTAACCTACTTCAGTCCAGATATCTCTAATATCCTCTGTCTTTCTTCCGTCAAGTCTAATACCATCATTTAAAACTAAGTCTCTTATTGCTTTCTTTTGTGCTTTGTAAAAGTAGTTAGTAATTAAATCTTTCTTTTCTTCTAGTGTTTCTTCATCATAAGATTCAATCACTTCATCTTTTAATAATCCAAAGTGTTCACTTCTTTCATTTTTTGAAAGGCCTTTCTTTGCAATATCGTAAGATTTTTGATAAACTTTCTTTGAAATTTCGGCTTCTAGCTCAGAATCTTCCTCTGCTCCTTCATATTCTCTTTTCTCAGAACCTATACCAACCATTTTGATTAGTTTTTTTTGTGCCTCTATATGTTTCTTTATTTCTTCATGAGCAAATTTGATAGCATCTGCCATTTCTTCCTCTGAAATTTCATTAAACTCTCCTTCAACCATAACAACTGAGTCTTCAGAAGCACCAACCATTATATCAATATCGGATTCTGCTAATTTACTCCTAGAAGGATTTATCACAAATTCACCTTCAATTCTACCCACTCTTACCTCTGAAATTGGCCCATCAAATGGGATATCAGATAATGATAAAGCTGCTGAAGCTGCCAATCCCACAAGAGCATCTGGCATAACATTTTCATCACTAGACATAAGCTGAATCATCACTTGGGTTTCTGAATGGTAATCCTTTGGAAATAGAGGACGTAAAACTCTGTCAACTATTCTCATTGTGAGGATTTCTTCACTGCTTGGTCTTGCCTCTCTTTTGAAGAATCCTCCAGGAAATCTACCTGCAGATGCAAATTTTTCTCTGTAGTCTACTGTTAGTGGAAGAAAATCCAGGGATGATGAACCATAGCTTGAAACTACAGTTGATAAAAGCATACAATCACCCATTCTAATAACAACGGATCCGTGAGCTTGTTTTGCAAGTTTACCAGTTTCGATAGTAATCTCTCTACCGTCTGATAATAATATTGTTTGTGATAAAGGTTTTGGAATCATAATTTAGTTTTGGTTATTATTTATTGTTGTGTGTATGAAGACAACCAAACTAAAAATCCTATTTTCTGATACCTAATTTTTTAATTATTTCACGGTATCTTTCAATGTCTGTTTTCTTAAGGTACTCAAGTAAATTTCTTCTTTTACCAACCATTTTAACAAGAGATTTCTCTGTATTAAAATCTTTTGCATTATCTTTTAAATGGTTAGATAAATCTTCTATTCTTTTAGTAAAAAGTGCAATTTGACTTTCAGAAGAACCAGAGTCTTTCTTGTTCTTTCCGAATTCTTTAAAAATTTCTTCTTTCTTAAGTACTGTCATTCAATTAATTTTGAGCCGCAAATATAGTAGAATATATTTAGAAAATTAAATTATTTATCCTTATTTACGAAGAGGATTATTCTGTATTAAATCTATGTAAAGGTTTATTTTCTTTTTTAATTCTTTTCTGTGGCTTATAAAATCTAGGAAGCCTTTTTCAAGAAGAAATTCGCTTTTTTGAAATCCTTCTGGTAAATCTTGACCAGTAGTGTCTTTTACAACTCTTGGTCCAGCAAAAGCTATAAGAGCTTTTGGTTCAGCAATATTAATATCTCCTAGCATTGCAAATGAAGCAGTAGTTCCACCTGTTGTTGGATCTGTACATAATGAAATATATGGTAATTTAGCTTCAGATAAATCATTTAATTTAGCAGAGGTTTTAGCCATTTGCATTAATGAGGTAGCGGATTCCATCATCCTAGCACCTCCAGACTTTGATATAACAACTAAGGGGCAACTTTTTTTTATTGCATAATCTATAGATAGAGAAATTTTTTCACCGACAACAGATCCCATTGATCCACCTATGAATTTAAAATCCATACAAGCTATAACAATATCCTTGCCTAAAGATTTACCATATCCAATTCTAATAGCATCTTTAAGGTTTGTCTTTACTTGTGCATCTTTTAATCTGTCAGAATATTTTTTTTGATCTTGAAACTTTAGAAAATCAACGGAAGTTATACCTGAGTTTAGCTCTTTAAATTTATCATCAAAAAGTATTTCAAAGTATTCTTTACTACCGATGTGAACATGATAGTCATCTTCAGGACTAACGTATTTATTTTCAGCTAGTTCTTTTGATTCAATTATTTTACCAGTAGGAGTTTTATACCATAAGCCCGCAGGAATATCTTTCTTTTCCTCAGTCTTAGTATTAATGTTTTTATTTGTTCTTTTGAACCAACTCATATTTTCTAGAGTTTAGTCTAAGGTATTGATATTATTTAAATCTTCAAAAGCTTTAGTCAATCTAGCTTTAAATGTCTCTTCGCCCTTTCTTAACCATGCTCTTGGGTCATAGTATTTTTTGTTTGGATTTTCACTTCCTTCAGGATTACCTATCTGAGTCATTAGATAATCTTTTTTGTCTAGCATATAATCTCTTATACCTTCTGTAAATGCAAATTGAAGGTCAGTATCAATATTCATCTTGATTACACCATAATCAATAGCTTCTCTTATCTCTTCAACCGAAGATCCTGAGCCACCATGAAATACAAAGTCAAGAGAATTATGGGGTAGGTTAAATTTTCTTGAAACATGTTCTTGTGAATTTTTAAGAATTTTTGGTGTAAGCTTTACATTTCCTGGTTTATAAACTCCGTGAACATTCCCAAATGCAGCAGCAATCATAAACTTGTCGCTTATAGATTTAAGTTCAGAGTATGCATATGCTACCTCTTCGGGTTGTGTATATAATTTTGAAGAATCAATATCTGAGTTATCTACTCCATCTTCTTCTCCTCCTGTTACACCAAGCTCAATTTCCAAAGTCATATCTAAATCTGTCATTCTTTTAAGATATTCCTTACATATAGCAATATTTTCTTCAATAGGTTCTTCAGATAAATCAATCATATGTGAAGAAAATAATGGATATCCATTTTTATCAAAAAATCCTTTACCATATTCAAGTAAACCATCTATCCAAGGAAGTAATTTTCTTGAACAGTGATCTGTATGAATTACTACTTTTGAATTATAATCATCTATAGTCTTATGAATATGATATGCACCAGCTATTGATCCTGAAATAGATGAGTTAAGGCCTTTATTTGGCATTCCTTTGCCGGCTATAAACTGAGAACCTCCATTAGAGAATTGAATTATTACAGGGCTATTTAACTCAGATGCTGTTTCAAGAACAGAGTTTATGGTATTAGTCCCTGAAACATTAATTGCAGGAAGAGCAAATTTTTTCTGTTTAGCTAGTTTGTATAATTCTTGATTGTTTTTACCGTAAATGAAATTGTTTTTCAAAATGAATGTGTGTTAAATTTTGTCAAAAATATTAAACTTATTTTAAAAAGGGTAATTAATACCGATATTAAATACTGCCTTATTTAAACTAAAGTCTTTGAACCATCTGTTACTTTTTTCTTTAGCCGGATTATATGTCTTAAATGCAGTATCAAGTCTAAGAACAAAAAAATTGAAATCATATCTTAAACCAAATCCAGTACCTATTGCTATCTCACTTAAATCAGATAAATTATTAAATGTCATTGAGTCATCCTCTACATTATCATTTACATTCCAGATATTACCAAAATCTACAAAAAAGGCACCATTTAGATTACCAGAGATTTTATTTCGGTATTCTAAGTTAAATGCAATTTTTAAATTGGCTTCATTAAATTCATTAATGTTATTGCTGCTTCCTGGTCCAAGTTTATATGCCTTCCAGGCTCTATTATCATTTGATCCTCCAGCATAATAAGACCTTGTAAATGGAATATAATTTGAATTGCCATATGGTATTGCTATTCCTGTAAAAGCTCTGAATGCAAATACATCACCATTGTTTAAAAGAATATGCTTTATATAATTTATCTCAGCTTTAGTGTATTGTGATGGCAAAATATTTGAAATTTCCACTTTATTATTTGAATTTAAGTTTCCACCTCTCAGTAATGCATTAAAAAGATTACCAACCATTACAAATTTAAAACGTAATTGAGAAAAGTTTTCATCTAAAAAATTTTCTTGTGTATTTTTGTTTAGCGTTATTGAGGAACCAATGATAAGATTATTTTCAGTCAACCTTTCTTTTCTTTCCAGTATTGAATTAATACTTTTATAAAAATCAGTCCCTGAATTAAGTGAAGTTTCATTGTTAAGAACTTGATTTATAAACATATCAGCTCCGTCAGGAATAATTAAGTCACCATTTTGATTTATTATTGATTGATCTATATTGTATAGAGATGATATATAATTTAATTTATCATATGAGTTTTTATATACATTAAAGTAATTTGAAATGTTTTTATTATTTACATATTCAAAGTCAAGCAATCTAAAATTTATTTTAGAGTATTTTGAAGGATTCCAGTTCACTTCATAAATACCACTATAATATTGCTTGTCAAGTCCAATGTTTTGTTGAACAGTAGATCCCACTATTATATTTGTAACTGGATTCATCTCTTTTTTTATTATTCTCTCTGATTTAAAAGGAAGAATTGCTCTTGGAATTCTTAAATTTAGATTTCCTCCTAATTCAAATAAATTAAAAAACGAATCACTTTGATCACCTATATCCTTTGAAGCACCAATAGAATTGTTAAGATTCAATGAAAGGTTTTCAGTGCCTCTAAATATATTCCTGATATTAAAATTTGTTCCAAAAGAAATTCCAAAATCTTCAATATTTGAATGAGTGAAATCTAAATCAAATCCGAGACTAAATCTATTTCTTGGAAGAAGATATATGGATGAAGATAATGAATCATTAATCTCATCCGTAATAATTCTAGGATACTTAAATGCTCCTAAATTAGAGAAGTATCTTGAAGTTAATATTTTCTTTTCATCATTATAATTTTCACCTTTTTTATAAAATATAGGTTCAGTTAGTGATTTTGGACTGTAATTTAAAGTTCCTTTATATAATATCTTAATCCCATTGTAAATTATTGAATCTGTGTAAGAACTAATATTTGATAACTCATCTAAAGTTTCAACATAAATATTTATATCGTTAATTTTTTTAATTTGATATAAGCTCTCTTCTTTAGGATTTTTAATACTAATGATTATTGGAATCTTTTTGTTAACCCCAGAACTGTCTATTAAAACATTATAGTTAATACTTCTTTGTTGAAAATCATAAATACCATTGTTTTTAAATAAATTTTCAAGTCTATCTCTCTCTAATATCAGTTTTGTTATTGAAAAATATTCATTTTCCTTTAATAGACTCAGTTTTTGACTGTTTTTAATTAGTGAGTCTATATCACTAGATTTAACATCAATTGAAATGGAGTCAATCAGATATCTAGTGTTTGTAGAAACATTATATTTTATTTTAGCTTGATTTTCGTTAATTATTGTATCAACATTTACATTTGAATCAAAATATCCCTCATTTTTGTAATATTGCTTTAATCTTAATATGTTTTGATTAACATTTAAATCTCTTAGCATTATTGGCTCTTGTCCAAGGTTTTTTAAAAATTCATTAAAAGAGTTGTTATATCTATTAAGTTGAGATATTTGTTTTTCAGATAGGACTTTACTAAGTCTTTCATATCTATTGGGCTTTCTATAAAGCCATGATTCAAATTTTTCATCAGGATTAACACTTGCTAGTTTATATATTGATAATCCAAGCGGATATCCAAAAAATTTATTAATAGGGGAGCTTGGTTGAATAAGTAATTTAACGGGATCTTTTTTAATGATACTATCATTAATCTCAAAAATATTTTCAGTGAGAATCGGCTCTTCAAAACCTTTATAAACATCTAAATTACAACTACTTACAAATAATGTAATTATAAATAAATAAATAATATAAAGATACTTACCTGATGACAATTTTTGTTTTTTACTAAATTACATCTTTTAGCTTAAAATCTTCTTTGTCTAACTAATTCAAATATAACAGCTGAAAAAGCAACAGATACATTTAGTGAGTCTATTTTTGAACTAATGGGTATACTCACGGTTTCATTTGATAAACTTAATATACTCTTTGAAATTCCTCTATCCTCTGATCCAAGTATAAGGCCTACAGACTTCTTGAAATCCACTTCATATATAGTTTTATCTGCTTTTTCAGATAAGCTAACTATGTCTACATTTATTGAGCTTAAATAGAGTATAGCATCCTTTATATTGCTTACCCTTGCAATTGGTATTTTAAAAACTCCTCCTGAGGATGTTTTTACAACATCAGCATTAATAGGGGCAGAGTTATTTTGAGAAATAATTATTCCATCTATATCAGCAGCAGCACTAGTTCTTATTATTGCTCCAAAATTCCTTGTGTCTGTGACTCCATCAAGTAACAAGTAAGTTTTTGGAGATTTTTCATCAAAAGTTGATGAAATTAAATCTTCTAATGATAATAGTCTAACTGGTGATAAAATAGCCACTGCACCTTGATGATTTTTTTCACTGTATTTTTTAAATTTTTCTTTAGGTACGAATGAAGACTTTATATTTTTCCTCTCGAGAAGAATAATTAGCGACCTAAACAAACTACTTTGAGGGGAATCAGACTTTAAAAGGTAAACTCTAGAAATTTCTTTTGATGATTCTATAGCCTCAATAATACTTCTAATTCCATAAATTTCAATTTGATTATCCATAAGCATAAAAAAAGGAGGTTAAAAAACCTCCTTTTAAGTTAATAATTATTTGATAATATTAGAAACAAACATTCAAATCTTTATTCGTCTCAGAAGGACTTGTTCCATCTGAAAGAGCTGTTTGAGCATTGTTACCATTAACATCAACAAATTCTAGTTGATAAGTTACCTCACTATCCCATGCACCTCCTTGGAAGGAAATGTTTAGTGTTTGAGTACCATCAAGTGTAAATGATGTACTTGCTGATGCTCCACTACTGAAGCCAAATACATTATCTACTCCATCAATTGTATAAGTAACTGTTGCACCATTCCAACCATCACCCCAGCTATCCTGTCCATTTAGTGTATAAGATCCAGCTGGAGGAGTTCCACCTGCAGGGACTTTACAACCAATTACTACAGCATATCTAAATGGAGAATTCCAATAAAATTGTGTCACCGAACCGGTAACATTGTTGCTTGAAAATGTTCTACCATCAGTTAGGGTCATAACAAATCTAAAAGTTACAACGTCATTTCCAGAGAAACTCGAAAGTCCCATTGTTGATAACGCTTGATTAAGGGTTACAGAAACATCAAACCTAGGAAGTCCAAATTCACCATCATACATGTCGGACAATGCCCAAGATTGATGAAGTGATTCTGATCCTCCGTTCATAGATAACAAAAGATCTACTTTTGAAACTAAATCAATAGTTTCCGTATGAGGTTCTAGAGTTGCTGTCCATATTGATGTATCAGGAGTTGCTGCTTGATATTCACCTACTTGAGTAATCATTCTCAATATAGTGCCATATTCAAAATTATTAAACATGTAGTCAATCATCATTTCCTCTCCCATGTATTCATCACGAAAGTCAGTTTTAGCACATGATGAAACTAAAATTATTAAACTAAGATATATATATATTTTTTTCATAGTGTTTATTTTTAGTCGACCGAAGGGCCATTAGTATT
>JADHRQ010000004.1 GCA_016777325.1 Flavobacteriales bacterium | reverse complement strand
TATATTAACAAAATTTAAACCATTTACTACTTGCCTATTATCCGTTAGGACATTCTGAATTTTTGTAGACTTATCTGCTATATAATCAAATCCTTTAAATTGTTCTTCTTTAAGATCAAGAAATTTTTGAGTATCATCAGGTGTTACTACAATCTCATCTAACTCTCTTACTCTTTGATTAATTTGGACAATAATTCTTTTGTTTTCTAAAATTTCTTTATTAACTCTGACTGTTCTTATAATATATTGGACAGATGAAAAAATTATTTCATCTCCCTCTTTCGCATAAATTTCAAACTCTCCTTGATCATTAGTAATTGTTGAGCTCTGAGCAGTGTTATTAATAACATTTGCAGCAGGCACATCTATATTTCTATAAATAACTTTTCCTTGAATTAGCTCTCTATTTTGTGAGTAGCTGAATTGGATAATAAGAATGAAGAATAAAATTTTTTTAAACATGTAAAATACCTTGATCTAAATTTACGAATAAATCATTCAGATGATAGTTTAGAATTGTATAAAATATTTTAAAATAAAATTACCTTACAAATACAGGCTCTAGTGGATTGACTGTCTCATCTTTACTAAACATATAACCAGAAGAATTAAAATTCTCAATGTCAGATGATGATTTTATATCATTATCTATTAAGAATCTGGTCATTAGACCTCTAGCCTTTTTAGCATAAAATGAAATAATTTTAAGTTTTCCATTTTTAAAGTCTTTAAATTGAGGACTAATAATTTTGTTCTCAATTAAAGATGAATCAATCACTGAAAAATATTCATTACTAGCTAGATTTACGATAATATCGTCCTCTTCTATCTCTTTTAAAATTGAATTTGTAACATCTTTTTTCCAAAAGTCATATAAATTTTTTGTCCCTTTAATGGATATCTTAGTTCCCATTTCAAGTCTATATGGTTTAATATTATCAAAAGGCTTAAGAATACCGTAAAGACCGGATAAAATTCTTAATGTATTTTGAAGTTTATCATGATTTGAACTAGAAATACTAGTTGCATCTATTCCTTCATAAACATCTCCATTAAATGCGAATATTGCTTGTCTTTGTTTAGAATTGTTTTTTTGAAAATCTTGATTTCTTAACCAGTTAAGATCACTTAGTTTCGGAGATATGCTCATTAGATTTCCAAGATCTGGAGCAGATAATTCTTTTAAAGTATTATTAATCTGCAGAGCCTTATTAGCAAATAAGGGTGAAGAACTATAACTTGTTTCAATATTATTTTCAAAATCTAGAGACTTAGCTGGTGAAATAAGTATTTTCATTTTTTATTTCAAATTTATAAATTTTTATGCTTAGAATAAAGTCTCCATTTATCAATAACAGAGGTTATATCTTCTGGAATTTCAGAATTAAAAGATAGCTTTTCTTTTGTTTTGGGGTGAATAAAACCAAGAGTTTTTGCATGTAGAGCTTGTCTTGGAAGAAGTCTAAGGCAATTATCTACAAATTGTTTGTACTTAGTGTAAACTGTTCCTTTTAGTATTTTATCACCCCCATATCTTTCATCATTAAACAATGTGTGACCAATATATTTCATATGAACTCTAATTTGATGAGTTCTTCCAGTTTGAAGTTTACAACTGACTAGAGTTACATATCCGAACCTCTCTATAACCTTATAATTTGTTATAGCTTCTTTTCCTCCATCTATATCCTCATATACAATCATCTGAAGTCTGTTTTTAGGATTTCTTCCTATTGGAGCATTTATAACTCCCTCATCGTCTTTTACATCTCCCCATACCAATGCATAATATTCTCTTTCAACAGACTTTTTAAAAAATTGCTTAGCCAATAAAGTCATTGATTTTTCAGTTTTAGCAACTACCAATAAGCCTGAAGTATCTTTGTCTATTCTATGAACAAGACCTGGTCTATTTGAAGAATTATTAGGTAAATTCTCAAAATGGTAGAGTAGAGCGTTTATTAAAGTACCAGAATAATTTCCATGACCTGGGTGAACTACCATTCCGCTTTTTTTATTTACTATTATTATTGAATCATCTTCATATTCAATATCTAAATCAATTTTTTCTGGAGTAAGAAGATTCTCATATGGAGGATGAGTGAATAAGATTCTTATTTTATCATCTTTTTTTACTTTATAGCTTGACTTTACAATTTTATCATTTACACGAATAGATCCTTCTTTTGCAGCTTTCTGAATTTTATTTCTAGTAGCATTTTCAATTCTACTCATTAGAAACTTATCTATTCTTAGTGGTTCTTGACCAGAATCAATATCAAAAGCAAAATGTTCATGAAGCTCTTGCTCTAAATCAAGTTTTGGACTATCTTTTTCCATTACCCAAAATTAAATCTAACTTTGAATTCAGAGGAATTTTTTGTCCAGGAAGTATTTTTTCACCATTAAATAAAACATCTAAGACCATATCTTTACCAATATTATCTACATAACTATAATCATTTACTTGAAAACCAAGAGCATTTAAAATTGACTCTGCATTTCTCTTTGTTATTTGAATAACATTTGGTAACGAAATTTTTTGAAAATTTTTAGGATTTACATTTAAATATATTTTTCTATTCTTCTTTACTAGTTCACGTTCTTCGGGAATTTGAGATATTATAGAGTAATTAGGAAGTTCTATAAAAAATTTAGAAGAATCTAATACCTCATGTCTTAGTTTACTTTCATCTAAAATAATTAATGCTTCATCTAATTTCATTCCAGATAAATCAGGAACTTTTATATAAGAATTATGTCTTGTATAAATCTTAAGAGAATTGTAAACCAATGTGAATACAATAAAAATCATGATCAGCATTAAAATAATATGCTTTATTACTGATTTGCTTTTAAAGTGATCTAAAATTTTCATCTAAATAATTTAATGTAAATATACTAAGACATAATTGTCTTTTATTATAATGAGTTACATTTGAAAATAAAATGAAAAATATTGCAGTTGTTTTTGGTGGTTATTCTTCTGAATATGAGGTCTCTGTTAAGAGTGGAAAATTTATTTATGATAACCTAAAAGATAATTCCGACTGGAATATTTATGAAGTTTGTATTTCAAAAAATAAGAAAACTGTTAAGTTTAAAGAAAGAATTTTCGATTTAGACTTTGAAAATTTTTCATTTAGTATTGATAATGAAATTATTAAACCTGATGCAGTTTTTAATATTATACATGGAGATCCTGGAGAAAATGGAGTTTTAGCAAAAATTCTTGAAAGAAATAATATTCCACAAACTGGTTGCAATAATTATGTTTCTCAATTAACTTTTAATAAAAAAAAATATATTGAATTTGTAGAAAAATTAAATATTCCTTGTTCAAAACAAGTTCTATTAAAAAAGAAAGACAAAATTAACATTTCAAAAATATTAGAAACAATAATAATTCCTTGTATTGTTAAGCCAAACAATGGTGGAAGTAGCATAGGAGTCTCTAAAGTAAATTTTGAAGATGAATTAGAAAATAAAATTAAAATTGCATTTAAAGAAGGGAATGAAGTATTGATTGAAAATTTTCTAGATGGACAGGAAGTCTCAGTTGGAGTAATAAGTCGAGATGATAAAAGAATAATTCTTCCAATTACAGAAATAATTAGTGAAAATGAGGTTTTTGATTATAGCGCAAAGTATCTAGGTGAATCCCAAGAAATTACTCCAGGTAATATTTCAGATGAGTCTAGAGAACTAATTCATCATTATATTAATACTATTTATGATAATATCGAATTAGATGGAATTACTAGATCAGAATTTATAATTGTAAATCATATACCTCACATTCTTGAAACAAATACAATACCTGGATTTACAAAGCAGAGTATTATTCCTCAACAAATCGAAGTGCAAGGCTTGTCAATTAAAGAAATTATAATTAATCAAATCAATTCAATTATCTAAATTATATTTAAATTTAATATATGAAAAGAGCTGTATTTCCTGGATCTTTTGATCCAATCACTTTAGGTCATCAAGATATAATAAATAAAGGCCTTAAAATTTTTGATGAGATTATTATAGGAATAGGTGAAAACTCGGACAAGAAGTATATGTTTTCAACCGAAAAAAGATTTGAATTTGTATCATCTACTTTTGATAACATTAAAAAGATAGATGTTAAATGTTACAGTGGACTAACAGTAGATTTTTGTAAAGAAAATAATGCTCAATTTATTATAAGAGGTTTAAGAAACCCTGCAGATTTTGAATTTGAAAAAAGCATTGCTCTTACTAATAGGGAAATGACAGGAATTGAAACTATTTTTTTTCTAACTGATTCAAAAAATTCATTTATAAGTAGTAGTATAGTAAGAGATCTAATAAAAAACAAAGGTGATTATAAGTTATTCATCCCCAAGGGAATTTCTATTTAGAACCTCAAAAACAATTGTTCTAATATTTTCAAAAGCATCATTTAAAAAGTTATCAATTCCAACTTTTGAAATCCATTCCGTTTTTGAAATTCCTTCTTCAATTTGAGGCTGAAGTTGTCCCATATAATTAGTTGACATCTTAAACCAATAGGTTTTCTTGAGCCTATATCTTTTGCCTTTTTTAAAGATATGATAAGTCTCAGAAAGTTGATTTTGAACAATTAAATCTCCTACCCCAGTTTCTTCCGTAACTTCTCTTTTGGCTGCTTCAATTATTAATTCATTTTTTTCAACACCCCCTTTTGGTAGATCCCATTGATTATTCCGAAAAATAAATAAAAACTTATTATCTACTCTTTCAACTAAACCACCTGCAGCTTCGATGACTGGAAACTGTTTTAAAAATGTTTTCCAGAGTGTATCAATATTTTTATGATATAAATAAACTTTACTGCTTTTTGTTGACTTTAAGGCTTTTAAAATTTTACTTGCACTTGAATATTTAATAAAAATAAAAGGTTCAGTATCTGAAAATTCTTGAATTTTGTTTGTAAGAATTAAAGGCTTTTGGTTGAAAAAAACTTTATACATTTGTGACTATGGTATTAGACAAAAAAGTTGCTGAGCAAACTGTTAATTATCTCATACAAATTAATGCAATTAAATTAAATACCAAAAAACCTTTTACTTGGACTAGTGGAATTAAATCTCCAATTTACTGTGATAACAGATTAATTCTCTCATTTCCAGATGTAAGAAAATTTGTAGCAGATAAAATGACTGAGATTGTTGAAAATAAATATGGTAAAGATATATCTATTGCAGGAGTTGCAACTGGAGCTATTGCTATTGGTGCTATGATTGCAGAAAGAATAAATGTACCATATGCATATGTTAGACCTGAACCAAAGGGACACGGTCTAAAAAACCAGATTGAAGGAAATATTAAAAAAGAATCCAATGTAGTAGTTATCGAAGATCTTATAAGTACAGGTAAAAGTAGTTTAAATGCTATAAATGCATTAAAATCCGAAGGCTATAATGTTTTGGGAATGTTATCTATTTTTTCTTATAATTTTCATTTTGCAAATAAGAAATTTGAAGACGAAAATATTTTGATTAATTCATTATCAGATTACAACTCATTAGTAAACTTAATTCAATCTGAAGGAACACTTAACATTAATGAGATCAGTAGATTAAAAAAATGGAGAGAAGATCCAAAAACTTGGAGCTAGTTTATATAATAATTTTAATTTCTCCTGAATTATATTCACCAATTCCTAATGAATCGATTTTAACTTGAATTTTACCGTTTTCTTGCACCTTAATTATCTTACCTATTAGAGTTTTTCCATAAATAAAAAAAGTACATCTTTCAAGTCCATATAAATTTTTATGGTACTCCTTTGAGAGTTCTTTTACATTATAAATTTGTGGTAAATAAAATATATAATTCTTTACTAATTCTTTTAAAACAACGTCTACTGAAATATCTTTCTTAGCTGAATACTTAATAGAAGTTGCATTTGGTAAATTTCTAAAAATCATTTGATTGATATTTATTCCAGTTCCAATTATTGTTGAATAAATTTCATTTGATTTAATTGAATTTTCAATTAATATTCCAGAGATTTTTTTATCTCCTGACAAAATGTCGTTGGGCCATTTAATTAACACATTATTGGATGTAAATTTTCTAACTGTTTTTAGAACTGCTAATGAAACAGCGTAATTAATAGTAAAAGGTGAATTAGATGGAATCTTTGGGAAGTTATAGTATAGTGAACAAATGAGATTTTTACCATAGCTAGAATTCCATCTATTAGATAGTTGTCCTCTCCCTCCGTACTGATATTTTGCAGAGATTAAACATCCACTATTTATTTTTTTTGATTTAATTAACATCTTTACTTTGTCATTTGTTGACCTAGTGGCATTAACTTTGATTATCTTAATAGTAGACATGTTATTAAAAGTAATAAATTTGAAAAAAGAAAAACTTAATGGTTAAATCCAAATTGAAAGAAACTAAGTTAATCGATGAGATTTTATTCAGTATTGAAGATGTTAAGGGTGTTGATGTAAATATAATGGACCTATCAAAAATAAGCAATACAGTATGTGGTTTTTTTATTGTTTGCACAGGAACATCAAATACTCATGTTGCAGCTATATCAAATTCTGTAAAAAGACATGTAAGCAAGAAACTAAAAGAGAAACCATTTAGCATTGAGGGAGTTGAAAACCAAGAATGGGTTTTAATTGATTATGTTGATGTGGTTGTGCATATTTTTCAAAGAGAAATTAGAGAATATTATGATCTAGAAAACCTTTGGGGGGATGCAAAAATTACAAATGTTGAATCAAAAGCTTAATTAATGGAGAATAAGAAAAAAAATAATAAATCAAAAATCAATATCTATTGGTTCTATGCTTCAATAGTTTTTTTCATTCTAAGTATTGGATTACTGGGTGGAGATTCTGGACTTCAAAATACTCAACCTACAGATATTTCATCTTTTGAAAGCTATCTTAAAAATGGCGATATAAGTAAGGTGGCTATAATAAATCAAAGATATGCAAGGGTTACTTTGAATGAAAACGCTTTGGATAAAGATATTCACAAAAGTGCAAAAGCAAAAAACTTTCTAGGACAGGATAATCTAGCAGGTCCTCATTATCAATTTGAAATTGGAACACCTGAATTATTTGAAAGAAAACTTCAAGAAATTAAAGATTCTGAAAATTTAAATTTCTCTATCGAATTTACAACTATGGAAAATCGATGGTTGGATGTTTTACTTGGGTTTCTTCCCATAATTATAATAATTGGTATCTGGATATTTTTGATGAGAAGAATGTCTGGTGGTAGTGGGGGTGCTGGTGGTCAAATTTTCAATATAGGTAAATCTAAAGCTAAGCTATTTGACCAAAATACAGATGTAAAAATTACATTTAAAGATGTTGCTGGTTTAGAAGGTGCCAAAGAAGAAGTGCAAGAGATTGTGGATTTCCTCAAATACCCTAAAAAATACACCATTCTTGGAGGTAAAATTCCAAAAGGAGCACTACTAGTTGGTGCACCCGGAACTGGAAAAACATTATTAGCAAAAGCAGTTGCAGGAGAAGCTAAAGTCCCTTTCTTTTCTCTTTCCGGTTCTGATTTCGTTGAAATGTTTGTTGGTGTTGGAGCTTCAAGAGTTAGAGATTTATTCAAACAAGCTAAAGATAAATCTCCGGCAATAATTTTTATTGATGAAATTGATGCTATTGGTCGGGCTAGAGGTAGAGGTAACATGACTGGCTCAAATGATGAAAGAGAGAACACTTTAAACCAACTTCTTACTGAAATGGATGGGTTTGGAACAAATACCAATGTTATTGTAGTTGCTGCAACTAACAGGGCAGATGTTTTAGATAAAGCATTGATGAGAGCAGGTAGATTTGACAGACAAATATTTGTTGACTTACCAGATTTGAATGAAAGAAGAGAAATTTTTAAAGTTCATTTAAAACCATTAAAAAAGACTAGAGGTCTTGATTTAGAGTTTTTAGCAAAACAAACTCCAGGCTTTTCTGGGGCTGATATTGCAAATGTTTGTAATGAAGCAGCTCTAATAGCAGCAAGAAATAATAAAAAATCTGTTGGCAAACAAGACTTTCTTGATGCCGTAGATAGAATTGTAGGTGGGCTTGAGAAAAAAAATAAAATAATTACTAAGGAAGAAAAAAATACAATTGCATTTCATGAAGCTGGTCATGCATTAGTTAGTTGGCTTCTTGAACATGCAGCTCCTCTTGTTAAAGTTACTATTGTTCCAAGAGGACAATCTCTTGGTGCAGCTTGGTATCTTCCTGAAGAAAGAATGATAGTAAGAACAGAACAGATGCTTGATGAAATGTGTGCAACGTTAGGTGGACGTGCTGCAGAAAAAATTATGTTCAATAAAATATCTACAGGTGCATTAAGTGATCTAGAAAAAGTTACAAAACAGGCCAGAGCAATAGTCTCTGTTTATGGTCTAAATGATAAAATTGGAAATATTACTTATTATGACTCAAGCGGACAAGGTGACTATAATTTTACAAAACCCTATTCAGAAGAAACAGCAAGAAAAATTGATGAAGAAATTTCTTTAATTATTGAAAAACAATATAAAAGAGCATGTTCAATTCTTAAAAAGAATAAAAATAAACTATCGTCATTAGCATCTAGATTGCTTGAGAAGGAAGTCATTTTCAAAGAAGACCTAGTAAATATTCTTGGAGAAAGACCATTTATCAAAGATGATGAATTAGCCAAAGAAGTTAAAGACAATAATAAAGACTAAATATTTTGGGGTTTTGGAACTTTTTTAGAAAAAAAAAAAATGAAGATCTAGATGAAATTGAGTATCCTATTTCTAAAGATGATACAAATGATTTAATTTTTGCAAAGAACTTTACCAGTTTTGGGGGAAGATTCATATTTATTGATGAAAAAAACTCTACAAATGAAATTTTTCAAAAGATTATAGAGGAAAATGAGTGGAATGATTATAATGTATGTTCTTTAGATTCAAACATTTCAAAAAATTTAAATATTAGACTTATTAGGAAGATTGATAAGGATAATGTAAAAGCACTTGTTACTGAATGTGAATTTTTACTATCTAATACAGGCAGAATATTAATCTGTAATAAGCAGATTAAAAGTAATAAAATTGAAGATCTTCCTCCTGTAGTTATTGTTCTAGCTAAATCTAATCAATTCGTGACTGATATTAGTGAAGGGATGACAGAATTAAAAAAGAAATACAAAACAAATTTTCCGTCAAACATTACAACGATTAATGTTATGAACAAGCTTAATGAGGATAATTTTTTAACTTATGGTAATAGTGCCAAAGATATTTATCTAATATTAAGTGATGTTTAATTTTCTTCCTAGATTAATCACTGGTATTTTTTATATTTTAATTGTTACTGGCTCAATAATTTACAGTTCGGAAAGCTTTATCGTAGTCTTCATTATTCTAACATCTTTTGCTATTTATGAATCTCATCAATTATGGAAAAAAATCAAATCAAATAATTTTAATTATAATATTCCGTTTCCACAACTATTTGTAATTCAATCAATGACTTTATTAATTTTAATTCCTTTTTGTTTTGATGAATTTTATAATCCATTTCCAATTTTATTAATATTTATTTTAATATGGATAAGTGATACTATGTCTTATTTTTTTGGATCTTATTTTGGTAAAAGAAAAATGAAAATTAAAGCTTCTCCCAATAAAACATGGGAAGGGTTTATAGGGGGGTTATTATGCTCATTAATTTTTAGTTTCATTTCATATAATTACATTCAAGAAGTCTATCCATTTTGGAAAACAATTTTTCTTGGATTATTTGTTCCTGTTTTTGGATTATTTGGAGATATTTATCAATCTAAAATTAAAAGAAAAGCTGGGGTTAAAGATAGTGGTGCTATATTGCCAGGTCATGGTGGGATTTTTGACAGACTCGATAGCGCGATGGGTGTTTCATATATAGCTATTATAATAACTTTGATATAATGTTTCATAAAGAAGGATTTAAAATAATTATTTTGAGCTTTTTAATTAGCACTTCACTAGTAATTTCAATAGAAATTCTTGCTAAGATTGAAATGGTAAAAAATATTCTTCAAATTTTAGTTCTATCTCAATTTTTAATTATCCTATATTTTTTCAGAAACCCTAAAAGAAATATAAAAATAGATTATGAAAGAGTATTAAGTCCTGCAGATGGAAAGATAGTTGCAATTAATAATATTTTTGAGAATGAATTCCTAAAAAGTGAAAGAATACAAATTTCTATTTTCTTATCACCATTAGATATTCATGTTAACAGATATCCAGTTTCTGGAGATATTATTTACAGTAAATATCATCATGGTGATTATTTAGTAGCATGGCATCCAAAATCATCAGAAAAAAATGAAAGAACATCTGTAGTAATAAAAAATAAAAAATTTGGTGAAATATTATATAGACAGATAGCTGGCGCTATTGCTAGAAGAATTGTGAACTATGCTAAAGAAAATAGTTATGCAGAACAAGGTGAAGATTCAGGATTCATTAAGTTTGGGTCTAGAGTAGATGTTTTTCTTCCACTAGAAACAGACGTAAAAGTGAAAGTTGGAGATAGAGTTATAGGGGGAATTACAATAATAGCTTAACTAACTTAAATCATTTATTGACTTCATTAAAGATTTAATTTTTAAATCTGTATCAATAATCTTTTGTTTTTCTGTATCGACAATATTATCAGGAGCATTATTAACAAAATCTTTATTCTTCAATTTATTCTGTACAGATTTCAAAAAACGCTCGTTATAATCAAGTTCCTTTTTTAACTTTTCAATTTCTGCATCTTTATCAAATCCTTCTTCAAGAGGTATGAAGAATTCAAAATTCTTAATTAAAAAAGAATTAACCATTGCAAAATTATTTTTCATGGATTCTTCAAGATTATTAATTGTAGCAATTTTTTGAATTATTTCTATATTTTTTAGAGAGCTTTTATTAGGCAGGTAATATAGATCTAATGATGTTTTAAAAGAGATATTTTTTTCCTTTCTGTAATTTCTAATTTGAGAAATTATCTCTTTTGTTATTTCAAAATTATCTACAGTATTTTGATTATAGTTTTCTAATTTAGGCCAACTACTGGTGGTCAAAGGACTTGTGACATTAACATCTGGTAGATTATGAAAAATTTCTTCTGTTAAAAAAGGCATAAACGGGTGGAGAACTTTTAAATTTTTTTCAAATAATATAATTAGTTCGTTTTTGGATTTTAAATCAATTTTTTCACCATAATCTGGTTTTATTATCTCTAACAACCAAGAACAAAAATCATCCCAAATTAATTTGTAAGAAGACATTAGAACATCTGAAATTCTGTAGTTATCAAAATTTTTATTAATTAATTCAAGTGTATAATTAAACTTATCATTATACCATTCTAATCCTAATTGATTTACTTTAGGTTGTGATTTATTTACATCAATTTCCCAGCCATTTACAAGTCTTGAAGCATTCCATAATTTATTAGTAAAATTTTTACCTTGCTGGCATAAAGATTCATCAAATAATAAATCATTTCCAGCAGCTGAACTTAACATTAATCCTACTCTTACAGAGTCAGCTCCATATTCTTCTATAAGCTTAATGGCATCAGGAGAATTACCAAGCTGTTTTGACATTTTTCTTCTAAGCTTATCCCTAACTATTCCTGTAAAATAAACATTTGAAAAAGGCTTTTCGTCTCTAAATTCATAACCAGATATTATCATTCTTGCTACCCAAAAAAATATTATATCAGGACCTGTAACTAAATCTTGTGTAGGATAATAATAATTGATTTCTTTATTATCAGGATTTCTAATTCCATCAAACACTGAAATTGGCCATAACCAAGAAGAAAACCAAGTATCAAGAACATCATTATCTTGATTTAAGTCATCCTCCGTATAAAGAATTTTCGATTTTGCATTTAGTTTCGTTAATGCTTCAGTTTTGTTCTTTGCAACTATATAGTCACCATCATGGCCATAATAAAATACCGGGATTTGGTGACCCCATGATAACTGTCGTGAAATATTCCAATCTTTAATATTTTCAAGCCAGTATTTGTAAGTAGATTTGAATTTACTTGGAAAGAATTTAACATTTTCATTTTCAAGAACATTTTCAATAGCAGGTTTTGTAATATCATCCATTTTAAGAAACCACTGCTTAGATAGTCTAGGTTCAACAACAGAATTTGTTCTTTCTGATCTTCCAACATTATGAATATAATTTTCTTTTCTAACTAAAAGATTATTAGATTTTAATTCAACTTCAATTTCTTTTCTAACAACAAATCTGTCTTTACCTTCATAATGAAGACCATTAATATTTAGGGTAGCATTTTCATTAAAAATATCAATTGAATCTAGATTATGTTTGATACCTAAATTATAATCATTAATGTCATGGGCGGGTGTAACCTTTAAACAGCCAGTACCAAACTCTAAATCTACATATGAATCGGCTATAATTGGAATTTTTCTACCACATATTGGAACAATTGCATATTTACCTATAAACTGTTTATATCTTTCATCTTTGGGATTTACACACAAAGCAGTATCTCCAAAAATAGTTTCTGGTCTAGTTGTAGCAATTTCTAGCTCATTATTAGAGTTTTCAATCAAATATTTTAAATAAAATAAACTTGAATCTTCTTCAATATAATTTACTTCTTCATCTGATACTGTAGTCTTAGCCTCAGGATCCCAATTTATCATTCTAAACCCTCTATATATCAAATCTTTATCATGAAGTTTTTCAAAAGCCTCTATTACAGACTCATACATATCATCATCAAGGGTAAATTTAGTTCTATCCCAGTCACAAGAACATCCTAATTTCTTTAATTGTTCTAGAATACCTCCTCCATATTTCTCTGTCCAATCCCATGCATGCTTTAAAAATTCATCTCTTGAAATGTCAGACTTATTTATTCCTTTCTGTTTAAGATTTTCAACCACTTTTGCTTCAGTAGCAATTGATGCATGATCAGTTCCAGGAACCCAACAAGCATTTTTTCCTAACATTCTAGCTCTCCTAACTAATATATCTTGTAGAGTGTTGTTTAGCATATGTCCCATATGTAGAAGTCCAGTAACATTAGGAGGAGGAATAACAATTGTAAATGGTTCCTTTTCATTTGGCAATGATTTGAAAAGATTATTTTCCATCCAAAATGAGTACCATTTTTTTTCTGTGTCTATATGGTTATATTTTGGGGGTACCTGCATCACTTCATAAATATTTTAATCTAAAACAAAAATAACATACCTTGAAGTATATTTGCAATATTAAGATAAATAAATGCCAACAATTTCAAAAAAGGGAAATAATATCCCCCCTTCTCCAATTAGAAAGCTAGTGCCATTTGCAGATCAAGCCAAAAAAAAGGGTATTGATATACTTCATTTAAATATTGGTCAACCAGATATTAAATCTCCTGTTGAATCTCTTGATGCAATTCGAAATATTGACTTAGATTTATTAAAATATGAACATTCCCAAGGTTCTTATGAGTTTAGAAATAATCTCTGCAGTTATTACTCTAATCATAACATTTATGTCAAACCAGATGATATAATAACAACAGTTGGAGCAAGTGAAGCTTTATCATTTACAATGAATTCTATATGTGATCCTGGAGATGAGGTTATAATTCCTGAACCTTTCTATGCTAACTATAATGGATTTGCTCAAGCTTCAGATGTAAAAGTTATACCAATTACTTCTAAAATTGAAGATAATTTTTCTCTGCCTTCAATTGAATCATTTGAAGATAAAATAAACAAAAAAACTAAAGCAATAATTATTTGTAACCCATGTAATCCTACTGGGTATGTTTATTTAAAAGAGGAAATAATTAACATTGCAAAGCTTGCAAAAAAATATGACTTATTTATTGTTGTTGATGAAGTGTATCGTGAATTCATTTATACTAATTTAAAACACTACTCAATTCTTGAAGATGAAAGATTTTATGATCATGCAATATTAATTGACTCAACCTCAAAAAGATATAGTCTATGTGGAGCAAGAATAGGTTTTATTGTATCTAAAAATTCTGAATTTATTGAAACATGTCTAAAGTTTGCTCTAACCAGGCTTTCCCCTCCAACATTAGCTCTTATTGCAGCAAATGAAGCATTAAAATCAGATAAAAATTATATTAAAAATGTAATTACAGAATATTCTAAAAGAAGAAAAGTTTTAATTACTGAACTATCCAAATTGCAGGACATTCAATATTCAGATCCAATGGGGGCATTTTACTCAATTATTAAATTACCTGTTAGAGATGCTGAAGAGTTTGCTAAATTTTTACTTACTGATTTTTCAGTAAATAATGAAAGTGTAATGGTCTCTCCAGCCTCAGGCTTTTATAGTTCTGAAAATAATGGTCATGATGAAATCAGAATAGCATTTGTTCTTAATTCTGATAAGCTTAAACGTGCAATTAATATAATTAACTTGGGTCTTAAGGAATATACTAGCTAATTCATGGAAGTATTCAGAAATGGTTCATTAAAAAAATTCAATACATTTAATGTAGATGAAAAGGCTAAGGTTTTGGTTGAAATTGATAGAGTAAGTGATCTTTTCACTTTTTTAACAAAAGAAAATCAAAAAGATAAAATGCTTGTTTTAGGTGGTGGAAGTAATATACTTTTTACAAAATCATATGAAGGAATAATAATTAGTTTAAAGAATAAAGGAATAAAATTAATTGATGAAGATGAAAACAATATTTTGGTTGAAATTTCTTCTGGTGAAAGCTGGAATGATTTTGTAGTATGGGCAGTAGAAAATAATTTTGGGGGAGTAGAAAACTTATCATTAATTCCTGGGAATGTTGGTGCAGCTCCAATTCAGAATATTGGAGCTTATGGTGTCGAATTAAAGGATGTTTTTTATAGTTGTAAAGGAATTATGTTAGACACGTTAAATGAATTCGAGTTTACAAAATCAGATTGTGAATTTAATTACAGAAGTTCAATTTTTAAATCCACGCTTAAAAATAAAACAATAATTACTTCAGTTAAACTTAATTTAACAAAGTCAAAACATAATTTTAATGTAGACTATAAAGAGCTAAAAGAAAATCTTTTAGATACAGAACTAACAATAAAAAATATTTCAGATCAAGTAATACAAATCAGAAAATCGAAGCTTCCTGATCCAAAAATTTTTGGTAATTGTGGAAGTTTTTTTAAAAACCCTATTATAAATATTTCAAGACATGAATCTCTTATAAATAAGTTTCCAGATATTCCTTTCTTTAAAATTGATAATAACAATTATAAGATTTCTGCTGCATGGCTTATAGATCAATCTGACTTTAAAAATAAAAAAGTTAAAAATGTAGGTGTATACTCAAATCAACCTCTAGTGATAATTAATCATGGAAATGCAAAAGGTAAAGATATACTTGATTTTGCTAAAGAAATTAAAGAAACAGTTATTGGTAACTTTGATATAGAACTTGAGGAAGAAGTTTTAATTCTTTAGTTTATTCTCTATTTTTTGTATCCATTAAAATTGTGACTGGACCATCGTTTACTAATTTAACTTCCATATCAGCAGCAAAAACTCCTGTTTTAACTTTATCATAAATCTTCACTTTAAACATCTCAACAAAATATTCATACAATGGTATTGCAATTTTATGAGGAGCTGATCTGATATAAGATGGCCTATTCCCTTTTTTTGTTAATGCCATTAATGTGAATTGAGATATAATTAAAATTTCACCATTAACATCAATTAAAGATTCATTCATAACTCCTTGTTTATCATTAAATATTCTAAGATTAAGTATTTTATTTACTAACCACTCAGCATCACTTTTTGTGTCATCATGACAAATACCAATAAAAACTAAAAGTCCCCTCTCAATTTCACTTTTAATTTTTTGATTAATTTGAACACTAGAACTTTTAACTCTCTGTATTACTACTTTCATCTGGTTTTCTATAAATATTTTGATCTTTCAACATGTCTAAATAAGTAAGATATCTGCTTTCAAATATATCACCATCTCCAATTTTCTTTTTAACATTACAGCCTGGTTCATCAAGATGAAGGCAATTATTAAACTTACATTTTTGTTTGGCAATTAGAAATTCTGGGAAAAAATCACCTAACTCATACTTTGAAATATCTACTAATCCAAAGCCTCTAATTCCAGGTGTATCAATTACTCTAATATTTGAATCTAAGTCAAACATTTCAGCATAAGTTGTTGTATGTTTTCCTTGATTATGTGATGAGGATATCTCTTTTGTTTTAAGTCTTAATTTTGGAGAAATAGAGTTTATTAGTGTAGATTTTCCAACTCCACTATGTCCAGAAATAATACACGTCTTGCTTTTCATTAAGCCTATAAGTTTATCTACTCCATTTCCATATTTAGCAGAAATTAATTGACAATCATATCCAATTTTCTTATAAGTTTTAATCATTTTCTCTAATTGAACACTATCAGCATCTGAATATGAATCAATTTTGTTAAAAGCAATTATTACTGGAATATCATAAGCTTTACAACTTACAAGAAATCTATCAATGAAGTTAAAAGAAGTGCTAGGATTATTAAGTGTAACAACTAAAACTGATATATCAATATTAGAAGCTATAATATGGCGTTGTTTAGATAAATTAACTGATTTTCTAATAATATAATTTATTCTTGGTAGAATGTCAGAAATAATCCCTTTTCCATCATTTTCTAGATCAAAAATTACAAAATCACCAACAGCTATTGGATTTGTTGTAGAAATATCTTTAAGTCTAATCTTCCCTTTTATCCTACACTCAAAAAAATTATCTTGACTTTTTACCAGATACCAGCTTCCAGTAGATTTATATACAGTTCCTTGAATCATAATTAATTAACAATATATTTTTTCCTAATCATATTAACAAATCTACTTGATGATATTTGTATCTTTAAATTAAAAAATTGAAGAAGAAAGTTTTACTGTTAATTCTTGATGGATGGGGTATTGCCAAGAATAAAGATGTCTCTGCTCCTGATAAAGCCAAGACACCTAACTTTAATGATCTATTAAAAAACAATCCTAGTAACTATTTAATCACTCATGGAAAAAAAGTAGGACTACCAATAGGACAGATGGGTAATAGTGAAGTTGGTCATATGAATATAGGTTCTGGAAGAATAGTTTTACAAGATCTTTTAAAGATTAATGAATCTATTGAAGAAGGAAAGTTTCATACAAAAAAGGAATTTCAAGATATAATTTCATATTCAAAAAAAAATTCATCAAATATTCATTTAATTGGGCTTGTTTCAGATGGTGGAGTTCACTCGCATATAAATCACCTTAAAGAGATTATAGTTTCTCTTTCAGACGTAAAAGACAAAATATTCATTCATGCATTTACAGATGGAAGGGATGTTGATCCAAAATCTGGAATTAATTATATTGAAACATTAGAGAATTTTTGTAAAGACAATGGTGGAAAAATTTCAACTGTAATTGGTCGATATTTTTCAATGGACAGAGATAATAGATGGGAACGAATTTATAAAGCTTATGATTTAATCTGTAATGGAAATGGTAAAAAAACTTCAAGCTTAACAAATGAAATTAAGGAATCTTATAAAAAAAATATAACTGATGAGTTTATAGAACCCATAATTAAAACTGATAAAAATGGAAATCCAGTTCATCAATTCAAAGAAAATGATACCGTCATTTTTTTTAATTATAGATCAGATAGAGGAAGGCAATTAACTACTGTTTTGTGTGAGGAAGACAATTCTAAATTAGGAATGAAATCTTTGATTAATAATTTTTATACTCTAACAAACTATGGTGAGAATTTTAAAGTAGCATCACCCATTTTTAAAAACAAAAAACTAAAAAACACTCTTGGTGAAGTAATATCAAATAACAATATTTCTCAACTAAGAATTGCAGAAACAGAAAAATATCCTCACGTAACATTCTTTTTTAATGGCGGACATGAAGAACCTTTTAAAAAAGAAGAAAGAATCCTATGCCCTTCTCCCAAAGTTGCAACATACGACATAAAGCCAGAAATGAGTGCTGGAGATGTATCCGAAAATGTAATTAATGAAATTAAAAGAGATAAATTTGGGTTCATATGCTTAAATTTTGCTAATCCTGATATGGTTGGACATACAGGAGATTTTAAAGCTACCATAAAAGCATGTGAATCAGTAGATAATTACCTTGGCAAAATAGTTAATACAGCCAATGAGTTTGATTATACTTCTATAATTATAGCAGATCATGGTAATTGTGAAAAAATGAAAAATGATGATGGTTCTAAAAATACTTCACATACAGTAAACCCAGTTCCAATAATAATTGTAAACTCAAATTCTAACCAAATAGAAAATGGGATTTTAGCTGATATAGCTCCAACTATTTTAGATATTTTAGATATTAAAAAGCCAAATGAAATGAAAGGTAAAACTCTTTTATTATGAAAAAATTTATATTAATTATAACATTATTATTTTTAGGTTGTACTTCAAATGAGAAATACTCAACAAATGAAGGTGTTGTTTCAGTTGATTACCTATTTAATTCAAATAACACGCAATGGTTCGAAAATAATTATGATTCTTATGATTTAGATATCAACACTCTTAATAATGATTTTTCTAATATTAATGAATATCAAATAGAAATCTATATGAACACTAGGTGTCATGATAGTGAAAGAGAAGTACCCAGATTTATAAAAATTTTGAACGAACTAAATTTTTCTGAGGATAATTTAAAAATAGTTCTATTGAATTCTGAAAAAAAATCATCTAGTGGTTATGAGAATGGAAAGAATATAACTAATACACCTACTTTTATTTTTTTGAATGAATCTGGTGAAAAAAATAGAATAGTTGAATTTCCATTTGAGAATTTAGAAAAAGATATTTTCAATATAATTAATAATGAAGATTATAAACATGTTTACTATTCAGAATGATATTAAAAGAAATAGACGAAATAAGAAAAATTCGAGAAAGTGCACAACTAGTCTCTAAAACGCTTGGCCTTATGGCTAAAGAGATTAAACCTGGTATAACCTCCTTATTTCTTGATAAAATTGCTGAAGAATTTATTTTAGACAATAATGCAATACCAGGATTTAAAGGTTATAATGGTTTTCCTAATACATTGTGTGTAAGTGTTAATAATCAAGTTGTACATGGTATACCATGTAATAAACCTTTGATTGAAGGAGATATAATTTCTATTGATTGTGGAGTAATAAATGAAGGATATTATGGAGATCATGCCTACACATTTAAAGTTGGTCAGGTAAGTAAAGAAATCGATAAGCTACTAGATGCAACAAAAAATTCTCTTTATGTAGGAATGGATGCTATGATAGAAAATAATAGAATTGGTGACATAGGAAATGCTATTCAAAACTATATTAAATTACATGGCTATGGAATAGTAAGAGAACTTGTTGGACATGGATTAGGTAAAAATTTACATGAAGAACCAGAAGTTCCAAATTATGGTAAAAAAAGTGTAGGAAAGGTTATTAAAAATGGCTTAGTTCTAGCTATTGAACCAATGATAAACCTAGGAACACAAAAAATTAATCTTGATGAAGATGGATGGACAATTGTTACTCTGGATGGTCTTCCTAGCGCCCACTTTGAACATAATATTGCATTAATTGATGGAAAGCCTGAAATTCTTTCAACTTTTGATTTTATATATGAAGCTTTAGGAATAAAATCTGATGAAGAAAATAGATTTAAAAACTTCTTTGATTAATGAAATACATATTGAAATTTCTGCCTAGAAAATTATTAATTAGATATAGTTTATACTTAACACCTTTACTAAGAATATTGTTTAAAGGAAATAAATTTATTGATCCAATAGATAAAAGTAGTTATTCTAAATTTTTATCCTATGGATATAAATATATTAGAAAAAATGCTTTATGCCCAGGAACTCTTTCTTTAGAGAGGCATAGACTTTTATGGCTTTATCTTAATAATGAAACAAATATTTTAAAATCAAATTTAAAAGTACTCCATGTTGCACCAGAACAAATATTTTATAAAAAATTTAAGAAGTTTAATCATTGGGATTATTTAACATTTGATATTGATTCACCAATAGCAGATATAAAGGGCGATCTAAAATCAATGAAATTTATAGATAACTCTTTTGACCTTGTGATATGCAATCATGTTCTTGAACATATAGAAGATGATGTAAAGGCATTAAAAGAAATTTATAGAGTTTTAAATAGCAATGGAATAGCTATACTTCAAGTTCCGATTAATATAAATAGAAAAAAAACATTTGAGGATCCTAATATAGCATCTCAATTAGATAGAGAAAAATATTTTGGTCAATATGACCATGTAAGAGAATATGGAATTGATTTTAAAGATCGAGTTGAAGAAGTTGGATTTGAGGTTAACATGATAAATTACACGGACAATTTAGATGAAGATCTTATTTTTAAGTATGGTCTAATGAAAAATGATTTAATTCCAATCGCAAAAAAATCATTGAGTAACTAAGTCCCAACTATTAGATTTGATTTCAAAAATTTCATTATTTTTTGAAGTCAATAATAATATTTCTATACCATCCATTTTATTGATAATATCTAAAGCATATTTTGGATTCATTACCATTAAAGAAGTTGCCCAAGCATCAGCTTCAATGCAGTTATCTGAAATAACTGAAGCACTTAGAATATTATTAGATAAAGCTGCACCAGTTAATGGGTTAATTATATGGGCATATCTTTCGCCAGTTATTGGGTCAATTCTAAACTTTCTGTAGTTACCAGAAGTTGCTAACGACTTATCAGTTAAAAAAATCTCACTATGAAAACTATTTATGTCAATGGGATTTTGAATTGCAACTTTCCATCTTCTATTATTCTCAGCATATCCACTAGAAGTTAACTCGCCTCCTACTTCAATAAGAAAATTTTCAAGTAAGTTTTCTTCAAATAAATCCTTTATTAAATCAACAGAATAGCCTTTAGCTATTGCATTGAAATCAATAAAAATATTTTTATTATTCTTGATAACTTCATTTTCATTAGTTAGAGAAACTTTATCAAATCCTACAATTTTTTTAACACTATCAATTTTAAATTCATCTACCTTCTCATAAATAGTATTTGGGCCTAGTCCATATAAATTAACAAAAGAACCAGCTGTAGGATCAAAAAAACCTTCTGTTAAAGACCAAATTTCTTTTGACTTATTAAATACTTTTATGAAATGGTGGTCTACAACAACAGGTTGATCAGATAAATTAACTTTTGAAATTGTTGAAGAATCCATATAAGTAGACATAGAATTATTTATAACCTCAAAGATAGAATCAATTTTTTCCTTAATTAAATGCTCTTTAATGTCAGTATCAACGATTATGCTATATGAAGTTCCAAGAGCATTTCCTTGAATTCTCTTGAAGTTATTTATATCATTATTACAACTAAAAATAAAGAGTAACAAAAAATATAAAGCTATTTTGTTAAAAGAAAACATTAGCCTCCAAAGTCATCAAACCTGACGTTCTCAGGTGGTACACCAAAATCTTCAGCCATTTTTGCAACAGCTATATTCATTAATGGAGGACCACAGAAATAAACTTCTATATCCTCAGGAGAATCGTGTTTTGATAGATAATTATCAATTACAACTTGATGAATAAATCCTGTAAAACCATCACCTTCATCATGAAGAGAACTTTTTACTTTCCAATTGTCTTCTTCTAAAGGTTCTGATAAGGCGATATAAAACTTGAAGTTTGGATAGTCTTTTTCTAGAGCTCTAAAATGATCAACATAGAATAATTCTCTTTTTGATCTTCCACCATACCAAAAAGTGACTTTTCTGCCAGTTTTAATAGTTCTGAACAACTCATATAAATGTGATCTCATAGGGGCCATTCCTGCACCACCTCCAACATATAACATTTCAGCATCAGAATCGTTTATAAAAAATTCACCATATGGACCAGAAATTGTGACGGTATCCCCAGGTTTTTTTGAAAAAATATATGAAGAAGCAATACCTGGATTAACTGTCATCCAGTCATTTTTTTTACCATCCCATGGTGGTGTTGCTATTCTAACATTTAGCATAACTTCCTTTCCTTCCGCTGGGTATGATGCCATTGAATATGCTCTCTCAACAGTTTCATTATTTTTCATGTTTAATGGCCAAAGATTAAACTTATCCCATTCTAATTTGAATTTCTGAGGGTCATCAGGATGCTCTTTAGGATGAGATGTTATATCCATTTCATTATAATTGATATCACATTCCGGAATCTCAATTTGAATGTAACCACCTGCTTTATAATCCATTTCTTCTGGAATTTCAATTACAAATTCTTTTATAAATGATGCTACATTATAATTACTCTTTACTTTTGCTTCCCATTTTTTTATACCAAAAACCTCTTCTGGGACCTGAATTTTCATGTCCTGTTTTACCTTCACTTGACAACCTAATCTCCACCCTTCAGAAATTTCTTTTCTTGTAAAATGAGGTTCTTCTGTTGGTAAAATTTCTCCACCACCTTCAACAACTTGACATCTACATTGAACACATGTTCCACCACCACCACAAGCAGAGGGTAAAAATATTTTATTATTCCCAAGGGTTGTTAATAGTGTATCACCTGAATTTACTTCTACATCTTTTTCCCCATTAATTATTAATTTCACTGGACCAGAGGGCAAAAGTTTTGCTTTTGCAAACAATAGCATTGTAACTAACAATAGTGTTATAACAAAAAGTCCAAGTGTACTTGCAATTATTACATTAATATCCATTTCTTATAATTTAATTCCCATAAAACTCATAAATCCCAAAGCCATTAAACCAGTAATGATAAAAGTTATTCCAAGACCTTTTAAAGGATCTGGAATATTTGAATAAGTTATTTTTTCTCTGATGGCTGCAATAGCTACTATAGCAAGAAACCATCCAATCCCTGATCCAAAACCATAAACTACTGATTCAAGAGTATTGATGAAATCTTTTTGTTGCATAAATAAAGACCCCCCTAAAATAGCACAATTAACAGCTATAAGAGGCAAAAATATTCCAAGTGAACCATATAAACTGGGTGAAACCTTTTCCACGATCATTTCAACTAGCTGAACCATTGAAGCAATTACCGCAATGAACATTATAAAAGTTAAAAATGATAAATCTACATCAGCAAATTGAGGTCCAATCCATGTAAGTGCACCGGGAGCAAGCAAATAAGAGTTGATCAAATAATTTATTGGGACTGTAATAGTTAAGACAAAGATTACAGCATAACCAAGACCAACCGCAGTCTTTACAGTTTTTGAAACAGCAAGGTAAGAACACATTCCTAAAAAATATGCAAAAACCATATTCTCTATGAAAATACTTTTTATGAATAAGTTAGCTAAATCTTCCATTTAATCTTTTTCAATTAGTTTTCTGTTGTAGAATCTTTGAATCCAAATATAAAGACCAACAACAATTAGTGCCATTGGTGAAAGTAACATTAGGCCATTATCTTGATACCCTAGGTCATAAATGAACTGAGGTATAACAGGAATTCCCCATAACTCACCAGAGCCAAACAATTCCCTTATAAAAGCAACAACAATTAAAATCCAACCATATCCAGCTGCATTTCCAACTCCATCAAGAAAAGATTTCCAAACACCATTACCCAAAGCAAACGCTTCAAATCTTCCCATTATAATACAATTAGTAATAATTAGACCAATAAATATTGCTAGTTGTTTACTTACATCGTAGGCGTAAGCTTTTAAAAATTGGTCAACAAGTGCAACAAGAGTTGCTACAACTAGTAATTGAACAATAATTCTAATTCTTGTTGGTATAACATTTCTTAAAATAGAAACAATAACATTTCCTGCTGCCATTACAAAAATTACTGAAATTGTCATTACAACTGCAGGTTCTAGTTTCACTGTAATTGCTAGTGCAGAACAAATTCCCAAAACTTGAACCGTAATTGGATTATCATCGTCTAGAGGATCTGTTAATAGCGCCCTATTCTTTTTTGAAAATAATGGTTCTTTATCTTTACTCACTACTAATTTTTTTAAAATATGGAATATAATTTTGTATTCTCTCTATTATCATATCTGATACACCATCACCTGTAATTGTAGCACCAGAAATAGCGTCTACCTCATTATCCATCTTATCTTTATTTCCAGGATCATTATTTGATTTTGTCAAGTAAACACCAACAAAATTTCCTTCTGAATCTTTGATTTTTTCATCAGTAAAACTATTGATAAACCAATCCTCTGTTATTTCAGCTCCTAATCCAGCAGTCTCTGACTTATGATCAAAGGATACACCTTTAATAGTATTGATATCATCTTTAAGTGCGATATAACCCCATATTTCTGCCCATAATCCAGCACCTCTAAGAGGAATAACATAAAATTTTTCGTTTTTAACATTAGCAATGTAAAGTGGATACCTCTGAATATCTGAATCTTTTTTTACCTCTAAAGCTAAATTTATATCAAAAGCCTCAACATCATCATCAATTGAACCATCAGATTTAAGTGAAAGTTCATTGGATATATAGTCTTTGTATAATAATTCTGATTCATCTCTACTCACATTGACTCCTACTGAAGAAAGAATATTTTGCATTTTCTCTTTCTTAACATTTGCATTCTGAAGTTCTTTTAATGACTCAGATGTAAATGATAACACAAAAGCAACCAATAATACCATTATCACTGAAAAAATATAAGTATGTTTATTTGAGTCTCTATTCATTATGCAGTTTTTAATTTAATAGCTTCCCATCTTTTTCTTCTTTTAGAAATATTTGACTCAACAACATAATGGTCAATTAATGGAGCGAAGACATTCATTAATAATATTGCCAACATTACTCCCTCTGGATAAGCAGGATTAAATACTCTAATTAGAATACAGAAAACCCCAACCAAAAATCCATATATCCATTTACCTTTTGTTGTTTGTGCAGCTGAGACAGGATCGGTGGCCATAAAGACAATTCCAAACGCAAAACCACCCACTAAAAGATGATTATACCAATCAAAACTCATCAAAGAATTAGCACCCCATAAATTAAATAAAATTCCCACTAATGAGGCTCCAAGAATTCCACTTATAATTATCCTCCAGCTACCTACTCCAGTTAAGATTAATATTAAGGCACCTATTAGAACAAAGAACACTGAAGTTTCTGCAACAGATCCAGGAATTGCTCCCATGAACATATTAAAAGATGAATATGTAACATCTCCATTAGCTGCAAGAGCTCCAAGAATAGTTTCACCGGATATTGCATCTATATTAGTTGCTTCTGAAACCCATACTTTATCACCAGACATAAACGTAGGATAAGCAAAAAAAGCAAAAGCTCTAGCAGTTAGTGCAGGATTAAGAATATTCATTCCCGTACCACCAAAAGCTTCTTTGGCTATTAATACAGCAAAAACAACAGAGATTGCCAACATCCATAATGGCATATCTATTGGCATTATCATTGGAATAAGAAGACCTGTTACTAGGTATCCTTCGTTAACTGGATGATTTCTATACACTGCAAATGCAAACTCAATTGCTAAACCAACTGCATATGAAACTGCAATCATTGGAAAAATTTTATATGCTCCATGAAGAACTGCATCTAAAAATGTAAATTCTAAACCAGTTTGAATAAAATATTGATAACCTGTATTATAAATTCCGTATGATAATGCTGGTAAAAGAGCAATTATAACTGTTATCATTGTTCTTTTTAAATCAACTCCATCACGAATGTGAGATCCTTTTGAAGTGGTATGATCAGGAACAAACAGCATGGTTTCAAATGCATTAAAAGCGGGATACAGCATTTCTAGCTTCCCTCCTTTAAGGAATGGTTTTTTTAATACATCTACCTGTTTTCTTATAAATTTCATTATCCTACTTCTTTTAACATTATTTCTATTCCACTTTTAATTATTTCTTGAGTTTCAATTTTTGATGTACAAGAAAAATCAACTAATCCAAAATCTTCTGGAACAACTTCATAAATACCCAAAGATTCCATTTTCTCAATATCACCTCTCATACATGCTTTTATCAATTGCATTGGAAATATATCCATTGGGAAATATTTTTCCATTTCCCCTGTTACAACAATAGCTCTCTCTTCACCATTAAGATTTGTATTAACTTTTTTTGCACCTCCTAATAACCATGAAAGTGAGGTTTTTGAAAAACTAGGAATAGAGTTATACATAAATGGAAGCCATCCAAGCATTCTATAATTATTTCCTTCTTCAATTACACTCAAAGAGTTATTGTAAAATCCTAAGAATTCAGAATATTCAACTTTTGATCCACTCAAAGGATCACCATTTATAAATCTATAATTCTTTATATCATTTATCTCATCACTATTAATTAATGATGAAATTGAAGCTCCAATACAAGTGCTATAATATTTTGGTGATTTTAATGAGTCACCCGATATGGCAACAGTTCTAGATGAAGAAAAAATACCAGAACTAAAAAAAGCTCCAATATTTGATAAATCTTCTGGTTTAATTACCCAAATAGTTTCTCCAAAATTAAGAGGGTCAATTTTATTTATTTGGAAACTTTCATTTCCTGAAGGATGAGCACCCTTGATATTAAAGATTTTCACATTATTTAGATTTTTAAAACTACTATCTTTTTTATGTGTAACTGAAAAATTGATTGGTTTATCAATTATAGCACTCATAATATCGATACCTGTTTGTAAATCATCTAATCTATTACTCAATAAAAAATCATAGTCAACATCATATGGAGCTGTAGAATGAGTTGATACAAAAATTGATTTGGGCAATCTACTAGGCTTTGCAATTATATTGTACGGTCTTTGTTTTATGTAAGCTAATGATCCTGAATCACTAAGAAGTTTAATTATTTGTTCTTTTGTGATTTTTTGTAGTTCTGGAATATCAAATTTTATTACATCATCACCTTCAGCCTTAATTATCACATATAATATTTTTCTCTTTGCACCTCTTCTAATTTCTTTAACTTTTCCACTAACTGGAGAAACAATCAAAATTGTTTCATCATTTTTATCATGGAAAATTGGCTGACCTTTAGAAACTTTATCACCTTCTTTTACTAACATACGTGGAACTAGAGAAAAGAAGTCGTCAGGGTTTAAAGCGTAGGTTAAGCTTTTTTTTGCAACTTCAAGTTCTTTTGAAGCTAGCCCTTTTAGATTTAAATTAGCACCGTTTTTAATGCTTATGTCTGTAGACATGAAATATCAGTAATTTGTGACTGCAAATTTACTATAAACACTTTAAGAAAAAAAAGTATTTTTATTAAAATTATTATCAATTTAAATTAAATTTGATAACTAAATTTATGTTATGAATAACTCAATTGCTAATGTTCCAAATCCAGTAAACGAACCTATAAAAGAATATATGCCGGGTAGTCCAGAAAAAGAATCAGTTCTAGCTACTTATAAAAAACTTAAAGATTCTAAAACTGAAGTAAAAATGTGGATTGGTGGTAAGTTTATTGAGAGTTCTCAAACCTCAAATATGTCTTCTCCTCATGATCATAAACATATTCTTGGTAAATATTATTTAGCTGAAAAAAAACATGTTGAATTAGCAATAAAATCTGCTTTGGATGCAAAAGATAAATGGGCAAATATGAAGTGGGAAGAAAGAGCAGCCATTTTTTTAAAAGCTGCAGAGCTTGTAGCTGGTCCTTACAGAGATAGAATTAATGCTGCTACAATGCTAGCTCAATCTAAAACAATTTTTCAAGCTGAAATTGATGCAGCATGTGAATTGGTTGATTTTTTAAAGTTTAATGTTCACAGCATGCAACACATATATAGTCAACAACCAAAATCAGATCCAGGGGTTTGGAATAGACTTGGATATAGACCTCTAGAGGGTTTTGTTTATGCAATAACTCCATTTAATTTTACCGCAATCTCTGGTAATCTTCCAGGCAGTGCTGCGATGATGGGAAATACTGTAGTATGGAAACCTAGTGATCACCAGATTTTTTCTGCTAAAATTGTTATTGATGTGTTTAGAGAAGCTGGACTTCCAGATGGAGTTATAAATGCAGTTTACGGAGATCCTGAAATGATTACTAATACAGTTTTAGATTCAAAAGATTTTGCAGGAATTCATTTTACTGGATCTACATCAGTTTTTAAAGGTTTATGGAAAAAAATTGGAAATAATATTGAGAATTATAATTCATATCCCAGAATTGTTGGTGAAACAGGAGGTAAAGATTTTATTGTAGCTCATAACTCTGCAGATACTGAAGAATTATCTACTGCAGTTATAAGAGGAGCATTTGAATTTCAAGGACAAAAATGTTCTGCTGCATCAAGAGTTTATATTCCTAAATCAATATCTAAAGAGTTTTTCGAAAAATTAAAATCTGGTATTAGTAAAATAAAAATGGGAAGTCCTGAGGATTTTAAAAATTTTATGACAGCTGTTATTCATGAAAATTCATTTGATAAATTAGTAAGTGTAATTGAAAAAGCTAAGGTTGATAAGGATGCCGAAATTTCAATTGGTGGTGGATATGACAAATCTCAGGGGTATTTTATAGAACCTACAGTTATTAAGACATCTAACCCAAACTATTATTCAATGGAAACTGAGTTATTTGGACCAGTAGTAACAATTTATGAATATGAAGATGATCAATGGGAAGAAACTCTTAAAACTGTTGATGAAACTTCTGAGTATGCATTAACTGGAGCAGTTTTCTGCGAAGACAGATATATACTTAGCGATGCTGTAGATAAACTTCAAAATTGTGCAGGTAATTTTTATATTAATGATAAGTGTACTGGAGCGGTTGTAGGTCAACAACCATTTGGTGGTGCAAGAGGGTCTGGGACAAATGATAAAGCAGGTTCTTACCTTAATCTCTTAAGATGGGCATCTCCTAGATTAATTAAAGAAACTTTTCTTCCTGCTAAAGATTTTAAATACCCATTTATGGGCTAGATAATTAATTGTTATTAATAATTTCAACTCTGTTTATATAAACATTATTGAATGGCCAATCTCTGTCATCAGTTGGCAGATTTGCAATTTGATCTACAGTTTTCATACCATCTACTACTTTTCCAAAGATAGTATAACTTCCATCTAAATGATGAGCTCCATCTTTTTTTTGAACTATAAAAAATTCAAATGGTGATGCCATTTTATATGGATTATCTACAGAGCTACTTGGCATGCTTACCATACCTCTTTGATGAGTATGTCCTTTATCAAAATCATTTGGCAGAAGGTACTTTCCTATCTCCCTTCTCTTTTCGGAAATCTTTATGTTATCACTATTCCCAGCCTGTATTACAAAGTCATTAATAACTCTATAAAATTGAGTGCCATCAAAATATTTTTTTTTAGTTAAGTAAATAAAATTAGATCTATGATATGGAGTATTATCAAATAACTGAATGTCAATATTGCCAAATTGTGTGAAGATTCTAACGAGGTTTTCCTTATTATTTTTTTCATAATCAAATAAAAAATTGATTACATTATTATCTGTCAATAAAAATTTATCATTCTCTTTTTCATCAAACTGATCTATTTCTTTTTTTACGGACAGTTTTAATTGTTGATCAGGTTTTGGTTTTTCTTCATGATTTTTAGATTTAGAATTACAACCACTTATTAGTACTAATAAAATGATAACGAAAGTTTGTTTAAAAAAATTCATAAATTTTAAATCTAATTTGAGTAAGGTATAAAAACAATTTTTTTAGTTTCAAAAAAGTCTTCATGAAAAAATTCTGAGATTTCATAAACCTTTTTATTGTTAAATTCTTTTAATTCATTTTCAAGATCTCCACCTTTTAAAGAAATAATACCATTTGGTAATTTATTCAAAGATTTTAAGTTAATGTTTTTACCAACCATTGAATAAAATTTATTCATTCTTGAAACAGCCCTTGAAAGTACAAAATCGTATTTATCAAAATGATTTTCTACTCTATCATTAACTGTTCTAATATTCTTAAGTGATAAATTATAAGAAATTGCATCTACAACTTTGATTTTTTTCCCGATGCTATCTAATAAAGTAAAATTAACATTTGGGAAAAGTATAGAAAGTGGAATACCAGGAAAGCCTCCTCCTGTTCCTACATCAAGAACATCTGATCTATCTTTAAAATTAATTATTTTTCCAATTGCTAAAGAATGTAGGATATGGTTAGTAAATAGATTATCAATATCTCGTCTTGAGATCAGATTTACTTTACTGTTCCAATCAGTATATAATGGTATTAACTTATTAAGTTTTTCTATTTGCTCTTTAGATAAATTTGGAAATTTTTTCTTTAAGTCAATCAAGATAAAAGATCTTTAATTCTTCTAATAGCTTCCACTATTTGTTCTTTAGATGCAGAATATGATATTCTTATACAGTTTGGATAGCCAAAAGCGTCTCCAGGGACAGTAGCTACATGAGCTTTTTCAAGAATTAGCATTGACAAATCATTAGCATTACTTACAATTTCTCCTTTAAATGTTTTTCCAAATAAATTTGAGACTTCAGGAAAGATATAGAATGCCCCAGAAGGTGGGTACTTGATTTCAAATCCATTAATCTGATTAACTAGGTCAATTATTAAATCCCTTCTAATTTTAAATTCATCAACCATATATTGAATTCTATCTGGAGATTCTTCTAATGCTTTTATAGTTGCTCTTTGTGCTATACAATTGGCTCCACTTGTAATTTGACCTTGCATTTTATTGCATGCTTTAGCTAAAATTTTTGGAGCTGCTAGATAGCCTATTCTCCAACCTGTCATCGCAAATGCTTTAGATATTCCATTTACAGTTACTGTTCTTTCATACATTCCTGGTAAACTGGCAAAACTTACACTTTTAGAGTCATAATTTATGTGTTCATATATTTCATCTGAAACAACGATTATATCAGGATATTTTTGTAAAACTTTTGAAAATTCTAAATATTCTTCTTCACTAAAAACTGAACCACTTGGATTATTTGGTGAATTAAACATTATCATTTTTGTTTTATCTGTAATTGCAGATTCAAGTTGATCTGCAGTTATTTTATAATTTGCATCTTCAGCAGGATGAACAAATACAGGAATTCCATCTGCAAGAGAAACCATAGCACTATAACTAACCCAATAAGGAGTTGGAATAACAACTTCATCACCTTTATTTATAAGAGACATACAAACATTAGCTATTGACTGTTTTGCACCAGTAGAAACTACAATTTGATCAATGTCATAATCAAGGTTATTATCTCTTTTGAATTTTTTACAAATTGCTTTTTTAAGATCTAAAAATCCATCAACTGGAGAATATTTATGATAATTTTCATTTATAGCATCTATAGCTGCCTGTTTAATGTAATCCGGAATATTAAAGTCAGGCTCTCCTGCACTTAAAGTTATTACATCTACACCTTTGTTTTTTAGATCATGAGCTTTAGCAGTCATTGCTACCGTTTGTGAAATTGGTAATGAATTAATTTTGTCTGATAACATTTTTAGATTATTTATTTAAAATTTTTTTTTGATTATTAATTGATTCTTGATGTATTGCTTTAAAAAATTTAAGAATAAATTCTTCACTTAAGCCATGATCTTCTCCATCTAATATCATTTTTCCTAAAATTTCATTCCATCTTTTATTTTGGAGAATTGCTACATTGTTGTCAGATTTTAATTTACCTATATTCTTTGCAACTTTCATTCTCTTTCCTAAAGTTGTCAATAAATTTTGATCTGCAACATCAATTTGAGATCTTAAGTTATTTAATTGATTTTGATAATCTTCTCCTTGAAAAGTCTTATCTCTTATTTCAAGATCTTTAATTATTTGTATTAAACGTTTTGGGGTAACCTGTTGTGCAGCATCACTCCATGCATTATCAGGATCCCAATGAGATTCAATCATTAAACCATCATAATTAAGATCCAGAGAGGTTTGACTTAAATCATAAATTAAGTCTCTTTTACCAGCTATATGAGAAGGGTCACAAATTAGAGGAATATCTGGGAAATTATTTTGAAATTCAACAGCAATCTGCCATTCTGGATTATTTCTGTATTTAGATTTATCATATGAAGAAAAGCCTCTATGAATAACTCCAATATTTTTAATATCTGCTGAATATATTCTTTCAACTCCTCCCATCCAAAGAGCTAAATCAGGATTAACTGGGTTTTTTATTAAAACTGTTTTGTCTGTTCCCTTTAAAGCATCTGCAATTTCTTGAACAATAAATGGGCTTACTGTTGATCTTGCTCCAATCCATAAAATATCAATATTATGTTTTAATGCTAAATCAACATGGACAGAATTTGCAACTTCTATAGCAGTTAATAAACCTGTTTCTTCTTTGACTTTTTCTAACCAATTTAATCCGATTGCGCCAACTCCTTCAAACATACCAGGTCTTGTTCGTGGCTTCCAAATTCCTGCTCTATATGCCGAAACATTGGTATCTTTAAGTTGATGGGCAATTTTTAAAACTTGTTCTTCAGTTTCCGCACTACACGGACCTGCGATTACAAGTGGATGATCTAAGTTCATCTGTTCAAGCCAATTTCTATATTCTTTTTTATTTTCCATAATTTTCTAATTAATTCCTTTTAAAATTTCTCTTATACCATTAATTTTTTTCATCTCAGTATTAAGATTTTCTTGATCTCCACTTTCTATTAATTTTTTAAAATTATTAATATTTAATATGTATTCCTCAAGAGATTCAATAATATTATTTTTGTTTTCAATAAAAATTGAAGACCACATTTCAGGAGAACTCTTTGCCAACCTTACAGTTGATTCAAACCCACTTCCTGCCATATCATAAATTGTCTGTTGATCATCCTCTTTATCCATTACTGTTTTACCCAGCATAAATGATGAAATATGAGACAAATGGGATACATAAGCAATATGTTTATCGTGTTCTAGAGAATCCATTCTCTTGATTTTCATTCCTAATTTTTGAAAAATTTCAATTGCACTTAAAAGTAGAGATGAATTTGTGTTTTCAGTTTCACATAGAATCATAACTTTATTAGTAAACAAATCTTTATGAGCAGCAACAGGGCCAGAGAACTCTGTCCCAGCTATTGGGTGAGCAGCTAAAAAATTTGCTCTTTTATCGTGTGTTTTAACTGAATTACAAATTTGATATTTCGTTGATCCTAAATCAATAACTAATGTTTGTTTTGATATTTTATCTAGAATAATTTTAAGTTGTTTTTTAATAGATTCAACTGGTATTGCAAGAAATATATAATCAAAATCTATTAATGATTCAGGATTAAATCTCTTATCGATAATTTGATTTTTTAAAGAGTATTCAAGTGAATCAATATTCTGATCAAAACCATAAATAATAAAGTTATTATTTACTTCTTTTAATTTCAAAGCAATTGATCCACCTATTAAACCTAAACCTATTATACCAATTTTCATGATTTTTGATATTTATACTCTCCTAAAATTTTAAACTCTTGAGCCATTAATTCAATAATTTTTATTGCTTTTTTATAATTTTCAGTTGATTTAAAAGTGACATCAACAAAGAATGCATATTTACCCGGAGTTTGAATAACAGGTAAAGACTGAATCTTAGTAAGATTTAAATTACAGTCACTCATCATATTCAGTACTGTAGCTAAGCTTCCTCTTTTATGGTCAAGAATAAATTTAAGAGCAGCCTTATCAAAGTCAGGTTTATTTTTTTTTATCTTCTCAAGAATTACAAATCGTGTTTTATTGTTTTTAATAGTTTGAATAGATGTTTCTAGGATTTGTAAAGTGTATATTTTAGATGCTTCTAAACTTGCAATTGCTGCTACATTTCTAATTTCATTATCTCTTATATATTTAGCATATAGAGCTGTATCTTCACTTTCTATTAATTTAATATGAGGGTAATTACTAAAAAACTTAGAACATTGCAATAGTGCCATTGGATGGGAGTGAACTTCTTTAATTTCCTTAATGTTTTGATTTGGGAGACACATTAAATTATGATCAATATTTATACTGTGTTCTCCTATTATCGACAGATTATATTCATCAATAAGAGCATAATTTGGAAGAATAGAGCCTGCAATTGAATTTTCTATAGCCATTATCCCATATTCAGATTCTGTATCTACTACAGATTTTACAAGACTCTCAAATGTTGAGCACTCATTTAATTCAAACGAATCAAAATAATTATTTGCTACCATATGGTGGAATGATCCTTTAATTCCTTGAATTGATACTTTCATATAAAAAAAAAGTCCTGATTTGACAGGACTAGTATATATAATTTCTTTTAATAGAATAGTTACCCTGTCTTTTGGTTAGAAAAGAAATAATAGCTATAATAAAAATTAAAATTTTTTGTCATTATTGAACAAAAGTATAATAGGTACACGTAAAAACAAATTTTTTAGTCTATTTTTTAATTATAGCCCCATTTAGGTATATAGAATGTTCAATAGATGTTGACTTTTCCAGATTCTTTGATACAGAACAATACTTATCAAAACTTAATGAAGCTGCACGTATTATTTTTTCACCAGGAATATCTCCCTCAATATACAGATTTACATGAATTTTTTTGTAAGGTTCTCCTGGTGTAGATTCTCTCTCTCCTTCAACTTCCATTTTATATGATATAGGATTCAATTTTTGTTTTTCTAAAATAGAAATAATATCAATACTACTACATCCTGCAACACCCATTAATAATAACTCCATTGGGCTTACTCCTTTAACATTATAATCAGGAGAATATTTTCTGTCAAGAAAAACTTGATGTCCATTTTTGTTAGTTAATTCAAATAAATATTTATCATTAACCCTATCTAAGTGTACTACCATTTTTAAAATATTTTTGTAAAGATATCTGAAATTTGTTTTGTTTCTATTAAAAAAGCATCATGACCATGAATAGACTTTATAATATGGTTTTTAATATCAATGTTATTTTTTTTTGCTATCGAAACAGTTTCATGATCCTCATCAGTTAAAAAGAATACATCTGAGTCAACAGATATTACATGAATTGATGATTTTATTTTAGAAATTTTATTTATTAAGCTCTCACCATCACGAGTAATATCAGTAGAGCTCAAAAGTTTATTCATGAACAAATATGATTCAAGACTGAATCTTTGACGAAGTTTTTCTCCATGATGACTAAGCCATGACTCAACATTATACATATTCTTATCTAAATTTTTTGTTCTATTAAATCGTGTGTTTAAAGATTTTGGAGTTCTATAAAAAGTCATTGCATGAATTCTGGCATCACTTACTGGATCTTTAGAGTTCTTGAGAATTCTATCTTGAAGAAATGTATTAGCAATTAACCAATCTGTAGCTTTCCAATCAGCAGCAACCGGAATTATTATTGATGCTAAATCATTTTTAAGCGCAATCATTTCCCATGTCAAACATCCACCAATAGAGCCACCAATGATGGCATGAAGTTTACCAATCTTGAGTTTATCAATGGCTTTAATAAACATTAAAGCTATGTCACCAAGATTGAGATCTAAGTTAAAATCAAAATTGTTTTCATTGAAACCATTACCTGGAATATTAAAACACAAAACTGAATACTTTGTTGTATCAATAGGTTTTTCGAATCCAATAATATCACTCCACCATCCATTAATTCCTGAGACAAGGGAGTTGCCAGTTAAAGCATGATTAACAACAATTACTGGCGCACTCCCTAGTTTTTTTCCAAAAACCTGATAACTTATCTGAAGTTTTTTAATTTTTGATCCAGATAGTGTCTCAAAATCTTCTAGCAGTATATGATTTAACTCCTCTTCCAATTTTATAATGATCTTAAAGAATCTTTTAGATCATTGATTAAATCAATAGGATCTTCAAGACCAATACTAAGTCTAATTAAATCAGATGTAACTCCTGTTTCAGCTTGTTGACCCTCATTTAATTGTTGGTGAGTAGTACTGGAAGGGTGTATTATTAAAGATTTTGAATCTCCAAAATTTGCCAGTAATGAAAATATTTTTGTACTATCAGTTAATTTTTTTGCAGACTCAAAGCCACCTTTTAAACCAAAAGTAACAATTCCACTCTGTCCATTTTTTAAATATTTTTTTGAAAGATTATGATATTTTGAAGACTTTAAACCCGGATAATTAACCCAAGTAATTTCATCTTGACTTTCAAGCCATTCAGCAATTTTAAGTGCATTTTCAGAATGTTTTTTTATTCTTACTGATAAAGTTTCAAGACCTTGAATTGTCTGAAAACAATTAAATGGACTTGGAGCACTACCCAGATCTCTCAATCCTTCTATTCTAACTTTAGCTATGAATGCAGCTGGACCAAGTGCTTCATGATATACTAATCCATGATATCCTGCAGATGGAGTTGTAAATTCTTCAAATAGTCCACTGCTCCAGTCAAAGTTTCCAGCATCAATTATAACTCCTCCGATTGATGTTCCATTTCCAGTAATATATTTTGTAGTAGAATGAATCACTATATCTGCTCCATAATTAATAGGCTTTAACAAATATGGTGTAGCGACTGTATTGTCAACAATAAGTGGGAGTTTAGATTCTTTTGCAATTTTTGAAATAGACTCTATATCTAAAACATCCAACTTAGGATTTCCTATACTCTCTATATATACTACTCTGGTATTTTCATTAATTGCTTTTGAAAAATTTTCAGTGTCATCCGGATCTACAAAAGTAGTTGTAATTCCATACCTAGGTAAGGTGACATTAAGTAGATTATAAGTTCCTCCATATAAACTGTTTGAGGCAACTATATGATCTCCTGTTTTTAAAAGAGTTAATAGTGTCGTTGCAAGTGCAGCAGATCCTGAGGAAGTTGCAACTGCCGCTATACCTCCTTCTAAGGCTGCTAATCTTTGTTCAAGAATATCTGCAGTTGGGTTATTCAATCTTGTGTATATATAACCAGGTTCAGCCAATGAAAATAAGTTAGCTGCATGGTCTGTATTATCAAAAACATAAGATGTTGTTTGATAAATGGGAACTGCTCTAGTCCCTTCAGTTTTAGTTGTATTATGCCCAGCGTGTAATGCTAAGGTTTGATCATTATGATTCATTTTTTAAGTGTTTTAATTAATTGTTCAACGTATTCTAACTTTTCCCAAGGAAAAAGCTCAACCTCAATTTTCTTAACTCCTGAATATTTTGAGTTAAAGGATTTGGTTTTTTTTTCAGATTTTCTACCCATATGACCATATGAAGCAGTTTCAAGATAAATTGGATCTCTTAATTTAAATCTTGACTCAATCGAATGAGGTTTTAAGTCAAAAATTTCATTGACTATATTTGATAATTGAGAATCTGAAATACTTAATTTTGATTTACCACAAGTATTTACATTTAGTGATACTGGTTCCGCAATTCCAATAGCGTATCCAACTTGAATTAATATTTCGTCAGAAACTCCAGCCTTTACTAGGTTCTTAGATATATGTCTTGCGGCATACGCAGCACTTCTATCTACTTTACTTGGATCTTTTCCACTAAAAGCACCTCCACCATGAGCTCCTCTTCCACCATAAGTGTCTATAATTATTTTGCGACCTGTTAATCCCGTATCACCATGAGGTCCTCCTATAACAAATTTACCTGTAGGATTAATATGAAATTTAATGTCATTATTAAATAATTTTTGAATTTTAGAAGAATAACTATTCTTTACAATTGGAATTAAAATGTTAATTAAATCTTTTTTAATTTTATCTAACATTTTTTGATCATCTTGATCAAATTCATCATGTTGTGTTGAAATTACTATTGTGTCAATTCTTAATGGATTATCATTTTCATCATATTCAACTGTTACTTGAGACTTGGAGTCAGGTCTTAAATATGGAATTATTTTTGATTTTCTAAGATTTGAAAGTTCTAGCAACAATCTATTAGCTATATCCAATGTTAAAGGTATGGCGTCATCAGTTTCATTACAAGCATATCCAAACATGATTCCTTGATCTCCAGCACCTTGTTCTTCTTTTTCATTTTTTTCAACACCCCTTAATATATCTTCTGACTGTTCATGTATTAGAGACATTACAGCACAAGACTCACCTGAAAATTTATATTGGTCATTATTATAACCTATATCCTTAATTACATTTCTAGCTATATCTTGAACATCAATATATGTATTGCTTGTTACTTCTCCTGATAAAATAACTTGACCTGTAGTAACAAGAGTTTCACATGCGACTTTACTATTAGGATCAAAAGCTAAAAAATTATCTAGTATTCCATCACTAATCTGATCTGAAATTTTATCTGGGTGTCCTTCACTAACTGATTCGGACGTAAATAAATACGACATAAAATAGATTTATGAGAAATAAAAATGAAAGATTGCGAGTAAAAGAATTACTGCTTTAGCAATTTTTTTAAGAGGTTGCAATCAGTCAAATCCTTCCTCTGTTTCCAACAAAAGTATTAAAAAAAATATTATTTCAAATTATTCTTCTTTTTTCTTTAAAAAAAACCTCCTATTTTGGCTAAAATTATGAGAATAGCAATAGCAGGAAATATTGGATCCGGAAAAACTAGTTTAACAAAACAACTTTCCAAAAGTTTAAAATATAAATCATATTACGAAGATGTAATTGCCAATCCATATTTAGATGATTTTTATAATCATATGGAAAGATGGTCATTTAATCTTCAAATATATTTTTTAAACAGTAGGTTTAAACAGTTAATTTCAATAGATAATGGAAAAGAAAATGTGATTCAAGATAGAACCATATACGAAGATGCATTTATTTTTGCGCCCAATCTTAATGCTATGGGTTTAATGACTCAGAGAGATTATGATAATTATTTATCTCTTTTTAATACTATGATAAATTTAGTTAAACCTCCAGATCTTTTAGTGTATCTTCAAAGTAGTATTCCTAATTTAGTCAACAAAATTCACAAACGTGGAAGAGATTATGAAAAAACAATTAGTATTGAGTATTTAAGTAGACTTAATGAAAGATATGAAGCTTGGATTACTACCTATAACAGTGGAAAATTATTAAAGATTAACGTTGATGATATAGATTTTGTTGAGAATAAGGCTGATTATGAAACAATCCTAGAACTTATTAAAAAAGAACTTTAGTTACATCTTTCTCAATATTTTTTGCCCTCCATTTTTATCATTGTATTATATTTGAAAAAAATTTAAAAAATGGACTACATATATCTTATCCCCGCAGCTGGAATTATAGCTTTAATTTTTGTTTTTATCAAAAACTTGTCAGTTTCTAAGAAGGCAGTTGGTAATGCAAAAATGGCAAAAATTGCTAAAAATATTGCAGATGGTGCAATGGCATTCCTTAAAGCTGAATATAAAATTTTATCAGTTTTTGTTATAATTACTGCTGTATTATTAGCCTTTAAAGGAATTAATGAAGGAAGCAGTTGGTTAGTTGCTGTATCGTTTGTGGTAGGAGCCCTATGTTCTGGATTAGCAGGTTTTATAGGTATGCAAGTTGCTACTAAAGCAAATGTTAGGACAACTAATGCTGCTCAAGATTCTCTTGGAAAAGCTCTTGAAATTGCTTTTTCTGGTGGTTCCGTAATGGGTATGGGTGTTGTAGGCCTTGGAGTTCTTGGAGTTGGGTCTTTATTCATTATTTACAAGCCAATGTTTACTGATATTAATACTGTAATTCAAGTGTTATCAGGATTTTCATTAGGAGCATCTTCTATTGCTTTATTTGCAAGAGTTGGTGGTGGAATTTATACTAAAGCTGCTGATGTTGGTGCAGATTTAGTTGGTAAAGTGGAAGCAGGTATTCCTGAAGATCATCCTCTAAATCCTGCTACTATTGCAGATAATGTTGGAGATAATGTTGGAGATGTAGCTGGTATGGGTGCCGATCTTTTTGAATCATTTGTTGGTTCAATTATAGGTGCAATGGTTTTAGGCGCAGCCTATGTTGGATTAAATGAATTCACTGGTATTGAAATTAATGCTGTATTACTTCCACTTTATATAGCTGCCTCCGGAATTATAATGTCTATAATTGGAACTTTCTTTGTTAAGGTTAAAGATGGAGGAGATCCTCATAAAGCATTAAATACAGGTGAATTTCTTTCTGCTGGATTAATGGTTGTTACTACTTATTTTTTAATTCAAAACTTACTTCCTGAATCCTGGATCTTTAATGAAATTGTATTTACATCAAATGGAGTTTTCTATGCAACAATAAGTGGATTAGTTGCAGGTTTATTAGTTGGTAAAGTAACAGAGTATTACACTGCAACTGGAAAAAAGCCTGTTCTTTCAATCGTAGAGCAATCTGAAACTGGTGCTGCTACAACTATAATTGCTGGACTTGGAGTTGGTATGATTTCGACAGCATTGCCAATAATCTTTATTTGTGCTGCAATTCTTGTTTCACACCATTTTGCTGGTTTGTATGGTATAGCTATTGCTGCAGTAGGAATGCTTGCTAATACTGGTATTCAATTAGCGGTAGATGCTTATGGACCAATATCAGATAATGCTGGTGGGATTGCTGAAATGGCTGATTTAGACCCTATAGTTAGAGAAAGAACAGATAAGCTTGATGCAGTAGGAAATACAACTGCTGCAATTGGAAAAGGTTTTGCAATCGCTTCTGCAGCATTAACTGCTCTTGCATTATTTGCAGCATTTATGCAGACAGCTGAAATTACTTCAATTGATATATCAAAACCAATAGTAATGGCTGGATTGCTTCTTGGAGCAATGTTGCCTTTTGTCTTTTCTGCACTTTCAATGAAAGCAGTAGGGAAAGCTGCAATGAGTATGATTGAAGAAGTTAGAAGACAGTTTAGAGATCTTCCAAAACTAAAAGCAGCACTAGAAGTTATGAGAAAATATGACTCAGATCTATCTAAAGCAACAAAAGAAGACTTAAAGATTTTTAATGATGCTGATGGTGTTGCAGAATACAGTAAATGTGTTGAAATTTCAACAAAAGCTGCATTAAGAGAAATGGTTTTACCTGGATTAATGGCTATTACTGTTCCTGTTATTATTGGTTTTGTCGGAGGTGCTGAAATGTTAGGAGGTCTTCTAGCTGGAGTAACTTCTTGTGGAGTTTTAATGGCAATTTTTCAATCAAATGCAGGGGGTGCCTGGGATAATGCTAAGAAAATGATTGAAGAACAAGGTAGAAAAGGAACTGAAGCTCATAAAGCTGCAGTTGTTGGTGATACAGTTGGAGACCCATTTAAAGATACATCTGGACCATCACTTAACATCCTTCTTAAATTAATTGCTGTAGTTGCTTTAGTTATAGCTCCTTTACTTTAAAGGTAAAGCACTTTTTTAACTGCTTTAATTACTTCATTACTATTTGGAAGCCACTCTTCTAAAAGAACAGGTGAATAAGGTGCAGGAGTATCCGCGTTATTTACTTTTTCAATTGGTGCATCAAGATAATCAAAGAGCTCATTTTGTATTTTATGAGAAATATCTGTGGAAATATTTCCAAATGGCCAAGCCTCTTCAAGAATAACCAATCTATTGGTCTTCTTTACAGATTCAATTACTGTAGCATAATCTATTGGTCTTAGAGTTCTTAGATCAATTATTTCAGATTCAACACCTTCTTTTTCTAGTACTTCAGCAGCCTTGTAAGCCTCTTTAATAATCTTTCCAAATGATACAATTGTTACATCTTTTCCTTTTCTTTTAATATCAGCAACTCCAATAGGAAGTGTATATTCTCCTTCTGGTATTTCTCCTTTATCACCATACATTTGTTCTGACTCCATGAAAATTACAGGATCATCATCTCTAATTGCAGATTTAAGCAATCCTTTTGCATCATAAGGATTTGATGGAACAATTACTTTTAAGCCCGGACAGTTAGCAAACCAGCTTTCAAATGCTTGAGAGTGAGTAGCGCCTAGTTGACCTGCAGATGCAGTTGGTCCTCTAAAAACAATAGGACATGGAAATTGACCACCAGACATTTGTCTGATTTTTGCAGCATTATTAATTATTTGGTCTATACCAACTAATGCAAAATTAAAAGTCATGAATTCAATTATTGGTCTGGCTCCAACCATAGTTGAACCTACTCCAACCCCAGAAAAGCCTGCTTCAGAAATAGGAGTATCAATAACTCTAAGATCTCCAAACTCATCTAACATACCTTTAGATGCTTTGTAAGCACCATTATATTCAGCAACTTCTTCACCCATTAGATATATAGTTTCATCTCTTCTCATTTCTTCTGACATTGCTTCACAAATTGCTTGTCTAAACTGAACTGTCTTCATAGATATTAATTTTATGCGAATTTAATCATAAAAAAAATATTTCCTATTCTGCTCTAATGAGATTTAAATTTTATTTAATTAATTTGTGCAATCATATTTTTATATGGAATTGATAGAATTAAAAATTCAAGGAATATCATACAGCGATAATACTTCTGGAGCCTTTGCTCTAATTCTTGATGAAATAAATGGAAATAAAAAATTACCAATTGTTATTGGAGGATTTGAAGCTCAGGCCATAGCTATAGCACTTGAAAAAAAAATCAAGACATCTAGACCATTAACTCATGAATTATTTAAAGGATTTGCGGATAAGTTTGATATAAAAATCAATCATATTTTGATTCATAAATTAGTTGATGGTGTATTTTTCTCAAACCTAGTATGTGAAAAAGATGATGAAATAATTAAAATTGATTCTAGGACTTCAGATGCTATTGCGTTATCTCTTAGATTTGATGCTCCAATTTTTGTTGAAAAGGGCATCTTAGATGAAGCTGGGTTTGATGATAATGAAAAATATTCAGAAGAAATTAATCTTATTGACGATAGCTTTTTTAAAACTGATACATCTAATAAGACAATCAATGACCCAAAGGATATAAAAAAGATATCTTCAAACAAGATTAAGAAGTTGCTTGAAAAAAGTATTCAAAATGAAGATTACGAAATGGCGGCAAAATTAAGAGATGAATTAAATATTAGAAAAAGTATAAAATGAAGCAATATTTAGATTTACTTAAACATATAAATGATAATGGAGTTGAAAAAAAAGATAGAACAGGTACTGGTACTATAAGTGTTTTCGGTCATCAAATGAGATTCAATCTAAAAAACGGATTTCCTCTTGTAACAACAAAAAAATTGCACTTAAGATCAATAATTCATGAGCTAATTTGGTTTATCAATGGTGAAACAAATATTAAGTACTTAAAAGAAAATGGAGTAACAATTTGGGATGAATGGGCAGATAGTAATGGTGATCTAGGTCCTATTTATGGTCACCAATGGAGAAATTGGAATAGTGATGGTATAGACCAGCTCAAAGATGTCATTAACTCTCTTAAGACTAACCCTTCAAGCAGGAGAATGATCGTTACTGCCTGGAACCCAAATATAATTCCTGACAGCAAAAAGTCATTTAGTGATAATGTAAAAGATGGTAAAGCCGCATTACCTCCTTGTCATGCCTTTTTTCAATTTTATGTTGCAGATAATAAATTATCTTGTCAGATGTATCAAAGAAGTGCAGATGTATTTCTTGGTGTTCCATTTAATATTGCATCTTATTCTCTTTTAACTCATATGATTGCTCAAGTATGTGGTTATGAAGTAGGTGATTTCATTCATACATTTGGAGATACACATATATATCTTAATCATCTTGAGCAAGTTAATCTGCAGCTATCAAGAGAACCTTTGCCTCTTCCTATATTAAAACTTAATAAAGCGATTAAAAATATTGAAGACTTCAAGTTTGATGATATAGAAATAGTGAATTATAATTCTCATCCACCAATTAAAGGAAAAATTTCAGTTTAGAAAAATGATAAAAAATGAACTTACTATAATTGCTGCAGCATCAAGTAATAATATTATTGGACTGGATAATAAGCTTGTATGGAATATTCCAAGAGACTTGAAAAGGTTTAAGGCATTGACTCAAGGTCACTCAGTTATAATGGGTCGAAAGACCTTTGAATCACTTCCTAATCCTCTTCCAAATAGAACAAATATTATAGTTACTAGAAATGCTGAGTATCATCATGATGGAGTAATAGTTTGTAAAAGTATTGAAGATGCAATAAGTCATTGCAAAAATGATTCTCAACCATTTGTAATTGGAGGTGGTGAAATATACTCTCAAACTATAAATATTGTAGATAAGATTGAATTAACAAGAATTTATAAGGATTATCAAGGAGATGCATATTTTCCTGATATTCCTCTTGATAAATTTAAATTGGTTGGTGAAGAAACATATGAATTTAAGGATAATGAAGAAATTAAATATTCCTTTTTAACTTTTATAAAGAAATAACTATGAAGGCATATATTTTTCCTGGTCAAGGTTCTCAAAAACCTGGTATGGGTAAAGAAATATTTAATGAGATCTCAGAGTCTAGAGATCTTTTTAAAAAAGCAAATGAAATTTTAAATTTTAACATAACAGAGTTAATGTTTGAAGGTTCTAGTGAAGATTTATTACAAACGAAGGTTACTCAACCTGCTATATTTATTCATTCTGTAATATCAGCATTAACATCTAATAAATTTAAACCTGATGTATGTGCGGGTCATTCACTTGGTGAATTTTCTGCTCTTGTTGCATCCAAATCGATAAGCTTTGAAGACGGACTTAAGTTAGTTTCTATAAGAGCTAACGCAATGCAAAAAGCATGTCAAGAAACCAATGGAACTATGGCTGCTATACTTGGTTTAGAAGATAATATTGTTGAATCTGTATGTAATGAAATTGAGGGTGTTGTTAACCCTGCAAACTATAACTGTCCAGGTCAATTAGTTATTTCAGGAGAAGTGAATGCAGTTAATAAAGCTTGTGAATTACTTAAGGTAAGAGGAGCAAGAAGAGCATTAGTTCTTCCTGTTAGCGGTGCTTTTCATTCTGACTTAATGAGCTCTGCAGCAGATGAGTTAAAAAAGGGTATTGAAAAAACTGAGTTTAAAACTCCTAACTTTCCTGTTTATCAAAATTTTACAGCAAGTGCAGTAACTAACCCATCTATAATAAAATCAAACCTTCTAAGCCAATTAACAGGCGCTGTTCTCTGGACTCAAAGTGTAAATAAAATGGTAAATGATGGTGTTAAAGAATTCTATGAGGTTGGTCCTGGCAATATTCTTCAAGGTTTAATAAAAAAAATTGATAATCAAGTATTAGTAGATAAGATTTAATTTTTATAAACCTTACCATTTTTCATTACAAAAATCACATCTTTTAGAGTAGATATATCATCAGTAGGACTTTTATGTACAGCTATTATATCTGCATAAAACCCTTTCTTTATCTGACCAAGCATATTTTCCATATTTAAAAGTTTTGCATTTGTAATAGTTGCAGATTTAATTGAGTATTCTGCTGGTATTCCTATCTCATCCATGTACAAAAATTCCCCTGCATTATCTCCGTGAGGATAAACTCCTGCGTCTGTTCCAAAGGCAATAGGTACTCCCATTTGAAAAGCTTTTTTTGTTGTTGCTTTATTTTGAACACCAACTTCAATAGCTTTTGGAATGATAATCTCCGGATAATAACCTGGAATTCTGGCCATTTTAGCAACATGTTCACCAGCACTTATAGTTGGGACTAAATAAGTTTGTTTTTCTTTCATAAGTCTCATTGTTCTATCTGCCATAATTGATCCATGTTCAATAGTAGTAACACCTGCATTTACAGCTCTAAACATACCTTCGTCTCCATGAGCATGAGCTGCAACATGCATACCATAGTCATCTGCGGTTTTAACAATTTCTCTTATTACTTCTTCAGTAAATTGAGGGTTTTGTCCATTTTTAGCTAAACTCATTACTCCTCCTGTTGCAGTAATTTTAATTAAATCGGCTCCATTCTTATATCTGTATCTAACAGCTTTTCTAGCATCTGCAATAGAATTTACAACTCCCTGCTCAGGTCCTGGGTCATCAACAAAATCATCTCTAAGACCGTTTGTTCTGTCACCATGACCACCAGTAGTAGCAATTGTTTTTCCAGATGTAAAAATTCTAGGGCCAGGAACAACTCCACTATTAATAGCATTTCTAAGTGAGATATTTACACCAGACCCACCAACATCTCGAACTGTTGTAAAGCCTGCCATAAGAGTCTTCTTTGCAATAACTGAAGATTTAAAAGCAACATCTGCTTTGTTATCTTGAAATCTACTAATATACCTCTCAGGGCCTCCAGACTCTCCCTCAATATGAACGTGAAAATCAATCAATCCAGGCATTACAACTTTAGATTTTAAGTCGTATATCTTTATATCAACGTCACTTGCTTCTTTATATCCATTTTCTATTGATTTGATTTTATTATCTGAAATTATAATAGTTTTTTTTGAACTTAGTTTTCCGGAGTTAGTATCATAAATTTTTCCAGCATGTATATATATGTCCTGAGCTGAAACAGTCAATACAGATAGTAGTAAAAGTATTATTCTCATGTATAGTTTTTTACTAAAGTAACTTAAATGAATAATTATTCAAAAAAACTAGTAATTGTATTTGTTATAAAATTAATCTGCTTTTTTGTTAGCTCAGTATGCATTGGCAAAGAAATAACCTGATCCTTTACTTTATTCGTTTCGGGAAAGTCATTATCGGAAATAAATTCTTGTTTGTATGCTTTTTGCTCATGAAAACCAAGAGGATAGTAGATTCCAAATGGAACATTATTTTTTTGTAAATGGTCTGCCAATTCATCTCTCTTTCCATTTTGAATTTTTAATGTGTATTGGTGATATACATGAGAATCAATATCTGATTCAACAAACGGCACTTCAATTTCATCAATTCTATCAAAACTATTATTATACAGACTTGCTGCTTCCTGTCTTCTTTTATTATACTTATCTAAATATTTAAGTTTGACATTTAATATTGCTGCTTGAATTGAATCTAATCGTGAGTTTACCCCAATTTCATCATGATAATACCTTTCATACATTCCGTGATTAACAATACCTCTCATTTTGTATGCTAGACTATCTGAATTTGTAAATATAGCACCACCATCTCCATAGCATCCGAGGTTTTTTGATGGAAAAAAAGATGTTGTTGCAATATCTCCAATTGTTCCAGACATTTGCTTTTGAGAATTTGAAAATTTATAAGTAGAACCTAATGCCTGAGCATTATCCTCAATTACTTGAAGATTATTTTTATTAGCAATTTCCAATATTTCTTCCATTCTACATGATTGCCCAAATAAATGGACAGGAATTATAGCTTTTGTTCTTTCAGTAATTTTGTCTTGTATTAAACTTGGATTTATATTAAAAGTTTTTGGATCAATATCAACAACAACTGGTTTGAGACCAAGTAAAAGAATGACCTCTATTGTTGAGGCAAAAGAAAAGTTTGTAGTGATAATCTCATCACCTCTTTTTAAATTAAGAGCCATAAGAGCAATTTGAAGAGCATCTGTTCCATTAGCACATGGTATAACATGTCTTACATTTAAATATTCCTGTAAATTATTTTGAAAATCTTTTACAATTGGTCCATTTATGAATGATGACGAATTAATTACTTTTTTTATCTCTCTATTTACTTGCCATCTTATCTTTCGGTATTGACCATTTAGGTCAACCATATTTATTTTTTTCATCTAAAACAAAATTAAAAAAGTATTTTTGGAAAAAGTATTTAGTGAAATATATTTATGAAATATTTATAATACTGGCTTATTTGTCAGCTCAACCTTTAAGAATATTCTCATCTAAAACAAATTTATTTTTTGAAGGAAGAAGAAATGCGTTAAAAATACTTAGAGAAGAAGTAAATCCTTCAGATAAGAATATTTGGTTTCATGTTGCATCACTGGGAGAATTTGAAATAGCAAAACCCATAATTGAGTCTTTAAAATCAAAAATAGATGATCTTAAAATTATCATAACATTTTTTTCCCCATCTGGATTAGAAAATTCAAAAGATTATATGTTTGCTGATTCTATGGTTTACCTTCCAATTGATCTATCTGCGAATGCAAAAAAGTTTATAAAAATTGTAAATCCAAAAGTTGCTGTTTTTATAAAGAATGATATTTGGTCTAATTATTTATTTTACTTAAAACAAAATAATTCTTTAATTTATTCTGTATCATCAAAGTTTTATAAATCTCAATTTTATTTCAAATTTTACGGTATATGGTTTTTGGAAAAGCTAAGAAACATAAATTACTTTTATGTCCAAGATATTGATTCAAAAAATATTTTAGAAAACTACTCTTTAAAAAATATTAGCATCTCAGGAGATTCAAGATTTTCATCAGTTATTAAGACACTTGAGGAGAATAAGAGCATTGAAAAAATTGAAAAATTCATTGATAATAAAAAATGCCTCATAGCTGGAAGTGTATGGGAAAAAGATATTAATATAATTAATAAAGTTGTTCTAGAAAATAAAACTAAATCTATAATTGCTCCACATGATATTACTTCTAATTTCATAAAAAAATTAGAAAATTTATATGGAAATAATGCTGTTAAATTTTCATGCTTAAATTCTAAAGGTGATTTTAATAAAAAAATATTAATAATTGATTCTATCGGAAGTTTAAAACATATATACAAATATGGATATGTCTCATATATTGGTGGAGGAATGTCAAACAATGGTCTTCACAATATATTGGAAGCTGCAGTTTTTTCATGTCCTGTAATTATTGGTAAAAATTATAAAGGTTTTACTGAAGCAGAAGAATTGTTAAAACTTGGCGGAGTTTATTCTGTAAAAGATTCTGATGAGTTTTCTAAAGTGTTTTCTATGTTAGATGATTCTGCGTTAAGAAATAAATCTGGTAAAATAAATTTCAATTACATCTTAAAAAGCGTGAAAAAAAATTCAAAAATTATAAATTCTCTTTCAAAAAATTTATAATAGTTAATTTATAGAATTAAATTTATAAAATGTTAAAAAAACTCATCCTATTTTTAATTTTAAGCTCATATGTAAATATTTTTGGACAAGACACAAAACCTCCAAATATTATAATGATGATCGGAGATGGAATGGGACTTTCAGCTATCTCATCTGGGATGTACTCAAATAACAATTATACTTCACTTGAAAGAACTGAATATGTAGGTCTATTAAAAACTCATTCATTGGACAATTTAGTTACTGACTCTGCTGCATCTGGAACAGCAATGTCCTCAGGTGTTAAAACTTATAACAGGACGGTTGGTTTGGACGGAAGTTTAAGTTCAGTAAAGTCTATTCTTGAAATTTGCAGAGATAGAGGATATATGACAGCTATTATTGCTACATCTACAATTGTTCACGCTACGCCTGCATCATATTATTCAAAAGTAAAAAGTAGATATCAATATGATGAAATTGCAAGTCAACTCTCTAAAAGCAATATTAATTTTTTTGTCGGTGGGGGTGAAAAATATTTTAATGATAGGCTTGATGGAAGAAATTTAATCAATGAAATGGATGATTATTTTTTCGCTAATAGTTTAGAAAGTTATAAAAATATCAATTCAAACAAAATTGGATATTTAACTTATTATGATGAACCTATTGGAAAAAATGAAGGGAGAGAGCCATCGCTTGAAGATATAGCTCATATAACTATTCAAAAGCTAAAGAGCTTCGGGAAACCGTTTTTTCTCCTAGTTGAAGGTTCACAGATTGATTGGGGTGGTCATGATAATGATTCTGAACATCTGATTAGCGAAATGTTAGAATTTGACAGAACTATCGAGACAGTTTTTAATTTTGCTGATAAAGATAAAAACACTCTGGTAGTAATAACAGCTGATCATGAAACAGGTGGTGTTGCTATTGTTGATGGTAATCGTGAAGAGTCATTAGTAGAAATTAAATATATTTCAGAGGATCATACAGCTACAATGGTTCCAATTTTTAGTTTAGGTCCTTACTCATCACTTTTCAAAGGAGTTTATGATAATACTGAAATTTTTGATAAATTAGAAGCAATCATAAAAAAATGAAAAAAATACTTTTAGGATTTCTATTATTTACTGCATCATGTGATAGTGAACCAATTGCTGTTGATGTCTTAATATCTGGAGGTTCTATTCATGATGGAAGTGGAATGAATGAATATATTGGGAATGTTGCTATAAAAAATGATACAATTTTTTATGTAGGGAAAAAAAAGAATTTTATAGCTAACCAAACAATTGATGCTACAGGTAAAGTAGTCTCTCCAGGATTTATTAATATGCTCAGTTGGGGCTATAATACTTTGATGCAAGATGGTAGATCATTAAGTGACTTGAAACAAGGGGTTACTTTGGAAGTATTTGGTGAAGGTACTTCTCCTGGACCTCGAGGTTCAATAGGGAGTAATAATTATGTTTCTTTTGGAGAAGCAATGGAAAAATTGGAATCTAGTGGTGTTTCAACAAATATTGCATCATACCTTGGAGCTGCAACAGTTAGGATTCAAGAAATTGGATATGCTAATAGAAAAGCATCTTCTAGTGAGATGGAATCAATGAGAAATATTGTTAAACTTGCTATGATGCAAGGTGCAATTGGAATTGGTTCTTCACTAATTTATGCTCCTGGTGATTATGCAGATACCGATGAGCTTGTTGAGTTATCTAAGATTGCATCATCTTACGGTGGAAGGTATATTTCTCACATGAGAAATGAAGACTTTAGAGTTTTAGAGGCTGTTGATGAATTACTTGAAATTGCTGAAAGAGCTAATATTCCCGCTGAAATATATCATCTAAAATCATCTAGAAAACCCAATTGGCATTTATTAGACTCTGTTATTGATAAAGTTGAAAAAGCTAGAGATAAAGGTTTAAAAATAACTGCTGACATGTACACATATCCTGCTTCATCAACAGGTTTAACAGGTGTTATACCTACTTGGGTTCAAGAAGGTGGAACACAAGCTTGGATTAATCGTATGAAGAAGCCTGAGATAAGGGAAAGACTTTTTAAAGATATACGAAAGGAACTTTCTGAACAGCCACCAGAAGATATTTTAATGGTTGGATTCAATAAGCAATCTATGTCAAATAAATATCGCGGTATGAATATTGCGGAAGCAGCGGAATTAAGAGGTGAATCTCCTGAAGAAGCTATAGTAAATTTAATAATTGAAGATGGTAGTAGAATTCAGTGTATATACTTTAGTATGTCTGAAGAAAATGTTAGGAAAAAAATTATGTTACCATGGGTTTCTTTTGACTCTGATGCTGGATCTTATTCTGATATTTCAAAAGATTTTATAACACACCCTCGAGCTTTTGGAAGCTTTGCTAGAGTACTTGGTAAATACGTCAGGGATGAAAAATTAATTTCAATGGAGGAAGCTATTAGAAGACTTTCTGGTTTTCCAGCTGATAATCTTGGTATAAGTAAGAGAGGTTATTTAAGGCCTGGTTACTTTGCAGATGTTGTAATTTTTGATCCTCAAATAATCAATGATAAAGCAACTTTTGAAGAACCTCTTCAATTTGCAATTGGAGTTGAGCAAGTTTTTGTTAATGGAGTACAAGTCATTTCAGATAGTAACCATACTGGAAAATATCCAGGCAGATTTATTAAAGGGCCTGGTTTTAATATCACTGATTAATGATAAACAAACTATTATATTATAATAAATTGTTTGGCTTGTTGAAAGATTGAAGAAAAAAGTGCGGGTGAAGGGACTCGAACCCCCAAGCTGTTAGGCACTAGATCCTAAGTCTAGCGTGTCTACCAATTTCACCACACCCGCAAAAGGTGAACAAATATAAATAAGTTTTTAAAAATAAATCAACTATGAGTACATTATCTGAAAATGAGAAAGAAAAATATTTAAATGAGCTATTTGAGTTCCTAAAACTTCCATCTATTAGTGCTGATTCTAGATATAAAGATACAATGACTGAAACTGCTGAATGGCTTTCAAAAGAACTTTTAAAATCAGGATGTGATTCATCAAACGTGTATGAGACTAATGGGCATCCTATAGTTTATGGAGAGAAATTTGTAGATGAATCATTTCCAACAATTTTAGTTTATGGTCATTATGATGTACAACCTCCTGATCCGATTGAACTATGGACTAATCCACCTTTTGAACCAGTAATTAAAAATACAGATGTTCATCCAGAAGGTGCTATTTTTGCAAGAGGAGCTTGTGATGACAAAGGTCAAGTATTTATGCATGTTAAGGCTTTCGAACAGCTTATAAAAAAAGATAAACTGAATTGTAATGTAAAATTTATGATTGAAGGAGAAGAAGAGGTTGGAAGTGATAATCTTGAAGAATTCCTTATAGAAAATAAAACTAAACTTGATGCTGATGTTATATTAATTTCAGATACTGGATTAAGCAATCTTGATAAACCCACCTTTACTGTTGGACTTAGGGGTTTATCATATATGGAAATTAAAATAACTGGACCCAACAGAGATCTTCACTCTGGGATTTATGGAGGAGCATTAGCTAATCCTATAAATATTTTATCAGATATGATAAGTTCACTTATAGATAGTGAAGGGAGAATAAAAATACCTGGTTTTTACGATGAAGTTTTAGAGATAGATAAATCCAAAAGAGAGTCTATAGAAAAGATGTCAAAATTTGATAATGATCATTTTAAAAACTCTATTGGTCTTAAAGAAACAAAAGGAGAGAAAGGTTACTCAACATTAGAAAGATTATCGATCCGACCTACTCTTGATGTAAATGGTATTTGGGGTGGATATACAGGAGAAGGATCTAAAACTGTAATACCAAGTGAAGCAAATGCAAAAATTTCTATGAGATTAGTTCCAAATCAAAATTGGGAAAAGGTAAGTGAATTATTTACAAACCATATTAAGAGTATTACTCCTAATTCAGTTTCAATTGAGGTAATTACTCATCATGGTGGAAACCCTTATATAACTCCTGAAGGTTTTAAAGGCTATGAATCTGCTATAAAAGCCTATAAGGATAGTTTTGGAATAGACCCAATACCACAAAAAGACGGTGGAAGTATTCCAATAGTTCCGATGTTTGAAAGTATCCTCGGAATAAAAACAGTTTTAATGGGATTTGGACTTGATAGTGATGCTATTCATTCACCTAATGAAAACTATGGAGTAAAGAACTTCTTTATAGGTATTGAAACTATTCAAAACTTTTATAAGCATTTTGGTAACTAAGAGAGTTTCTCGGGATTTTTATCTATAAAGCTTGACCAATTAGAATATTTTTTTTTCTTCTTAACATCATTATCAAAATTAAAAAAATGACAAACTGCTGCTGCTAATCCATCCGTTGAATCTAGGTTTTTAGGAAGCTCTTTAATTTTAAGCATACTCTTCAGCATTTTTGCAACTTGTTCTTTACTAGAATTACCATTTCCTGTAATTGCCATTTTTATTTTTTTTGGTGAATATTCTGTAATTGGAATATTAGAATTTAATGCTGCAGCAATTGAAACACCTTGAGCTCTTCCCAACTTCAACATTGATTGAACATTTTTACCAAAAAAAGGAGCTTCAATTGCAATTAAATCTGGACTATAAGATTTAATAAGTTCAGATGTTTTTTTAAATATTTTAGACAACTTAACACTATGATCATCTTTAGATGGAAGTTTATATTCAACTAAATCTAAAAGTTCCATGTTTTTTCCAGTAATTTTAATTATTCCAAATCCCATTATATTTGTTCCAGGGTCAATTCCCATTATTATTGAATTATCAGGTATATTTTTAATCATAATTAAGTTTAAATGGTATACTAATTTTCACTTCAACGAATTCACCAATGTTTGTTTTGATAGCAGGTAAAGCATTTGGCAATTGCTCTACTGCCTCTTGAATTATTAAAAATGATTTATTATCTAATATATTTTGAGGTGAAAGATTATCTAAACTAAAGCTTCCTGTTATATCAATTTTTAATGTAAGCTTATATTCTGTAGAATCGAGTGGAAAAACTTTATTGTCAAGAAAATTGCTCATTTCAGTTTCAATTTTATCTCTAAAACAGGTTAATTGATCCTCAATTTTTAAATCTTCACATTCAGGAAATGATGGAGGTTGATCGTTGCTTGACCATTTAGATGCAGCTTTAATTTCAGACTCTGGTACTTTAAGAAAATTAGAGTCACACGAAACTAAAGTAATTACAAAGAGTAACCACTTCGAATAAAACTTAATATTGAAATTCTTAATTAAGTTAAGCACAACTAAAATTACGATTTTTTTATAGCTTTGTCCAATGGAGATATTTCTAATCTCAGTCTTATTGATTGGTATTGCATTTTCAGGTATTGCAATTAAATTGATTTTAAAAAAAAATGGAGAATTCTCCGGAACTTGTGCAAGTCAAAGCCCCTTCTTAAATAAGTCTGATGAACCATGTGGTATTTGCGGAAAAATTCCTACTAGTTCAGAGTGCGCTAATGATATAAAATGATCAAAAAAATTTCTAAACTTGGACCAGGTTTACTTTTTGCTGCAGCTGCAATTGGAGTTTCTCACCTTGTTCAATCAACTCGAGCAGGGGCTGATTTTGGGTGGGGATTAATATGGGCTTTAATACTTGTTAATATTTTTAAATATCCTTTTTTTCAATATGGACCTAGATATGCTATGGCAACAGGAGAGAGTCTACTTGATGGATATTATAAGGTTGGCAAAGTATTTTTGATTACTTATTTCATCTTAAACTTAGCAACAATGTTTACAATTCAAACAGCGGTAACTATAGTCACTGCTGGTCTGGCTTCCAGTCTTTTTGGATTAACAGATAATATGGTTATTTGGAGTCTTATAATTACCCTTATTTGCTACCTAATATTATTATTGGGTAAATATCAGATTTTAGATAAGATGATAAAAATCATAATATTAATTTTAGCTGTTAGCACATTATTTTCAACTGGAGTTGCATCAATAAATTCTGAAGAAGCTTACAGCCTTAAGCAAATATTTCCTACAGGTAGTGGTTTAGTGTTTTTAGTTGCATTTATGGGGTGGATGCCTGCTCCATTAGATATTTCCATTTGGCATTCTATTTGGACTCTTGAAAAAAAGAAAAATCAAAAAATAACTCCAAAAGAAAGTTTATTTGACTTTAATGTAGGGTATTTTGCAACTGTTATTTTAGGCATTTGTTTTGTTAGTTTAGGTGCACTAGTAATGTTCAACTCAGGAATAAGTTTTTCAAATAGTGGAAGTGTTTTTGCGAATCAACTGATTGAATTGTATACATCTAATTTGGGTGATAGTTTTTATTTAATCATTTCAATCTGTGCATTTACCACTATGCTTAGCACAACAATTACATGTCTAGATGCGTCTCCAAGAACAATGTCTAGAGCTACACAATTATTAACAAAGAATAATAATACGAGTTATTATTTTCAGTGGATATCTGCTTTAGCAGTTGGTACAATGTTAATATTTTATTTTTTGCTATCGGAAATGGGAGCATTAGTTGAATTAGCAACTATATTATCTTTTATTACAGCACCTTTTTATGCAATTTTAAATTATAAATTGATAATTAGTAAAAATATGCCTGAATCACACAAACCTTCCAAACCACTTAGAATTCTTAGTGTAATTGGTATTTTATTTCTTAGTCTTTTTGCGCTTGGGTATATTTTGACTAGGTTTATTTAGTTTGTATCTTTGTCAAATATGGCTGAAATTAAAACAGTTAATCAGGGATGGGTTAAATTAAATCTTCCCAAAAAAGAGGCTAATTCTAAAGTTAGAACTAAAAAGCCTGATTGGATAAGAGTGAAACTTCCTATTGGAAAAAAATACACTCAACTTAGATCTACTGTAGAGAAAAATAATCTTCATACAATTTGTGTTTCTGGAAATTGTCCTAATATGGGGGAATGCTGGACTGAAGGAACTGCAACGTTTATGATACTTGGAAATATTTGTACTAGATCATGTGGTTTTTGTAATGTTCAAACTGGTAGTCCTTTGCCAGCTGACACTCTAGAGCCATTCAAAGTTGCTAGGTCGATAAATATTATGGGAGTTAAACATGCTGTTATAACTTCAGTTGACAGAGATGATCTTAAGGATGGAGGTTCTATTATTTGGGCAGAGACAGTTAATGCTGTTAGAGATTTAAATCCTAAAACTACAATTGAAACTTTAATTCCAGATTTTAAGGGTGAAACAGAAAATATAGACAGAATTATAGAAGTTGCCCCTGAAGTAGTTTCTCATAATCTTGAAACTGTAAGAAGGCTTACACGAGAAGTTAGAATTCAAGCTAAATATGACAGAAGTTTAGAGGTTTTAAAATATTTGAAGGAAAATGGCATTAATAGAACTAAATCTGGTCTAATGCTTGGTCTTGGCGAAACAAAAGAAGAGATAATAGAAACAATGAAAGATCTTCGTAATGTTGGAGTGGATATTGTAACATTAGGTCAATATCTTCAACCAACAAAAAAACATTTAACTGTCAAGGATTTTATAACGCCTGAAGATTTTAAAGAATATGAAGTTATCGGAAAAGAAATGGGCTTTAGACATGTAGAAAGTGGACCTTTAGTAAGATCTTCATATAAAGCTCATAAACATATTCATTAATCTTTATTTATATATTCCTCTATATAATTATTAAAATCCAAATCATTTATTTCTTTTGGAAACTTGAGTCCAACCTCAATGTAAAATAAATCTCGATTTTTGATTTTTGGATTAAGTCTACCAAAATCCTTTTCAGTAGTAAGAATTTTTTTATTTGATGATAATTCAGATATTTTATCTATTGAAGACTTGTTAAAATTGTAATGATCTGAATATTTAAGATGTTTGAAATCTAAGCCTTTAAGTTTTAGAAAATTTACAAGATATGAAGAGTCAGCTATTCCTGTAACCAATATAAAACTGTCATCTTTTAGAATATCTATATCAATTTCTTCAGAATCAGATTTAATTTTTCGCAAATATGTCAAAGAGCTAAAGAATACTTTTTGCTTTTCTAAAGGATTTAGTGATGTTAAAAATAACTGTTTATCCTTTTGAGATAAATTATCAGGACATTTTGTAACAACAATTATGTCTGCTCTTTTTGCAGAGCTTTTACCTTCTCTTAAATTTCCAATTGGAAGAATCTCATCTTTATAGAAAGGATATTGAAAAGTTGTAGTTAGAATCATTAAACCAGGTTTTACAAATCTATGTTGAAACACATCATCCCAAATACAAAGATCAGTATTAGGTAAATTTTTTAATATGATATTCATTCCTTTTCTTCGATCTTCACAAACAACTACATTAATTTCTGGATGCTTAGAAAAAAATTGAAAAGGTTCATCTCCTATATCATAAGCAGATGATTTTTTAGATGCCTGAATAAAGCCTTTAGTATTTCGATTATACCCTCTACTCAAGGTTGTAATTTTATTTTTAGATTTCTGTTTTTCAATAATATAGTCAACTACAATAGACTTCCCCGTTCCACCTGTAGAAAGATTTCCAATCCCTATAGTTGGTATTTTATATACAATTGAGTCAATTACACCAAGATCAAAAAGAAAATTTCGGAAAGAGGTGTAAAGCCAATATAAAAGTGATAAAGGGTATAATAAAAAATTCAATTTTTTCACCAGAGGAAAGATAATATTATATTTGCTATGAATCTATACTTATATGAAAGTTAGTGAAATTACAGAAATTCTAGATAAATGGATGCCAATATCAATTGCAGAAGATTTTGATAATGTTGGATTAATTATAGGTAACCCTGATTCTTTAGTAAAAAATATTTTGGTGACTCTTGATACAACTTCAAATGTTATAGATGAAGCAATAGATAATAATTGTAATTTAATTATAAGCTACCATCCTATAATTTTTAATGATTTAAAAAAAGTTACTTCAGACTCTGGTTATGTTCAAAAATCTGTAATTAAAGCAGTCAAAAACAATATTTCAGTTTATGCTATTCATACATCTTTAGACAACCATGCAAAAGGCATTAGTTATTTTTTATCTAAAAAAATAGGTTTAAAAAATACATCTGTACTAATACCAAAAAAAAATCATGATAGTAATCTTAAATTAGGGATGGGTATTAAAGGAAAGCTTGAGAAACCTTTAGAAGAAGACGACTTCTTCAATTTACTTAAAGACAAATTAAATTTAAAATATCTAAGACACTCAGTTAAACTTAATAGAAAAGTATCTAAAGTTTCAGTTATTGCTGGTTCAGGAAGTTTTGCTATTAAGGATTCTTTAGATTGCAATGTAGATGCATTTATAACCTCAGATTTAAAATATCATAATTTTTTTGAAGCTGATAATGAGACTCTATTGATAGATATAGGTCATTATGAGAGTGAAAACCATATAAAATTAATAATTAAGGATTTTCTTATAAAAAATTTACCTAATTTTACCATCCTTTTATCCAAGGAAAATATTAACCCTGTAAACTATTATTAAAATGGCAAAAAAAGTTGAAATATCAGTTGAAGAAAAGCTTCGAGCTCTATTTGATCTTCAGTTAATTGATTCAAGAATCGATCAAATTAGAAGTATTAGAGGTGAGCTACCTCTTGAAGTTGAAGATCTTGAAAACGAAATAGAGGGTTTAAACAGTAGATTAGAAAGCTTTGAAAATGAAATAAAAGAGAGTGTGGATGGTATAAAATTTGAGGAAAATTCAATTTCTACCTCTAAAGAAAATCATAAGAAGTATGAAGGTGATTTAAAAAAGGTTAGAAACAATAGAGAATATAATGCAATTGTTAAAGAACAAGAATTTCAAGAACTAGAAATTAAACTTTCTGAAAAAAAAATAGCTCAGTATAAAGAGATTATCGAGAACAAAACAATTGTACTAGAGGAATTAAAGGATAAAATTAAAGATAGAAAATCACATCTTAAAGCTAAAAATTCTGAACTAGGAGAAATTCTTAAGGAAACTGAAAAAGAAGAAAAAACTCTTTTAAATAAGTCTAAAGAGTTTGAAAAAAAGATCGAGGATACATTGATAGCTGCCTATAAAAGGATTAGATCTAATGTTAGAAATGGTCTTGCAATTGTTCCTATTGAAAGAAATGCTTCTGGTGGTTCATATTTTACTATTCCTCCACAAGTGCAAATGGAAATTGCATCAAGACAAAAAATAATTACTGATGAGTATAGCGGAAGAATTTTAGTTGATCCTCAATTAGCTGAGGAAGAAATGGATAAAATGAAATCTATTTTTTCTTAATCAAAAAACAGATTCTGTAATGACCTCTTTATTTTCTCCATTTACATAATCCATGTATGTAAAACCAGGTTCTATACTATATGAACCTACCTCTCCATTCTTATTCATAGCAATATATGCTACCTGAAATTTGTTTTTTTGAGAATTTGAAGAAACAATTCTTTTAATAGCAATTTCACAAGCATCTTGTGGAGAATTACCTTGTCTCATTAATTCAACAACTAAAAATGATCCTACTGTTTTTAAAACTTCTTCGCCTAATCCAGTAGCTACAGCGCCACCAATTTTGTTATCTATAAATAATCCTGAGCCAATTATTGGAGAATCTCCTACTCTACCTTTCATCTTATATGCAAGCCCACTTGTAGTACATGCCCCTGAAATATTATTATTCTTATCAAGACAAAGCATACCAATAGTATCATGGTTTTCAATATTGATTAAAGGTTTATATTCTTCATTTTCAAGCCACTTCTCCCATTCTTTTTTTGATGACTCAGTTAATAGGTTAATTTTTTTATATCCTTCAGAAAGAGCAAATTCTTCAGCTCCTTTTCCAGCTAACATAACATGAGGTGTTTTCTCCATTACATCTTTAGCCAACTTAGCAACATTTACAATATTTTCAACAGCAACTACTGAACCGCAGTCTCCTAGATGATTCATTACACAAGCATCTAATGTAACTTTCCCTGTTCTATCTGGTGCTCCACCAAATCCAACTGTAGTGTTTTTTGGATTTTCTTCTTCTATTGCTACACCTGTAACAGCAGCCTCCAAGGAATCAACACCTTTATCTAACAATGAACCAGCTTTAAAGTTTGCCTCTGTTGTTTTCCAAGTTGATATAGATCTTACCATAGGAGAAAAATTAAAATTATTTGCTTTAAGTTTCGAACTTATCGAAGACATTAAACCAACACTAAATATATCAAAAATAAAATTTCGTCTTTTCATATAATTAATTTAGAGCTCTTAACCTTTGAATTAATGGAGGATGAGAGTAGTGAAAGAATACATATAAAGGATGTGGATAGATATTCGATAGACTATCTACAGATAATTTTTTTAATGCTAGTGACAAGTCTTCTCCATTAAATGTTTCCTTTGCATAGGAATCTGCTTCAAACTCATTTTTTCTACTTATATAATTCATCAAGATACCTGACATCATTGAAATAGGTGAAAAAATTATACTGAATCCGATTAAACCTAGATGAAAACTAATATCTGATCCTCCCAGTGCTAGAGAAATTTCTGGAAGTTTTAAACATAATTCAAAGAAAAAAGTCATTATACCAATTTGGATAATTGACATTAAAAGACCTGAGAAAACATGTTTTTTCTTATAATGACCTACTTCATGTGCTAAAACTGCAACTAATTCATTTTCAGTATGTTTTTCAATCAAAGTATCATAAAGTGCTATAGTTTTTCTTGGTCCAAGTCCACTAAAAAATGCATTTGCCTTAGTTGATCTCTTTGAACCGTCAATCACATAAATATTCTTTAAAAGATATCCAACCTCTTTAGAATAAGTTTCAATTTTTTTTCTTAACTCTCCGTTTTCTAGTGGTGTAAGTTTATTAAATATTGGTACAATTAAATCTGCATAAAACATGTTAATAAAAACAATTAATAAAGAAAGTCCAATCCAAAGATATAACCAGAAACCATCATTTAAATTATTATATAGATACAAGGCTAAAAATAGAAGAGCCCCTCCAATTAAAATCGAAAGTATAGATGATTTAATTATATCAAAAAAGAATGTAGATTTTGTAGTCTTATTGAAACCAAAATTTTCTTCAATTACAAATGTGTTATAATATGAAAAAGGGATTGATATTATTGAATTTAAAGTAAATAGAATTAGAAAAAAAAATCCTGACTGTATAAAACTAATATTAATTTCAAAAGGTAAAAACAAGTTGAGACTAAATGAATTGACATATTTATCAATATATCCATACCCATTAAATACTAAAAGTGAAACAATAAAGAGAAAGCTTGTGGTGCTAGATAGTAATCCTATTTTATTTTTACTTATAGCGTATAGTTTTGCTTTTTTATATTTCTTTTTATCATAAAAATCTTTTAACTCAAGAGGTATTTCATCTTTCCAGTTTTTATGATTTAAATAATCTAAAATATTTGAGAATAAATAATTAAAAATTACTAGTGATATAATTATTAAAAACCATACTTCAGATGTCATAAAATTGAATTTAATTAATTTAGATTTAAATGTAATAAAAGATGATTAATAAGTATACTATTCTAGGAACTTTAGGAATTTTAATTTTTAGCTCAGGATTATGCGTCTTTGGAGAAGCTTTAATAAGAAGATATCAGGAATTAGATTTTTTCTTGATTGGAACTTTATCTCTTATTTTAATAAATGCTGGAGTTTGTATTATGATAAAGTCAAAAGAAATATCTAATTAGATTTATGATTATCATAAAGGTAAAGAGGCAGTGCTAGTGAAAATCCAACAAGAAACATAGGTAATAAATATCTAATAATTTTTGTTGGGGATTTTCTATAACTATAGATTAAAAAAATTAAAAAAGAAGAAGCAGCTACAGTTAAATCCATAGAAAGCATAGACACAGCATAGTTTTCATATAGAAGACTAAAAAATCCATCCATTGACCAATTGTTAATTTTTAAAAAATTAAATAAATTATAATAAGGAAGTGCGATACCTAGTATACACAGTATCAGATATATTTTTTTCATAGTTAAATTGTTATGTTCATTAGGTTTAATTATTATTAATTCTTTCTGGATAATCAGTTATAATTGCATCAACTCCAATTGATTTCATTCTCTTTATATTCTTAGGAGTGTTAATTGTATAAGGGTAAACTTTAATATTGTTAGACTGTATTTTTTTAACTATTTTCTTTGTGATAAACTTATTATTTGGATTTAGAGCAACAGCGTTAATTTCCTTTGCTAACTTAATTGCATTATCAATTTTGTACAATGAGTCTACTAGAATTGCAATTGGAATATCTTTATTAATATTTCTAAACTTTTTTAATTCATCCCATCTAAAGCTTGATATAATAAATTTTGAAGAAGTAAGATTAGATTCGCTTAAATATTTAATGATGATTTTATTAGTTTCATAGGCTGTGTTCTCCCCTTTAAGCTCAATATTTAAAAAAATTTTTTCTGGAATTATATCTATTACCTCATTTAGAGTTGGAATAGATAACCCTCCTATTAATTCTATTTTTTTAATAGAGTCTAAAGAGATTTGCTCAATAAATGCATTTGAATTAGATAACCTACTTAATGACGGATCATGATAAACTATTAGCTCACCCGATTTAGATTTAAATACATCAATCTCAATTCCATCAACTTTTAAATCAATAGCCTTTTCAACTGATTCAATTGTATTTTCAAGTGCATGACCCATAGCACCTCGGTGACCAATAACGATTAGGTCTGGTGTGTTATTGCAGTTTGAAAAAAGAAATATTAATAGTAATGGTGATAATAATTTTTTCATATATTTCTGACAAGGTAACTAAACGCCTGGTATATTAAAATACTTTATTTTAAATTTTATAATAAAATAAATATGAAAGAAAATATTAAACTTTTTGCAGTTTATTTAGGAGGAAGAGCAGATGGATGTAATACTGAGCTTCATGATGTTGTTTTCACTTGTGGTAATAAAATTGAAGATACTTATATGGATTTACTTGATAAGTGGTTTGGAAATGCAGATAGACTTCATATAGATTCTTGGGTTGAGATATATCATGTAGATGGATATAGGGTTTCTCTTTCATCAAAAAAAAATATCTCAAAAAGCAAATTGTTTTTTATAAATCTAGGAGGGTATGATAAAAATAAATTTGAAGAGTTACATGAGAGTGAGTTTCTGGTTGGTGAAAAAAAAATATTAATAAAAAAGAGAGCAAAAGAAACTTTAATGAAAGGATTAGATCAAGTTCACACTGATGATTTATATGATATTGATGATTGTATTGAAATTAATAAGGTTTCTGATTACTTCATTAATCTTTACAAAGATGATAATAAAAGCAAAACTTTGAAATATAATAATGGATACCATCCTATACCTAAGAAGGTAATAGAAACATTTAAGTCATTATCCAATAGCTAACCTCTATTAACCACCGTGGAAGAAGCTTGTGATTTTGCAAGAACTGTAATATCACTTATGTTAACATTTTCAGGGCAATTTATTACATAGGATATTACTTTAGCAACATCATCTCCAACTAATGGATTAACTCCAGAGTAAACCGACTTAGATTTATCTTCATCATCTTTAAACCTAACCATTGAAAAATTTGTCTCTACCAACCCTGGATTAATTTGTGAAACCTTAATATTAAATTTATTTAAGTCAATTCTCATACCTTGAGAAATAGCATCAACAGCAAATTTTGAGGCACAATAGATATTACCTTTAGGATATAGTTCTTTACCTGCAATCGATCCAATATTAATAATGTGTCCTTTATTATTTTTTGTCATAACATCCAACACTGGTTTACTCACGTATAGTAATCCCTTAACATTAGTATCAATCATCATATCCCAATCTTCAATTTTACCTTCATGAATAAAATCCAAACCATGAGCGTTACCTGCATTGTTAATCAATACATCTATATTTTTCCAATCATTACTTAAACTAGAAATTTTTTCATAAACATCCTCTTGGTTTCTTACATCGAATTGTAAAGTTTTAACTTTAGTCTTTAACGAAAGCGATGCTTCTAACTCTTTAAGTTTATCAGTATTTCTTCCACATAGTATCAGTGAAAATTGATTAGCTAACTCATAAGATGTTGACTCTCCTATACCTGAAGTAGCTCCAGTAATTAGTGCAATTTTTTTAGTTTTTTCCATTTAGTTAAAATATAAAAATAACAGACCTGCAGCAACAGCTCCAAGTGATGGGCCAAAAATTGGAATCCAACTATATGCCCAATCTGAAAGTTTATTTTTTCTAGGAATTAATTGATAAACAATTCTTGGTCCAAGATCCCTAGCTGGATTTATTGCATATCCTGTTGTTCCTCCTAGACTAAGTCCTATTACCCAAACTAAAATTCCCACTGGAAGTGCATCTAATGACCCTATTCCAAAATTAACATCCATTCCCTCAATTAAAATATTAGGTTTTACAATGTATAGGATACCAAAAATTAATATAAATGTTGCAAGAAACTCACTAAAGAAATTATTCTTATAATTCCTAATTGCAGGTGAGGTACAAAATGATCCCATTACAGCACTTTCATCAGTCGTTGATCTGAAATGGTCTATATAAAAAATATACGTTAGCCAACTACCTAACATTGCTCCTAGAACTTGTGCAATTATATACCCAATCATTAAATCAGATGAGAATTTTCCAGCTACCACTAATCCAATTGTAACAGCAGGATTTAAATGTGCACCACTAAACTGACCTGTTATATAGGCAGCTACAAATACTGCAAAACCCCATGCAGTTGTAATAGTTATTAAAGGTGTTTCTTTAGACCCTTTAGTTTTACTTAGGCTAACATTAGCAACAATTCCTGAGCCTAGAAGTAAAAGAATTGTTGTGCCTACGAATTCTGCAATATATGGACTTATCATACTATATAGTTTTTAATTAATTTATTAAATTTTTTTAATTCAGCATCTATCCATTTATCATCTTCTCCTAAAACATCAGCCATTTTTTGAGCAACAATTGGTGCAATTCTCTTTGATTCTTTTGAGTCTAAAAAAATACATCTTGTTCTTCGTGCCAAAATATCTTCAACAGTCAGAGCCATTTCATGGATTATAGACCATTCTATAATATTATTTGAAATATAGAATTTATTTGACAATGATTTATTATCATTCTCAGTTCCTAGAGATTTTACTTTTTTCTTCATTGAACCATATACATGCATTGGGTCTGACCAATCTACATTTTTTTTGAAACCATAAAGCTTTTTTCGTTCAGTCTTACACTTTCTATTCTTAAGTTTCTTTATAGATATTGCAGTATTTAATGCATCCTCAGCAATTTTCCTATAAGTTGTCCATTTTCCACCTAGAACACTTATTAAACCAGAGGGAGAAATATCAATCTTATGACTTCTTGAAACTTCTTTGGTAGATTTTTTATTAGATGTTGCAGCCAAGGGTCTTAGCCCAGCAAAAACACTTGTAATGTCTTCTCTCTTTGGTTTAATTGTCATGTACTTACTTGCATTTTTTAAGATAAAATCAATTTCTTCCTTTAAAGGAGTAGGTTCTTCACTTGCATTTTTAACATGTGTGTCTGTTGTTCCAACAACCACATAATCTTTCCAAGGAACAGCAAATAAGACTCTGCCATCAGAGGTTTGAGGAATTAAAATTGCATGTTTACTTTTTAAAAACTTTCGATCAAGAACTATATGAACACCTTGACTTGGTTGAATCATTTTATCAATTTTAGGCTGATCCATTCTGATTATTTCCTCTGCAAAAACTCCAGTAGCGTTTATTATTACCTTACTATTAATTTGATAATTTTTTGAGTTTATTGAATCAGTGAAATTAAGCCCAGTTATTTCATTGTCTTTTTTAATTAATCCATCTACATTGCAATAATTTATTAAGGCTGTTTTTTTTGTATTAGCTGACAACGCAAGTGTAATTGCCATTCTTGAATCATCAAATTGTCCATCATGATATATAACACCCCCCCTTAATCCTTTTTTGTTAACATTAGGGATTAATTTTTCCGTTTCCTCTTTTGAAATAATTATTGATTTACCCAAACCTAGCTTACCTGCCATCATATCATAAATTTTCATTCCAATTCCATAAAATGGACTAGCCCACCAATCATATGTTGGGATTACAAAACTCAAATCTTTGACTAAATGAGGAGCATTTCTTTTTAAAATTCCTCTTTCTTTAAGTGACTCTATTACTAATGTTATATCACCATTTTGCAGATATCTAACCCCACCATGAATCAGCTTTGTGCTTCTGGAAGATGTACCTTTACCAAAATCATATTTTTCTAGAAGTAATGTTTTATATCCTCTTCTTGAAGCATCAACAGCGATGCCAAGACCTGAAGCACCACCTCCTATTATTACAACATCCCATTGATTAACTTTACTTAATTTAGAAATTGAATCTGCCCTATTCATTTATCTTAAGAAGATTATTAATTCTTTTAATCCAAAGCTCTACTATTTTATCTGTATCAATTTCTTTGTTAGGCTGAAAAGATCTATCCTTAATCCAAAGGTTTTTTAAACTAGGAATATCTTTCCAAAAACCTGTTGCAAGTCCAGCTAGAAAAGCAATACCAAGAGCAGTTGTTTCTGTAGTTTTAGGTCTTATAACGTTAGTATTCAAAAGATTTGATTGAATTTGCATTAAAAGATTATTATTGCTTGCTCCACCGTCAACTTTCAAATTAGAAAACTTAATTCCAGCATCTTTCTCCATTTCAATGATTATATCTCTTGTCCTTAGAGCAATTGATTCCAATGCAGCCCTAGCTATATGTCCATTTTCTGTTCCTCTTGTTATTCCATAAATTGTACCCTGTGCATACGGATCCCAGTATGGAGCTGCAAGTCCAGACAATGCAGGAATAAAAGTAATACCCCCATTATTATCTACTGATTTTGCAAGATTTTCAACATCTGATGCATTCTTAATAATACCTAATTTATCTCTTAACCATTGAATCAGAGCACCTGCAACAAAAACACTTCCTTCAAGGGCATATGTAACCTCTCCATCTATTCGCCATGCAATTGTGGAGAGCATTTTATTTTTTGATTTAACAAATGTATTTCCAGTATTCATCATACAAAAACAACCTGTTCCATATGTATTTTTAATATCTCCTTGATCTGTGCATAATTGACCAAATAAAGCAGCTTGTTGATCCCCAGCAATTCCAGATATTGGAATTTTTACTCCAAAAAATTTATCGTCTACATGGGCAGAAGTTGATGATGAATCAACAACCTTTGGTAAAATATTTTTAGGAATATCAAAAAGTGAAAGTAGTTCATCATCCCAATCATCTTCTTTAATATTATATAAAAGTGTTCGGCTAGCATTAGAAGGGTCTGTTATATGGGATCTTCCATTAGTTAAATTCCAAATTAACCATGTATCAATTGTTCCAAATAGAAGTTCACCATTATTAGCTTGGCTCCTAATTGAGGCATCATTATCTAATATCCACTTAATCTTAGTTCCTGAAAAATACGCATCAATTACAAGTCCTGTCTTATTCTGAATTAATTTAGTCTTATTTAATTTTTTTAGTTGATCACAAAAATCTGCCGTTCTTCTATCTTGCCATACAATTGCATTAAAAACAGGTATACCAGTTTTTTTATTCCAGATTACTGTAGTCTCTCTTTGATTTGTAATACCGATTGAATCGATTTGATTTGTATCAATTTTAGAATTATTTATTACATCTTTAACTGCTTTTAACTGAGTATTCCATATTTCTAATGCATCATGCTCTATCCAGCCTTCTTTAGGAAAAATTTGATTAAACTCATATTGAGCAATTTCAATAGGTTCTGCATTTTTATCAAACAGTACTGCTCTTGAACTAGTAGTACCTGCATCAATAGCTAGAATATATTTATCCATGATTTTCTTTAATGCAATTTAATAAAAAAACCCTCCAATGGAGGGTTTAATTTTTTCAATAAAATATTAAATTAATATTAGTTCCAAGTTTTTACTGGTACTGTTGT
>JADHRQ010000013.1 GCA_016777325.1 Flavobacteriales bacterium | reverse complement strand
ATAAATGCAGAACAGTGCTTAAGCATCATTGAAGAATTCATTCTACCCCATTTAGGGTTAGTATCGTTACTTAACAAATGAATCGAGTTAATTAATTTTGAATATTCCATCATTAATAGTTAAGTAGATAGTCTAGCTTATCCTTTAACTTATAATTAGCTAGAAATCCTTCTTCCAAATTTTTAGCAAAAGGTACTGGAGTATCTAGAGATCCTACTCTAACAATAGGAGCATCTAAATATTCAAATATTTCTTCACTAATAACTGCAGAAACCTCACCAATATAGCTGTTAAAAAGAGTATCTTCACCTAAAAGTAATACTTTACCTGTTTTCTTTATAGAATTGAAAACCAAGTCTTTATCCCATGGAACTAGGGTATTTAAATCAATAATTTCTAATTCGTTTTTTTTATAATCATCTATTAGATTTAATGCCCAATGAACTCCTAATCCATAGGTTACAATAGTCACTTTTGATCCAATATTTCTAATTTTCCCTTTTCCCAGCTCCAATGTGTACCTTGAAGATGGTATTTCCTCGGAAACAGTTCTGTATAAATACTTATGCTCAAAGTACATAACAGGGTTAGGATCATCAACAGATGCGTTTAATAAGCCCTTTGCTTCATATGGATGAGAAGGGTATACAACCTTTAGACCAGGAACTTTAGTAAACCATACTTCATTTGTTTGAGAATGAAATGGTCCAGCCCCTACTCCACCACCACAAGGCATTCTCACAACGATATCTGAATTTTGAGACCATCTATAATTTGATTTAGCTATAAGATTTACAACAGCTGTAAAACCAGAACTTACAAAATCTGCAAATTGCATCTCTACAATTGATTTATATCCACCCACACTTAATCCATATGCAGAGGAAAGTATTACTGATTCACAAAGAGGAGTGTTTAAGACTCTATTCTTACCATATTTCTCATAAAGACCGTCAGTTACCTTAAATACACCACCATATTCAGCAATATCTTGACCCATTATTACTAGGTTTTCATGTTTTTCCATAGATTCAAAAATACCCTCTCTTATTGAGTCTACTAATCTTAGATTTTTTAATGATTTATTATCAATCTCTGTTTTTTGGATAGTAAAATCTTTGTAAACCTCCCCCAACTCTCTCTCGATATCAAAATTAACATCATCATAACCATTAGCCAAACTCCAATTTTTATCAATTTCATTTGAAATTTTTTCTTTTATTTCTAGTAAATCTTTACTTGAAATAAATTTTGAAGTAAGCAAGAAATCTTCAAAATGAGCAATAGGGTCCTTCTTAGACCACTCTTTTATTATCTTCTTGTCAATGTATGCTTGACCACTAGCCTCTTCATGACCTTTCATTCTGAAGGTTTTAAATTCAATTAATACAGGCTTAGAATCTTTTCTCATTTTCTTAATCACAGAATCAATAGATCTATATACATCAACAATATTATTTCCGTCAACTATATGAGAATCCATATTATATGAAGCACCTCTATCTGCTAGGTTATCAATAGCATATTGCTCGTTAACAGGAGTGCTTAGACCATATCCATTGTTTTCAATACAGAAAATAACCGGAAGATCCCATGTTGAGGCTAGATTTAAAGCCTCGTGAAAATCTCCTTGACTAGTTCCACCATCACCTGTAAAAACTGCAGTCACATTATTGTTATTATTTAATTTATTAGATAATGCTACCCCACATGCCACTCCCATCTGAGGACCTAAATGAGAAATCATTCCTATTATTTTGTGATCATTTGATCCAAAATGAAAACTTCTATCTCTTCCTTTAGTAAAACCTTCATTTTTTCCTTGCCATTGGGCAAATAATCTATCAAGAGGAATATCCCTAGATGTGAAAACCCCTAAATTTCTATGCATAGGAAGTATATACTCTTCCTTTTTCAGAGCCTGAGTAACACCCGCTGAAATAGCTTCCTGACCAATACCACTAAACCATTTTGAAACTTTTCCTTGTCTCAGGAGAATGATCATTTTATCTTCAATCATTCGAGATTTAAGCATGTTTCTATACAATTGTAATAGAATATCCTGATCTATTCCTTTTACATCATACTTCATAGTGACCAATCAATTTTATTTTTACCTATAGATTCAAGATACTTATTAGTCTCACTAAAGTGCTTATTTCCAAACCAATATCCTCGGTTAGCACTTAACGGAGATGGATGACCTGATTCAAATATTTTATGTTTACTAGTGTCTATCAATTTTCTTTTTTTCTTAGCAAATGATCCCCATAATAAAAATACAGTATTATTTGTTTCCTTTGATATGATTTCAATAACCTTATTTGTAAACACTTCCCAACCTCTATTTTGATGACTTCCTGCCTGACCTTCTCTAACAGTTAAAGTAGCGTTTAAGAGCATAACACCTTGTTTAGCCCAGCTAGATAGATCACCGTTTTTTTCTTTGAATTCATGACCTAAGTCAGTTTTGATTTCTTTAAAAATATTAATTAATGAAGGGGGGTGATTTATTCCTTTATTTACAGAGAAACAAAGTCCGTTAGCCTGATTTGCTCCATGATATGGATCTTGACCTATTAGTACTACTTTAAGATTATTTATTGGACATGAGTCAAATGCATTAAAAATTTGAGAACCTTTTGGATAACAAACAGTAGATCCATAATCCTCTTTAACAAAAGATATAAGGGTCTTGAAATATTCTGATTTAAACTCTTTGCTTAGAAGTCTCTGCCAGGATTCATCAATTTTTATTGACATCTTTAGGATCCTTTAATTTTCCTACTGATTTTGCAACTATCATTGATACTGCAGCATCTCCAGTTACATTAACAATTGTTCTACACATATCTAAAGGTCTATCTACCGCAATAATAAGAGCAAGACCAGCTTCTGGAATACCTGCTTGACCAAGAACAATAACTAACATTACTATTCCTGCACTTGGCACAGCAGCGGCACCTATTGATGCTAAAGAGGCAGTAACTATTATACCTAATTGAGCACCTAAGCTAAGATCTAGTCCAAATGCCTGAGCAATAAAAACAGCTGCAACTGCTTGATAAACACTTGTTCCATCCATATTAATTGTTGCACCTATCGGTAATACAAAACTTGAAATTTCTTTATCTACACCTAAGTTTTTCTCTACACAATCCATAGTAACAGGAAGAGTAGCTGCACTTGAGCTAGTTGAAAAACCTAATAGTTGAGCAGCAGAAACACCATTCATAAAATTCATAGGATTAGTATTTGTAACAAACTTTACTATAATCATATATACTACTATCATAATAGCTAGACCAATTATAAGTGTTAGTGAATACATCCCAAGAGCAATAAAAAGATCAATACTAGGAGATTCAACCACAAGGGTTGCTAAAAGAGCAAATACACCATAGGGTGCAGATAACATTATTAGATCGATTAACTTAAGTATAACTGCATTAAATCCATCGAAAAAATCTTTAACAGGTTTAGCTTGCTTTGGGGGAATAAGAATCATTCCGATACCAAAAAATATTGCAAAGAATATAACCTGAAGCATATTTCTATTATTGGTTGTAGCATCAAAAATATTAGAGGGAACAACATCTACTAAAGGCTGCAAAGGGCCACTTTCTGCTTGTCTCTGAGCTTGTTGTTGTTTCTCAAGAACACCTTGCTCATACTCTTGTACTAAATCAATTCTAGTTTCTTCTTTTATACTATTTCCTGGTTGAACAATATTAACAAGTACTAAACCTACTATAACTGCAAGTACAGTAGTACATACATATACCCCTAATGTTCTAGTTCCTATGGTGGAAAGCTTCGAAATATCCTTTAAATCTGAAATACCTTTTATAAGAGACGCTAGAATTAAAGGCATTGCAATAAGTTTTAAAAGATTTATAAAGATTGTACCAAAAGGTTTAATCCAATCTTTTATAAATTCAGAGCCAAAAGATGTTTGTGACATTAAAAGGCCAAATAAAACACCCGCAACCATACCAATAATAATTTTCCAATGTAATTTCATAATTAAATTTTTGAGACTCTGTTTAATAATAAGTAATCCGCTAAAACTAGAGCTGACATTGCTTCGACAATAGGAACAGCTCTAGGAACAACACATGGGTCATGTCTTCCTTTTCCTTTTACCTTAACCTCGTTACCATCACTATCTATTGAATCCTGGTCTCTCATTATAGTAGACACTGGTTTAAAAGCGACATTAAAATAAATATCCATTCCATTAGATATTCCTCCCTGAATTCCTCCAGATCTATTTGTTTTTGTAGTACCATCAGCATTAAATGAATCATTATGATCTGAACCTCTCATAGCTGAACCTTTAAAACCACTTCCAAATTCAAAGCCTTTGACAGCATTAATTGATAACATAGATTTTCCGAGCTCAGCATGTAACTTATCAAAAACAGGTTCCCCCAATCCTACTGGAACCTCACTAATTACGCATGAAACTATACCACCCACAGTGTCTCCATTTTTCTTCACACTCTTAATTAGCTCTATCATTTCTTCAGACTTCTTTTCATCTGGACATCTAACTATAGATTTTTCTATATTATCAAAATTTATTTTAGTGTTCTCATATTCATACTTTATTTCTCCAACAGAAGAAACAAATGCATTTATTTTTACACCTTTAAGTATCATTTTAGCAATAGATCCAGCTACAACTCTAACAACAGTCTCTCTTGCAGAACTTCTACCTCCACCCCTATAATCTCTAAAACCATATTTTTTATCATATACAAAGTCTGCATGAGATGGTCTATAGCTATTCTGGATATGAGAGTAGTCTTTTGATTTCTGATCTTTGTTAACTATTACAAAACCAATTGGTGTTCCAGTTGTTTTACCTTCAAAAATTCCTGATAAAAATTCTACAGAGTCATCTTCTTTTCGTTGAGTAACAATTTCTGATTGACCAGGTCTTCTTCTATTCAACTCTTTGTTAATAAAATCAAGATCAATATCAACTCCTGCAGGACAACCATCTATAACACCCCCAAGAGCCTTACCATGAGATTCACCAAAGGATGAGAGTTTGAATATGTTACCAAATGTATTTCCTGCCATAACTAGATTTATAAAGATAATATCTTATGTCATATTACTCTACCAGGATTTAATATATTTTTTGGATCTATTGACTTTTTAATTAATCTCATTAATTCAATCTCATCCTGACTCCTAGTTTTAATTAAATATTTTTTTTTATCCAAACCTATTCCATGTTCAGCAGATATTGATCCGTCTACTTTTTCAGTATTGCTATATATTATTTCATTGATTTCAGACTTGAGCTTATCGTCATCAGAATCTTTACCTATAATAAAGTGAATATTTCCATCTGCTACATGTCCAAAAGGGAAAATTGTTTTTACACCTTCACACTCCTTTAGTTCTAATGAAATTTTATCAATAACCTCTCCAATAAGTGAAACAGGTATACTAATATCAAAATGTTGATCGAACTCTTTTTCATCTGCTAATACAGCAACATCTTCTCTAATACCCCATATATTAACTTGCTCCTTCTCATCTTTTCCAATAACAGCATCATCAATAATTCCTTTATCAACACTTTCGAGAACTACCTCCTCAAATTTATTATAATCATTTTCAAAATCTCCACCCATATACTCAATAAAAATGTAGTATTTATAATTATCAGGTAAATACTTGTTATATAATGTTTTATCACTCACCATCTGGCTGTAAGTGTTAGTCCATAACAATTCAAAACCTGTCAGGTTTGAAGATATTTTATTCTCCATTGTTTTAAAAAGATCTAACACATTTTGGTAATTATTTGTAGCTGCTAATGAAGTATATCTTGTTTTTGGTAACCTATACAATCTGAGAACTACTTTTGTTACAATACCCAGAGTTCCTTCTGAGCCAATAAACAGTTGCTTCAAGTCATAACCTGAATTATCCTTCATTAACTTCTTTAAGGATGATATTACAGTTCCATCTGGAAGAACTGCTTCAATACCCATAACCAAATTTCTTGTCATGCCATATTTAAATACTCTTAAACCACCAGCGTTAGTTGATACTGCTCCTCCAATTTGAGCTGAGCCTCTTGCACCAAAATTTAAAGGTAAGAGAAGATCTTTATCCTTTACTGTATTAATTATGTCTTCTATAATTGCTCCTGATTCACAAGTAATAGTTTTTCCATTTTCATCGATTTCAACAATCTTATTCATTTTTTCAAGTGAAATCACAACTTGATTTTTATTGGATATTGTTGAACCAACAAGATTTGTTAATCCACCATGAATTATAATTTCTTGATTATAATCATTGCAAATTTTTACTATAGCTGATACTTCATCAGTTGATCTTGGCAGTAATAAACACAAAGATTCTAACTGAACATCTGTTTTCCATATGTGATAAAATCTAGATTTAAGAGATTCACCACTTAAAATTGATGAGTCATCAAGAATTTCTCTAAATAAGGTTATTACACTATTATTTGGCATTTGAACTTAACAAAAAGTTAACTAAAGATATTAAATATAAAAAACTAAATTTGTTGAGTAAAAAAATAATTATGATTAAGCATTTAGCTCTTATATTAAGTTTATTGATTCTATCTTGTTCAAACGAGAATGGGTTCAATATTAATGGTACTATTGATGCCATCGATGATACAAAAGTTTATATTTTACAAGCAGATCAAAACAATCAACCATTTATTAAAGACTCAACAACTGTTAAGTCAAACAAGTTCTCTTTTAAAGGTGTATCTGCTACACCACAAATAAGCTACATGCAGGTTGAAGGTGTTAATGGTTACGTATTAACTATTCTCGAAAATGGATCTATAAATGCTGAATTATACAAAGACAGTATATCTAAATCTCAGGTTTATGGTACAAAATCAAATGACGATTTTGTAAAATATAAATCTGAAACTAAATCTTTAGTTGAAAAAATGAATACTATTTCTTCTGAAGCTCAAGATGCTATAATGAATGGAGATGTTGAAATTGCAATGAAATTAGATAAAGATTACAAAAAGAAAGAACAAGAAGTTCTTTTGTATGAATGGGATTTTATAATAGATAATCTTGATTCATACATGTCTGCTCTTCTTCTTGAAGTTTTTATGGTTGAAAATAAAGTTAACAAAGACTCCATCATAGATGTCTATGAAAGTTTTTCAAACAGAATTAAAGTTAGTGATGTTGGAAAAAATATTTCTGATTTACTTTCTCAATTTGAAGATCCAATTGAGGTTGGTGAAGTTGCTCCAGATTTTACTGCACCTAGCCTTGACGGTTCTAATGTTACATTAAGTCAGGAATTATCTCTTAATACGGTAACACTTCTAGATTTCTGGGCAGCATGGTGTAGACCTTGTAGAGTTGAAAATCCAAACCTTGTTAGACTTTACAAATTATATAATAATGATGGTTTTAACATCATCGGCGTATCACTAGATAGAACAAAAGAACAGTGGGAACAAGCCGTTGAAGATGATAGTCTATTATGGACACAGGTGTCAAATTTAAACTTCTGGAATGATCCTATAGCTAGAAGATATAGCATTAGAGCTATTCCTCAATCTTATCTAATTAATCAAGATGGTATTGTTATCGGAAAAAACTTAAGAGGCGACGATCTAGAAGAAAAAATTAAATTTGCATTATCACTAAACAACTGATAATTGCATTTATTAATATATATACTCACATACCCTTTAATTAAATTTATATCAATACTGCCATTTAGTATTGTATATAAGATTTCAAATATTCTTTCATTTCTTCTTCATAAAGTTGTTAGGTATAGATTAAAAACAGTTAAAAAAAATTTAAATCTAGTATTTCCTAATAAAGATAAAGAGGAACTAGATGAGATAGAAAAAAAGTTCTATAGTCACTTCGCAGATATTAGCATTGAGAGCATAAAAGCTTATGGTATGAGCGAAAAGGAAATGAAAAGGCGTTATACTTATGAAAATATTCATGAGATAGAGAAAATTCAAGAAAAAAATAAAAATATAATTCTTATTTGTGGTCATTACTCTAATTTTGAATGGCTTCTTTCAATTGGATATAATGTAAAAGGAAATGGATATGGAATTTACACACCAATGTCAAATAAGTACTTTGATAGATTATTTAAAAAAATCAGAGGAAAACATAATGCTTTTCTTGTATCAAGATATCATATTAATGATTTTATGAATAATCTAGATGTTAATAAATATCACCTATTTGGATTTGCTGCAGACCAATCACCTAGAAAAATTGGAAAATCATATATTAATAAGTTTTTAGGTCATAATGTACCTATTTTCACAGGAGCTGAAAGATTCTCAAAAGATTTTAATTTATCAGTTGTTTTTGCTGATATAACCAGAATAAAAAGGGGGTTTTATAGAACAAAATTTATTGAAATTTTAGAAAAAGATAACAATCAATATAATGTTACCAATCAGTTTCTGAAGCTTCTTGAAAAACAAATATACCGAGACCCATCACAATACTTTTGGACTCATAATAGGTTTAAACACCTAACCACCTAACAATAAAATCTCTTTTTTTATTTTATTAGCTAGATTATCTGCTTTTTCCTGATCTTTTGATTCTGAAAAAATTCTAACAATTGGTTCTGTATTTGATTTTCTCATATGAACCCACCCGTCTTCGAAGTCAATCCTAACCCCATCATCAGTGTTAGGTGATAAGTCAGAATATTTATTAGTAATATCATTAAAAATCTTATCTATGATTTTATCATCTTTAAGCAACACTTTGAGCTTCTTCATAAAATACACAGGATAATTACTCTTAAGATCTGAAACTTTACAATCTTTATTTACTAATAATCCAAGAAAAAGTGCAATACCAACAAGGGCATCTCTTCCATAGTGCAATTCTGGATAAATTATACCTCCCCCACCTTCACCTCCAACTATGGAGTTTTCTTCCTTCATTTTTTTTACAACATTCATTTCACCAACAGGAGTAAAAAAATAATTCCCCCCATAAGACTCTGTTAGATCTTTAAGTGCATTTGAAGAAGATAATGTTGAAACAGTGTTTCCCTTGTTTTTTGATAAAACGAAATCAGAACAAAAAACTTGAGTATATTCTTCTCCAAGAATTTTTCCATTTTCATCAAAAAATACAAGACGATCAACATCTGGATCTACTGCTATTCCAAAATCAGCATTATTGTTTAAAATTTCTTGAGAAAGATCTTTTAAATTTTCTGCAAGAGGTTCCGGAGTGTGATTAAATACACCTTCGACCTCTGAGTTTATAATTTTATATCTAATATTTAACTTTTTAAGAAGTTTAGGTAAAGCAATAGCTCCGCCAGAATTAATAGCATCTGCTACTACATAAAGATTAAGTTCTTTAATTTCCTTTAATGGTAGAATGTCTAAGTTAATAATAGCTTGGATATGATTATCAATTAAATTATCATACTTATTTATTGTTCCAAGAAATTCATTTTGAGTAAAACTGTGTGTTTTAATTTCTGAATATTCAATGAGTTTAGTTACATCTTCTTTAGATAAGAACTCACCCTCATCATTAAAAAATTTTAAACCATTATACTCTTGAGGATTATGACTTGCTGTAATCATTAAGCCTGCAACAGCATCATTATTTAATACTCCCCAGCAAAGGGTTGGAGTTGTTGATAATCCGGCATCAATAACATTGATTCCCATTGAAGAAAAAACTGAGTTTACAATACTTTGAATCATTTCTCCAGATTTTCTTCCATCTCTACCCGTTATTACAGTAAGGTTATTATTGTTAGGATTATTTTCTTTAATTAATTTAGAAAATCCTGCTATTGAACTCACAATATCAACTGGTGTTAAATTTTGATTATTTTCACCACCTATTGTACCTCTAAATCCTGATATATTTTTTATTAAAGTCATATGAGATGTAAATATATAAATTGTAAATTACACGAAATTTTATTATGAAGAATTTTATCCCATTTATCTTATCATTTTTAATACTAAGTTGTGGTAAAACATACAATCCTGCTGTTGTTTCAGCTAGAAAAGAAGCCTCTGATATAGGTGTTGAAATTATGAAAAAAGGTGGTAATGCATTTGATGCAATGATAGCTGTTCACCTTGCTCTAGCTGTTGCATATCCTATAGCTGGAAATATAGGTGGAGGTGGTTTTGTAGTATACCATACTTCTGAAGGAGAAAGCGGTTCACTTGACTTTAGAGAAAAAGCACCAGGAAATGCATTTAAGGATATGTATTTAGATGAAAATGGGAATGTTATAGAAAACATGAGTACCTTAGGTGGAGCTGCAGTTGGAGTTCCTGGTTCAATATCTGGTATATTTGAAATTCATTCAAAATTTGGCTCTCTTCCAATTGAAGATCTTTTTCAACCTTCAATTGAATTAGCAAAAAATGGTTTTATTGTTACAAAAAAACAAGAAGAAGCTTTAAAAGATAAACTTCAAGATTTCATAAATGTCAATGGTAGTGAATCTTTATTTTCACAGAACTATAAGCAAGGTGATACTTTAAAAAATATAAATCTATCTATTACTCTTGATAAAATTTCAAAAAATGGACCTAAAGCATTTTATGAGGGTGAGATTGCAGAAATGATTATTGAAGAAATTGAAGAAAGTGGTGGAATAATGACAGTTGAAGATTTAAAAAATTACAATTCTGTCTGGAGAGATCCCATTAAATTTAAGTACAAAGGTTTAGATATAATATCAATGCCCCTTCCCTCAAGCGGTGGAATTCTTCTAGGTCAACTATTAAAAGCAATAGAAGGATACGATATAGGTCAGTTTGGACATAACTCTGTTGAATCTATTCAGCTAATGGTTGAAGCTGAAAGAAGAGCATATGCAGACAGAAGTTTCTATATGGGCGATCCTGATTTTAACAAACTTCCAGTATACGAATTGATGGATGATGAATATGTTAATAGTAGAATGGCATCTTTCTCATGGGATAAGGCAACTCTTTCTAGTGAAGTATCTCATGGTGAGGTTAAAACAATAGAAGAAAGTGATCAAACAACTCACTATTCTATTATAGATGCTGATGGAAATTCTGTTTCAGTTACCACTACTCTAAACACCAACTATGGATCTAAAGTTTTTGTTGAAGAAGGTGGATTTTTCTTGAATAATGAAATGGATGATTTTAGCTCAAAGCCCGGGTACCCTAATAGTTTTGGTTTAATTGGTAGTAAGGCAAACTCTATAGAAGCTAATAAGCGAATGCTTAGTTCAATGACACCTACTATTGTGCTAAAAAATAAAAAACCATCACTAATAGTGGGAACTCCAGGAGGATCAACTATTATAACTTCTGTATTTCAAACAATTCTTAATGTTTACGAATATGGTATGTCAATGCAAGAAGCCGTAAATGCACCTAGAGTTCATCATCAATGGGTCCCAGATGTAGTAATAATCGAAGAAGGTGGTATAGACTCTGTTAAAGATTCAATTCTAAAATCTAAAAATTACTTTATTGTCTCACTCCCTATTAAATCTGATAGCTCTGGTATGTCAGCTAGATCTTCTATAGGTAAAGTTGATGCAATTTTTATAGATGAAAATGGAGAAGTTTCAACAGGAGCAGATCCTAGAGGAGATGATCATGCAAGTATTTTAAAATAAATTCTAATCCAAACTTGAATAACACGATTCAAATTGAAGGCGCAAAAGTTCATAATCTTAGAAATCTAGATTTAGAGATTCCAAGAGAAAAACTTGTTGTTATTACAGGTTTATCTGGAAGCGGAAAATCCTCTTTAGCATTTGACACAATTCATGCTGAAGGTCAGAGAAGATATATGGAAACATTCTCTGCCTACATAAGACAATTTGTAGGAAACTATGAAAGACCAGATGTAGATAAAATTGAGGGTTTATCTCCAGTAATTGCAATTGAACAAAAAACCACAAGTAAAAATCCAAGATCTACTGTTGGAACAGTTACTGATATTTATGATTTTATTAGGTTATTATATGCAAGAATTGGTGTAGCCTACAGTCATTCATCTAATTTAAGAATGGTTAAAAATACTGATGAACAGATTATAAAGTTAATATGTGAGAAGTTTATAAATCAGCGAATTATTATTCTAGCTCCAATAATTAGATCTAGAAAAGGACATTACAGAGATCTTTTTGAAAACTTCACTAAACAAGGGTTTTCAAAAGTTATAGTTGACGGTGATATTCTAGATATTAAGAGAGGCATGAAGCTAGATAGATATAAAACACATGATATAAGTCTGGTTGTAGATAATTTATCTGTTAAAGATGATTTTGAATCAAAGAGAGTGTTAGCAGAATCTATTAAGATTGCAATGAAATATGGAAATGATACAATTTTTATTTTAGACTCAGAGTCTGGAAAACCAGAATATTTTAGTAGAAATTTAATGTGTCCTGAAACAGGCATTTCATATCCTAAACCAGAACCTAACACTTTTTCTTTTAATTCACCTAAAGGAATGTGTGAAATATGTAACGGTCTAGGAACTGAACATGAAATAAATCTAAAAAAATTAATTCCAGATGATTCGATATCAATTAATAATGGAGGAATATTACCTATAGGTAAGAAAGATAATTCCTGGATTCATAAACAGATTGAATTAATATCAAAATATTATAATTTCTCTCTGAGTGAATCTATTAATAAAATACCAAAAGAGGGTTTAAATTTTATTCTTAACGGTGGTAAAAAAAGCTTTATAATCAATTCAAAAGATCTAGGTGTAAAGAGACAATATGAGATTGATTATATGGGAATAGAGGCATTTATTAAAGATCAATTAAATAACAATGAATCTAAAAGCTTAAGAAGATGGGCACTTCAATTTGTTGATATTAAAAAATGTAAATCTTGTATAGGAAGTAGATTAAAGATTGAATCTAGATCATTTAGAATTAACAATAAAAACATCTTCGAGCTTAGTGAAATGGATCTATCAGAGGTCAAAGAATGGTTTAAAAACCTTAATAAAAATTTAACTGATAAAGAGATCAGAATATCTGACGAAATAACAAAAGAAATATTAATTAGAATTCAATTTTTAATTGATGTAGGTCTTGAGTATTTAACACTTTCAAGATCTTCAAGATCACTTTCTGGAGGAGAAGCTCAAAGAGTAAGATTAGCAACTCAGGTTGGCTCTCAATTAGTTGGAGTTCTATATATACTTGATGAACCTAGTATAGGACTTCATCAAAAAGATAATTTAAAATTGATTGACTCACTAAAAAAACTTAGAGACTCTGGGAATTCAGTTATTGTGGTTGAACATGATAAAGAAATGATAATGAGTTCTGATCATATTATAGACCTGGGTCCTTTTGCAGGTATTAATGGTGGTGAGATTATTTATGAAGGATCTCCCAAGAAGATTAAAAATGCAAAAACAATTACTGCAGATTATCTTAACGATATTAAAAAAATCGAAATACCAAAAAATATAAGACCTGGTAATGGGAATCATATAAAGTTATATGGATGTAAAGGAAATAACTTAAAAAATATCAATACTGATTTTCCTCTTGGTAAAATGATTGCTGTTACAGGAGTTTCGGGTAGTGGTAAGTCTACTTTGATAAATGAGACATTATATCCTATTTTAAATTCTAAAATCTATAATTCTGTTAAATCACCTCTAGAATTTAAAAAAATTGAAGGTATTGAAAACATTGATAAAGTAGTTGAAGTTAATCAACAACAAATAGGAAGAACTCCTAGAAGTAATCCTGCTACTTATACTGGAGTTTACGGTGAAATCAGAAAATTATTTTCAGATACTGTTGAATCAAAAATAAGGGGTTATAAACCAGGAAGATTTAGTTTTAATGTTTCAGGTGGAAGATGTGAGAACTGTAAGGGTGGTGGAATGAGGTTAATTGAGATGAACTTCTTACCTGATGTTTTTGTAGAGTGCGAAGTTTGCAATGGAAAAAGATTTAATCGAGAAACTCTTGAAGTTAGATATAAAGGAAAATCTATTTCAGACATATTAGACATGAGTGTTTCCAAATCTTTAGATTTTTTCTCATCTATTCCTAAAATACATAATAAATTAAAAGCTATTGATAGTGTAGGACTGGGATATATCACTCTTGGTCAATCTTCTACAACATTATCTGGTGGTGAATCACAAAGAATAAAGCTAGCAAGTGAACTATCCAAAAAAGATACTGGTAAAACAATCTATATTCTTGATGAACCAACTACAGGTCTTCATTTTGAAGATATAAGGATTCTTTTAAATGTTTTAAATCAACTTGTAGATAAAGGAAATACAATAATTATTATTGAACATAATTTAGATGTAATTAAACAGGTTGATCATATTATAGATATAGGCCCAGAGGGTGGTAAAAATGGAGGAAAACTAATAGACAGTGGTAGCCCAAAAGAAATAATAAAAAGCAATAAGGGTTATACTGCTAAATACCTTTCAAAAGAATTTCAAAAATGATAAGGATTTCAAACTTTTTCATATTGATAATGTTAATTTTCCCTATTAACACATTTTGTCAAAATATTAACTCATATAATATTGATGCTACGCTAAACTCAGAGGATAAGACGGTTACTATTAATCAAGTTATGAAGTTTAAGAACACTTCTAATATTTCATTAAAAAAAATAGTTCTTGAGGATTGGGCTAATTCATATATCAATAACAGAACTAGGCTAGCTAAAAGAATTTCAGATGAATATTCGAGGAGCTTTACTTTTGCAAATAAAAAACAAAGAGGATCAACAATTATAAAGAGTATTACTTCTAATAATATTGAATCATGGAGTAAATCAAATAACTCATCTGATATAATTAATTTATATCTTAAAAAAGAATTAAATAAGGGGGAATCAATTGAAATAGAAATTGACTATCAAGTAAAATTACCTGATTCAAAATTTACAGGTTATGGTTTTGATAATAATAACAATTACTATTTAAAGAATTGGCTAATAGTTTTTTCTAATATATCTGGATCTGAATGGTATAGTCAAAGCAATCTAAACCTAAATGACCAATCCTTAGAGAAATCTAGATATAAAATGAAATTTTCATTTGACAAATATTACTATTTATTTTCAAACCTTACTATAAATAAAACAGAAATAATAATTGATAGAAAAAATGTTTATCTGTCAGGTTCAGATATAAATAATGTTAAAATTAATTTATTAATTGATAAAAAATATAGGAAATTTCAAAATATTAATAATGAAATTGAAACTGATATTTTCAAAATATCTTCAACAGAAGAAGCTGAAATAAAAGTTAAAAGAGTAAATAATTTTGTAAAAAATTATTTCAATGATAATTCAAATCTCAAACTTCTTGTACCTAAAAGTGATTACGATTCTAACCCTTTTTATGGACTAAATCAATTACCAAGCTTTATAAGTCCTTTCTCTGACAAGTTTTTAGAAGAAATAGTTTTTTTAAAATCTTTTCTCATTAACTATTTAAATCAAAAGTTAAATCTAAATAGAAGAGAATCTCACTGGGTATACAAAGGATTGGAAATTTTCATTATTGATAAATATATAAATGATTACTACCCTAAAGTAAGATTTCTTGGAAGACTCTCAGGGATTAGTTTTATAAAAAATTATGAAATTTCAAAAATAAATTTTAATGATTT
>JADHRQ010000012.1 GCA_016777325.1 Flavobacteriales bacterium | reverse complement strand
AAATAACTCTTCATTTTTATAGCTATATTTAAATATGAACATGGCTTTAAGTATCAAAAATAATATCTTAAGAAAAGCTAAATTCAGTATTGATAAAAAACATCGATATAATTTATCTAGACATTGGAATTTAAATAAACCTGAGATACTTTATATAATGCTCAATCCATCAATTGCCAATAAATCAATTGATGATCCTACTATAAATAGATTAATAGGTTTTACAAAAGAGTTAGGCTATGGAGGTTTTTTTGTAGTTAACCTTTTTACATACATCACTCCATATCCAAAAAAGCTTGATACAAGTATTGGTTTAACCAAGTTAAACCTAAAGACAATAAAAAATTTTGTCAATAAGGTTGATCAAGTAGTTTATGCATGGGGCAACTCAATTAAAGAGCCCAATGAATTAAAAAGTTTTATTTCTAACCCAATGTGTTTTGGTAAAAATCTTAATGGGACTCCAAAACACCCATTATATCTTCCATCTAATTCTAAAATTATTGAATTTAGAAAGTAATTATTCAGTTACGGTAATTGAACCTAACATTGAAGGATGGTATTCACATATATAGTAATATGTTCCAGCCTCAGTTGGAGTCCATGATACAGTTGCACTTACAGCGCCATTATTTGAAACACTATCAATTAGATTGCCAGAGCCAACTCCTCCATCTGAAGTTTTAATTAAATAAAATGGATGACCTTGAGCATTAACATTAAAGTTTAGAGTATCACCAACTTTCAATGAAACTGAAGGATCATTTCCGGTGACACTTCCATTTGCATCATCACCTGTTAGAATATAATTTTGTGAACCTTGAGCTGAGACAGATATTGAATATGTTGTTGCAGAAGTTGATGCTGATGTATCAGTTGATGTCGATGTATCGGTTGATGTTGATGTATCAGTTGATGTCGATGTATCGGTTGATGTTGATGTATCAGTTGATGTTGATGTATCGGTTGATGCTGATGTATCAGTTGATGTCGATGTATCGGTTGATGTTGATGTATCAGTTGATGTTGTTTCAGTACTTACCTCAGTAATTGCTGAAGTATCATTAATAATATTCTGAACTGTAATTGAAGATGACGGATATATTAAACTCATATCAGTTGAGTATGAGGCAAGACTTGAATAAAACGTATCAATATCTATCGTGAAAGTTTCTTCAAACTTAGCTTTCCAATCAGAATTTTTAGGATCCTGCTCCCAAAAAACTTTAAATATTGATTGAAAAGCCTTCTCAGGTGAAAAACCAACATTCTCCAATTCTTTTACAAGTGCAAGTACCATAAAAACAGAGTTTGCATAGTTGTTATCTTGCTTGCTGTAGAACTCATATGATGCAGGATCAGATAGTACATCTGCTTCAACGCCCCATGCTTGTCCCTCTTCAAAATAATTAATTCCATAATTTTCTTGAATATATAACGACTCAAATGCTGCAGCAGATCCTTCAATTAACCATTTAACATCCATAGCATTTGGGTTATTAAATTCGCCATCACTACCAACTGAGAAAGCTGGAGACATACTATGTTGGTAAACATGGAAATACTCGTGAGCTATTACAGAATACCTGTGACTTGAATTATTTGTAAATTCATCATCAGGGATTTCTAAAACCATCCAGAAATCAGTTCCGTTACCTGAGATTGAAGCTCCCTGCATACTATTCCCATTAGGATCTGTATAAGGGCTTGGAACAGAATTATTCCAGGCATATATATTCATTGATTCAGGGAAGCCACTCCTTTTATAAGCTGGGATTGTAGACTCAAGGTTATTAATTATAGTGTTAAATTCTGTTATCCATTCATCAGGAAGACTTGAGTGTAGATAATAATTAAAATCGATTAAGTCAGCATTAAAGATAGACGTGTCAGTTGATGTTGTTTCAGTTGTTTGAATTTGACTAAAAAGAGCTTCTAGTGTAGTATTTGAATTTATTGTAATAGTAATAGTTGAACTTGAAGAGTCTGAACCATTCCATCCAATAAATTCATATCCTTCATTTGGAGTAGCAATAATACTTATAGATGTACCATCATTATATGTTCCACCTGTACTAGAAACACTTCCACCTTCTCCGGCAGAAGCAGTTAAAGTATATTGTGTAACAGTTGGCGTAGCAACAGTTGGCGTAACTGTATTTTGAGATATGTTTGATGAGTATGAATCAGAAGACATATCACTATCTTTTGAACATGTTATTAGAACTAACATGCAGATAAATAAACTAGATTTCTTTATAAATGACATATAATTAATATTAACCAATATTAAAAATTAAAATTTAGTGTTTGTTTTAAGAAATTGTTAAAAAACTTAATCTAAGAATTTTATCATTTCATCTGCAATTAACTTATTACCTAGATCATTTAAGTGAACACCATCATAGGTTAATAAACCAGCGGGTTCATTATTAAGATTGTTTTCTGAAACATAAGTCATAAAAATCTCTCTTAAGTCAATTAAATCAGTATTAAACTCAGTAGATAATTTTCTTATTACATCTGAAAAAGCATCTAAATCACCATTCATTTTTTCCATTGTCTTTACATCTTTAAATTGATTGACAAGTGTAAATTCTCCTGAATTCTCCCCTATAAGTGTTGGTGTACAAAGAACTATTTTTGACCCCAGTTTTTTTATATCACTGATTATTTTTCTTAAACCATTTTCGTAAAAATCGATATCAGATCCAGTACCAAAGTCATATTTATGCCAAACGTCATTAATTCCGATATAAATAAATACAATATCAGGATTTAGTTTAATGACATCATCTTTATACCTTGTAAGAAGATCAGACACTTTATCACCACTAACTCCTTTTCCAATTAATTCTACATCATCACCAATATTTTCTTTTAGAAGTGTAATAAAACCAGTTGCTTTAGGGTAAACAAAAGTATCACCAATAGGCTCAGCAACTTTCTTATCATAAAGAGCAGCTTCTGTTATTGAATCTCCTAAAAACAGAACTTTTGATGAATTACTACAAGCTGTCATTAGAATAAAAATTAATAGTATGCATGTTTTTTTCATATAGGTCATTTCTAATAAATGTATAAATATTATATCAAATTATTAAAGATCACTATACCGCTTTTTTACTGCTAAATTGTTTTATTATCTGTTTAGAACACATATATCCTGGAGTTCCAGCTACACTTCCGCACGGGAAACTTCCAGCACCACAATAATAAATATTATCATAGTCGTAGTATGAATAGAAGTTAGAAGACCGAGAGCTAAATGTCCTTTTATCAAAGTTTTGATCTCCAGTCATTGTTAAATGATCAATATTTCCTTTTGGAAATAAGAATGTTTCATTTAAATCTTTTGGTGTAAGAAACTTACTGTAAACTAAATCATCTGAATTTTCAATATAAGGAAGTGCTGTAGAAATAATTTTTTTCTTTATATCTTCCAAATCGTTTGCCTTCTTGTTATAACTAAGATTCTTTGTAAAGAAAATTAATTTATCAAAATTTTCGTTATTTCCCATGGTCCTTTGAGCACTTCCATCAGGATATATTTGAATAAATCCTGGAAAATAGTCTCCTGAATTTTTCAATGCATTTTGACTTGCATCTTCAAATCCTTTTAAAGTATCTGTTGAAAAAACGAACCTAAATGAATCAGAATAACAATTTGATTCTTTCCACTTGACAGGATTTTTAAAGAAAGCTGTTACCTTTCCACTAGTCCCAATTAAATCAAGATTATTTTTTTCATTCTTAAAACCATTTATAAGCTTTGATGGAGTAATAGGATCAGTTGCAAATATTAAATGATCATAATTTAATTTATAATCTTTTTCATCTTTGACAAAAGAAACAGAATTACTAAAAGCATCTACTTCATTAATTGAAGAACTTAAATGGATATTAACCCCCAAATCAGAATTAATTTTAGTCAGAGATTCTGTTATTTTCCATATACCAGTTTTAACAAACCCCCAATATCCATCATACACTGATCCAGAATCCATTAAGGGAATGGTAAAAGCTGTTCCAGGTTCATAAATTGATGCTGGACCACTTTCAATCACCGTCATTCCCATATATAACTTTGTCTTTTCAGAAGTAAAATAGTGATCTAGAAGATCTTTTGCTGTTCCTGAAATCCATAGATTTGTAAGTTCTTTTCCGAGTATATCATTTGCCAAATCTAAAGAAGGACTAGTTGCATTTCTATATAAGTTTTGAATAAAACTTACAACCTTATTCTCATCATTTCGAAAATCATTTACACGGCCTTTTTCCCCCCAATTATTTTCAAGTTCTTTTTGAAGCTGATTATAATTCTGATAAATTTTAGTACTATGTTGATCGCCTTGAAAGTAAACAAGCTTAGGTGTCTTTGGATAAAAACCCTGAATAGTATTAATTAATCCAGTCTCTTGAAAAATGAATTTTGGCATCATTCCAAAGACTGTGGCTCCAAACGCAAAATCAATTTGTTTATTATTAATTTCAACAGAGTCCTTTATACAAGCACCACCTGTTATATTCTTTTTTTCAATAATAGTAACATCATATCCCTCCTTTACAAGATAATTTGCAGCAACTAATCCATTTATTCCACTTCCAATAATGATTATTTTTTTCATATATATGATATCTAATATATTACAATTGGATAAATAATAGCAATATTAATAAGCCAAAAAAGGAGATCATTTGATCTCCTTTTAAGATGGAAAATAATAAAAAATATTATCTCATTAAGATGAAAAATATGCTTTTGTTCCATGCTCTGTAATATCTAACCCAGTCTCTTCTTCTTGCTCAGAAACTCTAAGACCTAAAGTAGATTTCACAAATAATGTAATTAGAGTAGCTCCAAATACACAGAATAAACCTACAATACCTACACTAGCAAGTTGAACCATAAATTGATCGAAAGATGCAGAAGCTCCAAAAATTCCAACTGCTAAAGTTCCCCATATCCCTGCAAATAAGTGAACTGGTATAGCTCCAACTGGATCATCAAGTTTACATTTATCTAAAAGTGCAATACCTAAAACAACTATTAGACCTCCTACAGCTCCTATAATTATTGCCTCAGTAGGTCCCATCTGGTCAGCACCAGCAGTAATACCAACTAGTCCACCTAAAATTCCATTCATAAACATAGTTATGTCTAAATTTTTATATAATAAATTAGAGAAAAAAGCAGCACCTATTCCTCCTGCAGCTGCAGCAAGACAAGTTGTAACTAGAACTAATGAAGTATTTGCTGGGTCAGCAGATAACACTGAACCTCCATTAAATCCAAACCATCCTAACCAAAGTATTAAAACCCCAGCTGCAGACAATGGGATGTTCGATCCTGGAATTGCAATTGCATTTCCATTACTATCAAATTTTCCTTTTCTGGCTCCAAGAAAATATATAATAATTAAAGCACCCCAACCTCCAACTGAGTGAACTAATGTTGAACCAGCAAAATCATAGAAACCAAGACTATAAAGGAAACCTGATCCCCATTGCCAAGAACCTACTATTGGATAAACTAGTCCAACGTAAATAAATACAATTAACATAAAAGAATTTATCTTAATTCTTTCAGCAACTGCCCCTGAAATAATTGTTCCTGCTGTAGCAGCAAACATTGCTTGAAACAAGAAGTCAGTCCAGTATGTATAACCTTCGTTATAAGCTAAGTTAGCAGCAGCTATTGAGTCAAGTCCTAGTCCTGCAAACCCAAGAATTCCATTTCCAATTATATTAAAATTTCCAGGATACATTAAATTAAATCCAATTAAACAATACACTATTATACCCATTGTAATAATGAAAAAGTTTTTAAATAATATATTGATTGTATTTTTTTGTCTAGTTAATCCAATCTCTAAAAAAGAAAATCCTAGATGCATAAAAAACACCAATGCTGCACAGAGCATCATCCAAACGTTATTTGTTGTTAATAATTCCATAATTTTTAATTAAATGATTTGTTTCCTTTCTCTGCTGTTCTAATTCTATATGCTTCTTCACATGGATAAACAAAAATTTTACCATCACCTACATTTCCTGTAGCTCCAGATTTTAAAATTGCATCTATTGTTGTATCAACAAATGAATCAGACACTATTATTGATAAACATCTCCTTTGAATATCTTTTGTGCTGTAAGATATACCTCTGTAGACTTTACCGATTTTCTCATTTCCAACTCCAGTAACATCCCAGTAGCTGAAAAAATATACTTCTGCATCATGCAGAGCTTTAACGACTTCGTCAAATTTTGACTTTCTAATAATTGCTTCTATTTTTTTCATAATAGTTCAATTTAAAAACTTATTCCAAAAACTAAAAATGCAGTTTCGGCTTCAGGATTTAGTATAAATGATCCAAATACTGGTAATGAGTAATTTTCAGATATTTGAATTTCTTTAGATCCACTAAAAGACATATTCACAATTCCTGATCCACCATCAGCATACCATGCATTTCCTTGATCATCCCCATATCCAATAGCAATATCTACAGCACCTGTAGAAAATCCAAGCTCTACATATAAAGCTTCAACTTCTGTAAAATATCCTGCGGATAAATCTACTCCCATAATTGATGTAGAGGCAGCTAATTCTGTATAATCTCCGTCAAATAGTCCTTCTCCATCAGCATAATTTCCCCCTTCTCCCGGAAAAGTATAATTTGTAACAGTCAATGCAACTGGTCCAAAATCATATCCTAAATAAAGATCAAGTTCGTTACCTCCTCCTTTTGCACTTGTAGGAAAACTTCCCCAAACACCTGCAGTAAAATTTCCAGATCCAAGTTCCATATATGGTTGAATATGAGCTCCCGATCCAAATTGAGTTCCTCTCCACACATAAGAACTTACTAAGTCAGCACCAAAGTCTTGAGAATATGAAATATTCGTTGACATTAAGGCAATAACAGTCAGTAAAGTAAACTTGTAAGCTGAAGAAAAATTGTTAATTAATTTTTTCATAGTTAGTTATTTAATATTAAGTATTCAAAACTATACTATGAAAAATGTGAATAGATGTTGTAAAACACTTATTATTTCACTTTTATTAAAATGACATTTTTAGTAAGTTTTTTTTAAAAAAATCAAAAAAAAGTATAAGGAAAATTTTTAGATTACTAATTAGAGTAGTCTACCTGAATTAGAATCTCATTTCTTCTGTTGTAGAATTTTGTTGGAGCATCATAGGAGAGAACAAAGTGTTCACTAAGAATATCAAGTTTAATTTTTCGGATAACATTCATTAACTCTTCTCTATAATTTTTTTCTTTTCTATTGTTTGAATAACCAGAATATTTTATAGCGGCAAAGTATTTAGGCTCTGATATGTATGCTTCAACTTCATTATCTTTCGGAACCGGTAATTCACTTGAAAGAAATTCTTTTGGAAGAACAAACTCCATAGTCTTATTCTCATCTGACATATAAACAGGAGTTGTCATTGCAATTTTTTCATCATTTTTATTATTACCAGAAATATATCTAAACAACTTGCCAAAATTATTATTTCTACTCTGATTAGATGATACTTTTATCATAGGAGCACTTGGGTAGTATCTTATTTCTACTTGATCAATTTGATCTACCACTTTATATTCCTGAGTCTCATATTTTTGTGACATAACCAGTTTGGGGTTTAATAATAAGAATGTAATTAATATTAAATATCTAGCCATAATAAATATTATTTATTTAAGAAGTCTTCGTTTAAGATTTTTCGAAGATAAAAAATAAACATGTCACAATTATGTTTATTAAATGTTAAAGGTGGCTTAATTTTAATAACATTATTTTTTGGACCATCAACACTTGAAAGAATTCCAAATTGTTTTAAACGATTAATAATATATATACTTTCTTCATGTAAAGCATTCATTTCTTTATCAATAAATTCAACTCCAAGAAATAAACCTTGCCCTCTAACATCACCTATTATATCATACTGACTAGATAGTTTTTTAAGTTCTTTTTTAAAATATTCTCCAATATGTTGAGCATTCTTCTGAAGCTTTTCACTTTTCACATATCTTAGAACCTCAGTTCCAATGGAGCATGAAACAGGGTTGCCACCAAAAGTATTAAAAAACTCCATTCCATTTGCAAAACTATTAGCCACTTCTTTTGTACAAACTACGGCACCAATTGGATGGCCGTTGCCTAATGGCTTACCAATTGTAATAATATCTGGTATAACATTATGAAATTGGAAACCCCAAAACGATTTTCCGAGTCTTCCTAAACCAACTTGAACTTCATCAGAAATACAAATACCTCCATTTTCTTTAATCAGTTTATAAGAATCCCTAAGAAAGTTTTTGGGTAATTCAACTTGGCCTCCACAACTTAAAATGGGTTCAATTATTAAACCACCTAAACCTCTTTTTTTTGATATAATATTATCTATAGCATTCTTAACTTCGTTTACATATTTTTTTGATGCTTTAGCTCCTTTATACTTTCCATTAAACTCATTTGGAATTGGAATAACATGGGTGTTTTCAGGAGCTCCACTTCCACCTTTTCCATCAAACTTATAGGATGAAATATCAACACAAATATTTGTGTTTCCATGATAGCCATGCTCAGAAACAATAATATCTTTTTGTCCAGTATGAGATTTCATCATTCTTATAGCTAACTCATTAGCTTCACTTCCAGAATTAACAAAATGAACAACACATAGCTCTTTTGGAAGTGTATTGAGTAGCTCTTCTGAAAGCTCATTGATATTCTTATGTAAATATCTTGAATTAGTATTTAAGATAGACATTTGACTTTTTCCTTTTGCAACAATTGATGGATTTTCATGCCCTACGTGAGCTACATTATTTACTGTATCTAGATATTTTCTACCATTATTATCAATAAGGTAGACACCTTCACCTCTAACAACATGAATAGGTTCTTCATAATGAAGCTTAAGACTCTTGCCAAGATGATTATTCCTATATTTCAGGAGTTCTTTACTTGATTCAAATATATTAACTGCTAATTCTTTAGACTTAAATAATAAATTTGGATCTGGACACAAATCTTTCCATACATCAATTTGATTATAAAAACACACCCCTGGATAGTCTGTTTCATAATCAAGCATTGAAAGCATTATTTGAAAATGAAGGTGAGTAGCCCAGTTACCATTTTCTGGATAATTTGCTATCTCCGCTATAACATCCCCCTTTTTTACTTTGCTTCCTACTTTATTTTTTAGTACGCTATCAACTGTATTGTGTCCATATAAAGTATAAAACTCCATATCTTCAGTAGTATGTTTAAGAATTACAAGCCCACCATATTCTTTGTGACCTTTATCATTAACCGCTGTAATAACTTCACCGTCAAACATAGCGCAAACTTTTGTTTTTGGAGGAAGCCAAAAATCTAATCCTAGATGGACAGTTCTACTTTCAGATCCATAATTCCCTATTTTTTCATAGTTATTAGAAGTATAAATTGATCGAGGCTCAAGATATCCACCAGCTATAATTTTATCAGAATGTTTTTTTTGAAGACATTCAATTTTAAATTGAAAAACATCCAAGTCCTCTATCTCATTTCTTCCCCCAATCCATTCACTTCCTATACTTAAATCTATTTTAAAAAACTTATTTTTATTTATTTCTGGAAATAATTCGGTTATAGAGAATTTTTTGCTCTTAGTCCATTTAGTAAATTTATTTTTGTTTTGATGTGCATCTAAATTACATGCTCTTCTAAATGAATAATATGCATATTCAGAGTTTATTTTTGACCATTTTTTTAATAGATTCCATGCAGGTTTTTCACTTATTAATAAATATTCATTTTCAGGCTCTTCGATTTTGTTAATTAATGACTTTGTAATTGAAATTACAAGCCTTACAGCAATCAAATTATATAATAATTTTAACTCTTCATCACTAATAATTGATATACTATTATTACCATTAATTATTTCACAACATGCAGCTAGGGGATCATTTACATTCATGATTCCATACGAACATGTAATTGCTAGATCATTAATTGTTTGAGAAAAAACAGAATCTCCAAAATCAATAATTGAATTAATGGTTGGCTTTAATAAATCATTTGATACAATAATATTGTTGTCATTTATATCATTATGTATTATGGATTTTTTTAGTTTTTTATAGATTGGAAGGTTGTTTTTGAAACTCTTTATTATGTTGAGAACTATTTCTCTTTTATTAATATCAAACTTTTCTATATGTTCTTCAACCCACAAGCAATTTGAAATATCCCAATCTATCTTTCTTTTTGAAAAAGAGTGATTGAAATTATTAAGTGAATTAGATAGAATTGCAGATTTAACACCTAATTGTCTTCGTAAGGATTCTTCAATAGGATTAACAGAGCTCCATAGTCTTCCATCAATCCAAGATATTAATCTAACGCATCTGTCATTTCCAAAACTGTCTTTAAAAACACAAAATTTTTTATTATCTACAGTTGATATATTAAATGCTAACTCAATTTTACAATCCGTATTTAAATGATCTAATAATTTTATTTGATAATCAATATAATCTTTATCAAAATTCGGTCTAGATATTTTAAGTAAATAATTATTAGCATTTGATGATTGAATTTTATAATTAAAATCTATCTCACCATCAAGTTTTTTAACCGAACCTTTAATGTTATAGTTAAGTTCAATTATTTTTATAATTTCCTTAATAGATATTTTGTACTTCTTTAGACTCATTCAATTGATTAACTCAAAGTATCTATGAATAATGGACTTTGACATTTAATTTAATGTTCGTAAATTATAAAAATGGAATGGTATTTAAAAGTAATTAATTCTTATTCTGATTTCAGTGGAAGATCTAGAAGAAAAGAATACTGGATGTTTTTTTTAATAAACTCAATTTTTAGTATAATAGGTTTTTACCTAGACAATATCTTAGGAACAGCATGGGCTATAGGTTATGGACCTATTTATGTTGGATATGGACTAGCAGTTCTAATCCCTTCACTTGCAGTTGCAATAAGGAGACTTCATGATGTTGGTAAATCAGGATGGTACTATTTGCTTGTCTTGCTCCCTATTATTGGACCAATTTGGCTTATCGTTCTTTTTGCTTCAGAAGGAGAACAAGGAGATAATAGATTTGGATCGAATCCTAAGAATGATAATTTTGAGAATAGAGATTATTAATATCTAATATTATGGTGCAGGATTTGGAATTTTTTCATTAACTGAATTTATTTCAGAAAGAATCTCTTTAGACAATTTAATATTAATACTGTTTATGTTTTCTTTAAGTTGATCCATAGATGTAGCCCCTATTATATTACTTGTTACAAAAGGCCTATCATTGACAAATGCTAATGACATTTCAGCTAGACTTAAATTATGTTTTTTAGCAATATCGTAATATAGGTCTGTTGCCTTAAAACAGTTTTCATTGCTAAACCTTGCTAAGTTTGAGAATAATTTTAATCTACTATTATCAGGCATCAACCCATTTCTATATTTACCAGACAGCACTCCAAAACCAAGAGGAGAATAAGCAAGAAGTCCAACATTTTCTCTTTTACATATTTCAGCACTTCCAACCTCAAACAATCTATTTAAAAGAGAGTAAGGATTTTGAATTGTAATCATTTTTGGAAGTCCTTTTTTTGAATATTCTAGGTATTTCATTATACCCCAAGAATTTTCATTGGACAGTCCTATATGCCTAACTTTTCCTGAGTCAACTATCTTTTTTAGAGTTTCTAAATTTTCTTTAAAGTTATCTTCCCAGCCATCGTTTATGTATTCAAATCCTCTTTTACCAAAATAATTTGTTGCTCTATCTGGCCAATGGAGTTGATATAAATCTAGATAATCAGTCTTTAATCTTTTAAGACTTCCGTTAACTGCTTCCACTATGGAGTTCCCCTTATAACCTGTCTTTCTAATATGAGCAGTGTAATCTCCTGGGCCAGCAATTTTTGAGGCCAAAATAATTTTATCTCTAGAATTTCTAGATGTAATCCAATTACCTATAATCTTTTCTGTATCAGCATACCTTTCAGGAGTTGCGGGAACAGGATATAATTCTGCTGTATCAAAAAAATTGACACCTTGATCTATACTATAATCCATTTGCTCAAAAGCCTCTTCATCTGAATTTTGCCTTCCCCATGTCATAGTTCCAAGACATATTTTACTTACCTTAATATCCGTTCCAGGTAGTTTATTGTATTCCATAAAATATATTTAGTTTTTATTTTGAATAGAAGCTGCAAAATATAAAATTCTGAGTTGTTTCAAAAGGAGTTGTATGATTAATAAACTCAAACTTTTTAAGAGTCATATCTCCTTCAAATATTTTAACTAATGAGTTTTTGTCATATTGAGTTACATCAAGACCACTACATTTTTTTGGACCTGATGTTGAAAAAGTTCCAACTATAAAATTTTCAGAATATGACTTAACATTTTTAGTATATCTATTGATTTCATCTTTAGATGTCAAAAAATGAAACACTGCTCTGTCATGCCATAAAACATAATTTCTATTAGGTTTAAAATTATTTATATCACAAACTATCCAATTTACTTTAGTAGACTTTTCACCTAATCGCTCCTTAGTTTTATTAATTGCATTCTCTGAGATATCAAGAACAGAAATATTAGTATAGCCTTTGTTTAAAAGGAAGTCCACAAATTTACTCTCACCTCCACCAATATCAATTATAGGATCTGATTTTTCAATTTTAAAGTCGTTAAAAAATTCTATTGAAGTTGTTGGGATTTCTTGGGTCCAAGAAACTTCTTGTGGACCTTTTTCTTTGTAAATATTTTCCCAGTGAGATTTATTCGACATTTTTTAAATGTACAAAAAGTAGTGCTAAATAATGTGTATTTTGCATACCATTAATCTTAATTCTAAAGTGATTAAAAATAAATTAAAAAGACAAATGGGGCTGTTATTAATAACAGCAACTGGAATATGCTCTATGATGGGAGCATCAATAAATGTTATTCCTTTTATGATTCAAAAGAATGTTCCTGGAATCGGTCCTTATGTCGTACCGGCATTTTTGTTTGCTGCAATTCCTGCTGTATTTGCTGCATTTGCATATGCTATCTTATCCTCGGCAATGCCAAGGGCAGGCGGAAGTTATCTTTATGCAAGTAGAGGCCTAAATCCATATCTTGGATTTATAGCAAGCTTTTCTCAATGGTTTGGTTTATCAATAGTAATAGGTGTTATTTCTTACATAATTATTCCTTTTATTCGTGATGTTTTTTTCAATTTAGGATATAATAATATTTCTGATTTTTTAGAGATAGGATCAGTAAGATTGATTTTATCACTATTTCTGATATGGATTTTTGTTTTAGTAAATATAATTGGAGGAAAGCTTTACAGAAATACTTTGATACCTATGCTTATAATTATGTTTGTTCTTGGAAGTATAGTGATAGTTTCCGGTATAATTTACGATCAAAATGATTTTATTACTTCTTTGAATATCCTAGAAAACAGAGTTATTGAGCCAGCTAAAGAAACAGCATTTGATTGGAAAATTTTTTTAACTGCATCAACCTTAATGTTTTCTAGTTTTATAGGTTTTGATGCAATTGCACAAACTGGAAATGAAGCAAAAGATCCAACCAAAAATATTCCTAAAGCAATTTTACTTGCTATTTTTGTAGTGTCATTATACTATATCTTATTTACAATTTCAGTATATAATATTGTGCCCTGGAATTTTGTAGCAGATGAATCTATTCTTAAAGATATTACTGCACCAGGTCTTTTAAGCTATGTTTTGCCTCCACTATGGGGAACACTAATAATACTTGGAGCAGCAATTGCACTTATTAATGATTTGCCTGCAATGATATTATCAGTTTCAAGATTAATGTTTGCATGGGCTAAGGATCATATATTTCCAAATAAAGTAGCTTCAATTCATTCAAAGTTTAACACACCTTACATAGCAATTATTCTTGTTGGAGTTGTTGCAAGTATAGGTGCTATTGGATCTCATTTTGCAGGAGATTTTTTCCTCGGGATTGATATCATGGTTACCTCTATGATGATCAATTTCTTATTGATGTGTGTCACTGTTATTTCTATTTCAAAAGTAAACCCAAATCTATTTACAAGTATAACCACTATTAAGAATAGAGCATATCAGCTTTTTATTGGTTATTTCGGGGGAATTATAATTTTAATGTTTTTAATCATCCATACATACAAGGATTTATCTTCAAGTGTAGAAGAGTGGTATTTTCACTCTACTTATATTTATTTAATTGTTATGATCATTGCAAGTTTATATTTCATATTTAGATGGAAAAAAATAAATATCAATACATTTAAAAATCTACCAACTGAATAGCAATGGATAATTTCATTAAACTATCAGATAGTAATATTGTGCCGAGAGTTCTTATTGGTTTATGGCAAATAGCTGATATGGAAAAAAGTGGTAATATTTTGGACCCAAATAAGATTTCAAAATTTATGAATATATATGCAGATAATGGGTTTACATCTTTTGATATGGCCGATCATTATGGATCTAGTGAAATAATTTCAGGTGTTTTTAAGAATAATTATAAAAACTCTAACAAAATAAATTTATTTACAAAGTGGGTTCCAAAACCAGGAAAAATCTCAAAAAAATCTACTAGTGAAGCTGTTAATACTGCATTAAAAAGAATGAATCAGAATCAAATTGATTTAATGCAATTTCATGCATGGCACTATCAAGATCCTAACTGGCTTGATGCATTGAGCTATCTAAATGAATTAAGAATAGAGGGTAAAATAAAAGATATTGGAGTTACAAATTTTGACACTATACATTTGAGGATAGCTTTAACATCAGGTATACCAATTGTTTCAAATCAAATTTGTTATTCATTATTAGATAGAAGAGCTGGTTTTAATATGTCTAAGTTATGCAATGAATTTAATATTAAACTATTTGCATTTGGGACATTAGCTGGTGGGTTTTTATCAAACAAGTGGTTGGGTAAATCTGAACCCAAAATCGATAGTAAACTTAATTGGTCACAAATGAAATATAAAAGATTTATTGATATTACAGGTGGGTGGAATGTATTTCAAAAACTTTTAGTTCAATTAGACTCAATTGCAATTAAAAATAATACCTCTATAGCAAATATTTCTAGTAGATATATTCTTGAAGATTCTAATGTTGCATCTGTTATTATTGGTGCTAGATTAGGGGAGAATAATCATGTCCAAGATCATAAAAAACTATTAGACATTAATCTCTCTCTAGATGAAAAAGAATTAATTTCTAAATCATTAAATTTATTAAAAAGAGTACCAGGAGATTGTGGAGATGAATACAGGAAACCTCCATACTTAACTGCATCAGGTGATTTAAGTCATCATCTTGACTCAATACCTAATGTATACAAGGTTAATAAAATTAATAATATGAGAAAGAATATCTCAAGTAAGACTGATTGGGAAAAAATGGCAAGCTATTCAAGAGCAGTCAAATACGGAAATAGAATAATTGTGTCCGGCACAACTTCAACTCATGAAAATAAAGTAATTGGAGAAGGAGATCCAATAGCTCAAACAGATTTCATTATTGATAAAATTGAAGCTTCAATTTCTTCTTTGGGGGGAAAATTATCTGATATCGTTAGGACAAGAGTTTTTGTAAAAAATATAGAAGATTGGAAAAAAATTGCTGAAACTCATGGAAAGAGATTTAAGGATATTAATCCAGCTAATACTTTAGTTCAAGCAAAATTAGTAGGGGATGAATACCTAGTTGAAATTGAAGCTGAGGCTATAGTTAAAGAATAAAATATGTTTTCAATAAATATAGATAGTGATATTATTTCTGAAATCAAAGAACTTGATATAGATCTTTTAATCCCTCATGAAGAAGTGCTTTTAAATAAGAAGGATATTTTAAAAAACAACCTTAAGTATAATAATGACGATATAATTATATCAACTATAATAATTTGTAATGAGTCTAATTTAATAATTGATGGACATCATCGATACACTGCTCTTAAAGAGTTAGGATATAAAAAAATTCCAGTAACCCTTATTAATTATTTCTCAAATTCAATTATAACTGATGACAATGATAGTCTTTCAAAAATGGAGATAATAAATAATTCAGTTAGTAAAAAACTATATAGCCCTAAGACTACTAAACATTTAGTTTACTGTAACAATAATAAAAGTTGGTTTCCAATTACACTTTTATCCTCACTTTATTTAATAAAATCTATCAAAATTTAGTTTTCTTCAGTAGTTAAAAAAATTAAATAGTTAAAATGATTTTTTATGACTTCGTTTGCAGAAGACCTTATTTTTTTAGCAGATAATTTATTAATTTCATCTTTCATTGATAAAGCCTTTGACTTAATTGCATCTTTTAGATCTTCCTCGTCTATAAGTGAATTAATTTTTTTTGTAAAACTTATTTGAAGGTTTCTTTCTATCTGGTTACTTGGATTAATTTTTTCAAAAATTGATTTATATAATCTGTTAAAAAGCTCATTATATTCTAATCCATCTCCAACCAATGAGTTACTTGAAGATAACATTCTATTTAGTCTGTTAATTGATAATAAAGAGTTGATTGATCGGTCATGCATATTTTCAATCTTGAATAGCCCATCTGAGTTATTGATTTGTGAAATTATACTTTTATCTAAAAGCCATAATGGTGCATTCCACAATTCAGAATCTAAAAAACTTAATGCACGAATTTGCTCTTGTTTACTAACATTCTTATATGTAAAAGATCCGTCCTGATTTGTATTTATAAGGGTCTCATTAACACCTCCAATAATGCCAATTACATGAAAAATATATCTTCTATAAACTCCAAGTAGTTCATCATATAATTCCTCAAGATCTCCATAATCTTTATTTGGAGCATATGTCCAATCAGTCAAGTTTTTAGCAACTATTTTTAAATTCTTTATTCCATAATAGCTAGCTTTTACAGGATCATCTCCAATATTTTCAGTTTGGGAGTTAGGATCACTCCATGATGATCCAAACATATAAATTGGATTCAAACTTTTTTGATCTACAATTTTTGAGAGTATCTCTTTTTCTTCATTTACAGATTTTCCAGGATAATACCTATAACCCCATTCTATTGAGTAATCATCATAAGGACCTAGCTGTCTCACAAATCTTATATTTTTATCACCAGGTTGAGCAATATAATTGTATCTAGCATAATCCATAATAGTTGTTGCAATACCCATTTTTTGAGTAAATTTTCCTGATCTAAGAGAGTCAACAGGATACGCACTACTAGCTTTCATATTATGTGGTAAACCAAGTGCATGTCCAATTTCGTGAGATATTACTCTTCTCATCATTTCCCCGATTTCTTTTTCTGGTGTATCCAATGTTCTTGCAGATGGATTAGCTGCACCAGTCTCAAGTAAATACCTATTTCTATATGATCGTAAATGATTATGATACCAAATTATGTCACTCTCTAAAATTTCTCCTGTTCTTGGATCAGATACACTAGGTCCAGTTGCATTTCTCGTTTCTGAAGCAACGTATCTAACTGTCGAGTATCTTATATCCTCTGGACTAAAATCAGGATCTTCTTCTTTTGTTGGTGGATTTTTTGCAACAATTACATTTTTGAATCCAGCTTTTTCAAATACACTATTCCAATCTTCAATACCCA
>JADHRQ010000003.1 GCA_016777325.1 Flavobacteriales bacterium | reverse complement strand
TCACAGCTTCCGATTTTTTCAAATGTTTATTACCATCTTTAACAATAACTGTATTTTTTATATCTAAATTTTTATCTTTTAGTAAATCGTTTGGAAGGAATGTTAAAGAATTGTACTTGTCATTTTTTTTGGCAAAACTAACAGCGTTGTAACATAACCTGCAATTAGGATCATAATATACATTAACGTTGTTAGACATTTATTTATTCTTATTTGCGGAGTAAGCTATTATTAAGCAACTTGTAAGCATTACTGATGCAGGCATAGATTTTATAAGCTCATCTCCAACATTAATATGCATGTAAACTGCAACAAGCATCATAACTGCAATTCCTGATGAAGCAAAAAAGCTTAATTTTTTAAAATATAAACTTAATAGTAGCATAATTGCAAGTGAAACTTTTACAATTCCAATAATTAAGAAATAATCGTCCAGTCCATAAACTTGAAATTCTTCTAGAAGACTTGAGGCATCACCACCTCTGTAGGAGGTTGATCTGTTAGACCTAAAGAGCCAAACATTAATTACTGTTAATCCAACAACTACTGATAAAATTTTTGATAATATTTTCATTTCCTTTTTTTAGCTATATGAATTTAGTAATAATTTTTTTGATGCTTCTATTGCTTCAATTGGATCCATTGTAAAAGCTTGAGCTTCAACTCCAATAAAACCTTTATAACCAGAATTTTTTACAATTTGAAGCATTCTTTTATAGTCTATATCCACATCATTACCACTAGAATCAAAACCATGAGTTTTTGCACTTACACCTTTAGCATACTTCATAAGTTTTTCAACACCGTCATACATATCAAATCTTTTTACACATGAATCGTATAGAGTTGGAGGCCTATCTGAAGTCTTTTCAGCCCCTTGAGTAAAGAACTTATATGTATCAGCTAATTTTTTTTCATCATGCTTTACACAAAAGTTTCCAAAATCTGGAAGAGTTCCTATGTTGTTATAGTTAACATTCTCAATAACATTAACTAAATAATCAGCATTGGAAGAAAATTCTCCGTGATTTTCAACTAAAATGTTTATTCCTAAAGGTTTTGCATATTCACAAAGCTTATTTAAATTATTAATCGAGTTTTTTGACCATTCAGAGAGATTATCATCTGAGCCTCTTAAATTAACTCTTACTGAATGACATTCCATTTCACTAGCACAATCAATCCATTTATGATAATCATCATAATTTTCCACATAAGTTCCAAGATCAGGTCCAATATCGATCATTATTAAAATATTTTTTTGATTATAATCTTTAGCCCTAGTATTTAAATCTTTTGCTAGTTTTTTTATTCCACTTAATGAAGTTTTTTTCTTTTCTCTTAAAAGCCCTCCAGTATATGACATCTGTAGATATTCTAGACCTTGAAAGCCTAGCTCTGAAGCAATTTTTGCAAAGTCCATTGGATCGGATTGTCTCATCATTTCAAGACGAAAAAGTGAAAATTGAGCTAGGGACAATTTGTATGGAAAATCAGGCAAATTTATATATGGATTTGTCAGACTAATTGAGCCTAATCCAAGAGACGAAATAAAAATATTATTGATAAACTTTCTTCTTTTCAAAGTATTGTATTTACTTATAAACTTAGTAAAAATTATATTTATTTCTAAACTGTTAAAAAAAAAATACAAATCGCTTATTTTATAAGAAAAAAATTATAAATTTGCAGCTCGTAAAAAAACAAGAAAAAAATACTGTTATGGCTAAAGAAAATTTTGATAGATCGAAACCTCACCTAAACATAGGTACAATCGGTCACGTTGACCACGGAAAAACTACTCTTACAGCTGCAATTACTAAAGTACTAGCAGACGCTGGATTCTCAGAAGCTAGGAGCTTTGACTCAATTGATAATGCACCTGAAGAAAAAGAACGTGGTATTACAATTAACACATCTCATGTTGAATATCAAACAGCTAACCGTCACTACGCTCACGTAGATTGTCCTGGTCACGCTGATTATGTAAAAAACATGGTTACTGGTGCTGCTCAAATGGATGGTGCTATATTGGTTGTTGCTGCAACTGATGGACCAATGCCTCAAACAAGAGAGCACATATTATTAGGAAGACAGGTAGGTATACCAAGAATTGTTGCTTTTTTAAATAAAGCTGATATGGTAGATGATGCTGAGCTTCTTGAACTAGTTGAAATGGAAGTTAGAGATCTTCTTTCTTTCTATGATTATGATGGAGATAATACTCCAGTTGTTCTTGGTTCTGCACTTGGTGCTCTTAATGGTGAACAAAAATGGGTAGACAGTGTAATAAAGTTAATGGAAGAAGTAGATAGTTACATTGAACTTCCAAAAAGAGAAGTTGATAAAGACTTTCTTATGCCTGTTGAGGATGTATTCTCAATAACTGGTAGAGGTACTGTTGCAACTGGTAGAATTGAAACTGGTATTGCAAACTCAGGTGATGAAGTTGATATTATTGGGATGGGAGCTGAAAAGCTTAAATCTACAATAACAGGTATTGAAATGTTTAGAAAAATTCTTGATAAAGGTGAAGCAGGTGATAACGCTGGTATCCTTTTAAGAGGTATTGAAAAAACTGATATAACAAGAGGTATGGTTATTTGTAAGCCAGGCTCTGTAACTCCTCATGCTAAATTTAAGGCAGAGGTTTATATCTTGAAAAAAGAAGAAGGTGGTCGTCATACTCCATTTCACAACAATTATCGCCCTCAGTTCTATGTTAGAACTACAGATGTTACAGGTAATATTGTGCTTCCAAGTGGTGTAGAAATGGTGATGCCTGGTGATAACTTAACAATTGAAGTTGAGTTAATATCACCTATTGCTCTAAATGTTGGTTTAAGATTTGCAATTCGTGAAGGTGGTAGAACCGTCGGTGCAGGTCAGGTAACTGAACTTTTAGACTAGTAAAACAAAGTTTAATTAACTCTAAGGGTGTCTTGCGTTAAGCTTGATACCTTGTGTAAAATATAAACGGGTTTAGCTCAGTTGGTAGAGCACTGGTCTCCAAAACCAGGTGTCGGGAGTTCGAGTCTCTCAACCCGTGCACAAAAAAAATATGATGTCGATTATTAACTTTATTAAAGAATCTGTAACAGAACTGAGGGATAATGTCAAATGGACACCCCGTTCAGAGTTGTTAAATCTATCTGCTTTGGTGATAGTCTTTTCGGTGATCTTCTCATTAGTTATATGGGGTGCTGATTCAATTCTCTCTAGAGTAGTTAAATTTTATTTCAATTTAATAGGATAGATTGTGGAAGTCGCAGAAAAAAAATGGTATGTAATAAGAGTAGTGACTGGTCAAGAGGTCAAAATTAAAGACTACATTGATTATGAACTCTCTAGATTCTCTCTTGATAAACAAATTGAAGAGATGCTCGTGCCTACTGAAAAAGTAGTTCAAATAAGAAAAGGAAAAAAGATTTCTAAAGAGAAAACTTATTTTCCAGGTTACATAATGATGAAGGCTGATATATCTGGAGAAATTTTACATGTTATTAAATCTGTTTCTAATGTTCTTGGTTTCCTAGGGGAAACTAAAGGTGGTGAACCAATACCATTAAGACAGGCAGAGGTAAATAGAATGTTAGGTAAAGTAGACGAATTAGCTATTTCTGGAGAGCAAATAAATATTCCATTTTCTATTGGTGAAAATGTAAAAGTTATTGATGGTCCTTTCAATGGTTTCACAGGAACTATTGACAATGTAAACGAAGAAAAAAGAAAACTTGAAGTAATGGTTAAGATTTTTGGTAGAAAAACTCCACTAGAATTAAGTTACATGCAGGTTGAAAAAATATAATTATGGCAAAGGTAATAGACAAAGTATTAAAATTACAAATTAGGGGAGGTGCTGCAAATCCCTCTCCACCAGTAGGACCAGCTCTTGGTGCTGCAGGTGTTAATATAATGGAATTTTGTAAGCAATTTAACTCTAGAAGTCAAGATAAACCAGGAAAAATTCTTCCTGTTGTTGTAAGTGTTTTTAAAGATAAAAGTTTTGATTTTATTATAAAAACTCCTCCTGCAGCTATTCAACTTCTTGAAGCAACAAAAAAGAAAAAGGGGTCTGGAGTGCCAAATAGAGAGAAAGTAGCATCTGTTTCTTGGGATCAGGTTAAAAAAATTGCAGAAGATAAAATGGTAGATCTTAATGCTTTCACTGTGGATTCTGCAATGAAAATGGTAGCAGGTACTGCAAGGTCTATGGGAATTAAAGTAAATGGAGGTACTCCACCAGCTAAATAATTATGGGAAAACTAACTAAGAATAGAAAAATTTCAATTGAAAAGGTAGACTCAGATAAGTCTTACAGCCTAGAAGAGGCTTCATCTCTTGTAAAAGAAATTACAACAACAAAGTTTGACTCATCAGTGGATTTGGCCATAAGATTAGGTGTAGATCCTAAAAAAGCAAATGAAATGGTTAGAGGTGTTGTCTCTCTTCCTCATGGTACAGGTAAGACATTAAAATTACTTGCTTTGGTTACTCCTGATAAAGAAGATGAAGCAATAAAAGCAGGTGCAGATTTAGTTGGTCTTGATGAATACATTGAGAAAATTAAAAAAGGTTGGGTTGATGTAGATGTAATAGTTACTATGCCTAGTGTCATGGGTAAATTAGGTCCTTTAGGTAAGGTTTTAGGTCCAAGAGGTTTAATGCCAAATCCAAAAACGGGAACTGTTACTATGGATATAGCAAAAGCTGTTACTGAAATTAAAGGTGGAAAAATTGACTTTAAAGTTGATAAAACAGGAATAATTCATGCTTCAGTTGGTAAAGTGTCTTTTACTGCTGACAAGATTAAAGATAATGCAAATGAGCTTATTAACACTATTGTAAAACTTAAGCCATCAGGAGCAAAAGGTGTATATATAAAAAGTATTTCAATGTCAAGCACAATGAGTCCTGGCATTGCAATTGAATCAAAATTTGAATAATACTCAAGATGAATAAAGAAGAAAAAGTTCAAGCTGTAGAAGAGCTGAAAGGTCAACTTGCTGATTATAAGTCAATATACTTGACTGATATTGCCGGTCTTAATGCTGTTCAAACAAGTAAACTTAGAAGAGAATGTTTTAACTCTAATGTTAAACTTTCAGTTGTAAAGAATACATTTCTTGAAAGAGCAATGTCTGAATCAGATAGTGATTTTGGTGAACTAAAAGATTTGTTAAAAGGTAACACTACTATAATGTTATCATCTATAGGAAATAGTCCAGCTAAGGTTATCAAAAAGTTCAGAAAAGACGGTGATAAACCGATTCTAAAAGGTGCATTTATTGACGAGGCTATTTATATAGGCGATGAGCATATTGAAGCATTATTCAACTTGAAATCCAAAGAAGAAGTTATAGGTGAAATTATTTCTCTTCTTCAATCACCAACTAAAAATGTTATTTCCGCTCTTAAGTCAAGTTCAGCAAAAATCGCTGGTTTAGTTAAAACTTTAAGTGAAAAACCTGTTGAAGAAGCAAAAGCTGAAGAGCCAGTTGCAGAAGAAGCAAAAGCTGAAGAGCCAGTTGCAGAAGAAGTAAAAGCGGAAGAAAATGATAATCCAGAGGAGCAAACCTCTGAAGATGAGTCTAAAGATGAATCTAAATAAAAAGTTAAGTAAATAATAATAATTAATAATTAAAAACTCTAATAATGGCAGATCTAAAAAAAGTCGCAGAACAGTTAGTTGGTTTAACAGTTAAAGAAGTTAACGAACTTGCTGATATTCTTAAAGATGAATATGGTATCGAACCTGCAGCAGCAGCAGCAGTAGCGGTAGCAGCGGGTCCTGGTGCTGGTGGAGAAGACGCAGCTGAAGCAAAATCAGAATTTGATGTTGTTTTAAAATCAGCTGGTGGCTCAAAACTTGCAGTGGTTAAATTGGTCAAGGAGTTAACTGGATTAGGGCTTAAAGAAGCTAAAGATCTAGTTGATAACGCTCCAAGTTCAATTAAAGAAGCAGTATCAAAAGACGATGCTGAAGGACTAAAGAAATCACTTGAAGAAGCTGGAGCTGAGGTTGAACTTAAGTAAGTTTAAATAACTTCGTTTTTTAGGCTTTTAGAATTATATCTAAAGGCCTATGCTTGTTTGAATTAAACTCTAAAATATGACTAATAACAAATTGAGAACAAATTTTTCTAATACTAAAACTGCAAACGTTGAAACTGATTTTTTAGATATTCAAATCAAATCATTTCAAGATTTCTTCCAACTCGAAACTAAGTCAGATGAGAGGGTTGAAGAAGGTTTGTTTAACACCTTTAAAGAAAACTTTCCTATTACTGATGCTAGGAATCAGTTTGTTTTAGAATTTATAGACTATTTCGTTGATCCACCAAGGTACTCAATGCAAGAGTGTATCCAACGTGGTCTTAGTTTTTCTGTACCTCTTAAAGCAAGATTAAAACTTTTCTGTACTGATGCAGAACATGAAGATTTCGAAACAATTGTTCAGGATGTTTTTTTAGGGTCTATTCCTTACATGACTCCAAGTGGTACTTTTATAATTAATGGAGCTGAAAGAGTTGTTGTTTCTCAACTTCATAGATCTCCTGGAGTATTTTTTGGTCAATCTTTTCATGCTAATGGAACAAAGCTATACTCAGCAAGAGTAATTCCTTTTAAGGGCTCATGGATTGAATTTGCTACTGATATAAATAATGTCATGTATGCTTACATTGACAGAAAGAAAAAATTGCCAGTTACAACCCTATTTAGAGCAATTGGATATCAAGGTGATAAAGAAATTCTTGAGATTTTTGATTTAGCTGAAGATATTAAGGTCACAAAAGCTGGGCTTAAGAAGGCTCTTAACAGGAAGTTAGCTGCTAGGGTTCTAAGAACATGGCATGAAGACTTTGTAGACGAAGACACTGGTGAGGTTATCTCAATTGAAAGAAATGAAATAATAATTGATAGAGATACAGTTATTGAAAAAGATCATATTGAACAAATTCTTGATGCTGACGTTAAAACAATTTTAATTCACAAAGAAGACGCAGAGAACTCTGACTATGCAATCATATACAATACACTTCAGAAAGATCAGACTAATACTGAAAAAGAAGCTGTAGAGTTTATCTATAGACAATTAAGAAATGCTGAACCACCAGATGAGGAAACTGCAAGAGGTATTATAGATAAATTATTCTTCTCAGAACAAAGATATAATCTTGGAGAAGTTGGTAGATATAGAATGAATAAAAAGTTAAACCTTGAGGTTGATATGGAGGAAAGGACCTTAACTAGACTCGATATAACTACTATTATCAAATATCTTATTGAATTAATTAATTCAAAAGCAGAGATTGATGATATCGATCACTTATCTAACAGAAGAGTTAGAACTGTGGGTGAACAATTGTCCTCTCAATTTGGAGTAGGTCTTGCTAGAATGGCAAGAACTATTAGAGAAAGAATGAACGTGCGTGATAACGAAGTATTTACACCAATTGATTTGATTAATGCTAAAACCCTTTCATCTGTTATTAATACTTTTTTTGGAACAAATCAGCTATCACAGTTTATGGACCAAACAAATCCCTTAGCTGAAATTACTCATAAAAGACGTTTATCAGCTCTAGGACCAGGAGGTCTATCTAGAGAAAGAGCAGGATTTGAGGTAAGAGATGTTCACTATACACATTACGGAAGACTATGTCCAATTGAAACACCTGAAGGTCCAAATATTGGTCTTATTTCTTCACTTTCTGTATATGCAAGAGTAAATAATCTTGGTTTTATTGAGACACCTTATAGACAAGTTAAAAATGGTATAATTGATTTAAAAAATATAACATATTTATCTGCAGAGGAAGAAGAAAATAATCTAATTGCTCAGGCAAATATTGATTATGATAGTTCTGGTAAGATAAAAGCTGAAAAAGTAATTGCTAGAGATCAAGCAGATTTCCCTGTAGTAACTCCAGATAATATAAATTATACAGATGTAGCCCCTAATCAAATAGCTTCTATATCTGCTTCTTTGATTCCTTTTCTTGAACACGATGATGCTAACCGTGCGTTGATGGGTTCTAATATGATGCGTCAAGCCGTTCCTCTTTTAAAACCAGAATCACCAATAGTTGGTACTGGTCTAGAGAAATCTGTTGCTTCGAATTCTAGAGTATTAATTAATGCTGAAAGAGACGGGTTAGTTGATTATGTAGATGCAAATAAGATTGTCATCAAATATAAATTATCTAGTGAAGAGAAATTATTAAGCTTTGATGATGATACAAAAGTTTATGACCTAATTAAGTTTCAAAAAACTAATCAGGGGTCATGTATAAACTTAAAACCCATTGTAAATAAAGGAGACCAAGTCATAAAAGGACAAGTTCTTTGTGAAGGTTATGCAACTCAAAACGGTGAATTAGCACTTGGAAGAAATCTTAAAGTAGCATTTATGCCATGGAAAGGTTACAATTTTGAAGATGCAATAGTAATATCAGAAAAAGTAGTTAGAGAAGATATATTTACTTCTATCCATATCGATGAGTATTCATTGGATGTTAGAGATACTATACTTGGAACAGAAGAGCTTACTGATGATATACCAAATGTAAGTGAGGAAGCAACTAGCGAGTTAGATGAAAATGGTATGATTAGAGTAGGTGCTGACGTTACTGCAGGCGATATTCTTATTGGTAAAATAACTCCAAAAGGAGAATCAGATCCAACTCCTGAAGAAAAACTACTTAAAGCAATCTTTGGAGATAAAGCAGGAGATGTTAAAGATGCTTCTCTTAAAGCTCCTCCATCTCTTAATGGAATTGTAATTGATAAAAAATTATTCGTTAGATCTCTCAAAGATAAAAGAAGAAGATCTCAAGATAAAGTTGACTTAGAATTGCTTGAAACTAGATACGAGAAAATTCTTGAAGATCACAGACTAAAGTTAGTTGAAAAGTTATCATCTGTGGTTGTTGGAAAGACCTGTCAAGGAGTTTTTAATGATCTAGGTGATGAAATATTGGTAAAAGGCAAGAAATTTTCAAATAAAATGCTTTCTAATGTTGAAGACTATACTCATCTTACAAAAGGAGTTTGGACAACATCTGACGATTTAAATTCATTAATTTCTTCACTTCTTCATAATTATAGAATTCATGAAAATGATATTCAAGGATCACTTAGAAGGGAAAAATTCACTATAAGTGTTGGTGATGAACTTCCTGCTGGTATAAAAAAACTTGCTAAAGTTTACATTGCAAAGAAAAGAAAGCTAAAAGTCGGAGATAAAATGGCTGGTAGACATGGTAATAAAGGAATTGTTGCTAGAATTGTTAGGCAAGAAGATATGCCTTTCTTAGAGGACGGAACCCCTGTTGATATTGTTTTAAATCCTTTAGGTGTTCCTTCTAGGATGAATCTTGGTCAGATTTATGAGACTGTTCTTGGTTGGGCAGGTAAACAACTTGGTAGAAAATTCTCTACTCCAATTTTTGATGGTGCTACATTAGATGAAATAAATGAGCTTACTGATGAGGCTGGTGTTCCAAGGTTTGGACATACATACCTTTATGACGGAGGAACAGGAGAAAAATTTGATCAAGCTGCAACAGTTGGTATAATTTACATGTTAAAATTAGGACATATGGTTGATGATAAGATGCACTCTAGATCAATTGGACCTTATAGTTTAATAACTCAACAACCACTTGGTGGTAAAGCACAATTTGGTGGACAAAGATTTGGTGAAATGGAAGTTTGGGCTTTAGAGGCTTATGGAGCATCAAGTGCGCTACAAGAAATCTTAACTATTAAATCAGATGATGTAATAGGTAGAGCTAAAGCTTATGAGTCAATTGTAAAAGGTGAAAATCTCCCTGAAGCTGGCCTTCCGGAATCATTCAATGTATTGATGCATGAACTTAAAGGTCTTGGTTTAGATATTCGATTAGAAGAAAAATAAATTACAAATAAAAATGGTAAAAAATAACGAATTATTGACGCAAAAAAGGTTTAATACTATTTCAATTGGTCTTTCATCTCCTGAAATAATACTTGGTAACTCAAGAGGAGAGGTTCTCAAGCCAGAAACTATTAATTATAGAACTCATAAACCTGAAAGGGATGGTCTCTTTTGTGAAAGGATATTTGGACCTGTAAAAGATTATGAATGTGCTTGTGGTAAATACAAGAGAATTAGATATAAGGGTATAGTATGTGATAGATGTGGAGTTGAAGTAACTGAAAAAAAAGTTAGAAGAGATAGAGTAGGTCATATTAATTTAGTTGTTCCTGTTGCCCATATTTGGTATTTTAAATCATTGCCAAACAAGATAGGATATCTTCTAGGTTTACCATCTAAAAAGCTAGACATGATAATATATTATGAAAGATATGTTGTTATTCAGCCAGGTGAAGCAAAAAATGCTGAGGGGGAACCTGTTAATAAAATGGACTTTCTTACTGAGGAAGAATATCTTTCAATTATGGAAACACTTCCAGCAGATAATCAATATTTAGATGATTCTGATGAAAGAAAATTTATTGCTAAGATGGGTGCTGAATGTTTGATAGATCTTTTATCTAGAATTGATCTTGAAGAACTTTCTTACGAATTAAGACATAAAGCAAATACTGAAACTTCAAAACAAAGAAAAACAGAGGCTCTTAAAAGACTTCAAGTAGTTGAATCTTTTAAAGAGGGAAATGAGAGAAAAGAAAACCTTCCTGAGTGGATGGTAGTAAAAGTTATTCCTGTTATCCCGCCAGAATTGAGACCACTTGTACCATTAGATGGAGGTAGATTTGCAACTTCAGATCTTAATGATTTATATAGAAGGGTAATAATAAGAAACAATAGACTAAAAAGATTAGTTGAAATAAAAGCACCAGAAGTTATTTTGAGAAATGAAAAAAGGATGCTTCAAGAATCTGTTGATTCATTATTTGATAATACAAGAAAATCATCAGCCGTTAAAACAGAATCAAATAGACCTCTAAAATCATTGTCAGATTCTCTTAAGGGAAAGCAAGGACGTTTTAGACAGAATCTTCTTGGGAAAAGAGTAGATTACTCTGCAAGATCTGTCATTGTAGTTGGTCCAGAATTAAAACTATACGAATGTGGACTGCCAAAAGATATGGCAGCTGAGCTATATAAGCCTTTTATTATTAGAAAGCTTATTGAAAGAGGTATTGTAAAAACTGTTAAATCTGCTAAAAAGATTATTGATAGAAGAGAACCTGTTGTATGGGATATTCTAGAAAATGTTTTAAAAGGGCATCCTGTTATGTTAAACAGAGCTCCAACTCTTCACAGACTTGGAATTCAAGCATTTCAGCCAAAACTTATTGAAGGAAAAGCTATTCAGCTTCACCCATTAACTTGTACTGCATTTAATGCTGACTTTGACGGTGACCAAATGGCAGTTCACCTTCCTTTAGGACCAGAGGCTATTCTCGAAGCTCAACTATTAATGTTAGGATCTCATAATATTTTGAATCCTGCAAATGGATCACCGATAACAGTTCCATCTCAAGATATGGTTCTAGGTCTATATTACATGACTAAGTCTAGAAAATCCTCTGAATCTATTAAATTAAAAGGAGAAGGATTAACTTTCTATTCTCCCGAAGAGGTGAATATAGCTTATAATGAAAAGATAGTTGACTTAAATGCAATTATAAAGTGTAGAATTAATACATCTGACTCAGATGATTCATACGAGTTAATTGAAACGACCCCTGGAAGAGTATTTTTTAATGAAGTAGTTCCAAAAAAAGCAGGTTTCTTTAATGAAGTCCTTACAAAAAAGAATTTAAGAGAAATTATTGGGCAAATACTTCATGTAACTAGTGTTCCTGAAACTGCTGAATTCCTTGATGAAATTAAAGATCTTGGTTATTCTTTTGCCTTTAAAGGTGGTCTTTCTTTTAGTTTAGGAGATATAATTATTCCTGAACAAAAGCAAAATCTTATTAATGATGCTAACAATCAGGTAGATGGTATTATTGGTAATTATAACATGGGTCTAATAACTAATAATGAAAGATATAACCAGGTAATTGACGTTTGGACTTCAGCAAATGCTACTTTAACTGAGTTAGCAATGAAGCAAATTAGTGAGGATCAGCAAGGTTTTAATTCTGTGTATATGATGCTTGATTCTGGAGCTAGAGGTTCAAAAGAGCAGATTAGACAGTTAACTGGAATGAGAGGTCTAATGGCTAAACCAAAAAAATCAAATGTAGGTGGAGGTGAAATTATTGAAAATCCTATCTTATCAAACTTTAAAGAAGGATTATCAATTTTAGAGTATTTTATTTCAACTCACGGAGCAAGAAAAGGTCTAGCAGATACTGCTCTTAAAACAGCAGATGCTGGATATTTAACAAGAAGACTAGTAGACGTTTCTCAAGATGTAATTGTTAATGAATTTGACTGTGGTACTCTAAGAGGAATTGAAGTTAAACCACTTAAAAAGAATGAAGAAGTTGTAGAAACTCTTGGTGAAAGAATTCTTGGAAGGGTTGCTCTTAATGACATCATTGATCCTTCAACAAATGAAATCCTTATTGAAGGAGGAAAACTTATTGATGAAAACACAACAGCAAAAATTGAAAATACACTTATTGCCTCGGTTGATGTAAGATCTGCTTTAACATGTGAAACAAAAAGAGGAATTTGTGCTAGTTGTTATGGTAGAAATCTTGCCACAGGAAAACCAGTTCAAATTGGTGAAGCTGTAGGTGTAGTTGCCGCTCAATCAATTGGTGAGCCAGGTACTCAGTTGACACTTAGAACATTCCATGTTGGAGGTGTAGCTGGTAATATTTCTGAAGAAAACTCATTAATAAGTAGATTTGATGGTCTAGCAGAAATTGATGATCTTAATGTTGTTAAAGCAAAAGATAACGAAGGTAAATCCTCAAATATTGTAATTTCAAGAACTTCTGAAATTAAAATTTTAGATTCAAAAACTAAAAATGTTTTAAGCACTAAAAATATTCCTTACGGATCATATTTGAATATCAAGAATGGTCAAAAATTATCTAAAGGTGATGTAATTTGTCAATGGGATCCATTTAATGGTGTAATTGTTTCTGAATTTTCAGGGAAAATTGTTTATGAAAATATTGAGATAGGTAAAACATTTCAAGTTGAAATAGATGAGCAAACTGGATTTAAAGAAAAAGTTATTACTGATTCTAGAGATAAGAATCTTATACCAACACTTCTTATTCAAGATAAAAAAGGTGTTACTCTAAGATCTTATAATTTACCAGTTGGTGCTCATATAATGGTTGATGAAGACGAATCTATAGATAAAGGAAAAATTCTTGTTAAAATCCCTAGAAAGTCAGCTAAATCAGGAGATATTACGGGAGGTTTACCTCGTGTTACAGAATTGTTTGAAGCTAGAAACCCATCAAATCCAGCAGTGGTTTCTGAGATTGATGGAGTTGTATCTTTTGGTAAAATTAAAAGAGGAAATAGAGAAATTATTGTTGAGTCAAAGTTTGGTGACATTAAAAAGTATCTAGTAAAGCTTTCAAATCAAATTCTTGTTCAAGAAAATGATTTTATTAAAGCAGGGATGCCACTTTCTGATGGCTCAATCACTCCTAACGATATTCTAAATATTAAAGGACCTTCTGCTGTTCAACAATATCTTGTTAACGAAGTTCAAGAAGTATATAGACTTCAGGGAGTTAAAATTAATGATAAACACTTCGAAGTTGTAGTTAGACAGATGATGAGAAAGGTTAAAATAATTGATCCAGGAGACACATTATTCCTTGAAGACCAATTAACTTATAAAGATGAATTTATTTCTCAAAATGATAAGTTATACGGTATGAAAGTAATTGAAGATGCTGGTGATAGTGAAAATCTTAAAGTGGGTCAAGTTATATCAGCCAGAAATCTTAGAGATGAAAATTCTATACTTAGAAGAGGAGATCTTAAGCTAGTTGATGCTAGAGATGCAAAATCTGCGACAGCTTCTACCCAGTTACAAGGTATTACTAGAGCATCTCTTCAAACTAAATCATTTATTTCAGCTGCATCTTTCCAAGAAACTACTAAAGTTTTAAATGAAGCTGCAGTAAACGGTAAAAATGATATGCTTGAAGGTCTTAAAGAAAATGTTATTGTAGGTCATAGAATACCAGCTGGTACTGGTATGAGAAAATATGATGAAATAATAGTTGGACCTAAAGATGAGTATAACAGCTTATTAATTAATAAAGAAGAAGAAGAGCTAAATTATTAATTTGACTAAATGTCAAAAGAGAAAGTAATTCTTGTTGATGAAAATGATACCCAGGTTGGTTTAATGCCTAAACTTGAGGCTCATCAAAAGGGTATCTTACATAGAGCCTTTTCTGTCTTTATCTTTAATAGTAATTATCAATTACTACTCCAAAAGAGAGCTGTATCAAAATATCATTCAGGAGGTCTTTGGACTAATACTTGCTGTAGTCACCCTAGAGAGGGTGAAGAAACAATAGATGCAGCTAATAGAAGATTAATTGAAGAAATGGGCATTAAAACTAATCTTAGAAAGATTTTTGATTTTATCTATAAAGCAGAACTTGATAATGAATTAACTGAGAATGAATTTGATCATGTTTATTATGGTGTTTATGATGAAGATCCTACCATTAATACTGAAGAGGCAGATGACTTTAAGTGGATTGATATGGAAACGCTAAATAATGATATTGCTCTAAATGGTCAAAACTATACAGTTTGGTTTAAAATTGCATTTGATTATTTTTATAAATATTTAAATAATGATAACAATAAGTAGAAAAGCACATTTTAATGCAGCTCATAAGTTATACAGGCCTGATTGGACTGATGAAAAGAATAAAGAAATCTTTGGTAAGTGTTCAAATCAAAATTTTCATGGCCATAACTACGAATTAATTGTTAGTCTTACCGGTAAAGTTGATCCTGAAACTGGATATGTTTTCGATATGGGCAAGTTAAAGAATATAATAAAATCAGAAATTGAAGATTATCTTGATCATAAAAATTTAAATTTAGACATTGAGGAATTCTCAAATTTAAACCCATCAGCTGAAAATATTGCTATTTTAATTTATAATAGACTTATTAAGTATTTTGTTAAAAACTATAAACTTAAAATTACTTTATTTGAAACTCCTCGAAATTTTGTAGAGTATAGCGGTTAATCTATAGTAAGATTATTAAGAATTTTACCATACTTAGAAATCTTAATATTTTCTGGTAAAGTATCATATAGCTTTCTTAATAAACCTTTATTTGCATCAGGTATTTGACTGACTGCAATGTATGGAGAAACTTCATTTGATGAGTTGGTTATTGCAAAATTTAAACTATATAAATATTTTCGTTTAATTAAATTTTCTAATTGAGCATTCACTGAGTCAATTCTATTTTGATTGTTTTCAATTTGAGCTTTGTAAAAAATTTCAAGCAAATCAAGATTTTGAAGATTATATTTTCTGATTATAGAAAAATATTCAATTAATAGCTCACTATTCTTTGATCCAGAAATTTTAAAACCAGAATCAAATGTGAGCAATCTAGTGTTAATTACTACTTCTCCTTTATTTCCAAAAAAAGTAATTATATCATTTAGAGAATCGCCATCATTTTTATCTAAGTATAAATAATAAATATCAGGTTCATCTATTTTAGTACTTAACTTGAAATTACTATTTCCAGTTATTTTAATAGAATCTAAAGAAACTATAGTTGAATCTTGCTCTTTTTGAAGATAAATTATTCCTTTTCTAAGCCCGTCAACATCTCCAGAAACAATCATTTGATTTTGATCTGAATTACAGCAAATAATAAATAGTGTTATACAAGTAAGAAGTATTTTTTTCATTTTATAAATTTATCCAATAAGTTAATTTAAGATTAATTGATCTATACTGTGGCTCCATAGAATCTGTGTTTATGTAATTATCATTATAAACAATATATAAATCAGAAAGTGGAGCGAATCTCCATTTAAATCTAGAATTAATACCTAGGTTTTTAGATTGATTAGTATATTGAATATATGTTGACCATGAAGATTTTTTATTAAATGTATATTGAAACTTAGGGCTAATTAGCCAAATATTTCTAGATGGGTATGGGTCTGGTAATTTAATAGAGTCATAATCAAATCTTAAACTCATATTAAAATAAGGCTGAATTCTATATTTAAATCCAGTTTTAAATGAGAGTTTAGTTCCATTAAAAAAATCTCCATACTGTATTCCGGTTGCAAATTTAAAAATATTTTTATCTGGTGAAGAAAATGCTATTTCATAATCAGTATAAGAATAAAAATTATTTGCAGGAAGAGGCGTTGCACCTTCAGTTCTAGTTGGGTCAAAATTAGAGTATAGATAATCTCTCTTTATGTTTTGTTTAATCTCAAATGTACTTTGATTTCTATACTTTATTTCAAAAGAAGAAATATTCCACCTTCCTTCAAATTTTTCAGCTTTATTTGGTCTAAAAACATAAGCTGCATAATGTTGCAGTTCATAATTTAGAATCTTATCATTATTTTTGGGATATATTCTATACTGATAAAAAGGGGTAAATTTTACAAAGCCGTATCTTCTATAATAACCTAAATCTGATCTAAAATCATCACCAACATAAGAACCACCCATGCTAACATAATGTTTACGTGTGTTTTTTGATAATTTTAATCCAAAAGATGCATTTTTATCATTTTTTTCAGGTGTAAAAGATTTATGAAAGAATGTTCTTCCACTCCATTCTCCATTTTTTGAAGCTAAATTATATTCTAATCCAAAAACCCTATTATAAGTATTTTGATTATCAACAAAATCATAAGTTTTGGTATTTTCTCTATTTATGAAAAAGAATGAATAATTTGATCTTGCAAAAACTTTATTTCTAAGAGTAAAGACTGTACTATTGTTTTGAGGAATACCCTTTGTTCTATCTTCTTCTGTCAATACATTTAGTAAACCTATTCTAAGTTTGTCATTTACCTTTCCACTTAACCGTACACCACTAACTATTCTATTTTCGACAGTATTTCCTTCAAGATCTTTTGAAATACCAATTCTTCTAGAAAAGAAAGGCTCTGCATCTCTCTCTTGGCCAAAGTCAGTAAATAGATCAGAATTTTGAGTAAAGAATTGTCTCCTTTCAGGAAGCCTTAATTCAAATTGAGTCAAGTTTACTAATTGATCATCAACTTCTACTTGAGAAAAATCAGGATTTAAAGCGAAGTCTATATTTATAGAATTACCTATAGGTATTTTCATATCAAGACCAAAATCAAAATTATTTGTATTGATTTGTTGAATAAAATCTTTTCCTATTGAGCCATTAATATAGGGTATTATGGAAACAGGTTTTTTTGATTCACCCAAAGGTTTTTCAAAATTAATCTTACCCATAAATGCAAGATCTCCAATTCTCTGTTGTTGAGGAGTCTTAGCCCAACTGGAATGTTCTAGTGATTGAGTATCACTTCTATAAATATTAAACCTCCAACTTTTAGCTCCATTAATAAAATATAGTTGGTCTAATGGTATTTTTAGTTCAACTATATATGAGTCATCATATAATTTTGATTCCACCTCCCAAATTGCATCCCAAGATGAATTCATTCCTCTACCACCAAATGAATTAACAGAAGATAATAGCATATCTCCTTTTAAACCAAGATGATTGGTTTGAAATTTAAAAGCATTTGAAGCATCATTAAAAGTGTCAAAAATTAATTGTACATAATCAGCACTTTTAGTTTCAAAATCTCTTTCTAGATTGTATACAGTAAACTTTTTTTCTTTTGTATAGGCTTTAACTAAAAAATATAAGTTTTCGTTATCAAATAAAGCCTTAAATTCAGTTTGCTTTACAGCTCTTACGGAGTCAGTAGGCATCCATTGCCAAAAATCAGTTGATGACTCAGCATCATTCCAGGCTAAATCAGAGGGAGATCCATCAATTTCTATTAATTCTTGTGTATACTTTACTGTTAATTCTTGAGAAAAAATTAGATTAGAGTTTAATATTGCTAACAATAAAAAAATAGGGGGTTTTTTCAAAATATTTTTTTGCAATTTAAAAGTAAGAAAATTATATAGATTTATCATATATAATTATATTGGACCTAGTTTTAATAAATAAGTTTATGTCATTAATCCTAACATTATTATTTTTAAATTTTTATACTGCTGAAGAATGGGGTTCAACAGGTCACAGAGTTGTTGCTGAAGTTGCAAATAAATATTTGACAGATAATTCTAACGAAAGAATAATTAAAATTCTAGATGGAGAAACATTAGTTAATGCATCAACCTATGCAGATGATATTAAATCTGATTCAAGATATTCTGAATATTATGATTGGCATTTTATTAATATGGAATTGGATGAGGTTTATGAAAACACTGCTCCATCAGAAAAAGGAGATATCTACATAGCTATAAACAAATGTTTAGATGTTTTAGAAAGTGATTTAGTTTCAGATTCTGATAAATCATTTTATCTTAAACTTCTTGTTCACTTTGTAGGTGATCTTCATCAACCTCTTCATCTAGGTAGATATGAAGATAGAGGTGCTAATAGAATATTTGTAAAATGGTTTGGAAGAAATTCAAACTTACATAGAGTCTGGGATTCTGAAATGATTAATGGTCACAATATGAGTTACTCAGAGTTAGCATTAAATCTACCAAATACAGATTTTTTAGTTTTTACAAAAGAGTCTAAAAATTTTGAAAGAAGCGATATTTTAGACTGGATTAATGAGGTACATAAATATACAAATCAAATATATGAAGGTGTATCAAATGATGACAAATTAGGTTATAAATATCAATATGAAAACTTTGATACAACTAAAGAACTATTACTAATTGCGGGTATAAGATTAGCTAAAATATTAAATTATCTATTTGATTAAATCTATACTCCTATTTATAAATTCTGTAAGTTCTTTACCGGTAAGAACGTTTTGAGAAAGTTTAGCTAAATCTACTGATTGTTTTATAAGACTATTTCTCTTTTTTTCTGTCCTGGTAGTTAATATTTTAGTGACTAATTCATGATTTGTATTTACTATCAAAGAATACATTTCGGGCATATTACCCATTCCACCACCACCTGATTGTTGCATTTCTTTCATTCTTCTCATAAATTCAGGTTGAGCTAACATAAATGGTAATGACTTACTATCTAATGATTCAAGTTGAACTGTATATTTATCATCAGAAACTGCATTCTCAATCATAGGCTTTAGTTTCTCTTTTTCTTCATCAGATAATTTTGATACAACTTGATCATCTTTTGTAATTAGGTTTTCTAATGTATCAGAATCAACTCTAGAAAATTTAACTTTCTCTTTTTTAGATTCAAGTTTTTGAATTAAATGAGGAATAATAGGCGAATCTAAAAGGAGTACTTCATATCCTTTCTCTTTTGCAGATTCAATATAAGTATATTGCTCATCCTTGTTTTGAGCGTAAAGGATAATCAAATTTCCTTCTTTATCAGTATGGATATCTTTAATTTTTTCTTCTAGTTCTTGATAAGTGTAATACTTGTTATCAACTGAAGGGTAAAGATTAAATGATTCAGCCTTATCGTAGAACTTATCTTCGGTTAGCATTCCATATTCAATAACCACTTTTATATCATTCCATTTATTTTCAAGATTTTCTCTTTCGTTTTTAAAAATTGATCCTAGCTTATCAGCTACTTTTCTTGTTATATAGTTAGTGATTTTCTTTACAGATGAATCTGATTGAAGGTAACTTCTGGAAACATTTAGAGGTATATCAGGAGAATCTATAACACCTTTAAGAAGACCCAGGAACTCAGGGACAATTCCTTCAACATTATCAGTAACAAACACTTGATTCTGATATAATTGAATTCTATCTTTTTGCAGGTTGAGATCATTTGATATTTTAGGAAAATAAAGAATACCTGTTAAACTAAATGGATAGTCAACATTAAGGTGAATGTGAAATAGTGGTTCTTCAAATTGGTATGGATAAAGCTCTCTGTAAAACTGTTTATAGTCTTCATCTTTTAAATCTGCTGGTTGTCTTGTCCATGCCGGATTAGGATTGTTTATAATGTTATCTACAGTTATTTTTTCTTCCTTTTCACCTTCTTTTACGGGAACACTTTCTTCCCTTGTACCAAATTTAATTGGATGTGGCATAAACTTGTTATACTTGTTTAAAAGCTCTGTAATTTTATTTTCTTCTAGATAATCCTTAGAGTCTTTAGAAATATGAAGAATAATTTCAGTTCCTCTTTCTTTTTTATCTGCTTTTTTTAAACTGTATTCTGGAGAACCATCACAAATCCAATGAGCAGCAGGTTCATCTTTAAAAGATTTAGTAATTATTTCCACTTTATCAGCAACCATAAATGAAGAGTAGAAACCAAGACCAAAATGACCTATAATTCCTGTGTCTTTTGAACTTTCTTTATATTTTTCAAGAAACTCTTCAGCACCAGAAAATGCAACATCATTAATATATTTTTTAACTTCATCTAAGGTCATTCCAACTCCATTATCAGTAATGTGAAGAGTTTTCTTTTTCTTGTCAACTTTAATGTCAACTCCTAGTTCACCAATTTCCCCTTTAATTTCACCAATACTTGATAAATGTTGAATCTTAGTAACAGCATCTGTAGCATTTGATACAAGTTCTCTTAGAAATATTTCTTGATCACTATATAAGAATTTTTTTATAAGTGGAAATATATTTTCAACTGAAACATTAATTTTTCCTTTTGGCATAATTTGTTTTTAATTAATAATAGCAAATAAAATACCAACTAATAAATATGACAAATTGACATTATTTTCTGATTATGTATAGCCCTATAAAATTAATTAATCCATTAAATGGCAGAAGTTCGTATCCTATTTGATAACCCCCTAAAAGATTTGATGGTAAATTTCCTATAATAACTACTATGATAATATTAATGATCACAACTAAATAGACTTTAGAGTCGTTAATTTTATATTTTGTAAAAATTCCAAAAGCAAATAGGCCTAACAATGGGCCATATGTATATTGTGCCACAGTTAAGAGGCTATCTATTACATTTTTATCTTGAATATATCTAAAAATTATCACAACAATTATTAAAGTGATACTCATTAAAACATGAATATTTTTTCTTGTTTTTATTGATTTTGAATTAGTAATATCAATCTTTAGAATATCAACACAAAATGAAGTTGTAAGAGAAGTTAATGCACTGTCCGCGCTACTGTATGCTGCAGCAATTAGACCTAAGATAAAAGTTATTCCTAAAAACTCTCCCAGCCCTGATCTTAAGGCAATCTGAGGAAATAAAAGATCTGTTCGAGGTGTATCATCAACCAAAGGAACAGCTATATTATTTTCACTTGCATATATAAAAAGAAGAGCACCCAACACTATGAAAAGGAATGTAACAATAGTCAGTATAAAACTAAAAACAATCATATTTTTTTTAGCTTCTTGAATATTTTTACATGTTAAGTTTTTTTGCATCATATCCTGATCTAGACCAGTCATACAAATTGTTATAAAAGCCCCACCAATAATTGATTTTAAAAAGTAATTTCTTTCTGTAATGCTTTCAGTTACAAATATTTTATCAAATTCTTTAAAATCACTTGAAGAAATGAATTCTGAAAATGTCCAGCCTAAATCTTGGTTTATATAATAAATCGATAATATAACAGCTAAAATCATTAATGTAGTTTGAATTGTATCTGTCCAAACTATTGTTTTAATTCCACCTCTTCTTGTATATAGCCAGATTAGTAAAATGGAAATAATAACTGTTATTTCAAATGGAATTCCTAAGTCATCAAAAATAAATTGTTGAAGAACGATAGCTACAAGAAATAATCTAAAGGATGCTCCAAGAATCCTAGAAATTAAAAAAGAGATAGAACCTACATAATGAGAGTTTTTTCCAAATCGTGTAAATAAATATTCATATATGGATGTTAATCCCATTCTGTAGTATAAAGGAAGTAATAAATTGGCAACAATTAGATATCCAATTAAATATCCAATAACTACTTGAAAATATGTAAATTGAGATTCACCAACCCACCCAGGAACTGAAATAAATGTAACTCCTGATAAAGATGCTCCAACCATTCCAAATGCAACAACAGCCCAGTTAGAACTCCTTTTGGCATTAAAAAAAACTTCATTGTTGTCTTCTTTACCTGTCAAATATGATATAGCAGTTAAAACTATAAAATATGAAGCAATAGCAATTAAAATAATTTGTGGAGATAACATTTTTATAAATATACAAAAGAACTTACAACGAATATTTCTAAATTTGCCTAATGGAATTTCCATCCAAACTTCTTGAAAATTTAGTTTATAATATTTCCCAATTATCAGGGATTGGTAAAAGATCTGCTTTAAGAATTGCACTTGAAATATTAAGAAAACCTAAAGAATTCTCTAGAGATCTATCTGAAAGTATTCTTGACTTTAAAACTCAAATTAAACATTGCGAACAGTGTCATAATATTTCAGATAAAGATATTTGTGACATATGTTCAAATTCATCAAGAGATCAATCTATTGTTTGTGTTGTTGAGGATATAAGAGATGTAATTGCAATTGAAAATACAAATCTTTATAACGGACTTTATCATGTTTTAGGAGGAGTGATCTCTCCAATTGAAGGAATTGGCCCTGAAGATTTAAATGTTATAAGTCTTGAGAAAAAAATTATTGAAAAAAAAGTAGATGAGATAATCTTTGCATTAAGTGCAACAATAGAGGCAGACACAACTAGCTTTTATTTATTTAAAATCTTAAATAAACTTAATGTAAAAGTTTCAGTATTAGCAAGAGGTATACCTGTTGGTGATCAATTAGAATATACAGATGAAGTTACTTTGGCAAGAAGTATTCAAAATAGACGTCCTTATGAAACTGACCTATCTAATAAGTAATGATTTTAATATTGTAAATTTGCAATTACTGTAAGAATGGGAAAATATCTTTTAAAACTTCCAAAAATGGGAGAAAGCATTGCTGAAGCTACTATAACTAATTGGTTAAAAGAGGTTGGAGATATTGTAAATATAGATGAATCAATAGTTGAAATTGCTACTGATAAGGTTGATTCTGATGTTCCATCTGAATTTAAAGGAAAGCTAGTCAAAAAAAACTTTGAAGTAAATGATATTGTCAAAGTAGGTGAAGTTATTGCTGAAATAGAAACATCTATAGAAGATAATAATGAGATAAATATAGTCTCTAAAGAAAAGGATAAAGAATTAATCATAGATGATGCTGAGGAAATTAGTAAAGACCTAGAAATTGCAAGTATTCCTTCAATTGATTTATTGAAAAATGATGAATTAGATTCAGAAGATAATTTTGAAATTGAAAAAAATGATAAATTTTTCTCACCATTAGTTAAAAACATTGCTAAGAAGGAAAATATTAGTCAGGAGGAGCTTAAAAAAATTCCTGGTTCAGGAAAGGATGGAAGGGTTACTAAGCAAGATATCTTAAATTATATAGGATCTCAATCTGATAAATCTCATACTAAACCTATTGTTGAATCTAAAAATTCTTTGGATGACCAAATAATTGAGCTAGATAGGATGGGTAAGATAATATTTGATCATATGTCAAATAGTAAAAAAATTTCAGCTCATGTTCAATCATTTGTTGAAGTTGACGTAACTAATCTATGGGAATGGAGGGATCGATACAAAAAATCTTTTCAAGACAAAGAGGGTCTTAAACTTACCTTTACACCTCTTTTCATAGATGCAGTTATAAAGTCACTTAAAGATTATCCTATTTTAAATAGCTCAATAATTGATGAAAAGATTGTAATGAAAAGATCTATTAACATTGGAATGGCTACAGCTATTGAAAATGGTAATTTGATAGTACCTGTCATTAAAAATGCAGATCATCTAAATCTAAAAGGACTTACTCTAGCTGTAAATGACTTGTCAAACAGGGCTAGATCAAATTCTTTAAAACCTCATGAAATATCTGATGGAACATATACTGTAACTAATGTTGGAAACTTTGGTTCAATTATGGGTACTCCAATAATTAATCAGCCTCAAGTTGGAATAATTGCTATTGGGGTTATCCGTAAAACACCGTCTGTTATTGAAACTGATAAAGGAGACTTTATAGGTATAAGAAAAAAACTTATTTTATCACACACATATGACCATAGAATCATAAATGGTTCAATAGGAGGAAGCTTTGTTAAAAGAGTTGCTGAATATCTTGAAGAATGGGATATGAATCAAATCATTTAATATGAAAATTAATCTTAAAAGACCTATCTGTTTTTTTGATCTTGAAACTACTGGAGCAAATGTTGGTAAAGATAGGATTGTTGAAATAGCTATTTTAAGAGTTGATATTGATAAAACAGAGTCTCAAAAAGTTTGGAGAATTAATCCTGAAATGGAAATTTCAATTCAAGCAACTCAAGTTCATGGAATAACAAATAAGATGATTAAAAGTGAACCAAATTTTGCTTATTATTCAGATGAAATTTATCAGTTTATTAAAGATTGTGATTTATCAGGCTTTAACGCAATTAAATTTGATATTCCAATTCTTGTTGAAGAATTAATAAGAGCCAAAATTCAATTTGATTTTACAGATGTAAGAATGATTGATACCCAAGTAATATATCATAAAAAAGAGCCTAGAAATCTTTCAGCTGCCCTTAAGTACTATTGTGATAAAGATCTTGAAAATGCTCATTCTGCCTTGGATGACACTATTGCTGCATATGAAGTGTTTAAAGCTCAATTAGACAAGTATGATGATTTAGTACCTGATATGGATTTCTTAAATGAGTATTCAAAAAGGAATAATAATCTAGACTTTGCCGGTAAAATAAGATTAGATTCTGATAATGATGCAACTTTTGCATTTGGTAAATATACTGGTCAAAAAGTTGTAGATGTATTTAAAATTGATCAGGGTTATTACTCATGGATAATGAAAGGGGATTTTCCAGAGTACACCAAAAAAATAGTTACAAATTTGAAATTAAGTATAACAAAGTCTAAATAAGATGAAAATAATCTGCATTGGAAGAAATTATTCTGATCACATAAAAGAATTAGCTAATATTAGACCTTCTCATCCTGTTGTTTTTTTAAAGCCCGACTCGTCTATTATTCCAAAAAATCAAAACTTTATTATTCCTGCTTTTTCAGATGAAATTCATCATGAAGTTGAATTAGTTGTTAAGATTAATAAAGTGGGAAAGCATATAGATAAATCATTTTCTAATAAATACTATAATGAAATTGGTCTTGGAATAGATTTTACTGCTCGAGATATTCAAAATGCTTTAAAACAAAAAGGACATCCATGGGAAAAGTCTAAGGCTTTTGATAATTCCTGTTTAGTTGGTGATTTTATTAGTGTAGATAAATTTAAAGACTTATCAAAAATAGATTTTAGTCTAAAGAAAAATAATCAATTGGCTCAATCTGGTAACTCTTCTAATATGTTGTGGAAAATAGATGAATTAATTTCATATGTTTCACAATATTTTACACTTAAAATAGGAGATTTGATTTTTACTGGGACACCCGCAGGTGTTTCAAAAGTTATAAGTGGAGATTTATTAGAGGGCTATATTGATTCCACTAAAATGTTTTCCCTTAAGATAAAATAGACATGACAAAAAAAATCTTTGACTATCTCTCTTCTCAAAATAAAACAATCTCATTTGCAGAAAGTTGTTCAGGTGGAAATTTATCTCTTTCAATAACAAAGATTCCTGGTGCCTCAAATGTTTTTAAGGGCTCTATTGTTTCTTACAGCAAATATTCGAAGGAAAAAATTATTGGAATTGAAAAAAATGAAATTGACTTATTCTCACCTGTAAGTCAAGAGATTGCAATAAAAATGGCAGAAAAAGTTAGAGAAAAGTTTAATTCAGATTATTCCATTTCTGTAACTGGCAATGCTGGTCCAACTTCAAATGGATCTAAATCTAAAGTAGGAGATTGTTATATTGCTATATCGTCTGAAAATCAATTATTCTGTGAAAAATATGAAGTAATTAGCTCAAGAGAAGACTTCATTAAAACTGTAACAGAAAATTCATTCAAACTCTTCGTAGATAAAATTATTAACCAATAAATTTATTTTTTTATTAAACTTAAATGCATTAGTTTTGCACGTTACAAAAAATAAGTACGTTATGTCTAAGACTTGCGAAATTACTGGAAAGAAAGTTATGTTTGGAAACAATGTTTCTAAATCATTAAATAGAACAAGAAGAAGATTCGATGTTAATCTTATGAAAAAAAGATTCTTTATTCCAGAAGAAGACAAATGGGTTACCCTTAAAGTTTCTGCATCAGCTTTGAAAACTATAAATAAAAAGGGTATTTCTGAAGTTTTGAAAGAAGCTAGAAAACAAGGTTTAATTAAGTAAAAATGGCAAAAAAAGGCAATAGAGTTCAAGTAATTTTAGAATGTACAGAGCACAAAGACTCAGGTATGTCAGGTACTTCAAGATATATAACTACTAAAAACAAAAAAAATTCTCCAGATAGACTTGAAATTAAGAAATTCAATCCTATCATGAAGAAAATGACTGTTCACAAAGAAATTAAATAAGATGGCAAAAAAAGCAGTTGCTAGTTTACAAACTAGCTCAAAAAAACTTGCAAAAGCAATAAGAATGGTAAAAAAAGATGGCTCTAGCAGCTATTCTTTTGAAGAAAGAATATTGCCTCAAGATCTTGTAAATGATTGGCTTGCTGGAAAACCTATTGTAAGAAAAGAAGTCCCTAACCCTGCTCAACTAGCTGCAGAAGAAGTTAAGGCTGAAGAGCCAGCTGCAGAAGAAGTTAAGGCTGAAGAGCCAGCTGCAGAAGAAGTTAAGGCTGAAGAGCCAGCTGCAGAAGAAGCAAATGCTGAGGAGCCAGCTGCAGAAGAAGTTAAGGCTGAAGAGCCAGCTGCAGAAGAAGCAAATGCTGAGGAGCCAGCTGCAGAAGAAAAATCTGAATAATTCAGTTTTCTCCCGACTTTTCTCTACTTACCAATACAGAAAGTAACTGGTAATATTAATTAATTCAATGCGCCAATTCCTGATTTCCACAATTCATTGTTGAAAAATGGTATATCATTTTCATTGATATTATCAATCTCTTCTTTTAAAGTTTCCCATTTTTTATCTAGTGACTCTAAAGATTTTAAAATTCCCTCACTGACATTTGGAATATCACCCTTAATTTCATCTAGTATAAATAAATAATCAGCTAGAAATTTATTTGGGAAGTTTTCCACATCATCATAAGCTAATGATTTTCTTTGCATCATCTTTTTATCCCAGCTATCCATTTTTTTAAGTAAGATCTCACCATTATTTTTAATTGCTTGGTCTTCAATATCACTGAGTATAGTTTCAAGCTTATCAATCAATTTTTTATTAGTATTAATATAATCCGCCATTATATTAAACTTATTTTCCATATGACTGGTATACTTATGAAATTCAGCATAGTCTTCATCTGATACGCTAAAATTTGGATTTTTTAGAATCTCAAAATCTGAAGTTAATTTTTTATCTCCAACTTCTAGTGACATATTATATTTCCCAGGTATCGCTTTATGTCCACTAAATCTTCCCTCTATATATGCATAAGGCACTCCAGTTAAAGATTTATGTCTTGCATTCCAAACAAACCTATTAATACCTATTTTATTAGACAAAACAGGTTCTCTTGAAGGGCCTCCATTGTAAGAAATAAAGTTTTCATCAATTTGATTACTAACTTCTCTAACAAGATTATTGTCTTGGTCAAAAAATTTAATTGTTATTTCTTTATCAGCATCATCTTCATTTAGATTATAATAAACAACAACACCATTAGCTGGATTAACTCCTGTGAATGTTGATGTACCATCTGAATAATTAGAGTTAAGCTGACTGTACCAATTACCAATTGTTGAATTTTCAGGTTGATAAAGTTTAGTTTCTTTTGTATTATCTAGTTGTCTAACTAACCCCATATCATCAAGTATCCAGAATGATCTTCCTTGGGTTGCAATGATTAAATCATCATGTTTTATCATTAAATCTGTTATAGCTAATACAGGCATATTAAAATTAAATTTTTCCCAGTATTCACCATCATTAAAAGAAATATATACTCCTAATTCTGTACCCGCAACTAATAGTCCTTTTCTTTTCTCATCTTCTCTTACTACTCTAGTATATGCTCCATATGGAATATTTCCTGTTATCTCTTTCCAAGATTCTCCATAATTTGTAGACTTATATAGGCCAGGTGATTTATCATTAAATTTATATCTAGTAGTTGCAATAAATACTGTTTCCTTATCATGAGGAGATATATCAATTGCATTAATTATTGTTTCTGGAAGACCTTTTGGTGTTATATTCTTCCATGATTTACCTCCGTCTTGAGTTATATACACTAATCCATCATCAGAACCTGTATAGATAGTTTTAGGCTCGTGAGGAGATTCCGCAACATAACTTATCGTTCCATAGTTTTCTGCACCTACTGCCTCATTAGTTAAAGGACCTCCACCATTTCCTTGCTTTTCATCTTCATCCATCGTTAAATCTGGTGATATAACTTCCCATGACTTACCTAGGTCATTTGTTTTAAAAAGATGCTGAGCAGCATGATAAAATGTATTTGGTTCATGTTTAGACCATATTATTGGTGCATTCCAGTTAAATCTATACTTCATATCTCTTGCTGCTTTACCAATATAATTTATTGGCTCTATCATTACCTTTTTTCTAGCCTTTGCTTTTGTATCGTATATGTTTACACTTCCAAGGTAGCTTCCCCCCATCACTAATGTTGGGTTGTTAGGGTCAAAAGCTAAAAAGGCACTTTCTCCTCCAGCAGTTGAAGACCAGTCACTTTCAGAAATTCCTCCTCCTGATCCAATACTCGCTATTCTTACAGTAGAATTATCTTGTTGACCACCATATAGGTTATATGGAAATAAATTATCAACATTAACTCTATAGAACTGTGCTGTTGGCATATTATTTATACTAGACCAAGATTCACCATTATCAAATGTAATTTCTCCACCTCCATCATCAGATATAATCATATTCTTTGAATTATTAGGATTTATCCACAAGTCATGGTAATCACCATGGCCACTATAAATTCTTTCCCATGTTTTTCCTCCATCAATTGATCTAAAAGCTCTTGCACTTAGAACATATACTGTATTCTCATCATTAGGATCTGTAAAAACTTCTATATAATACCATGATCTTGATGTTAATTCAGCATACTTGCTAATTCTTGACCAGCTTTCACCGGCATTATTAGATACAAACAATCCTCCTAGTCTTTTATTAGAATCACTTTCAGCTAAAAGATATACCTTATTTGAATTAGCTCTAGAAACAGATATAGCCATTTTACCTAATTCATCAGGTAGCCCGTTTTCTATTTTAAACCAGTTTTCTCCAGCATCGATTGACTTATAAACTCCGCTTCCTTCTCCACCACTAACAACCTTCCATGGAAACCTTTGATGTTCCCAAAGAGTGGCATAAAGAACCTTTGGATTATTAAAATCAATAGAAAGTTCTGATGCTCCACTTAATTCGTTTACAAAAAGAACATTTTTCCATGATTTACCACCATCTTGAGATTTATATACCCCTCTTTCCTTAGTAGGTCCATTAATTGCCCCTTGAGCAGCTACATATACCAAATCAGGATTGTTAGGATGAATTATAATTCTTGAAATCTGTTGAGTATTTTCTAATCCAATATGTTCCCATGTCTTACCCTCATCTGTTGATTTATAAATCCCATCACCATAAGATGTAGTAACTCCTCTTGGAGAATGCTCACCCATACCAACATAAATTATTCTACTATCACTTTCGGAAACTGCAACTGCTCCAACAGATGAAGTTTTGAAATAGTCATCTGAAATATTATGCCATTCACTCCCAGCATTAGTTGTTTTCCATAATCCACCTCCAGCTGTCCCCATATAATAGGTTAAAGGATCATTTATAACTCCTGAGGATGAAACTGATCGACCACCTCTAAAAGGACCTAGATTTCTATATTTAACTTCTTCAAGTTTATCTTCTATGTCTTGTGAATAAGAGAATGGAATTATAGTTAAAAAAACAAAAAGTATGCTTAAATTCTTCATGATAAATATGTTAGTTTATACTAAGTTACACTCAATTTTCAAAAATTCAGATATATTTACAAAAATTAAGTAATGAGAAGTCAAAACATCAAAAGAGACCTTAGTCTATTAGGGGATGAACTTATAGAAAAATTTATTCTACAAGATGTCAAAGCTTCTAAATATGTTAATTCATTTTTTAGTGAAGAAAATATTATAAATCATTCTGAAAATAAAAAGAATCTATTCACAGCAGATAAAAGAAAAGTCTTAGTTAAAGAGTTAAATAAGCAATATTCAGATTTACAAACTTCAGATAAAACCTCAAAAAATATTCAATCATTATCTGATTCTAACACTTTATCAATAACAACAGGTCACCAGCTTAATATATTCTCTGGACCATTAATGGTTTTATACAAAATTGCTCAGGTAATTTCAATAGCTAATTACTTAAATTCTAAGATTAATGACTTTAAATATGTTCCTGTCTTTTGGATAGCTAGTGAGGATCATGATTTTGATGAAATATCAGAGGTAAATTTTGAAAATAATAGTGTTATTTGGAATCTTGATTCTAAAGACTCCCCTGTAGGTAAAATCAAGTTAGATGGTTTTGAAGAAGTGATACGATCTTATAAAGATTGTATAATTGATTTTGAATTTAAAGATTTATTGGAAAGTTTAATTGACTCGTCCTACACTTATTCAGATAGTCTATCCACTGCTACTATAAAATTTATAGATTCATTATTTAGTAAACATGGGCTCATAATTATTGACTCTAATAAAAAGGCTTTTAAGGAATTATTTTCAGAACAATTTAAAAATGAGATTTTATATTCAACATGTAAAGTTGACTCAGAAGATCAAATTAACAATATTCAAAATAACTTTAAGTCATATAAACCACAGGTTAATCCTTCAGATATAAATTTTTTTAAGTTTACTAAAAATGGAAGAAAAAGAATTAGAAAGAAAGAAAACCTATTTATTGTTGATGATGAAAAAGAATATACTTCGGATCAAATAATTAATCAAATTGAATCTAATCCAGAGTTTTTCTCTCCAAATGTTTTAATGAGACCATTATATCAAGAGAAAATTCTGCCAAATATTTGTTATGTAGGAGGTCCAAACGAATTGAAATACTGGATGCAGCTAAAGACTTATTTTGAAAACAATAATATTCAATTTCCAATATTAAAACTTAGGCATTCTGCATATATTTTAGACAAAAAAATCTCAAAAAAAATAACTAAGAGTGATGTCGAAATCAAATATTTTATGGGGAAGTTAGATGATTTAATTAATTTTAAAATTAACAGCCTATCTAAATTAAAACTAAATTTCGATTCTCTAAAGAACACTTTGTCTAATCAATTTGATGACTTGAGAAGAGTTTCAATTAAGACAAATGAATCATTTATTGGTGCATTAAATGCTCAAGAAAAAAAGCAAATTAAAGGCTTGACTGATCTTGAAAAAAAATTAAAAAAAGCTGAACAGAAAAATCACGAAACTGAATTAAATAATATCAAAAATATCTATGAATCTATTCATCCTAAAGGTATCGATCAAGAAAGATATTTAAACTTTGGTAATTTTTATTCGTTTAAGGGTCAAGAGTTAATTGATTATATAATAGATAAAGTACCTATTTCAGATGATAAAATATTAGTTATAAATCTTGAAGATTAATTTATAATTGTATTTTTGCCCATGCAGAATAAAGTCTTAATAATTGATTTTGGATCTCAATACACTCAACTAATAGCAAGAAGAATTAGAGAGTTATTTATATACTGTGAAATCTCACCATTTAATAATATTCCTGAAAATCTAGACCAGTTCAAGGCAGTTGTTTTATCTGGCTCACCTTTCTCTGTAAATCAAAAAGACTCACCCCGAATAAATCTTGAAAGTTTTTTGGGGCAAAAACCTGTTATCGCAATTTGTTATGGAGCTCAATTAATTGCAAAAAGTTTAAATGGAAATGTGGAAAATTCAAATTCAAGGGAATATGGAAGAGCAAGACTATCTTTCATTGATAGTGAATGTAAGTTATTTAAGAGTATTAAAACTAATAATCAAGTTTGGATGAGCCATGGAGACACTATAACTTCTCTTCCAGATGGAGCAAAGCTTATTGCAAGTACAGACTCTGTTAAGAATGCAGCTTATTGTATTGAGTCTCTTAATTTGTATGCTCTTCAGTTTCATCCAGAAGTTTTCCATTCAGAAAATGGATTGAAAATTTTTGAAAACTTTTTTATTAATGAATTTAAATTTATAAAAGAATGGAATCCAGAATCTTTTATAGATAGAACTGTTTCTGATCTTAAGGCTCAGCTTAAAGATGACAAAGTTATATTAGGTTTATCAGGTGGAGTTGACTCAAGCGTAGCAGCTGTACTTTTAGATAAAGCAATTGGAGACAACTTATTTTGTGTATTTGTAAACAATGGTCTCTTAAGAAAAAACGAATATGAAGAAGTTCTAGAACAATACACAGGAATGGGTCTAAATGTTAAAGGAGTAGACTCATCAAAATTATTTATAGAATCTCTACATGGAGTTACAGATCCAGAAAAAAAGAGAAAAATAATAGGTAATACATTTGTAAAGGTTTTTGAGGAAGAATCTAAGAAAATTGAAAATGCAAAGTGGTTAGCTCAAGGAACAATTTATCCAGATGTAATAGAGTCTATATCAGTCAAGGGGCCTTCTGCAACAATTAAATCTCATCATAATGTTGGGGGACTTCCTGAAAAAATGAATCTCAAAGTAGTTGAACCACTGAAAATGCTCTTTAAAGATGAAGTAAGGAGGATAGGTAAGTCACTAAATATGTATCCAGATATTTTAAACAGACACCCTTTTCCTGGCCCTGGTCTTGGTATAAGAATTCTTGGGGAAGTTGATTTTGATAGTGTCAAACTAATTCAAGAGGCTGATAAAATTTATATTGACGGACTAAAACAATGGGATTTATATGATAAAATTTGGCAAGCAGGCTCTATATTACTTCCTGTAAAAAGTGTTGGTGTAATGGGAGATGAAAGAACATATGAGAGATGTGTTGCATTAAGGGCGGTAGTTTCAACAGATGGAATGACTGCTGATTGGTATGAATTCCCAAATGATTTCTTAAAAGAAGTCTCAAATAATATAATTAATAAAGTTAAAGGAATTAATAGAGTTGTTTATGATATAAGTTCGAAACCTCCTGCGACAATTGAATGGGAATAAAATAAATATGGAAGAACTATATAGTTCATTTAAACCAATGTTAACTCCAAAAAAAATGCTTCATAAAGGTATATTTGGAGGTACTTATTTTAATCAACTTGTTGACTACAGAATTTTCCCAAAGGAATGGTTTTTAGATTTGGATAAAAGTTATTTTTTATCAAAGAATTATAATAAAGAGATTAATTATTTTAAAATTAAGTCAGGACAATCACAAGAGGAATGGGAAGCTAAAGGGTGGATTCACACAGATGACCCTAGGGGGTGGTTCGAATGGTATTGTAAGTATTTTTCTGGTAGACGTCATGAAGATGATGAAAGACAAATAAAAAGATGGCTTGCATTCTGTGGCCCAAAAGGAAGGTTCAGAAATTCTATCTATAATAAAATATTTAAATCGGGATTCAAAATTGAAAATTCAAAAACTATTTCACCTAGAATTCAACAGTCTTTATTACATTGGTCCTATATTGTTAATAATGAGGATTATGAGAGATGGAAACTTGAAAAACAAAAGTAAATGAAGAAGCTCAATTTATGGATATTAGTTATATCGATTAATCAGGTAATATTTTCCCAAAATATTATTTCTGATACAATTTCTCATTCAGTTGAGAGAAAAGAGACACTTTTTTCAATTTCACAAAAATATGACATAGATATTAATGATATATTAGAATTGAATCCGGAGCTTAGAGATTCTAGATTAAGAAGGAGGTCAATTATTTTAATTCCAGTTTTTACATCTATACAAGAGATTCAGCCAATTAAGTTGGATTCACTAAGATTATCTAAATCAATTTTGACACTAGATTCAATTTATTCAAAAAAAAGAAAAAAAAATGATCAATTGAATGTTTCTGTTTTACTTCCTTTTAGATCAGCATTAATAAATTATGATTCAATTAAAGAAGTGGAATCTTTATTTGAAGATAGGAATCTTTATACTATAGCGTTAGATTTTTACTCTGGTTTTTTATTTGCAATAGAAGATTTAAAAAAATTAAACCTTTCATTTAATGTTAATGTTTTTGATACTGAAAATTCTAGAAATAAAATATTACAGATATCTAATAATGAAAATATTACCAATTCAGATGTTATAATTGGTCCAATAATTCCAAGAAATTTTGAAACTTTTTCTAACCTTGAATTTTTAAATGCTATTCCTAAAGTTTTTCCATTATCCACAATTCCTATTAATATTATTAAAGGCGTGGTTCAAACAGTGACTCCAAGAAAACTTTTAAGAGATAGAATGTTAAAATATTTAGATGAAAATATTAATAAAGAAGAAAACATTGTAATTATAGCTGACTCTTTAAATCAAGAAATTGAAAGTAGACTAACTAATATTTTTCCTAATTCAATTAAAATAAAACCAGAGTTTGAGGGTTATATTCTTCCTGAGCTTCTTGATTCACTTTTAGTGGATTCAATTCCAAACAAAGTAATAATTGAATCTGAAATATTCACTTTGATTTCAAGTGTTGTTTCTCAACTCAATTCTCAAATAACATCTGAACGTGATGTTAGACTTTATACAACATATAGAGGAAATCAATTTGATGATCCAAGCATAAATATTAAGGATCTTGGAAACTTAGGATTTACTTATAGTTCTATTTCCAAAAAAATTAATAATGACTCGATTTCAAATTTTGAAAGCAATTACATTAGTTCTTTTGGAAGCTTTCCCAATAAGGATATTATTAGAGGTTATGATGTAACTAAAGATATTTTACTAAGGGTTTTAATTGATAATAATCTAAATAAAACTGTTAAGTATGATGAACAAATTTACACTGAATCTAAATTTTTATATAAAAAAGATACCTTGGGAGGTTTATATAACTCTTCTATGTTTATTCTAATGCATAAAGATTATGGCATTGAGGAGATTATTGATTAATAAATTACATTATACTTTAATATTTTGTAAATTTGAGTCCGGAAATAATATTCTATCCGGATGAATAAACCAAAATATATTTTTGTTACAGGTGGTGTTACATCATCATTAGGTAAAGGCATTATTTCAGCTTCTTTAGCAAGATTACTTCAGGCTCAAGGGCTAAATGTTGGTATTCAAAAATTAGACCCATATATTAATGTTGACCCTGGAACATTGAACCCTTATGAACACGGTGAGTGTTATGTTACTGATGATGGAGCTGAAACTGATTTAGATTTGGGTCATTATGAAAGATTTTTAAGCGTAAATACTTCTCAAAGAAATAATGTGACAACTGGTAAAATATACCAGAACGTAATAGAGAAAGAAAGAAAAGGAGAATTTCTTGGTAAAACTGTTCAGGTTATTCCTCACATTACTAATGAAATAAAGGAAAATATTAGAAACCTAAATCATAAAAATAATTTAGATATAATAATTACTGAGATTGGAGGAACTGTTGGAGATATTGAATCTCTACCTTTCCTAGAAGCAGTAAGGCAAGTAATTTATGAAGAAGGGCCAGAAAATTCAATGGTAATCCATTTAACATTAATACCTTTTTTATCTGCTACTGGGGAGCTTAAGACAAAACCCACTCAACACTCTGTTAAAACTTTAATGGAACTCGGATTGAAAGCAGATGTTTTAGTTTGTAGAACAGAAAGAGAATTATCAGATGAAATAAAAAATAAACTTGCACTATTTTGTAATGTTAAGTTTAATTGTGTAATTCAATCAATTGACGTAGAGACTATTTATGATGTTCCTATAAAAATGATGGATGAAGGCCTAGATAAAGTAACCTTAGAGAAATTTAAAATTAAGGAAACTGAACCTAACCTTGATAAATGGAAAAACTTTCTTCATAAACTTAAGAACCCTAATCATCAGATTAATATTGGTTTAATTGGAAAATATGTTGAGCTAAATGATTCCTACAAGTCTATCCTAGAATCACTTATTCATGCAGGAACAGAAAATGAGGTAAGAGTTAATGTCAAATCAATTCATTCCGAATATATCGATAAAGAAAATATTAGAAAAAATCTCAATGATCTCGATGGAATAATTGTTGCTCCTGGATTCGGTCAGAGGGGTTTAGATGGAAAAATACTAGCAGTTGAATATGCGAGAGTTAATAAGATTCCATTTTTAGGAATTTGTCTTGGAATGCAAATGGCCGTTATAGAATATGCTAGAAATGTTAAGAAGATAAGGTATGCTAATTCTACTGAGATATCGGAAAAATGTAAAGATCCCGTTATAGACTTGATGACTTCTCAGAAAGAAATTGTAGATATGGGTGGAACAATGAGACTTGGAGCATGGGACTGTGAATTAATCAAAAAAACAATATCATATAAAGTCTATAAGAAAAAATTAATTTCAGAAAGACACAGACACAGATATGAATTTAATAATGAATATTCTAAAAAAATATTTGATGATAAATTTATTGTAGCTGGATTTAATCCTGACACAAAGCTTGTTGAAATTATAGAAAATATTGATCATCCATGGTTTGTTGGAGTTCAATTTCATCCAGAATATAAGAGTTCAGTATATAATCCTCATCCAATTTTTGTAAACTTTGTAAAAGCTAGTCTAAAAAAATATTTAAATAAATAACTATGGAGCAAAATAAGTTTGATCCTCTTCAGTTTATTGGTTTTTTACTTATTTCAGTAATACTAATGTTTTGGTTTTACGACAACCAATCAAATATTATTGAAAACCAACAAGATATTGCTGTTGAAGATGTTCTAGATCAAGTAAATGATAATTCTATCAATTTGAATAATTATGAGGAAAACTCTAATGAGTTAAACTTAGATGAAAACTTTGTAGAGGAAATAATTACTTTAGAGAATGAAAATATTTTATTTGAAATAAGTACAGATGGTGCTAATATTAATAAACTATTGCTTAAAAATTTTATTAATTATAATGATGAGCCATTATTCTTAGTTAATAATAATAAATCTGTTTTTAGTTATAATATTCCAAATGGTAGAAACTCAATAATTAATACAGGAGATTTAGTTTATACTGCTGAAATAATAAGAGATAAATCAAAAATTAAATTAATTACAGAAATTGATGATAAAAGATCACTTGAATTAACTTTTACTCTCGAAGAGGATTCAAGTATAATCGATTTTGATTTAAAATTAAATGATTTTAATAATATTTTAAATTCAGATGGAGTTGAATTAATTTGGAAAAAAGATTCTTTTAGAAATTCTAAAAGTATAGATTATGAAAATAGATATACTGCACTTTCTTATGGATTTGAAGATGAAAAAGATTCATATTTATCTGTAGCTGGAACAAAAAATAAAAATATTAACAATGTTAATTGGATATCATTTAGAGAACATTTTTTTAGTTCAATTCTTATTTTAGATAATCAATCAAATGATGTAGAAATTAGTTCAGAAGATTTAGCAAGTAATGAAACCTTAAATAACATTTTCACCAAGAGGTTTTCTGCGAATGTACCTCTTAATCTTACTTCTAATAATACCCTTAGTTACAGTATGTATTTTGGGCCTACTGATTATGAACTATTAAAAGATTATAATCTTAATCTTGAAAATTCAGTTCCTATAGGCTGGGGAATTTTTGGGTGGTTAAATAGATTTGTATTCTTTCCTCTATTTTCATTTTTAACAAATTACTTTTCATATGGTATAGCAATTATAATAATGACAATAATTGTGAAAATAGCAATTTCGCCTCTTACCTATAAGTCATACTTGTCTCAGATAAAAATGAAAATTTTAAAACCTGAGCTTCAAGTTATAAATGAAAAATTTAAGGATGATCCAATGAAAAAGCAAAAGGAGACTATGAATTTATACACTAAGTCTGGAGCTAATCCTATGTCAGGTTGTTTACCTGCACTTTTACAGATGCCATTGTTTTTTGCATTGTTTACTTTTTTCCCAGTAGCCTTTTCTCTTAGACAAAAGAGTTTTTTATGGGCAGATGATCTATCATCCTATGATTCTATATTAGAACTAGGATTTTACATACCTCTATACGGAGATCATGTAAGTCTTTTTCCAATTTTAGCATCTATAGCAATATTTTTCTACACTAAAATGACTACAGGTGATCAGATGATGTCAGCTTCCCAAACTGGTGGTGTTAACATGAAATTGATAATGTACATGATGCCATTAATGATGTTGTTTTTCTTCAATAATTATGCTAGTGGCTTGAGTCTGTATTACTTTGTTTCCAATGTTCTTACAATTATTCTAATGCTAATTATCAAGAACTTTATAATAGATGACAATAAAATTTTGACTGAAATTGAGGAAAATAAAAAGAAACCTGTAAAAGTAGGTGGGTTTAGAGCAAGACTTCAAAAAGCTCTAGAAGAAGCAGAAAAACAAAAGAAAAGTAGAGGTAAGTAATTTTCATGAAAAATAATAAAGTAGTTGTCGCCCTGTCTGGCGGTGTTGATTCAAGTGTTGCAGCATTTCTACTTAAGGAACAAGGTTTTGAAATAATTGGATTATTCATGAAAAATTGGCATGATGAAAATGTAACTATTTCAGATGAATGCCCATGGTTAGAAGACAGTAATGACGCCATGTTAGTTGCTGAAAAGCTTAATATACCCTTTCAAACTGTAGATTTAAGTAAACAATACAAGGATAAAATTATAGATTATATGTTTGACGAGTATTCAAAAGGAAATACTCCTAACCCTGATATTTTATGTAATAGAGAAATAAAATTTGATGTATTTATGGATATAGCACTTTCATTGGGTGCAGATTATGTTGCAACTGGACACTATAGTAAAGTTATCCAGAATAACAATTCATATCAATTACATTCAGGTCTTGATGAGACAAAGGATCAATCTTATTTTTTGTGTCAATTAAATCAAAAACATCTGGATAAGGTATTATTTCCAATAGGAAATTTGAAAAAATCTGAGGTTCGAGAGATCGCAAAAACAAATAATCTTGTAACAGCAGAAAAAAAAGACTCACAAGGACTTTGTTTTGTTGGTAAAGTTAGTCTTCCAGATTTTCTTCAGCAGAAGCTAAAGAAAAAAACTGGAAATGTTATAGAGATTTTAGCTAATTCTAAAGTTTTCAATCAATACTCTAATGAAAGTAATAATTATAAGAGATTGTCTAATTTATCTAGGCATATTGATTATAAAACCTTAGATGGTAAAATTATAGGTCAGCACCAGGGTGCACACTTTTTCACGATTGGTCAGAGAAAAGGTCTTGCAATTGGAGGTTATAATGAACCTTTATTTATAATAGGGACTAATACGTTAACAAATGAAATATTTGTTGGCGAAGGAAAAGACCATCCAGGTTTACTAAAAAAGGTTTTAAAAGTTAAACTATCTGAAATTAATTGGGTCAACGATCAATATAATTACCAAAATTCTTATGATCTAAATCTTACTGCAAGAATTAGATATAGGCAAAAGCTTCAAAAAATATCACTTCATAAACATCTAGAGTTTTTATATGTTGAATTTGAAGAATTTCAATCTGCTATCACTCCGGGTCAATTCGTTGCTATATACGATAATACACAATTAATTGCCTCAGGCGTAATTTGTTAAGATTTATAATTGTTTTTTTTAAAAAAAACATGAATTTATAACCACTAAAACCAAAATATATTTTAAATTTGCACGCTTTAATACGGAAAATAAAAATTATTGTATGCCAACAATATCGCAATTAGTAAGAAAAGGAAGGACTTCTTCGACTAAGAAGAGTAAGTCGGTAGCCCTCAACAAATCTCCTCAAAAAAGAGGTGTTTGTACTAGGGTTTACACTACTACTCCTAAGAAACCAAACTCTGCAATGAGAAAAGTTGCAAGAGTAAGGCTTACTAATGGTAAAGAAGTAAATGCATACATTCCAGGAGAAGGTCATAACCTTCAGGAACACTCAATTGTTCTTGTTCGCGGTGGTAGAGTAAAAGATCTTCCTGGTGTTAGATACCATATTGTTAGAGGAGCGCTTGACACAGCTGGTGTAGAAGGGAGACTTCAAAGAAGGTCCAAGTATGGAGGAAAAAAACCAAAAAAATAATCCCTAAATGAGAAAGAAACAATCTAAAAAGAGACCACTAATTCCTGATCCAAAGTTTCACGATCAATTAGTATCTAGATTTGTTAATAACCTTATGTTACAGGGTAAAAAATCTACTGCTTATAAAGTTTTTTATGATGCTATTGATATAGTTGAAAGTAAAAAGGGTGATGAAGAAAAGACTTCGCTTGAATTATGGAAAGATGCCCTTTCTAATGTTATGCCTCATGTAGAGGTAAGAAGTAGAAGAGTTGGTGGTGCAACTTTTCAAATACCTTCCCCTATAAGACCAGATAGAAAAATTTCAATTGCCATGAAATGGTTAATTACAGCTTCAAGAAAGAGAAATGAAAAATCTATGGCTGTTAAATTAGCTCAGGAAATATTAGCTGCTGCAAAAGAAGAAGGAGCTGCTGTAAAGAAAAGAGTTGATACTCATAAAATGGCTGAAGCTAACAAAGCCTTTTCACATTTCAGATTTTAATTTAATTGTATGTCAAGAGATCTAAAATTTACAAGAAATATTGGTATTGCTGCTCACATTGATGCAGGTAAAACAACTACTACTGAAAGAGTTTTATTTTACACTGGTGTAAGTCATAAAATTGGTGAGGTGCATGATGGTGCTGCAACCATGGATTGGATGGAGCAAGAACAGGAAAGAGGAATTACAATTACATCTGCTGCAACAACTTGTAGTTGGAATTTTCCAACTGATCAAGGTAAATCTATCGCTGACACTAAAGCTTATCACTTTAATATAATTGATACTCCTGGTCACGTTGATTTTACTGTAGAGGTAAATAGATCCTTAAGAGTATTAGATGGTCTAGTTTTCTTGTTTTCTGCTGTTGATGGAGTAGAACCTCAATCTGAAACTAACTGGAGATTAGCTGATAATTATAAAGTACCAAGAATAGGTTTTGTAAACAAAATGGACAGACAAGGTTCCAACTTTTTAGGTGTTTGTAAACAAGTTATTGAAAAGCTTGGATCTAAAGCCGTTCCAATAGTACTTAATATAGGCGATGAAGAAGATTTTAAAGGTATTGTGGATCTTGTAAAAAATCAAGCTATTGTATGGCATGACGAAAACTATGGTTCAACATTTGATATCGTTGATATTCCGGATGATTTAAAAGACGAATCTAAAAAGCTTAGAGGTGAATTAATTGAAGCTGTGGCTGAATATGACGAAAACCTTTTAGAGAAGTATTTTGAAGATCCTGATTCTATTACTGAAGATGAAGTTCACAATGCGCTTAGAGCTGCAACTCAGGATATTAGTATTATTCCAATGGTTTGTGGTTCTGCATTTAAAAATAAAGGCGTACAGTTTTTATTAGATGCTGTTTGTAGGTATTTACCTTCACCTCTTGACAAAGAAGCTATTATAGGTACTAAACCTGATTCTGACGAAGAAATTTCTAGACTTCCAAATGCATCTGAACCTTTTTCTGCTCTTGCATTTAAAATTGCTACTGACCCTTATGTTGGAAGACTAGCATTTTTTAGAGTTTACTCTGGTAGACTTGATGCAGGTTCATACATATTAAATAATAGATCCGAAAATAGAGAGAGAATTTCTAGAATCTATCAAATGCATTCTAATAAACAGAATGCTATTGACTATATTGAGGCTGGAGATATTGGGGCAGCTGTTGGTTTCAAAGATATTAAAACAGGTGACACTTTATCCTCAGAGAAAGATCCTATAATATTAGAGAGCATGGACTTTCCTGATCCAGTTATTGGTGTTGCAGTTGAGCCAAAAACTAAAGCTGATATTGATAAATTAGGAATGGCTCTTGGAAAACTAGCTGAAGAAGATCCAACTTTCCAGGTAAAAACTGATGAAGCATCTGGACAAACTGTTATTTCTGGTATGGGTGAACTACATCTTGATATTCTTGTAGATAGACTTAGAAGAGAATTTAAGGTTGAAGTTAATCAAGGTCAACCTCAAGTTGAGTATAAAGAATCTCTTACTCAATCTGCAGATCACAGAGAAACTTATAAAAAACAAACAGGTGGTCGAGGTAAATTCGCAGATATAGTATTTACAATTGAACCAGGAGAAAAAGGAAAATCAGGTCTTGAATTTGTTAATCTTATTAAAGGTGGAAATATTCCAAGAGAATACATTCCTTCTGTAGAAAAAGGTTTTAAAGATTCAATGAAAAATGGTCCTCTTGCAGGATTTGAAGTGGATTCAATGAAAGTTACCTTGAAAGATGGTTCCTTTCATCCTGTAGATTCTGATTCTTTATCTTTTGAGTTAGCAGCAAGACTTGCTTTCAGAAAAGCTGCAAAAGCTGCAAAAGCAGTTATTATGGAACCTATAATGAAATTTGAAGTAATTACTCCTGAAGAAAACATGGGTGATATAGTGGGAGATTTAAATAGAAGAAGAGGTCAAGTTAGTTCAATGGATGATAGAGCTGGAGCAAAGGTTGTAAAAGGAGAAGTTCCATTATCTGAAATGTTTGGATATGTAACTTCACTAAGAACTCTTTCATCTGGAAGAGCTACATCAACAATGGAGTTTTCTCATTATGATCAAACCCCTACAAATATCTCAGAAACTGTTATTTCTGAAGTAAAAGGAAATACAACAGATTAAACATATAGATATGAGTCAAAAAATTAGAATAAAATTAAAATCTTATGATTACAATCTAGTTGATAAGTCAGCTGATAAGATTGTCAAAACTGTAAAAAATACTGGAGCTATAGTTACAGGTCCTATACCTTTACCAACTCATAAGAAAATATTCACTGTTCTTAGATCTCCTCATGTAAACAAAAAATCAAGAGAACAATTCAAGTTATGTTCTTACAAGAGGCTTTTAGATATTTACAGTTCATCCTCTAAAACTGTTGATGCGCTTATGAAATTAGAACTTCCTAGTGGAGTTGAAGTAGAAATTAAAGTATAATAATTATGTCTGGTATTATTGGAAAAAAAATTGGAATGACAAGTATTTATGATGAGAATGGTAAAAACATTCCTTGTACAATTCTTCAAGCGGGTCCATGTACTATAACTCAGGTTAAAACTGAAGATAAAGAAGGCTATTCTTCTTTTCAGCTTGGTTTTGACGAGAAATCTAAGAATACTACAAAATCCTATGAAGGTCAATTCAAAAAAAGTAAGTCAAATCCGATGAATAAATTAGTTGAGTTTAAAGGGTTTGAAGGCGATCTTAAATTAGGAGATAAAATTACAGTAGATCACTTTTTAGAAGGTGAATTTGTTGATGTTTCAGGAATTACAAAAGGTAAGGGTTTTCAAGGTGTAGTTAAAAGACATAGCTTTAGAGGTGTTGGTGATTCTACTCATGGTCAACATAATAGATTAAGAGCTCCTGGTTCAATTGGTGCTGGTTCCAGTCCTTCAAGAGTTTTTAAAGGAATGAGAATGGCAGGTCAAACTGGTAATTCAAAAGTCAAAGTATTAAACCTTAAGGTAGTTAAGGTAATGTCAGAAGAAAATATTTTAATTGTTAAAGGAAGTGTTCCTGGACACAATAACTCATATATAATTGTTCAAAAGTAATGGAGCTTAAAGTACATAATATAAAAGGTAAAGAGACTGATAAAAAAGTCAAGTTAGATAAACTAATATTTGGTATTGAGCCTAACGATCACGCTATTTATCTTGATGTTAAGCAATATCTTGCTAATAATAGAAAAGGTCTTCATAAATCAAAAGAAAGAGGTGAGATTGCAGGTAGTACAAGAAAGATTAAGAAGCAGAAAGGAACAGGTACGGCTAGAGCGGGAAGTATTAAAAACCCATTATTTAGAGGTGGTGGTAGGATTTTTGGTCCTAGACCACGTTCTTATGATCAAAAGGTTAATAAAAAAGTTAAAAAATTAGCTAGAAAATCTGCTCTTGCATACAAAGCAAAAAATAAAGAAATTTTAATTCTTGAAGATTTTAATTTATCAAACCCAAAAACATCAGATTATATAAATATTATAAAGGCTTTTGGACTTGAAACAAAAAAGACTTTACTAGTAACAAGTGATATAAATAAAAATATATATTTGTCGTCACGAAATTTTAAAAACTCAAAAGTTGTAATAAACTCAGAGTTAAACACTTATGAAATAACGGATGCTAACAATATTTTAATTTTAGAAAGTGCGGTTGAAGGAATCGAATCAACCTTGAAATAAAATAGATTATGGACATACTTATAAAACCAATATTAACTGAAAAGGCAACTAATGAAAGTGAATTAAGAAATTCATACACCTTTATTGTTTCTAAATCTGCAAACAAGGTTGAAATAAAAAAAGCTGTTGAATCTTCATATGGGGTTTCAGTTGTTAAAGTTAGAACTATGATTTATGGATCTGAATCAAAAACAAGATTCACTAAAAAAGGTGTTCAAATAAGTAAAAAAGGAGCATACAAAAAAGCTATTGTTAAAATTTCAGAAGGAGACAGAATTGACTTCTTTGCAAATCTATAATTATGCCAGTAAGAAAATTAAAACCAGTTACACCGTCACAGAGATTTAGAGTTGTTAATGGATTTGATGCTATTACAACAGATAAACCTGAAAAGTCATTACTTACTACCAAGAAAAGAACTGGTGGAAGAAATAATAATGGTAAAATGACTAGTAAGTACAGAGGAGGTGGTCATAAAAAAAGATATAGATTAATAGATTTTAAAAGAGATAAATTTGATGTTATTGCTGAAGTTAAATCAATAGAATATGACCCTAATAGATCTGCATTTATTTCTCTTTTAGAGTATAAAGATGGAGAAAAGAGATATATAATAGCACAAAATGGACTAAAAATTGGGCAAAGTATTATTTCTGGAGAATCTGCTTCTCCTGAGATTGGAAACGCTATGCCAATTGTTAACATTCCATTAGGTACAATTATTTCATGTATTGAGTTAAATCCAGGTAAAGGTGCTAGTATCTCAAGAAGTGCTGGTTCTTTTGCACAACTTATGGCTAAAGATGGGAAGTATTGTAATGTCAAGCTGCCTTCAGGTGAAACAAGAATGATTCTTAATACTTGTTATGCTACTGTTGGCGCAGTTTCAAACTCTGATAATCAACTTACCTCATCTGGAAAAGCAGGAAGAAAAAGATGGTTAGGTAGAAGACCCAGAACTAGACCGGTAGCAATGAACCCTGTTGATCATCCGATGGGTGGTGGAGAAGGTAAAGCTTCAGGTGGTCATCCTAGATCTAAAAAAGGAATACCAGCTAAAGGTTTCAGAACAAGATCAAAAAAGAAATCATCTTCTAAGTTTATAATTGAAAGAAGAAAAAAATAATATAGTATGTCAAGATCATTAAAAAAAGGACCATATGTTCATCTAAGCCTTCTAAAAAAGGTAAATAAAAATATTGAAGATAATAAGAAATCTGTTATTAAAACATGGTCTAGATCTTCTATGATTATTCCTGATTTTGTTGGTCAAACAATTGCAGTTCACAATGGGAAACAGTTCATTCCAGTTTATGTAACAGAAAACATGGTAGGACATAAATTAGGAGAGTTTTCTCCAACTAGATCATTTAGAGGTCATACAGGAAATAAAAGATAAATTAATATTGATTAATTAAATGGGATCAAGAAAAAGAAATAGCGCTGATAAAATTAAAGAAGCAAAAAAAGATATAGTTTTTGCTAAACTTAATAATTGTCCAACTTCTCCAAGGAAAATGCGTCTTGTAGCTGATCAGATTAGGGGTGAGGATATATCAAATGCATTATCTATACTTAAGTTCAGTCCTAAAGAGGCTTCAAGAAGACTAGAAAAACTTTTAGTTTCAGCTATTTCAAACTGGCAGTCTAAGAATGAAGATTCAAACATAGATGCAGCTCAACTATTTGTCAAAGAAATTAGAGTGGATGGCGGTAGTATGCTTAAAAGAATAAGAACGGCTCCTCAAGGTAGAGCTCATAGAATTAGAAAGAGATCTAATCATGTAACATTAGTACTTTCATCAAAAACAATTAATTAAATGGGACAAAAGACAAATCCAATAGGAAATAGATTAGGAATTATTAGAGGCTGGGATTCTAACTGGTGGGGTGGTAGAGATTATGGTGATAAAATTGCAGAGGATGATAAGATCAGAAAATATATTTATGCAAGACTTTCTCGTGCTAGTGTCTCTAGTATTATAATTGAAAGGACTTCTAAATTAATTATTATAACTGTAACTACTGCAAGACCAGGTATAATTATTGGTAAAGCAGGATCAGAAGTTGATAAATTAAAAGAAGAACTTAAAAAAATTACAGCTAAAGATATTCAGCTTAATATATTTGAAATTAAACGTCCAGAATTAGATGCGTTCCTTGTTGGAAATAGTATCGCAAGACAAATTGAAAATAGAATATCTTTCAGAAGAGCTATCAAAATGGCTATTGCTGCATCAATGAGAATGAATGCAGAAGGAATTAAAATTCAAATCTCAGGTAGGTTGAATGGCGCTGAAATGGCTAGATCTGAATCTTACAAGGATGGAAGAATACCTCTTTCAACATTCAGAGCTGATATTGACTATGCTATTGTTGAGGCTAATACAACTTATGGTAAACTTGGGATTAAAGTTTGGATTATGAAAGGTGAGGTTTATGGTAAAAGAGAATTATCTCCTTTAACAGGTATGAAAAAATCATCTAATAATTCAAAAAAGAATAATAGACAAAGAGATAGAAAAAATTAATTAGATATGTTACAACCTAAAAGAACCAAATTTAGAAAAGCACAGAAAGGTAAAATGAAAGGTTTATCTCAAAGAGGTCATAGACTTTCTAATGGTATGTTTGGAATAAAATCTTTAGAATCTAAGTTTATTACTTCTAGGCAAATAGAGGCTGCTAGGATTGCTGCTACTAGATATATGAAAAGAGAAGGTCAGCTTTGGATTAAAATATTTCCAGATAAACCAATCACAAAAAAACCTCTTGAGGTTAGAATGGGTAAAGGAAAAGGTGCTCCTGAGTATTTTGTTGCAGTTGTAAAACCAGGTAGAGTTCTTTTTGAAGTATCAGGTGTGCCTGTTGCTGTTGCAAAAGAAGCTCTTAGGTTAGCTGCTCAAAAATTACCAGTAACAACAAAGTTTATAATTGCAAGAGATTTTAAAGAATATTATGAAAATTAGTGAAATAAGAAATATGTCAACCGATGAGTTAAATGAAAAATTAACTGATACTTCAAAGAAGCTATCACAGTTAAAATTTAATAACACAGTTCAAACAATAGAAAATCCTCTTGAAATTAAAATTTTAAGAAGACAGCTTGCTAAGCTAAAAACAGTTTTAAACGAAAAAAAACAAGATTAAATGTCAACTAGAAGTCTAAGAAAAGAGAGAATAGGGATCGTATCCTCTGATAAAATGGAAAAGTCTGTTGTAGTAGCAGAGGTTAAAAAGGTGAAACATCCCGTTTACGGTAAATTTGTTTTAAAGACAAAAAAATATGTTGCTCATGACGAGAAGAATGACTGTAATGAAGGAGATACTGTAAGAATAATGGAGACTAGACCGATGAGCAAAACAAAAAAGTGGAGAATTGTAGAAATAATAGAAAGAGCAAAATAAAATGGTACAACAAGAATCAAGACTTAAAGTAGCAGATAATACTGGAGCAAAAGAAGTTCTTACAATACGTGTATTGGGTGGAACTAAAAGAAGGTATGCTAGAATTGGTGACAAAATTGTTGTTACTGTTAAGGATGCAACACCTAATGGAACAGTTAAGAAAGGTCAAGTTTCTATAGCTGTAGTTGTGAGAACAAAAAAAGAAGTTAGAAGAAATGATGGATCATATATCAGATTTGATGAGAATGCATGTGTATTACTTGCTCAAACTGGAGAAATGAGAGGTACAAGGGTTTTTGGTCCAGTAGCTAGAGAATTAAGAGAAAAACAGTTTATGAAGATTGTTTCTCTTGCGCCTGAAGTTTTATAATAGAGATATGAATAAGATAAAAATTAAAAAAGGAGATCAAGTAATGGTTATTACTGGTGAGTACAAGGGAACAAAGGGTACTGTTCTTAAAGTATTATACAATTCAAATAAAGCATTAGTTGAAGGTGTGAATACTGTTAAAAGACATACAAAACCTAATTCTGAAAATCCAAAAGGTGGAATAATTGAAAAACAACTCCCAATTAATATTTCTAATATATCATTAATGACAAAAGAAGGAGAGAAAACAAGGATTGGATATAAAAATGAAGATGGTAAAAAAGTACGTATATCTACAAAATCTAAAGAAATTATTTAATTATGTCTAATATACCAAGATTAAAAGAAGATTATTCAAGTAAGATTGCTAATGAGCTTAAAGACAAGCTTGGTTTAGCAAATATAATGCAGGTTCCTACATTAGATAAAATTGTTATTTCAAGAGGTGTTGGAGCTGCTGTGAGTGATAAAAAGCTTGTTGATCATGCAGTTGAAGAACTAACTCTAATTTCAGGTCAAAAGGCTATAGCTACATTATCAAAAAAGGATGTTGCTTCTTTTAAGCTGAGAAAAGGCACACCTATCGGTGCAAAAGTTACTTTGAGAGGAGATAGAATGTATGAGTTTCTTGATAGACTTATTACAATTGCATTACCTAGGGTTAGAGACTTCCAAGGTATAAAAGCGGATGGCTTTGATGGAAGAGGTAACTATAACCTTGGAATAAAAGAACAAATTATATTTCCTGAAATTAATATTGATAAAGTGAATAAGATTTCTGGGATGGATATAACATTTGTAACAAATACAAACTCTGATAAAGAGGCAAAACAATTATTAACAGATCTAGGATTACCTTTTAAAAAACAATAATATGGCAAAAGAATCAATGAAAGCTAGGGAAAGAAAAAGACAACGTATAGTTGCAAAGTATGCAGCTAAAAGAAAGTCTTTGAAAGATGCTAATGACTATATTGGTCTTCAAAAACTCCCAAAAAATGCTTCTCCAGTTAGACTTCATAATAGATGTAAGCTTACAGGTAGACCTAAAGGTTACATTAGACAATTTGGTCTATCTAGAGTAATGTTTAGAGAAATGGCAAATAAAGGTTTAATCCCAGGTGTAACAAAAGCAAGTTGGTAAATTAAAGATTATGTATACAGATACTATTGCAGATTATTTAACTAGAGTAAGAAATGCTAGCATGGCTGGTCATAGAGTTGTAGATATTCCTTCTTCAAATATTAAGAAAGATATAACTAAAATCCTTTTTGATCAAGGCTATATTCTAAGCTATAAATTTGAAGAAACTGATAACAATCAAGGTAATATTAAGATAGCTTTGAAATATGATACAGTTTCTAAACAACCTATCATCAAAGAGATTCAACGAATAAGTAAACCTGGTCTTAGAAAATATTCTAATTCTCAAGAATTTCCTCGAGTTTTAAATGGTTTAGGTATTTCAATTGTATCTACCTCAAAAGGTGTAATGACAGGAAAACAAGCTGCTAGTCAAAATATTGGTGGTGAATTAATTTGTTATGTTTATTAAAAAATAATTATGTCAAGAATAGGAAACAATCCGATAAGTATCCCAGATGGCGTTTCAGTTAGCGTAAATGGTGATGTAATTACTGTAAAAGGTAAAAATGGTGAGATGAATCAAAACTTTGATGGAGTAAGTTTTAACATCTCTGACAATACTATCACAGTAAAGAGAAATTCTGAATCAAAAGATCATAAATCTAAACATGGATTATATAGATCTCTTGTTTTTAATATGGTAACAGGTGTTTCTGATGGATTTACTCTTGAATTAGAATTAGTAGGTGTTGGTTATAGAGCTAATGCTTCTGGTCAAAAATTAGATTTATCTTTAGGATTTTCTCATACAATAGTTATGAATATAGCACCTGAGGTGAAGGTTGAAACTATCAATGAAAAAGGTAAAAATCCTATAATTAAATTATCATCTCCAGATAAGCAACTAGTGGGACATGTAGCAGCTAAAATAAGATCTTTTAGACGCCCTGAGCCATATAAAGGAAAAGGAATTAAATTTGTTGGTGAACAAATAAGAAGAAAAGCAGGTAAATCAGCATAATATGACAAATACTAAAACTTTTAGAAGAAATAGAATTAGACAAAGAATAAAGAAGGTCATTTCTGGTACTCCAGATTATCCTAGACTTTCAGTTTTTAGAAGTAACAAAGAAATATATTGTCAAGTAATTGATGATGTCAATGGAAAAACTCTTCTTCAAACATCTTCAAGAGACAAGGCTATTTTAGATCTTAAATTAAAGACTAATATTGAAATTTCATTTAATGTTGGAAAATTAGTTGCTGAAAAGTCTATTAAAAAAGGTATTGAAAAAATAAAATTTGATAGAGGTGGATATCTTTATCATGGAAGAGTAAAATCCTTAGCAGAAGGTGCACGAGAAGGCGGACTTAAATTTTAAATATGTATAAAAATTATAAAAATATTGAACTTGTTAAGCCAGTTGGTTTAGACCTTAAAGATAAGCTTGTTGGTATTCAAAGAGTTACCAAGGTAACTAAAGGGGGTAGAGCTTTTGGTTTCTCAGCCATTGTTATTGTTGGAGATGAAAATGGTGTAGTAGGTCATGGTCTAGGAAAGGCTAAAGAAGTTACTACTGCTATTCAAAAAGCTGTTGAAGACGCAAAGAAAAATTTAGTAAGAATACCAATTGAAAATGGTACCCTGCCTCACGAACAAAAAGGTAAATTTGGTGGATCAAAAGTGTTTATGAAACCTGCTGCTCCTGGTACTGGTGTTATTGCAGGGGGTGCAGTTAGAACAGTATTAGAGTCTGTTGGAATTCAAAATGTACTTTCTAAGTCTCAAGGATCTTCAAATCCTCACAACGTAGTTAAAGCTACTTTTGATGCATTATTAAATTTAAGAAGCCCGTTAACAATTTCAAGACAAAGAGGAATATCTTTAGATAAAGTTTTTAAAGGATGAGCAAAAAAATAAGAATAAAACAGATAAGAAGTACAATCAAAAGAATTGAGTCTCAAAAAAGAACTCTAGAAGCTCTTGGTTTAAGAAAAATTGGAATGGAAGTTGAACATGAGCTTACTGCCTCAATCAAAGGAATGGTTGCCAAAGTTAGTCATCTTGTTGAAGTTAATTCTATAAAATAATAATTATGAGTTTAAATAATTTAAAACCTGCTAAAGGATCAAATAAAACCAGTGGTAAAAGAGTTGGTAGAGGTCAGGGTTCAGGTAAAGGAAAAACCTCAGGTCGAGGGCATAATGGTGCTCAGTCTAGATCTGGTTATTCAAGAAAAATTGGTTTTGAAGGTGGTCAAATGCCTCTTCAAAGAAGGATACCAAAATTTGGTTTTAAAAATATTAATAGAATTGATTACAATACTATTAATATCGATGATATACAGACTCTTGTTGACGATAAAAAGATAAAGAAAGATCTAAATATTGAAAAAATGATTGAGTTGAGACTTGTTAAAAAGGGAAAACTAGTTAAGGTTTTAGGTCGAGGTAAATTAGATGTTCCAGTTAATATAACAGCTAATAAGTTTTCTGCTACTGCAGAAAAACTAATTGAAAAAGCTGGTGGTAAAGTTACGAAGATATAATAATGAAACAGTTAATAGACTTAATAAAAAATATTTACAATATTAAAGAGTTAAGAGGTAGAATTCTTTTTACTCTTTCACTTTTGTTAGTCTATAGACTTGGTGCTCAAGTTGTTCTTCCAGGTGTTGATTCACTTGCCCTCTCTGATCTTTCTTCAAGATCTGATGGAGGTGGACTTCTTGGTATTCTTAATGCATTCACAGGTGGAGCATTTGCTAATGCCTCTATTTTTGCTTTAGGTATTATGCCTTATATATCAGCTTCTATTGTTGTTCAGCTTATGGGAGTTGCTCTTCCGTATCTTCAAAAATTACAAAAGGAAGGAGAAAGTGGTAGAAAAAAAATTACCCAAATTACTAGATGGTTGACTATTTTTATTTGTACAATTCAGGCTCCTGCATATCTTTATGGTCTAAGTGCTCTAGGTGTTCCTGATAGCGCTTTTATCTTTGGAAGAACTCCAATGTTTATTTTTACTTCAATTATAATTCTTGTAACAGGATGTATTTTTGCAATGTGGCTTGGTGAAAAAATTACGGATAGAGGTATCGGAAATGGAATATCTCTTCTTATAACTGTAGGAATAGTCGCTACACTACCTCTTTCATTTACACAGAATTTAATTTCAAGAATATCTGAAAGTAACGGAGGTTTAATAATGGTTGTTATAGAATTAGCTGTATGGCTTGTAATTATTTTACTAAGTATATTATTGGTTATGGCTGTTAGACAGATTCCTGTTCAGTATGCTAGAAGAAATTCTGTACCAGGATCTCAATCACCGGGAATGTCTAAACGTCAGTATATACCACTTAAGCTTAATGCATCAGGTGTTATGCCGATAATTTTTGCTCAAGCATTAATGTTTGCGCCTGCAACTATTGGAAGTGTATTTGGTACATCTTCAATTGGCCAATGGCTTCAAGCAAGCTTTAGTGATATTTTTGGATTATGGTATAATATTTTATTTGGACTGTTAGTTGTAATATTTACTTTCTTTTACACGGCAATAACTGTTCCAACAAATAAGATGTCAGATGATTTAAAACGAAGTGGTGGTTTTGTTCCAGGAATAAGACCTGGTAATGAAACATCAGAATACCTTGATTCAGTTATGTCGCAAATAACTTTTCCTGGTTCGTTATACCTTGCGGTAATTGCAGTTTTCCCTGCTATAGTTGTTCAATTAATTGGAATGCAACAAGGTTGGGCTCTCTTTTTTGGAGGTACCTCGCTTTTAATTATGGTAGGTGTAGCAATAGATACAATACAACAAGTAAATGCATATTTACTTAATAATCATTATGATGGTCTAATGAAGTCAGGTTCAATGAGAAGTAAACCAACAATATAAATGGCAAAGCAGAAATCAATAGAGCAAGAAGGTAAAATTATTGAAGCACTCTCAAATGCTATGTTTAGAGTTGAATTAGATAATGGACATGTTGTTACTGCTCATATATCTGGTAAGATGAGACTTCATTATATAAAACTATTACCTGGGGATAAAGTAAAATTAGAAATGAGTCCCTATGATTTATCAAAAGCAAGAATAACATTTAGAATGTAAAACAAATTAAAATGAAAGTTAAAGCATCAATAAAAAAAAGAAGTAGTGAATGTAAAATCGTTCGAAGAAAAGGACGATTATATGTCATTAACAAAAAAAATCCAAGGTTTAAACAAAGACAAGGTTAATTATGGCAAGAATTTCAGGAATTGATATACCAAAAGAAAAAAGAGGAGCAATTTCTCTTACATATATATATGGTATTGGTAGAAGCTTAGCAATTACAATATTAGATAATGCAAAAGTAGACCCTAATAAAAAAGTTGCAGATTGGGATGATAAAGACATAGCTAGTGTAAGGGATGTTGTTGGTAGTCTTACAATTGAAGGTGAATTAAGATCAGAAACTCAATTGAACATTAAAAGATTAATGGATATTGGGAGTTATAGAGGAATAAGACATAGAACAGGTCTTCCTTTAAGAGGTCAAAGAACAAAAAATAATTCTAGAACTAGAAAAGGTAAAAGAAAAACTGTAGCTAACAAGAAAAAAGCGACTAAGTAATTATGGCAAAATCAACTAATAAAAAAAGAAAAGTAATTGTAGATTCAGTAGGTGAGGCTCATATTAATGCTTCATTTAATAATATAATTATATCATTAACAAATTTAAAAGGGGAAGTAATTTCATGGTCTTCTGCTGGAAAAATGGGCTTTAGAGGTTCTAAAAAGAACACTCCATTTGCTGCTCAAACTGCTGCTGAAGATTGTGCTAAAGTTGCCCATGATGCAGGTCTTAGAAGAATTAAAGTTCTTGTAAAAGGACCAGGTAATGGAAGAGAATCAGCTATAAGAACACTTCATAATAATGGTCTAGAAGTATCTGAGATTATTGATGTAACTCCAGTGCCTCATAATGGATGTAGACCACCTAAAAGAAGAAGAGTTTAATTAATTAAAATATAAATGGCAAGATATACAGGACCTAAAACAAAAATTTCAAGAAAGTTCGGTGAACCACTTTTTGGAGAAGATCGTACTCTAGAGAAAAAAAATTATCCTCCAGGACAACATGGTAATGCAAAGAGAAGAGGAAAAAAATCTGAATATGCTATTCAATTAATGGAAAAACAGAAAGCCAAGTATACTTATGGTATTCTTGAAAAACAGTTTAAAAACATTTATGATAAAGCTAAAGTTGGAAAAGGTATCACAGGTGAATTATTACTTCAGCTATGTGAATCTAGACTAGATAATGTTGTATATAGAATGGGTATTTCAAAAACAAGAGATGGAGCTAGACAGTTAGTTTCTCACAAACATGTAACTGTTAATGGTTCTATTGTTAATATCCCATCTTATACCCTCAAACCAGGTGATTTGGTTTCAATTAGAGAAAAATCAAAATCATTAAAGGCTATTGAGAGCTCTCTGAGGGAAAATAGCTCTGAATACGATTGGATCAAGTTTAACAGAGAAAGACTTGAAGGAGAGTTTGTTACAATTCCAGAAAGAGAACAGATTCCAGAAAACATTAAAGAACAATTAATCGTTGAATTATACTCAAAATAAAAAATATGGCAATTTTAAACTTTCAAAAACCAGATAAAGTAATCATGATAGATTCTACGGAATCTCATGGTAAATTCGAATTTAGACCACTTGAACCAGGTTATGGTTTGACTATTGGTAATGCTCTTAGAAGAGTTTTGTTATCATCTTTAGAAGGTTATGCCTTTACTTCTGTGAAAATAGAAGGTGTTGATCATGAATTCTCTACTATAGAAGGTGTTGTTGAGGATGTAATGGAAATAATTCTTAATATCAAGCAAATTAGATTAAAAAGACAAATTGATGATGTTGAAAATGAAAAGATAAATGTTATTGTAGGCAACCAAGAAGTTTTAAAAGCATCCCACCTTCAAAAATTTATTTCTGGTTTTCAGATATTAAATCCTGACTTAGTTATTTGTAGTTTAGAAAAAAATGTTAAGCTTTCTATTGAACTTAATATTGAAAAAGGAAGAGGTTACGTACCTGCTGAAGAAAATAAAAAACAAAGTGAATCTGTAGGGGTAATTGCAATTGATTCAATATATACTCCAATTAAGAATGTTAAGTATAACATTGAGAATTATAGAGTTGAACAAAAAACTGATTATGAAAAATTAGTTTTTGAAATAGTCACTGATGGTTCTATTCATCCAAAGGATGCTCTTACTGAAGCAGCTAAAATTTTAATTCATCATTTCATGCTGTTTTCTGATGAACTAATTACTTTAGAAGCAGATGAAATTGATCAATCTGAAACTTATGATGAGGAATCTCTTCACATGAGACAACTATTAAAAACTAAACTTATAGATATGGATTTATCTGTTAGAGCGTTAAATTGTCTTAAGGCTGCAGAGGTAGATACTCTTGGTGATCTAGTATCGTTTAATAAAAATGATCTAATGAAATTTAGAAATTTTGGTAGAAAATCTTTAACAGAATTAGAAGAATTAGTTATACTTAAGGGGCTTTCTTTTGGAATGGATCTTTCAAAATATAAATTAGATAAAGATTAAATAATGAGACACGGTAAGAAAAATATAAAACTTGGTAGAAAAACTGCTCATAGAAAGGCAATGCTTGCAAATATGGCTGTTTCTCTTTTAGAGCACAAAAGGATTACAACTAGTTCTACAAAAGCTAAAGCTTTAAAAATATTTATTGAACCTTTAATTACCAAATCTAAGAATGACAATGTTCATAATAGAAGATTGTGTTTTAGTAAACTAAGAAATAAAGTTGGTGTTCAAATTTTATTTGATGAAATCTCAAAAAAGATTGCCGACAGACAGGGTGGTTATACAAGAATTATCAAATTAGGTAATCGATTGGGTGATAATGCATCTATGGCAATGATTGAATTAGTTGACTTTAATAACATTTATAACAATAATTCATCTTCTAAAGTAATTGAAGAACCAGCTGCAGAATCTATTTCAGAATCAAGCACTGAATAGCTGCTTTTAAAAAGTAATTAACAAAAGGATATATGTTTTTCATATATCCTTTTTTTGTTTAATTTTACTTTCCGAAATGTCCAACGAAAAAAGAAAAAAAGGTCTTGTACTATTAGCTGATGGTACTACTTTTTATGGTCGTTCTGCAGGAATTGAAGGCACTTCATATGGTGAAATTTGCTTTAATACTGGTGTAACAGGTTATCAAGAAATTTTTACTGATCCATCATATTTTGGCCAAATCATGGTTACTACTGCGGCTCATATTGGGAATTATGGTATTAAAAAATCTGAATCGCAATCTCAAAAAATTTTTATTAGTGGTTTAATTTGCAAAACCTTTAGTTCTGTTAATTCTAGATCTAATTCTGAATCTTTAAAAAAATGGTTTCAATCAAATAATCTTGTTACTTTAAGTGAAGTTGATACTAGAGCCTTAGTTAGATATATAAGAGATAATGGAGCAATGAATGCAGCAATTACAACAGAGATTGATAATATTGATGAAATCAAAAAAAAATTAAAAGACTTTCCAATTATGGACGGTCTAGAATTAGCATCAAAGGTTTCAACTCAGAATTCTTATGAATATGGTGATAGTAATTCAAAGATAAGATTAGCTGTACTTGATCTTGGTATAAAGAAAAATATACTTGATAATTTCTCTAGAAGAGATATATATACAAAGGTTTTTCCTTATGATACTGATCTTGATGAAATGTTAAAATTTAAACCAAATGGTTTTTTTCTTTCAAATGGTCCAGGAGACCCTAAACCATTAACTAAGGTTATAGATACAACTAAAAAAATTCTAGATAAAAACTATCCATTATTTGGAATATGCCTAGGACATCAGATAATAGCTCTTGCAAATGGAATTAAAACATATAAAATGTTTAATGGTCATAGAGGTATCAATCACCCAGTTTTAAATTTAAATACCGGAAAAGGTGAAATAACATCTCAAAATCATGGTTTCGCTGTTGATTATGATACTGCAATATCAAATAGTTCTGTTAAGATTTCACATAAACATCTAAATGATCAAACAGTTGCTGGTCTTGAGATTGAAGGTAAAAATTGTTTTTCTGTTCAGTATCATCCTGAGGCTGGACCTGGACCAAATGATGGCAACTATCTTTTTGATCAATTCTTATCCAAACTTAAATAATATGACTAAAATAAAAAATATTGTTGCTAGACAAATATTTGATTCAAGAGGAAATCCTACAGTTGAAACTGATGTTATTACTACAAATGGTATTATGGGAAGAGCTGCAGTCCCATCAGGTGCATCAACAGGTCAACATGAAGCTGTTGAGCTTAGAGATGGATTAAATACTTATATGGGTAAATCTGTTTTTGAGGCTGTTAAAAATGTTAATGATGTTATTTTTACAGAGCTAGAAGGTTTATCTGTTTTTGATCAATCTTTAATTGATTCAAAAATGATTAATCTAGATAGTACTTCTAACAAATCTAAGCTAGGTGCTAATTCTATTTTATCAGTATCGTTAGCTGTTTCTAAGGCTGCTGCAAAAGAAAAAAATATATCACTTTTCAAGTATCTAGGAAATGAAAACTCAAATGTTCTTCCTGTTCCTTTAATGAATATTATAAATGGTGGTAGTCATTCTGATTCTCCAATTTCTTTTCAAGAATTTATGATTGTTCCAGTCGGTGCATCTAGTTTTACTCATGCCCTTCAAATTGGTAATGAGGTGTTTCATAACTTGAAGTCAATACTCAAGTCACGAGGACTTTCTACTGCAGTTGGTGATGAGGGAGGTTTTGCTCCAGATTTAGATGGTACAGAGGATGCTATTAATACAATAATTCAAGCTGTAGAAAAAGCAGGATATCAAATGAATAAAGATATTATGATTGCATTAGATTGTGCTGCTGCTGAGTTTTATAAAGATAATCTTTATGATTATTCAATATTTGAAAAGAATAATTCTACTCGACTGACTTCTGAACAACAAGTTGATTTTTTAGTTCAACTTTGTGAAAAATATCCAATAATTTCTATTGAAGATGGAATGGATGAAGATGATTGGGAGGGTTGGAAGCTATTAACAGATAGAATAGGAGATAAGGTTCAATTAGTTGGTGATGATCTTTTTGTTACTGATATTTCAAGATTAACAAAAGGAATTAATGAAAAAATAGGTAATTCTATTTTGATTAAGTTTAATCAAGTTGGATCATTGACTGAAACAATTTCAGCAATAAACCTCGCCGCAGAAAATAATTTTACTTCAGTTATTTCACATAGATCTGGAGAGACTGAGGATTCTACAATATCAGATTTGTGTGTTGCCTTTAATACAGGCCAAATAAAAACTGGTTCAATGTCAAGAAGTGATAGAATGGCAAAGTACAATCAATTACTCAGGATCGAAGAAGAGTTAGGGGATAAATCTAAATATCTAGGAAAAAGTGCTTTTAATTTGAACCTTTAGAAATATAAATTTTATTTAATTTTTTTCTTAACCACAGGTAATCTAAATTTGTATAAACACATTATTAATGGATAAGTCTGCAAAAATTGAATATAACGGTAAGTCTTTTACCTTTCCTGTATTAACCGGCTCAGAAAATGAAGAGGCTATTGATATTAAGAATTTAAGATCTGAGGTTGGACTAATTACTTATGATCCAGGATATAAGAATACGGGTCACTGTATTAGTAATATAACTTATCTTGACGGTGAAAATGGTATTCTAAGATACAGAGGTTATTCAGTTGAAGAATTATGTCAAAAAAAATCCTTTCTAGAGGTAACTTACCTATTAATCTTTGGAGATTTACCCACTAAAGATCAAATTGAAAAATTTCAAAATGATATAAGAGAAGAATCACTTGTTGATGAAGATTTAAAACAAATTTTTAAGAGTTTTCCTAAATCTGCTCATCCAATGGGTGTTTTATCTTCTTTAACATCAGCCTTAATAGCATTTAACCCACAAAACGAGACTAAGATTTCTCTAAATGATAAGGAAGGTGTTTCTGCTGATGATAAAATGTATATATCTACAGTTCGTCTACTTGCAAAGTTTCCAATTATGTCATCTTGGACACTTAGAAAGATTAAAGGTTTACCATTAAATTATAGTAATAATAATCTTTCTTATACAGAAAATATTGCATACATGATGTTTGCTAAACCTAATCAAGAGTATGTTCAAAATAATATTATAGTTAATGCACTGAACACTCTTTTAATTCTCCATGCTGATCATGAACAAAACTGTTCTACTTCAACTGTAAGAATAGTTGGATCTTCATATGCTGGATTATATGCGTCTATTTCAGCTGGAATATCTGCTTTATGGGGAAGACTTCATGGTGGTGCAAACCAGGCTGTAATTGAGATGCTTGAGCTTATAAAAAATGATAATTCAGATATTGATAAATATTTAAATAAAGCAAAAGATAAGTCAGATCCTTTCAGATTAATGGGATTTGGTCATAGAGTTTATAAAAACTTTGATCCAAGAGCTAAAATTATTAAGAAAGCAGCTGATCAAGTTTTAAATGACTTAGGAATTGAAGATCCGATCTTAGATATTGCTAAATCAATTGAAGAAAAGGCTTTAAGTGATGAATACTTTATTCAAAAAAAACTATACCCTAACGTTGATTTCTATTCAGGTATAATATATCGAGCTTTAGGTATACCAACAGATATGTTTACTGTTATGTTTGCTTTAGGAAGAATGCCGGGATGGATTGCTCAATGGAAAGAAATGAGAGATTCTAATAACCCAATTGGTAGACCAAGGCAAATTTACAATGGACCAACTCATAGAACAATTTCATAAAACAATAGATGGAAATCAAATTAGAGATTTCAAACTTAACTTTTAATTTTTTATTTAAAAATTATGATATCAAAGTTGAAAAAATTGAAATCCAAAATACTAAAAAAGACTTTGATGGAGATATTACCATAGTTCTTTTTCCATTTTTTAAACTAATCAACAAAGATCAAGTTTCAGAAATAGGTAAAATACTTGGTGAGAGTTTAATCAAAAATTCAATTTATATTATTGATTTCAACATAGTAGGTGGATTTTTAAACCTTACAGTCTCTGATGCATATTACATTAATTTTATAGATAGAATTAAAAATGATTTGAATTTTGGAAAAGTTGAAAGTACTAACGATACTTATATTGTAGAGTTTTCATCTCCTAACACAAATAAACCTCTACACTTAGGGCATATAAGAAATAATCTATTAGGTTATTCTATTTCTAAAATTTTAGAAGCTAATGGTAAGAAAGTTCAAAAGGTTCAAATAATTAATGACCGTGGCATTCATATATGTAAATCTATGGTAGCATGGAAGCAATTTGCAGAAGGAGCTACTCCTAAGTCAAAAAATACTAAAGGAGATAAATTTGTTGGTGATTATTATATAATGTTTGATAAAGTTCATAAAGATCAAATGAGTCAACTAATTGACTCTGGAATGGATAAGGATGTTGCTTCTGAAAACACTGAGATTATGAAAGCTGCTAAAAAGGAGTTAATGAATTGGGAGAAAAATAATAAAGAAACCAGACAGGTTTGGAAAATGATGAATGATTGGGTTTATGATGGTTTTGATAAAACATACAGTTTATTGGGTGTGTCTTTTGATAAAAACTACTACGAAAGCGAGACTTATCTTTTAGGTAAGAATATTATGGAAGAGGGTCTTAAAAAAGGCGTATTGTACGAAAGAGAAGATTCTTCAGTTTGGATAAACCTTGATAACGAAGGTCTTGATCAAAAACTTCTATTAAGATCTGATGGAACATCTGTATATATGACTCAAGATTTAGGAACAGCAGTTCAAAGAATTGCTGATAATTCTAATGTTAAAGGAATGATATATACTGTAGGTAATGAACAAGATTATCATTTTAAAGTGCTTTTTAAAATATTAAATAAATTAGGATATGATTGGGCTGATAATTTATTTCATTTAAGTTATGGAATGGTAGATTTACCTTCAGGAAAAATGAAAAGCAGAGAGGGTACTGTCGTTGATGCAGATGATTTAATTTATGATTTAATTGATACTGTTAAACATACTACTGAGAGTTTAGATAAGTATAAGTCAAATAATGAAACTTTGGATTATGATGAATATAAAAAAATAGCATTGGGTGCTCTTAAATATTATATTTTAAAGGTTGATCCTAAGAAGAATATTTTATTTAACCCTGAAGAATCAATTGATCTAAGTGGAAATACTGGTCCATTTATTCAGTATGCTTATGTAAGAATTAAATCTATTTTGAAAAAAGTAAATAAAGATATTCAAATCGATAAGAGTTATCAGCTTAATCAGAAAGAAAAAGAAGTCATTAAAACTATTTATGAATATCCTTCAGTAATAATCGGTTCATATAAGGAGCTTTCACCCGCACTAATTGCTAATTACTTATATGATTTAGTCAGAAATTATAATTCACTTTATCAGAATCACCACATACTTAACTCAGAAACCAAAGAATCAACTTCCGTTCGCTTAATTATATCTCAAAAGACAAGTCATATAATTGAATCTGCATGTGATCTTTTGGGAATTGATTTACCAGATAAAATGTAAAAAAAAAAGTCACCCGAAGGTGACTTTTAAATTATCTGAATGTAAATTACTTAGATACAGCAAGGTTATACACAACAAGACCGAAACCGATTTTGTTAACTGCATCACCAACGTTATAGATAACATCCATTTGACCAGCAAGGCCACTAAAGATACCACTATACCATCCGTCAGTACCAGCCATATATCCTATTGGATAAATAGCCCAACCTATAAGTACGAATTTACATAACATTTTATGTGCGCTTTCAACATTTCCTCCTGCTGATTTAGCAAGTTTTGATGCGCCACCAAACATAACTTCAGCAACAATAGCAAAATATGCTAACCCTGAAGCAAGACCCCATAACTGAGCGTCTAGAGGTCCAATACCTGCTTCACCGAAGTATCCAGTAACAAGCATTATGACTGAAAGAGCAATTAACTTCCATAACAGACTTTTTGTAGCACCAGATGGCTTTAAAATTAGATAAAACTCAACACACATTAGTGGTACAGTTAAGATCCAATCTACATATCTGTAGGCAGTTGTTATGTCGCCTTCCATAGCAGCATTTCTCATATAATAATAATGAAGAGCTGCAATAGCAGTAATAAGAGCTGAAACTAGCATTGAAGTTTTCCACTTATCAGCAACTAAATTCATAGCACTGAAGAAGAAAAGAGTTGCTGCAAACATTGCTGCAAATCCAATCCAAAAAGTGAAATCTGTCAAGCTTAAATCAGTCGCTAAAACTGGTAAAATACTTAATAAATTTTCCATAATTAAATTAATTATTGTTTATAAAAAGTAAATTAAATAAAATAACCATTAAAAAAAAGGTTATTTGAAAAAAAATCTTATCTTTTTTAACAATAATTCAATGATTTATGAATAAAATTATCAAATCTAGAATATCAATAATTTTAACTTCTTTAATCGTAAGTTATTTTATTTCAGATGTTTATGAAAATATATTGGGTTTTATATTAATTTTATCGATAGGTGTTATTCATGGAGCTAATGACCTGTTAATAATTAACAGATATTCAACTAAAGAATCTAATAAGAATCATAATTTATTCTTTTTCTATTATTTAATGATTGTAATTATTGGTTTTACCCTTTTTTATATCATTCCATCTCTTGCTTTATTAGCATTTATAGCTGTTTCTGTATATCATTTTGGTGAACAACACTGGGAAGTAAACCTTTCTAATACTAATCTATCTTCTAAAATAAAATTATCTCTAATTATATCTCACGGATTAGCTTTCTTTATTATAATATTCATGAATAATCTAGAAGAAGTTAATGAAGTTTTAGCGTCATTTTATATTTCATCTCTTAACTATTCATATTTAGCTTTATCATTGTTTTCAGTCTCAATTGTGTATTTATTTTTATTGGTTTATAATAAAGTCTTAAGAAATCATTTTATAAATGAAATTATTTTCTTTGTATTATTATATATACTTACATTAAGTTCTACATTAATTTATGGTTTTGCTATTTATTTTATTTTTTTCCATAGTCTATTGTCAATAAAAGATCAAGTCAAGTTTATTTATAATGATGATAAGCCATCTAGTATTAAGAAATACATTAGAAGCTCAATGCCTTATTTTATATTAGCTTTAACGTTCTTATTGATTTTTTATTTTTATGTTGATCTACAAAAAGTTAATTTATTGCAAATTATTTTTACTTTTCTTGCTGCTATTACATTTCCTCATGTTATAGTTATTGAAAAAATGTATAGTCATAAAAAATAGATTAATTAATGCAATATGTATATTTGAAAAAATAACTATATGAAAATTATAGATGGAAAAAAAGTTTCAATAGAAGTCTTAGATGAAATTAAATCATCTGTTGAGAATAGAGCGAAAAATAGTTTAAAGATTCCTCATTTAGCTGCAATTTTAGTTGGAGATGATGGTCCAAGTCAAACTTATGTTAATAGTAAAATAAAAGCATGTGATAGAGTAGGCTTCAAATCTTCACTTTTTAAGTATAATGATTCCATATCAGAGCAAGATCTTATTTCTGAGATTCAAAAGGTTAACAATAATGATGATATTGATGGCTTTATAGTTCAGTTACCCTTACCTAAGAAAATAAATCAAGAAAAAATTTTAAGTCAAGTTGACCCTCATAAAGATGTTGATGGCTTTCATCCAATTAATTATGGTAAAATGGCCCTTGGATTAGATACATTTTTACCTGCTACCCCTGCAGGTATTATAGAATTAATTAAAAGATCTAAAATTCAAACTGAAGGGAAAAAATGCCTTGTAATAGGAAGAAGTCAAATAGTTGGAAGACCTATAAGCATTCTACTCAGTCAAAGTAAAGTTTTTGGAAATTCAACTGTAACTGTTGCTCACAGTAAGACAATTAATTTAAAGGAATTATGTATAGATTCTGATTTAATTATTTCTGCAATTGGCAGTCCTGAATTTATAAAGGGTAATATGATCAAAAAGGGTTCAACAATTATTGATGTAGGTATAACAAGAGTAGATGATTCTTCATCAAATAAAGGTTATAGAATCGTTGGCGATGTAGATTTGAATAGTGTTTCAGATAGTGTAGGTTATATTACTCCTGTTCCTGGCGGCGTTGGTCCTATGACAATTGCAATGCTTTTACAAAACACTTTGAAGGCTTGTTCTCTCTCAGATTAACTATTCTATTTTATTCATTAAACTATAAATCTTCAAAATTAGAAGTCCAAATAGTACGCTAGATATGATTAATAGTAAACTAGTAAGTCCTGATGAAGAGAAAGATAGCCTAATAAGTATTGTACATATTATAAAGCCTGTATTTCGCATAATTTGACTATATCTCTCTGTGTATAAGAAAGATAGAAGTAATATAAATACATCAGCAATTATTAAGATTGAGAAAAATGTATTGTAAAATACTTCATTAACATAATAGAAAGAACTGGCAAAATCTGAACTCATTCCAATAGAATACAAGTTGTATAACCCAATAATAAATAGGACTATCATAACAGGTATTAATATTATACTTATGATTTTTTTGGAATCTATAAATCTATCAATATTTTTAATCCCTTTCTTATTCTTGATTCTAGACTTTACAAAATTGAATAAATATATTAAGAAGAAAAGTATCAAAATTGAAATAAGATCATAAGTGATCTGAAGATTATCTGGATTCTCAAACCAATCATTTGAGTCTATATTAAGTTTAGGGATATCATAAAAAATTCTTCTTATAATTATTAGCGAAATAATCTCAAACTGTTTTAAAATAGAAGTTGTAAATGATCTTGGTAAATAAAATATTAACAAGAAAATTTCATAATATAAAATTATTGAGAAAGGAGTATAAATTGCAGATATTGGGTTCGTTAGTAATAAACTTTCGTTTCCAATATTAATAATAGAATAATTATTAAGTAATACTAGGGATAAGTGAAAAATGAATCCAACTGTAGCAGACCAAATTGTAAAACTTTCAATTTTTTTTCTGTTAACTTCTGAAAATACTACATCAAAAAATTTAGATCCTAATTTAAGCATAATTATATTTTAGTTGAGAATAACATACTCATATCTTTAAATGATTTAAACTCTAGGGCATTACCTGAATTATCATAAAAAAACATTGTCTTTTGTTCTCCTGGTTGTCCTTCAAACCTTATGTAAGGTTCAATTATAAAATTAATTTTATTTTCAGTCAAAGAATTTGCAAATTTATCAAAGTCATCCCATGGAATTACAACACCAAAATGAGGAATAGGTACAGATTTACCATCAACTTCATTATGATGTGATTTTCCCTGATGATTTGGATCTACATGAATAACTAATTGATGTCCAAAAAAATTATAATCAGCCCACTCATCAGATTCTCTTCCTGGTTTACAACCTAGGGTATTTTGATAAAAATTTTTAGATTCTGATAAATTTTTTACTGGGATAGCAAGATGGAAAGGGGATAGTTTTGTCATATAATTTCAATATAGTAAATATTTTTTTCTAATTTTTTTAAAAACTTCAAGATCATCTTTCCATGAATCTCTAATTTCGGATTCACTAACACCTTCTATAATTTGTTTTTTAAGACTTGAAGACCCAGCCAATTTATCAAAATCACTTCTAAAAAATTTATTTTTATTCTTAAATTGATTATATGATTTTATAAGCCATTTTAGTTCAATTCTATTTTTTGTCTTATAATTTCTAAGATCCTCTCCATTTGATTTAACACCTTTTAATTTTGGATTTTGACTACCAAAATTTGATTGTGGTATAAAGCTAAATTTTTCATCAAAGTCTGGATGACCATATACTTGAAATTGAGTTTTGGTGCCTCTTCCAACACTTACTTCAGTCTTTTCAAGAAAAGCTAGGCTTGGATATAAATATATTGATTGAATGTTAGGTAGATTTGGAGAAGGCCTTAAACTTGGTTTGTATTTAGATTTATGATTATAATTTTTAATTTTTATAATTTCTAAGTCAGCTTTTAATCCATTCTCCAGCCAACCCTCTCCATTAATCATTTTTCCATATTCGCCAATACTCATTCCGTATACTATTGGTACAGGGTGTAACCCAATGAAGCTTTTATTGCTTAAATCTAAAACTGGCCCATCTATGTAAAATGAGTTAGGGTTTGGTCTATCTAAAATTATTAATTTTTTATTTGTTCTTGATACTGATTCCATTGCATAATGAAGAGTAGATAAATAAGTATAAAATCGAACACCAACATCCTGTATATCAAATATTAGAATATCAACATCCTTAATATCATCATCATTAATTTTTCTGTTTTTCCCATATAAAGACAAAATTTTTATTGATTTATAATATCCATTATCTATTTTTTCACCATCATCTTTATCCCCTAAAAAACCATGTTCTGGACTAAATATTTTTTTTATTTCAATACCCCTTTTTATTAGGGTATCAATTAAATGGATACTAGAATTTTTTGATCTTACTATACTAGTATTGTTTGCTATTACTGCAATTTTTTTGTTTTTTAATTTATCTATATATAGTTCCATCATTTCAGACCCTGGAATAATTTCTTGAGATGATACACTTAGAACTGGAGTATAAATGAGTATAAATAAAAGTGTATTTTTGAGTAAAATATTTATTTTGAATTTACCTTTTTTCATATATAGAAAATTAAGATCTAATAATGATAAAAGTAATATATCATCTCGTATAATAAAAATTGCAGTTGTTTCAGTTTTTCTTGGAGTATTTGTTTCCTTGTGTGCTATTTCTATTGGTAAAGGACTTCAGTCAGCAATAAAAGAAAAGTTATATAGTCTAAGCCCTGATATAACTATTTCAACATATGAAAATAATTCTCGTGGAATTGCATCAGAAAAAATTAATAATTTTCAAATAGTAGATAGTGAAATAAAAACAGCATTTCCGGATCTTAAATTTGAAAATATAATTGAAAAACCCACCTTAATTTCAATGAATAATTCTTTTGAAACTGTCATTTTTAGAGGTGTCAATGATGGATATAGCTTTGATAATCTAAATAAATTTATTTTAGGTTCAAAAACTTTAAATAATCTTACTAATAAAGAGATAGTAATTTCTAAATCTTTATCAGATAAGTTAGAAATAGCTGTAGGGCAGAACCTTACTCTTTATTTTCAAACTGATAATAACCAGCGTATACCTAACATAAGATCTTTTACTGTTACTCATATTTTTAAAACAGATTTCCCTGATTTTGATAACAATTATGTAATAGGAAGTTCACAGACACTTCAAAATATTTTTAATTGGAATAATTATGAGTATGCCACTATCGAGATATCAATTGATGAGAAATCAAAAATTTCACTTATTGAAGAGTCAATATCTTCACTAAAATCCTTTGAAAAAAATAACTTATCTATCAAATCTATAAAGTATAAATATGAAAATATTTTTAATTGGATTTCAATTTTTGATTTTAATATAATTTTAATCACTTCATTAATGATTTTAGTTGCAATTATTAGTGTAATTATTTCACTATTTATTTTGATTTTTGAAAGGATAATAATGATTGGTATTATGACCTCAATGGGCTCATCAAATAAATTACTAAGTAAAATATTTATATATCAGGGAATTGAAATTATTTTAAAAGGAATGATTCCTGCAAATGTTTTATTTTTATCATTATCAATAATTCAGAATAGCTATGGTCTTATAAAGTTAAATCCCAGTGATTACTATATAGAATCAATACCTTTTATTTTAGAACCTATGTTTATAATTTTATTGAATCTTATATTTGCAATAATTAGTTTTATTGTTTTATCAATTACATTTGTTTCAATAACAAAATTTACTCCAAAGCTTAATATAAATTCATAAATGCAATATTTTAAAAATATTTTAGAGACTATAGGTAACACTCCATTAATCAAATTAAATAAAACCACTAAATCAATTAATTCTGATGTTTTTGTTAAGGTAGAGAGTTTTAATCCTGGTAATTCAGTAAAAGATAGAATGGCTGTAAAAATGATTGAGGATGCTGAAAAAGATGGGAGAATAAAGCCTGGTGGAACAATAGTAGAAGGTACCTCTGGTAATACAGGTATGGGACTTGCTTTAGCAGCTATAATTAAAGGATATAATTTAATATGTGTCTCTAATGACAAACAATCAAAAGAAAAATTTGATGTATTAAGAGCTATGGGAGCTGAAGTTATTGTTTGTCCAACTAATGTAGAAGCAAGCGATCCTAGATCTTATTATTCTGTTTCTAAAAGAATATCTGAAGAAACAAATAATTCATGGTACGTTAATCAATATGATAATCCTTCCAATGCAATTGCTCACTATGAATCAACTGGACCTGAAATATGGGAGCAGACTGCTGGTAAAATTGATCATTTTGTAGTTGGTGTTGGGACTGGAGGAACAATTTCTGGTGTTGGAAAATTTTTAAAAGAAAAAAAATCAAGTGTAAAAATTTGGGGAATTGATACTTATGGTTCAGTTTTTAAGAAATATCATGAAACAGGAATTTTTGATGAAAATGAAATATATCCGTATTCAACCGAAGGAATAGGAGAGGATATTCTCCCTAAAAATGTTGATTTTGATGTAATCGATCATTTTGAAAAAGTAACTGATAAAGATGCTGCTTTATATACAAGAAAATTAGCTAGAGAAGAAGGTATTTTTGCTGGTAACTCATGTGGAGCTGCAATTGCAGGTTTGATTCAATTGAAAGATAACTTTAAAAAGAATGAAGTAGTTGTTGCACTGCTTCACGATTCTGGAAGTAGATATATTGGTAAAATTTACAATGATGACTGGATGAAAGAAAAAGGTTTTATTTAATTAATCTCTAAAAGTTCCTTTTGGAAAAGAAACTAGACTTTCAAATCCTTTTTTGTTAACTGTTGAAATTCCAAAAATAAAGTTGTCAATAACAATCCCATCAAGAGTGTAATTATCAATTTTATCTATTAACCTACTATTATCCCATGTTGATGATGTCGTTTCTCTCCAGTAAATTTTATAGCCTTTTATGGATTTATCATCAGGTTGTTCCCACCTGAATTTAACACTTGGTTCAACAATTCCTCCGATCCTTATATTCTTTGGAGGTTTAGGCGAAGATGCTAGTGTTGCTAATGAAATTGCATTAACTGCTGTTAATTTAGCCGCATAATCAAAATTTACTCCTGATAAAACATCCCCATATTTTATTCCATTTTCAATTCTGATATCATTATGCTGTCGATTATAGTTTTCATGAGCTTCCATAATTCGGATCCCTGCAATACCTTCATCATTAAAAGGTCTGTGGTGACCACCTCTTCCAAATCGATCCAATCTGTATATCATAATAGGGTTTAGTTCAGGCATGAACTTTTTAACTGTTTTATGAACATGTCTAGCTAATTGTCTTGAAGCTCCATCATTTTCACCACCACCTGTCCTCATGTTCAAGTCACTGGAATATTTTGAATTGAAAAAAAATGGCTCTGAAAAAATTCTAAAACTTCTGTTGTCGATTACACCATCTACGCCTTCTATATTCCCAATCATGTCATTATTTAGAATACCTATAACGTCCCAATCGTTTCTCTTAGCATATTTAGCGAGGCTTTTCCCTCCAAACAACCCCTGTTCTTCTCCGCTTAAACCAACATATATAATACTATTTTCAAATTCATATTTAGATAAAACTCTTGCTGCTTCAATAGTACCAGCCATTCCACTGGCATTATCATTTGCGCCTGGCGAATCATCTTTATAATTTATTGGGTCTGATATTCTGGAATCAATATCTCCACTCATAATAATAAATCTATTGGGGTTTTTTGTACCTCTTTGGATAGCAACTACATTATAAATCCAGGTTGGAAAAATAATTCTATCTCCTTCAGTAACATAGCTTTTTTCATAAAAAATTTCTAAGCAGTTATTACATTCGATAGAAATTGCCTCAAACTCTTTTTTAATCCACCTTCTAGCAGCTCCTATTCCTCTTGTTTCGGATAATGTATCACTTAATGTATGTCTTGTTCCGAAGGAAACTAATTTTGTAATATCTTTTTCTATTCTTTTAGATGAAACTTCATCAATTATATCATAGAGCATTGAATCTTGGGCGTTTGTATTTGGAGTCCAAATTATGAGTGATAATGCGATATAATTGAATAATTTATTCACTAAAAGCAATATTTGTTTTCTGAGATTATTTTATTAGCAATTCTTGTTTTTAAATCAAAAATATTTGGATTTTCAGAGTAGTGAAGTTTTTCTAAAATAGATGAATAAAGATCTTCTTGATTCTGAGTATCAATTATACTATTTATAACATCTCTAGACTTTTTTTGAACAATTTGTGTGGCTTCATAAATGTATAATTTAGTCATATTTATTTGATCAGATTGATCTTTCTCTGAGCTTCTTTCAATATTTTTAATAGTTCTTTTTAAAGTAGATTCAGATAAGTAAGCTTCAATTGCTAAGTCAGATAAACTTAAAAGAACTTGTTGATTTTTATCAATTTCAGGACCAAATTTCTCAAATGCTTTACCCAATAATAACAAGAAGATTCTTTTGATATTTTCAACGATAATAGTCTCATCTTTCAATATTTCTGAATTTTCGTTAACAGATAGAGGTTTATTATTTAAAATATCCTGGTAAGGTGTCATTATATCTAGACTACCTTTCATTGCTTTTTTAAGTAACATACCTATAATAAGCATTCTATTAATCTCATTTGTACCTTCATAAATCCTGCCAATTCTAGAATCCCTCCACGCACTTTCAATGGGTGCCTCAGCAGAAAAGCCCATTCCTCCAAAGATTTGTATTCCTTCATCTGCACAATTTTGCATATCCTCTGAAATAGCTACTTTAAGAATTGAACATTCTATAGCAAATTCTTCAACACCTTTAAGTTCAGATTCTGCTTTACTAAACCCATTAGATTGATATTCATCCATTTTTGACTGAACATCACTGGCAGCTCGATAACATGCGGATTCACCAGCATAACAGGATGTAGCCATAGTAGCTAATTTTTCTTTTATTGCACCAAAATTTGAAATCGGTTGCTTGAATTGCACTCTATTATTTGCATAATCAGTTGATATGGAGATTGATCTTCTTTGACCATCAAGATTTCCAGCTCCTAATTTAATCCTTCCTACATTTAAGGCATTCATAGCTATCTTAAAACCACCATTTCTTTCTCCAAGTAAATTCTCTACTGGCACTTTTGTTTCTGTAAAAAATACCTGTCTAGTTGATGACGAGTGTATACCTAGTTTTTTTTCTTCTTCACCAAGTTTTATACCATTAGAAGAATCATTAGGGACAATAAATGCTGTTATATTTTTGTCATCTTCAATTCTAGCAAAAACAATAAAAATCTCTGCAAAACCTGCATTTGAAATCCACATTTTTTGACCTGATATTCTGTAATGTGAGCCATCATCACTAAGAACTGCCTTGGTTTTTCCAGAATTTGCGTCAGATCCTGCTGTAGGTTCTGTTAGACAATAGGATCCGAACCATTCGCCTGAGGCAAGTTTTGGTAAATATTTTTGTTTTTGATCTTCATTTCCGAATAAATAAATTGGTAAAATTGCAATACCGGTATGAGCTCCATAAGCTGTAGCTACCGATCCAGAGGTTCCTGATACATAGTCAACTGCTAGCATCGTAGAAACAAAATCCATTCCCATCCCTCCATATTTTTCTTCTAAAGTAACACCTAATAGTCCAAGATCTCCAATTTTTTTCATTGCCTGGACCGTTAAATCGTAATTCTTCTCTTCATACTTCATTTTATCAGGCCAAATCTCTCGATCCATGAAATCAACTATTGTTTCTTTCATCATTATTTGTTCTTCTGAAAAATCTTCAGGAGTAAAAACATCATTAGATAAGGTTTCTTTAAGAATAAATTCTCCACCTTTTAATACAATTTTATTGTCTGTTGACATTATTTTTTATTTTAAATAAATTTCGTTTATTTAAAAATTACACTTTTTTAATTTTAAAAATATCTACAATACTCAAATCATTTAAATTACATTAAATAATTGATTATAAGTATATTGTGCCATTTTAATCAACTATGTCTACTTTGATTAAATTAGTTTATTTGAGATTTTAATAAAGTTTATTTTTTAACCACTCATAACTATTATTAAAAACTTTTACCCATGGTGTGTAGTGATCATTTCTATCTTCAGGATAGTGTGCCCAATTATGAGGATGTAGTGATCTTTCGATATGAGGCATCATAACAAGATGTCTTCCATTATCTGAAACGAGCATAGCTGTATTGAAATCTGATCCATTAGGATTAGCTGGATACGACTCATATGAATATTTTCCGGCAATGGAGTATTTTTTTTCTTCATAAGGAAATACGAACTTACCTTCACCATGAGCAGACCAAACCCCTAATCGACTCCCTTCTAGATTTTTTAACATTATAGAAGGTGACTTTTCAATATTGACAGTTGAGAAAATACATTCAAATTTTTGCGATTCATTATGAATCATTTTTGGCTTTTCTAAATGGTTATTATTGATAAACCCTAATTCAATAAATAGTTGACAGCCATTACAAACTCCTAAAGACAAAGTATCATCTCTATTAAAGAAATTATTTATAGATTTTTTAGCAATTGGATTATGAAGGAAAGATCCTGCCCAGCCTTTAGCTGACCCAAGAACATCAGAATTTGAAAATCCTCCTACTGCAACTAATAAATTAATATTTTCAAGATTCTCTTCACCTGATATTATATCCGTCATATGAATATCTTTAACATCAAATCCAGCTATGGATATCATGTAAGCCATCTCTCTTTCTGAATTACTACCTTTTTCTCTAATTATAGCTGCTTTTATTTTTTTATCTGAATTGTAAGAAATATTATTACCGTCAAATCCATTAGGGAATATATATTTAAGAGGCTGATTTTTATAATTATTAAACCTCTCGATTGCCTTATTATTTTTTGTCTGTTTTAAATCGAAATCTTTTGAGGTAGAATACCATATATCCCTATACTTATTTATGTTAAAAGAAAAGTCATTTTCAAAATTCTTAATATTTAAAACACCTTTATTATTAGTGTTTCCTATTCTAATACATTTAACATCGATAGATAAAAATACTTCCTCTAAGTCTTTATCAGATTGAATAATAATTCCTGAATTTTCTGAAAAAATTAATTTAGAAAAGTCCCTACACCCTAAGTTTGACAAATTAATGTCCAAACCAATACTATTTGAACTAAAACACATTTCAAGTAAACAAGTAATTAAGCCACCTGAAGATATGTCATGACCAGATAGAATATTGTTTTTATTAATAAGTTCCTGAACTAAATTAAATGATTCTTTAAATTTGATAGGATTCTTTATCTCCGGAGATTCTGATCCAATTTTGTTTAGTGTCTGTGCAAAAGAGGAACCTCCTAATTTATATTCATCAAATGATAAATTAATATAATACAAATCACCTGAATTTTTATTTAAAACAGGTTTAATAACCTTTCTAATGTCGTTACAATGACCAGAAGCGGAAATAATAACTGTCCCAGGAGATTTAACTTTTAAACTATCATATTTTTGAACCATTGATAATGAATCTTTTCCTGTAGGAATATTAATTCCTAGATCTATAGCAAATTTTGAGCAGGCTTCTACAGCTTTATATAGTCTTGTATCCTCACCCTCATTTCCACACGGCCACATCCAATTAGCAGAAAGTGATACAGACTTAATTCCATTTTCTAGAGGTGCCCATAATATATTAGTTAAAGACTCTCCAATTGAATTGATACTTCCAATACTTGGATCAATTAGACCTGAAATAGGGGAGTGTCCGATTGATGAGGCTATTCCAGTGTATCCATTATAATCTAATGAAACAACTCCACAGTTAGCAAGAGGTATTTGAATTTCACCAACAGTTTGTTGTTGTGCTACACGTCCAGTCACACATCTATCAACTTTATTCGTTAACCAGTCTTTACATGCTACTGCTTCAAGCATTAAGACATTTTCAACATATTCATAAACCTTACTCGTATCATATTCTAAATCAGTGAAAACAGATGTTTTAGTAATATCTGTAATGATTTTTTTTGGAGCATCTCCAAATAGACTATCTAAATCAAGATTGATTGTCTCAACATTACTTTTTCTATCAACGACTTTAAACTTATTGTCTCCTGTTACTTTTCCAACTTTGTAAATAGGTGATCTTTCTCTGTCAGCAATCCTTTTTACTAGATCATAATCTCTTTCCTTAATGATTAGTCCAATTCTTTCTTGAGACTCGTTTCCTATGATCTCTTTAAAAGATAAAGAAGGATCTCCAATTGGTAATGAATCTAAATAGATTTCACCTCCAATATCTTCTACTAATTCAGAAAAACAATTTAAATGACCTCCGGCACCATGGTCGTGAATGGATACTATAGGGTTTTGATCCATTTCAAATAAAGACCTAATAGTATTAGTAACTCTTTTTTGCATTTCAGGATTTGATCTTTGAACAGCATTAAGTTCGATTGCATTATTAAAACTTCCAGTATCAGTTGATGAAACAGAGGCTCCTCCCATACCAATTCTATAATTGTCACCTCCAAGTAACACTATAATATCTCCCTTTTTTGGAGATTCTTTATAAGCTTGTCTTTCCTCTCCATAACCAACACCTCCTGCTAGCATTATTACTTTATCATATGAATTTAATGTATTATTTTCTTCATGCTCAAAAGTTAAAAGGGATCCAATAATAAGTGGTTGGCCAAAGCAATTTCCAAAATCAGATGCACCATTTGATGCTTTAATTAAAATATCGATTGGAGTCTGATATTTCCAATCTCTTTGTTTAATATTTTGCTCCCATATTTTTTTATTATTTAGTCTAGAATATGGAGTCATATATACTGCAGACCCTATTAAAGGAAGAGATCCTGTTCCTCCTGCAGCTCTATCTCTAATTTCACCACCTGATCCAGTTGCAGCTCCGTTATATGGTTCAACTGTTGTTGGGAAATTATGAGTTTCAGCTTTAACTGAGATAATACTTTGAATTTCTTTATTGATATAATAGCTTGCTTTATCTCCCCTTTTGGGTTGAAATTGATTGATTTTAGGTCCACCAATAAAAGCAACATTATCAGAATAAGCAGATACAATAGAGTTTTTATTTTTTTTAGAAGTTGATTTTATTAACTCAAATAAACTGTTACTTTTTTCTTCTCCATCAATGATAAATTGACCATTAAAGATTTTATGTCTGCAATGTTCTGAGTTAACCTGAGAAAAACCATAGACTTCAGAATCTGTTAATTTTCTTCCAATTTTTATAGAAAGATTTTCTAAATAGGAAATTTCAAAATCATCAAGTGCAAGGCCTTGTTCATTATTATATTTTTTAAGATCATATATAAGTTTTACATTTTCAGGTTCAAGATTATTTTTAAAAATATTTTGATCAAGAGATTTATACTCTTGATGAATCATCCTATCAAATTCCTCAGAGATTTCACTAGAAACAAAAGCCTCAATTCGATTTATATTCTTAATCCCCATATTCCTTGTTATCTCAACGGCATTAGTACTCCATGGAGTTATCATAGAAGATTTAGGTCCAATAAATTTTTCTTTTATTTCTTTAGATTCAATAATACTTGAGTCAAGAACCCAAGATAATTTTTTTATATTTTCAATTGATAATCCTTCAGAAATTTCAACTGCGAATAATTTTAATTTTGGATCACCAAAAAATAATATCATTATAGAAAATTAAGCTGTAAATTTAATTGATTTAGACTTAGATTTGAAGCTCATTCATATTTTTATATGAAGAATTTGAGTTGATAAGTTCTTCATGAGTCCCTTGGGCGATTATTTTACCTTTATCAATAAGTATAATTTTATCACACTTCTTAATTGTTGAAAACTTATGAGCAATAATCAAAGATGTCTTTCCTTCCATTAATTTATTAATTGCATCTTGAATTTTCTTTTCAGATTTACTATCTAATGATGAAGTAGCCTCATCTAAAATTAGTATTGAGGGACTTTTTAACATAGCTCTAGCAATAGTTAATCTTTGTTTTTGCCCTCCGGATAATTTATTTCCATAATCTCCAATAATAGTATCGTAACCATAAAGCTGTTGTTCAATAAACTCGTGAGCATTAGACTCTTTTGCAGCAATAATCACATCCTCTTTGTTAGAATCTAGGTTTCCAATTTTAATATTATTTAAAATGGAGTCATTAAATAAAATTGATTCCTGAGTAACAATTGATATATTTTTATATAGTGATTCTTTTGTTATCTTGGATATATCATTATTATCAATTAGGAGATTACCAGATTTAGGATTAAAGAATCCATTAAGGATATTAGCTATTGTTGTTTTCCCGCTACCTGAGGATCCAACTAATGCTACACTTTCTCCCTTATTTATAGTAAAGCTTATTTTATCTAATATTTTTGACTCACCATAGTTAAATTCAATATTTTTAAAAGTTATTTTATTTTCAAATTTTGTTAGCTCTACATCTCTTTTTTTCTCTTCACTGTCTTTATTGTATTCAATTATTTCAAATACCCTTTCAGCTGCAGCATTCCCTTTTTTAATACTATAAAATGACTTGCTGAGATTTTTTGCTGGAGTTAAAATATTGTATGCTAATCCCATAAAAACAATAAAGGTTGTACCTGAAATAGTTTCATCAATTAAAACCATTTTACCACCAAACCACAGTAAAACTCCTATAACTAAAATACCCATAAACTCACTAAATGGACCGGCTAAATTCTTTCTATTAATTACTTTGTTTGAAAATTTGAAAAGTAAACTATTTATACTTTTAAACTTATCAAGAAAAAATGATTCAGAAAGGAATGATTTAATAACTTTTTGTCCACTAATAGTTTCATCAATTATTGACAAAAAATTACTTTGTTGTTGTTGTACCTCTTTAGAATCTTTTCTAAGTTTTTTTCCTATAATCGATATTATAAAACCAGATATAGGAATAAATAGAGTCACAAATAATGTTAGTCTTGGACTAATTGTGAACATTACAATCAAAGTAAATAAGATAGTAAGAGGTTCTCTTACCATCAATTCTAAAATTGATAAGTATGATGTCTGAATCTCGAGTATATCAGCAGTTATTCTAGACATTAAATCTCCCTTTTTCTTATTTAGAAAATATGAAATAGGCATATTTAGAACTTTAGAATATAGATTTTCTCTAAGATTTTTTAAAAGTCCATTTTTTACAAACGTTATATTATATAAGGCTAAGTAATTAAATATGTTTTTCATTAAAAAGAAGAAAACAACTATTCCTACAACTATTATGAGTGTTGATGAAACATCAGTTTCTAGTTGATTAGATAAATAATAGTTAAAGTAATTTTCTAAATATTCTCTAATGTTTCCAATACCTGTATATTCAGGTTTTGAATAAGTAATTTCAGTTTGTTTAAATAATACATCTAGCATTGGAATAAATGAAACGAAAGCCAGAGCACTAAAAATTGCATAAAGAATATTGAACAATAAATTTAGTAATCCAAAGTAGGAGTAATCAATACCATATTTTAATACTCTTGTGAAATAGCTCATTTAAAAAGTCTTATTTTTTATTGAATACGTATCCTTGTTTAAATTATACTTTATAATTATTTCAGCTATAAATCCTGCAATAAAGAATTGCGCACCTAGAACCATAGTAATTAATGCTATATAAAATTCAGGTCTAGTAGTAATAAGTCTAGATGTGGTGTCTATAAAAAGTTTATTATAGCCTAAATAAACTGTGAATAAAATACCAACAAAAATCATCAAAGTTCCTAGTGTTCCAAAAAAATGCATTGGTCTTCTTCCAAATCTATTTGTGAACCAAAGTGTTATAATATCTAAAAAACCTCTAATAAACCTTTCATTTCCAAATTTACTTTTTCCGTATTTTCTAGGCTGGTGCTTTACAACATGTTCACCAATCTTATCATACCCTTCATTTTTTGCTAGTATAGGAATAAATCTATGCATATCAGCGTATAAGTTGATAGATTTTATTACTTCATTTTTATATACTTTAATTCCACAATTAAAATCATTGAGTTTGATTCCAGAAAAGAGTCTTGCAACAAAATTAAATATTGATGATGGAAGTCTTTTTAAAAAAAAAGAATCATACCTTTTCTTTTTCCATCCAGAAATCATATCTAGATTAGATTTTATAAGTTTATCTATCATAACAGGAATTTCTTCAGGAGAATCTTGAAGGTCTGCATCTAGGGTAGCTACATATTCTCCCACAGACTCTGAGAACCCAACTCTTAGAGCTTGTGATTTACCATAATTTCTTGCAAATGAAATTCCTTTAACATTTTCATTATTATTAGCAATTTCTTCAATTATACTCCATGATGAATCATTGCTTCCATCATCAATGTATATCACTTCATATTCTAAACCTTTGTTTTTAAAGGATTTAGAAATCCATGAATTGAGTTCTCTTAAAGAATCTGATTCGTTTAATAGGGGTATAATAATTGAAACATCCATAGAATTTACTATGCTTGCCTATTTTTTTTAACAGCTAATCCAGTAAGTAATGAAATAAGTCCTCCAAAAAATAGAGAAACAGTAATTCCAATTGCAGATGATAAAAATGGGTTAGCAAAGAACTCAAAAGCACCTTCAATTGCTTCTATCATTTCATCAGTAAGTTCTGGGTTTTGATCAATTGCTTGACTTATTGCATAATCCATAGCTTTAGTCATAGTCTCAGGATCTAAAACATAACCTTGAAATAAACCATAAAGAATACCTATTGTTGACCCTAGAGCTACAATTCCGATTCCGATCTTCATTCCTTCACCTAGGCTTATAAATCCTTCATTTGCTTGTTTGTATGCAATTTGTCCAAAAACTATTGACCCAGCCATTATTAAAAGCCCAGTCCATTGTTGTATTGAAGAGTTTTGATAGTGCATGTCCATTATGAATAACATTAATGTAAATGCAACAGATAGTCCACCCATAATTATTCCATAGTTTAATACAGTAGACTTAATAGTACCTTTAGATTCTAACATTTTATTTGTATTAAGATGTTTCAAGTAAAATTAAGCAAATATAATGACAGGATATATGAAAAAAATTTTAAATTTGCAGTCACTTTAAAATTATGAAGAGTAATACACATCCTGAAAACTATAGATTAGTAGCATTCAAAGACATGTCTAACAATGATATGTTTATTACAAAGTCTACTGTTGATACAAAGGAAACTACTAAGATAGATGGTGTTGAATATCCTCTTTTTAAGCTTGAAATTTCCAGAACATCTCATCCTTATTATACTGGTAAATCTAAACTTGTAGATACAGCAGGTAGGGTAGATAAATTTAGAAGTAAATATGCAAACTTCAATCAAGCTTCTAACTTAGAATCTGATGAGTCAACCGAAGATGCAAAGGGTGATCAAATTGAGGAAACTCCTGCTGTTGAGGAAACTCCTGTTTCTGAGGAAACACCTGTTGTTGAGGAAACTCCTGTTTCTGAGGAAGCACCAGCTGTTGAGGAAGCACCAGCTGAATCTACCGATTCAAATCCTTCTTAGATAATCCCAAAGTTTTGTCAATATCTACTGATCCTATTAAATATAAAAGAAAGATTTCTAGTGTTGCATTTTACACTCTTGGTTGTAAACTAAACTTTTCAGAATCTTCATATATTTCAAAATCTCTTGAAGAGAATGATTATAAAATTGTAGAATTTAATGAGTTTGCAGATGCATATGTTATTAATACATGTTCAGTAACAGAAAATGCAGATAATAAGTTTAGATATTTTGTAAAGCAAGCTCTAAAAATAAATCCTGAAGCTTTTATTGCTGGAATCGGTTGTTATGCACAACTTAAACCAAAAGAATTATTATCAGTTAACGGAGTTGATCTAGTATTGGGAGCGGCAGATAAATTTAATCTATTAGATTATTTAAAAAATATTGACAAGGATTATTCAAAAAAAGAACATTCTTGCAATATCAATGAAGTAAATTTTTTTGAGGAAAGCTATTCTTTAAATCACAGAACAAGAGCATTTCTAAAAGTTCAAGATGGTTGTGATTATAAATGTAGTTTTTGTACTATTCCTTTAGCTAGAGGTAAATCAAGAAGCAACACCATATCTAATATTATAGATAATGTTGAAAAAATTGCCTCTCAAAACATCAAAGAAATTGTATTAACAGGAATAAATCTTGGAGATTTTGGTAAAACAAGTAAAAAATCTAATAATTCTAATTTCTTAAATCTTATCAAAGAATTAGATATATTAAACCTTGATTTGAGATTTAGAATATCTTCAATTGAACCAAATTTATTAAGCGATGAGATAATAGAATTTGTTAGTACCAGTAAAAAGTTTGTACATCATTTTCATATTCCTCTGCAAAGTGGTTGTGATTCAATCTTAAAACTAATGAGAAGAAGGTATGATACTGAACTTTATAAGAGTAGAATAAACAGAATAAATCAGCTAATGCCTGATGCATGTATTGGTGTCGATGTAATAGTTGGATTTCCAGGTGAAGATGATGATAAATTTTTAGAAAGTATGAGTTTTATTGAAGATCTAGACATTTCTTATTTACATGTTTTTACATACTCTGAAAGAGATAATACTCATGCAATTACTTTACCCAATGTTGTTGATGCAAATAGTAGATCTAAAAGAAGTAAACTTTTAAGACTTCTTTCAAGTAGAAAGAAAGCAAGCTTTTATAATAAACATATAGGAAGTTCACATCAAGTTCTTTTTGAATCTGAGAATAAGAATGGTTTTATTGAAGGATTTTCATCAAATTATTTACGATATAGAAGAAAATGGAATCCAGGAATAGCAGGTTCTATAATTAAATCTAAGTTTACAGAAATTGATTCTGAGGGCTTTGCAATATAATAATTAACTACAATTTGATTCCTACAGGAAGTAAATGTTTAAACGCTTTATTTTTTCTAACAAAACCAGCAATTCTTGGAGAAGTAGGAACAACTCTTAGGTTTTTACTTTCTATAAATTCAAGTACTTTAACTATGAAATCTTCCTCAAAAGATTTATCACTAACAGTTTCAGGAATATGAATTTTAGTTAAGAATATTTTCTTCTCTTGTTCAGCGTATTCTATTCTAGCTAATGAGTCTGAAATCTTGACTTCAAATTGTCTTAAAAACTCATTATTTTCTAATATTATATGATTCATAAATAAAAAAGCTGAACTACAAATATAAAAAAAAATCTATTGAGGATAAAAAAACTTGATACTAAATTCTTTTCATCTGCTCCTGCATCAATTTAATTTGAGCAGTTAACATATTATGTGTGTCAAGATTTTTTGCTTCAGTTAGCAGCCCTTGTGCTTCTCTCTTTCTCCTTTTTTGCATCATAATCCCTGCAAGACTTAGTTTAGCCATAGCTATATCATGCTTCATGCTAAGTCCAAGTTTCAAAGATTCACGGAAATATTTTTCTGCAATTGATAAATTTTTCTGAGACTGAATTAATCCATGTAAATAATAGTAAAAACCTTGTTGTTTCTGAACTAATGCTGATTTTGGATTCTTTATTAATTTGAGAATTTTCTCTGTTCTATCAAAATTTTGCTTTCTTAAACTTAGAAATGCGAAAATTAAAACTTCATTTTTAAAATATAGAACAATTAATAGTATTGATAGTAGAATTAAAAATATTCCATTCCCTATAAAAGTTTCTGTAATTTGATAAACTCCATATCCTAGAAGTAATATCGAAGCTATAAGCTTAATTATTTTTGGTATCATATATGTTACAAATTTACAATTTAAAAATATTTATATGAAGTTGATTAAAAAGATATTATATTTGCCACCGAATAAATAGACAAAAGTGAAAAGGACGTATCAACCATCTAAGAGAAAAAGAAGAAACAAGCATGGATTTATGGACAGAATGTCTACGGCTAATGGACGAAGAGTGCTTGCTGGAAGAAGAGCAAAAGGAAGAAAAAAATTATCAGTTTCTGACGAATCACGTCACAAGAAATAATTTTTAATAACTTTTTAAAGATGGTGCTTTTATAGCACCTTTTTTTTTATATTTTAGTTTGATTTTATGCCTAAGGATAAAAATATTAAATCAATTCTAATAATTGGTTCAGGACCTATAATAATCGGTCAAGCCTGTGAATTTGATTATTCTGGATCTCAAGCTTTAAGATCTCTTCGTGAAGATGGTATAAAGACGATTCTTATAAATTCAAATCCTGCCACCATTATGACTGATCCATCTATGGCAGATCATATATATCTTAAACCACTTACTACCAAATCAATTTCTGAAATTCTTGAAATTCATGATGATATTGATGCTGTTTTACCAACTATGGGAGGTCAAACTGCATTAAATCTCTGTATTGAAGCTCAAGAAAAGGGAATTTGGTCTAAACATTCTGTTGAAATAATAGGTGTTGATATAGACGCAATAGAAATAACAGAAGATCGAGAAAAATTTAGAACATTATTAAATAAAATTAGTATTCCTGTTGCTCCTGCTGAAAGTGCATCTTCATTTTTGAAAGGTAAAGAGATAGCACAAAGGTTTGGCTTTCCACTAGTAATTAGACCATCCTTTACTTTGGGAGGTACCGGTGCTTCAATAGTATTTGAAGAAGATAAGTTTAATGACCTTTTAACTAGAGGTTTAGAATCCTCTCCAATTCATGAAGTCCTTATAGATAAGGCTTTAATGGGATGGAAGGAATATGAACTAGAATTACTACGTGATAAGAATAATAATATTGTAATTATATGTACAATTGAAAATATGGATCCAATGGGAATTCATACTGGAGATTCTATAACAGTTGCTCCTGCTATGACATTATCTGACACTACTTATCAGAAAATGAGAGACATGGCAATTAAGATGATGAAAAGTATTGGAGACTTTGCTGGAGGATGTAATGTTCAATTTGCTGTAAGTCCTGATGAAAACGAAGATATTATAGCAATTGAAATTAATCCAAGAGTTTCAAGATCTTCTGCATTAGCATCTAAGGCTTCAGGATATCCTATTGCTAAAATTGCTGCAAAACTTGCTCTTGGTTATACATTAGATGAATTAAGTAATCAAATTACAAAATCTACTTCTGCTTTATTTGAACCAACACTTGACTATGTTATTGTTAAAATTCCAAGATGGAATTTTGATAAGTTTGAGGGGTCTGACAGAACTCTTGGTCTTCAGATGAAATCTGTAGGAGAGGTTATGGGAATTGGTAGGTCATTCCAGGAAGCTCTTCATAAAGCAACTCAGTCTCTAGAAATTAAAAGGAATGGACTTGGAGCAGATGGAAAAGGTTACAAAGATTACGCTACAATTATAAGTAAACTTAAAAATGCAAGCTGGGATAGAGTTTTTGTAATATACGATGCTATTCAAAATGGAATTTCAATAGAAAAAATTCATGAAATAACAAAAATTGATATGTGGTTTCTAAAGCAATATGAAGAGCTATATCAATTAGAAAAAGAAATTTCTAATCTTAAAATTGATAATATAGAATACGATATTCTTTTAGAAGCAAAGCAAAAAGGATTTGCAGACAGACAAATAGCCTTTATGTTAAATTGTCTAGAGAGTCAAGTTTATAAGAAAAGAGATGAACTAGGAATTAAAAGAATTTATAAACTTGTTGATACTTGTTCTGCTGAATTTCCTGCTCAAACACC
>JADHRQ010000002.1 GCA_016777325.1 Flavobacteriales bacterium | reverse complement strand
TTATTCCAATCCCATCTTCCGCTTAAATCTTCATCTTTAACTCCCCACATATTATGTTGAAATTCACCTTGAGAAATTGGTGATCCTTCATAAGTTTGGTATGGACCATCTTTTTTAGCTTCTTCAACAGATGCATTTAAAGCTCCATAATAAATAGTTTCAAAAATCTCCTGATTTAATTCTTTTGCTTTGTCAGATGTAAATGGAAGTCTAAGTAAAATAAATGCGTCAGCCAAACCTTGAACACCTAAACCGATTGGCCTGTGTCTAAGATTTGAATTTTCTGCTTCTTTAACAGGATAGTAATTTCTGTCTATAACTTTATTAAGATTTTTTGTTACCCTCACAGTTACATCATATAATTTTTGATGATTGAATTCACCATCTTCAACAAACATTGGAAGAGCAATTGATGCTAAGTTACAAACTGCTATTTCATCTTCTGATGTATACTCTAATATTTCAGTACATAAATTTGAAGACCTTATAGTTCCTAAGTTCTTCTGATTTGATTTTCTGTTAGCAGAGTCTTTATATAACATGTATGGTGTTCCAGTCTCAATTTGAGACTCTAGAATTTTTTCCCATAGCTCTCTTGCTTTTATTGATTTTCTACCTTTTGATTGCTTTTCATACTTTAAATAAAGCTTATCGAACTCATCTCCATGACAATCGTATAATCCTGGACACTCGTTTGGACACATTAAAGTCCATTCTTCATTATTTTCAACCCTCTTCATAAATAAATCTGGCATCCACATCGCATAGAATAAATCTCTCGCTCTCATTTCTTCTTTACCATGATTTTTCTTTAGATCAAGAAAGTCATATATATCAGCATGCCAAGGTTCAATATAAATTGCAAAAGAACCCTTTCTTTTTCCACCACCCTGATCTACATATCTTGCTGTATCATTAAAAACTCTTAACATTGGGACTATCCCATTAGATGTTCCATTTGTTCCTGATATATATGAACCTGTTGATCTTATATTATGAATTGAAAGACCAATACCTCCTGCAGATTGTGAGATTTTAGCAGTTTGTTTTAGTGTATCATAAATTCCATCTATACTATCATCTTTCATTGTTAGAAGGAAACAAGAAGACATCTGAGGTTTAGGTGTACCTGCATTAAAAAGAGTTGGTGTAGCATGAGTAAAGTATTTTTTTGACATTAGCTCATAGGTGTCAATTACAGCATCTATATCATCTAAATGTATACCAACAGAAACTCTCATTAACATATGTTGAGGTCTCTCTACAATTTTTCCATTAATTTTCAATAAATAGGATCTCTCTAAAGTTTTAAATCCAAAGTAATCATAGCCGAAGTCTCTATTATAAATAATTTTTGAGTCTAATAGCTCTGAGTTTTTCTTAATCACCTTCATTACTTCATCGGATAATAAAGGAGCTTTTTTTCCGGTAATTGGATTTACATATTCATGTAAATCTTTCATTGTTTCTGAAAATGACTTAAGAGTATTTTTATGCAGGTTTGAAATAGAAATCCTAGCTGCCAATGAAGCATAGTCTGGGTGAGTTGTTGTCATAGTAGCTGCAATTTCAGCAGCAAGATTATCTAATTCAGAAGTTGTTACTCCATCATAGAGACCTTCAATTACTCTCATCGCAACCCTAACAGGATCAACTAATTCATTGAAACCATAACAAAGTTTTTTAATCCTTGCGGTTATTTTATCAAACATTATAGGCTCTTTCTTCCCATCTCTTTTAATTACAAACATATCTATATCACTGTTATATCATTATTCAAAAAAAATTATTTAAATGATTATTTTAAAAGTCCTCGTCAAGACCGAAGTTTGACTCTTCTTTTTTATCATTATTTAGAACACCTGCTTTCTGGTATTCAGCAACTCTTTTTTCAAAGAAATTGGTTTTACCTTGAAGGTTTATCATATCCATAAAATCGAATGGATTTGTTACGTTAAATTCTTTCTCACACTCAAATTGATCTAAAAGTCTATCTGTTACAAACTCTAGATATTGAGTCATTAATTTCGCATTCATACCAATAAGACTAACAGGCAAAGATTCTGTTATAAATTCTCTCTCGATATTTAGGGCATCGATTAATATCTCTCTAATTCTCTCTTTTGGAACCTTATTAATTATGTGATTGTTGTGAAGGTGAACTGCAAAATCACAATGTACACCTTCGTCTCTTGAAATTAATTCATTTGAAAAAGTTAAACCAGGCATAAGTCCTCTTTTCTTAAGCCAAAAGATTGAACAAAATGAGCCTGAAAAGAATATACCCTCAACACCAGCAAATGCTATAAGTCTTTCAGCAAAAGAATCAGATTCAATCCATTTAAGAGCCCAATCTGCTTTTTTCTTAATTGCAGGAAAAGTTTCAATGGCTTTAAATAGTTTGTCCTTTTCTTTATCATCCTTAACATATGTGTCTATGAGCAAAGAGTATGTTTCTGAATGAATATTTTCCATCATAATTTGAAATCCATAGAAAAATTTAGCCTCAGAATATTGAACTTCATTTACAAAATTTTCTGCTAGATTTTCATTTACGATTCCATCAGATGCTGCAAAGAATGCCAGTATGTGTTTTATAAAATATCTTTCATCATCATTAAGTTTCTCACTCCAATCATTTAAATCTGAGTGAAGATCAATTTCTTCAGCAGTCCAAAAACTAGCTTCACATTTTTTATACCATTCCCAAATATCATGATGTTCAATTGGGAAAATTACAAATCTGTCTTTGTTTTCTTGTAAAAGTGGTTCTTGCTGCATATTAATAAATTTGATTAGAGCTTGTTTTCATTACTTCAAATATTTAAAATTAATATGAATATTGAAAGTGAGTTTTGAAAGATTAACATAAAGTTTTTAACATTGAAAAAGGATAACTTTTTTATTAAAATTTTTCAAAATTATTATTAGTTATTGGTTAAAAAATGATTTAAAAAAATCTAAATATCTCTATTATAATTGGGTATTAAAATGATGATTTAAAATAGAGTTAAGATTTTTTTGAGTTATGTTTGCATTAACAAAATGAAAAAATTAGAAAAAATATTATTGTTTTTAACAATTTTACTTGTAGTATTTAACTTAACACAATTAAATGTCTATAATTTTTTAGGAGACGAAAACAGAATTGCTCTAATATGTTTTATACTTTCATTATGTGCTCTCATTCTAATTTTAATTTTAATGATTTCTAAAAGAATTAAAAATAGATATCGAGACTAAATTTCAATAAAATCAATATTTATTCCAGACTTAACTAAAAAGTCAATCCCTGATTGATCCTTATATTTTTTAGAATAAACAACTCTAGTTATTCCGGATTGAAAAATAAGCTTGCTGCATTCTTTACATGGCGAAAGCGTAATGTATAATGTAGAACCTTTAGTAGATTGTGTAGAGCCTGAAACTTTAGCAATTGCATTTGCTTCGGCATGAAGAACATACCATTTTGTGTAACCATCTTCATCCTCACAAAAATTTTCAAATCCTGATGGAGTCCCATTATATCCGTCTGATATAATCATTTTGTCTTTAACAATTAATGCTCCAACCTGTCTTCTTTTACAATAGGAAAGCTTGGACCATTCATCTGCCATCTTAAGATAAGCAGTATCATATTTTAATTGTTTATTTTTCAATGTTAAAGAATAATAATTGATTGATAAATATAAGTTAATCTAGATTTATTTTTAAGTTTCTTTCTATATTTGTAGAAAATAAAAAAGATGTATCCAGAAGAAATAGTAAAACCGATGAAACTCGAATTAACAGATTCAGGCTTTTCTGATCTTACTTCAGCAGATGATGTAAAATCAGTATTATCTAAACAAGGGACAACTCTAATAGTTGTTAATTCAGTTTGTGGATGTGCAGCAAGAAATGCAAGACCAGGAGTAATTATGTCATTATCTAACAAGATAAAGCCTGATAACCTTTGTACAGTGTTTGCTGGTTTTGATATTGAAGCAACAGATACAGCTAGGGAAGAAATGTTACCTTTCCCACCATCTTCTCCATCTATTGCATTATTTAAAGATGGTGAATTAGTTCACATGGTTGAAAGACATCATATTGAAGGGAGAGAAGCAGATCTTATTTCTGAAAATCTTACCCAAGCTTACAACGAATTTTGTTAGTTATTTAGGAAGTGATATTGTAAAAACAGTTCCTTTATTATTCTTTGATTTATAAGAAATTTTTCCTCTGTGGGAACTAATTATACTTTTTACAATACCTAATCCCAACCCCATTCCATCAGATTTTGTAGTAAACTTTGGCTCAAATATTTTCTCTTTAATACTTTTGGAAACACCAAGTCCATTATCTGATACTATTACCTTAATAGTTTTAGCTGTCTCTTTTATTTCAACTTCTATATTTGACTCTCTATTATGAGGAATGGCCTGAATGCTGTTTTTAATTAAATTAGTCATTACTCTAATCCATTGGGCTTTATCTAATTTTATAAAAATATTATCACTTGAAGTTTCAAGAGTAATATTATTATGTTCAAAAATTTCTACAACTTTTTTTGTTGCTTCTACTATATCAGTTTTTTCAAGCTGTGTCTTTGGAAGAGTTGCAAAATCAGAAAAAGAAGTAGCCACATTACTCATTGTGTCAATCTGTTCAATTAATGTTTCACAAAAATCATTAAGTTTTAGTTTTTCTTCATCAGAATTTAAGCCATTATTTTTTTGAAAACTTTGAACAGTTAATCTCATTGGTGTCAACGGGTTTTTTATTTCGTGTGCCACCTGCTTAGCCATTTCTTGCCACGCTTGTTCCCTTTCAGTTTTTGCTAATCTTTCAGCACTATCCTCCAAATCATCAATCATCTTATTATATGAATTAACTAAACTATCTATTTCTTTAGTAGCATTATTTAAATATATTTTTTCATTTTTTTTCAAAAGACCTGTCTGTCCAATTTTCAGTCTTATTGTTTCAATTGACCTAGTAACAAACCTTGAGATAAAATAAGCAAGAACGATTGCCACCACCAACATGATAAAGTATATCTGGTATAAAGTTGATAAGAAAACATTCAATTCACTCTCAGCAAATGAAACGTCTTGAAAGTATGGAAAAAATAATATTGCATACTTTTCTCCCGCATCATTTTTCAAGACACTGTATGAAGATTGAAATTTACCTACATCAGTTAAATTTTCAGAAGTAAACTTTCCCTCTTCATTTGATACTAACATGCTTGCAAAATCAATATCTAAAGAATAGTCGTTTGAGATTACTTCTAATGGCAGGTATGAATAAAAAAGAGGTAATCCTTCAATAGTGAAAATAGAATACTCAACACTGTGAATCTTGGTTATTTCTTCAAAATCATTCTCATAATTAACCCACTCGTCATAACTATTTGAAATATCATATTTATTTACAATGTAGTTAATCTGTCTTTTAAGTTGACTTTCTTTTCTTTCCTGTCTATAAGAGTTATATTGATCAGATTCTGTTCTATACTGATAATATGTTGAACCCAATACTAGAAGAGTAGCAGTAAATACTAACAAAATCATTGAGATAAATATTCTCAATCTCAGCGACATTTTGTTTTTCAAAAACTTCATTTGGATTTTCTATGAAATTATTGAAAATTTTTGAGAAGAGCAATTAAACTTCTATATCAAATTACTCCTTGAGTTTTTAAAGAAGTAAGGTAGGATAATATATCATTTACTGCATCTGTAATAGAGTTAACAGATATTGTTGCACCAGAAATTGCAGCAATATTTTTTCTATATTTAAATCTTTCAATTAAGCCCTTTCCTTTAAATTGACTAAGCCATCTTTTGCTTCCAATCTCTCCACCATAGTCCTCTCTGTAGACTAAGATTTTGATTGATTGAATAGTAAGATTATCATCAAAAATAACTATATAATCAAAATATTTTGTTTGACTTGGGGCAGTCCCCAAGTATGCATAGCCTATCTTTTGATTGTTTGAAATTATTGATAAAAGTCTTTTGGATAAAAAATCTTCAAAGTTTTGGTTTATGGCTCTTTCCATTTGATAATTATCAATTGAAAAGACTTTTTTGATTTCCTTATCTGCCTTTTTATTAATCTGTGAAAAAGCAAAAGATGAATTAATCAAAAAATAAACTAAGATTAGAAAAGTAGCTTTTTTCATAGTCTAGAAAAATATACCAACACCCATATTAAATTGTCCTTTAGCGTCACTATTATTTAAAGCAGTGCCTTTTGACTGATAATCCATTTTAAAAACAGAACCTTTTGATAAATGGTATGAAGCTCCAAATGTCCATTCTTTTCTATGAAATGCAAGATTTTTTTTAATCCCATCAACAGCCTTGTGTTGATTCAAATCTTCATACCTTAGGAATAAGTCAAGTCTTTGTCTTGCTCCAATTGGAAGAACATTATATGCAGCTTCAATATAGTAACCGCCCATTTGAGATCCAAGATCCTTTCCAGATGAACTATTATACTGCTTGGTGTCTGAAAGAATTGCGTTTATATATTGGTATCTAGCTGAAAAATTGTTTTTAACATATCTAGCATCTAATCCAAACATATTTAACCCAACTTGAGATCCAATTAATGAAGTGTCTATAGATTGAGTTTTTCCCGTATAATATGATAGTCCAACTTTTAATCCCAGAATTCCATAATAATCAAGTCTAGTTGCAAGATTTGCATCACTTCCAACTGACTCTGCACCTTTTTGTCTTCCAGATCGAAGTCCATTAGTTCCTTTTAATTTGTGCACTCCATCATATGATAAGGGACCATTCATAATATAAGCTTGATATCTCATATTAAGATTATTAAACCTTCCTGATATACCCATTCCAATTTCTCTCCATGTGGTCGGAACAATTTTGTTATCAAGACTAGGCCTCTCAACTCCATTGAAAGTTGTAGGTTCATGATACTCATTTACAATACCCATTGGGACTAAAAGTAATCCTGCTCTAAGATTTGTATTATCAGTTAAAGCATAGTTTAGCCATGCTTGTTCAATATATACTTCCTTTACATGCTCATACTCAACTTCAGTTATGAATGATACTCTATCGTCAAATTTATAAGCAAATAACATTACTAATCTTTGAACATCTAATTCAGATGGGCCAGAATCATAGTTATTATAAGTTACTTCACCATATCCGCCAATAGTTAGTCCAGATTCTAATTTTGATAAATTTAGAAACTGCTGCTGATAACTATTGAGTTGCTGACTTTCCTGTGCAGATATAAAAGTAAATGTTAGAGTTAAGAAAGTTAAAATTGTTTTTTTCATTTGTTCATTTACTATTTATAATGATTCTAAATAACAAATATAAATAATTACTTAGAATCATTATAAATAAGTGATGATTTTTTTTAAAATCCTAACTCACCTTCATTGGGTTGATAGACATAATTAAATGTATAGTATTTGGATTCGTCAGTATATGCATCTGGACTATCAGGTGCATTTTTATAATAGCTTAAGATTTCCATTTTTGCATATTTACCATCATTAGTCCTAAAGACAAGAATTTTTCCTGGTGTAGGAGAAATAAGATTTACTGGAGGTCCTTGATATGTATACCATCCATTTCCTCCTCCTGGGGGTATAGCATATCCACTATCGGCGTCTTGTGATAAAGATTGAAGATCAACAGAAGTAATAGCAGCCATTGTACCATTTGCTATATATACTGCAGCACTACCATTTCTAGAAGGCTCATCAATTGTTCCAAGTGATGTACCACCGTTTACAATTATATCTGTAGCTCTAAATGCAACATCCCAGTCTGTATCGCTATTTGTTACTTGACCAGTTGAAAAATTAAATTTGGTAAATTCACCTGAGATTGGAGAAAATTGACCAGTTCTTTGATCTACCCCACCATTTTGAGGAGCATAAAGATTATCGAACCTTTCAGATACAATATTTAAGAGTTGAACTTCATCCTCTTTTTGACAAGAAGAAAAGATTAATAAAAAAGAAAATAATAAATAGATGTTTGTTTTCATAATAAAGATTTGGTTGTGATTATAGTTTAATGTTAAGTTTTGAATAAATAATTCTGCCTGGATAATTAGGTATATTTACTGGATCCGTATAATCAAACAGATTATCTACTCCGAATGTTAAATTGTAATTTTTATATTTTTTAGAAATTGACATATCAGATAAAAGATTTGAATCTACAAATTCATCAAAATCATCTAATAGGTTATTTCCATTAGTATCTGAGATACCATATTTACTTCTATATTTTGACTTAAAGTAAACCTCAAAATTATTCTTAGTTACATAAGAAATTTTAAGATTTAAATTATGCCTAGAACGATTGTAAAGGCCATAATAATCTTTTGGCTTAATTTGAAAAGCAGGAGAATTTGGAGTTAGTCTAGCAAAAACTTCACCTTTTTTTATTTGATTTTTTGCTTCATTATCTTTTGCTTCAAGGTATTGATAACCGAAATTAATTTTAAGATCATTTAACAGGCTAAATGCAGTATTGAGCTCAATTCCTTGAGTATATACTTTATTTAAATTATAATAACTGAAGATGCTTTGCCCGTTTAACTTGGTTGCAATGATTTTATAATCAATCAGATTCTGTATTTGATTTCTAAAAAAATTTAAATCAAAAATTATATTCTTGTAGGTCTTTATGTTAAACCCTAGATTGAAACTTATTGATGATTCCGGTTTTAAATTACCTGAAAATTCTTCTTCAGAAATGATGAGATTTGATATTTGACCTAAACTCTGAAGGTTATAAATTATTTCTTTGGCTGCATTGAAGCCAATTACTGAATAACCTGAATTTGAATTTGAAAAATTAAAATAAAGCTGCCTGAAATCAGGTGTTTTAAACCCTTTTCCAATTGAAATTTTAGAAGAAATATTATCATTAATTTGAGTTCTTATTGCGAATCTTGGACTAAATTCTGATTCATACTCATCATACTGGTCATACCTAGCCCCAAAAATATAGTTTGTGTTTTTAAAAATAAATCCTTCGTATTGTACAAAGTAATTAAATGAGTTTTGAGATACTTTATCTTTATAAAAATTATTTCTTTTAAGAGTTTCGCTATAAAAGCCCAAACCAATGGTTAAGGTGTTTTTTACATCATTTTTGAAAATTGATCTTAATTCAGATTTAAATAAAGATTGATCAAAAAATGACTCATCTATTGAGTTTTGGTTTAAATCATATTCTTCATCATTTTTATAATTAGTATAATAGTTTTCAAAAACAAACTTATGACTCTCATTATTTTGAAAATTAATTGATGTATTAACACTTGATTCATTTATAATGTTTCTTCCATATGAATTTAAATCAAGCGTAAAATCTTGATTTTCATTGTAGATTCTAGATGAAGAAAAAAATGACCATTTGTTTTTTTTAAAATTGTGACGTAGAAACGCCGTATAACTTTTATAAGGTTCAACTGTATTGAGGACTGGATTATCATTTAAGTCATAACCCTCACTATTAAAAGAGTTAAAATATAAATTTAGATTATGACCTTTATTTAAAATTTTACCAATATTAATAGAAAGATCATTAGTATTAAATGATGAAAATTTATAACTAATATCTGCTGAAATTGAATCATTAGTCATTGTTGTTATTAGATTTACAACACCTCCAATAGCATCTGTTCCATATAAACTTGATGAACTTCCCTTTATGATTTCTATCTGTTCTATATTTCCGATAGAAATTCTATCAAGATCTAGTGTGCCTGATTGTCTTCCAATTATTGGAGAACCATCAATTAGCAATAACGTGTATTGTGAATCTAGACCTTGAACCTGAATACCATTACCTCCGCCAAAGTCTGAAACAATAAAAATACCAGATTGATCGTCTAAAATATCACTCAATCTACTGGAGTTACTTTTAGTGATTTCTTGATTAGAAATGAGTTTAACTGGTAAAGGTAAATTTGATAATTGTCTCAAAGTTTTTGTGGCTGTAACTACAACTTCCTTTAATTTTGTATTGTCAATAGTATCATTATTATGCTGACCATAACTAACTGATACAACACAAATTAGGCAAAAAAAGTATTTTAATATTGAAGCTTTAATATTTGCTTATTTAAAATGATTCTAAATTGCAAATATATACTCAATTGTTATAATTTGAAACTAATTAACATTTTTTTTATATAATTATATTGATAATAAAAATTATTGTAGAATAGCTGAAATTGATTAAATAGTATTAATTTAATAGGATGGATGTTAGCTCAATTTTAATTGTTCTTCCTTTACTGATAATTTTCTCTTATTTGTTTGACATTTTTGCAAGAAGAACAAAGTTTCCATCAGTAATTCTTCTAGTTTTTACAGGAATTATTGCAAGATCAATTTCATCTTATTATGGTTATTCAAATTTTGAATTTTTAGACAGTCTAGTTCCAGTTCTTGGAACTATAGGTCTTATACTTATTGTACTTGAAGCTGCAATTGAATTAGAGATTAGAAAAGAAAAAACAGCCATAATAATTAAAGGTTTTTTAGCTGCACTAGTAATACTTGTTATTAACATAGCCTTAGTTAGTCTATTCTTTGGAGAAATAATAGGCCTATCTTATCCAACATCAGTTATATATGCAATACCCTTATCAATAATAAGTAGTGCTGTGGCAATTCCTTCAGCTACAGGATTAATAACAAAGAATAAAGAATTTATAGTTTATGAATCAACATTTTCTGATATACTTGGAATTATGTTTTTTTATTACTCAATAAGACAAGCAGAAAAGGGTGAACCTCTAATTGGAGTTGAACCCATAATTACCCTAATTGGTCAGATTTTTTTAATTATTATAATTTCAATCGCTATTACATATCTTCTTTTTCAACTTATTCAAAGAATTGAACATCATGTTAAGTTCTTTCTTATTCTAGCTCTGTTAATATTAGCATATGAAATAGGAAAAGATTTCTTAAAACTTCCCTCATTAGTGTTAATTTTTATTTTTGGAATATTTTTATCAAACTTTAAAAACCTTATACCTAAAAGTTTAAAGAGATATATTAAAACTGATAAAGTTGGAAAGTCTGATCTTCATGAATTTCATTTATTAACAGCAGAGTCAACTTTTTTAGTTAGAACTTTTTTCTTTTTATTTTTTGGCTTCTCAATACCATTAGAAAGCTTTATAGAATTTGAACCATATATTATTGGAGCAACAGTTTTACTTATTATGTATGGTGTAAGATATTTTTATCTATCAATTGTAATAAATGATGAAGAATCTCAACCACTTCTTTATTTTTCTCCAAGAGGTTTAATTACAATACTTTTATTCTTGAGTATAGCTGATTATGATATTCAAAAAAGCACTATAGTGGATGAAAAAGTTCTCCTAGTAATTATTATTGCCTCAATGCTTATAATGATTCAAGGATCAATTACTCAAAAAAAGAAAGAAGATCCAGAATTAGAGCCTCAACAGACTTTCACTGAGATAGTTGATTCGCAAATTGAAAAAAAATGAAAAAAATTAAAATTTTAGCAATAGCTATTGCAATAATTTTCTCTATGGTTTATGTTTTAAACCTAGAGTATTTTATTAAAGGTATTCGGGTAGTTTATTTAAATGGTCAAACTACAGTATCTATTGATGATTTAAAATATTTTGATTATGAAACTATCGAAGCTAATGATGAAAAATCTCCTTGGAATGAAAAAGAAAATATAATTGATACTTTCTCAGATGAATTTGAGGAAATAAATAGGGAATTTGGAACAGTTGCTTATGTTGTAATCCACAAGGATACAATTATTGCAGAAAAATATTATAAAGGATATTCGTCTAATTCATCTTCAAATTCTTTTTCAATGGCAAAAACTTTTGTTTCAATGATGATGGGTAAAGCTCTAGAGCTAGGATACATAAATAGTCTTAATGATAAAGTTATAGACTATATCCCTGAACTTAAAGGAGAATTTGCAAGTGATGTTCGAGTTATTGATCTAGCAACTATGACTTCTGGATTAGATTGGGATGAAGGTACTTCCGATCCATTTAGCCCTGTTGCTAAACAGTATTTTGTCTCAGATGTTGAAGAACTAATGTTAAATCAGCCAATTATTGAAAAACCTGGTGAGAAAAATCATTACTCAAGTGGCAATACTCAACTTTTATCAATTTTAATTGAAAGAGCTTCTGGAATTAAAACTGATAAATTTTTTGAAAATGAAATTTGGTCTAAAATAAATCCAGATAACGATGCTTACTGGCAAGTTGATAGTAAAAAAAGAGGAAATATAAAATCATTTTGCTGCTTTCATTCAAATGCGCGTGATTTTTCAAGACTAGGAAAGCTGTATTTAAATTATGGTAATTGGAATGGAAATCAGATTATAGATTCTACTTTTATAAAGTCATCTATGAAACCTTTTCTCGATGATTTTGATGCATATGGAATTGGTCTTTGGTTAAAAAAACATAAAGGCTTAAATGTTTCATTAATGAGTGGACATCAAGGTCAATATGTAATTATGATACCTGAAAAAGAATTGATTATTACAAGATTAGGACTGAGAGACATTGATCTTGGAGGTCCTGGTGTTTCGGGAGATGTTCTTACATATATTGACGAAGCACTTAAACTAATTGAAGATTAAATCTTGAGTTTTAATTTTACTGGACAGTGATCTGAATGAACTACATCACTTAAAATTTTAGCATCTAGAATTTTATTCTCCAAAGATTTGGAAACAATATTATAATCTATTCTCCACCCTTTATTATTAGCTCTTGAATTAGCTCTGTAGCTCCACCAACTATATTGATGTGGATTTTTATTAATAAATCTGAATGAGTCAACAAATCTATCTCCAAAAAATGAATCTAACCATTCTCTTTCTTGAGGCAAAAAGCCTGATACTTTTTTATTTCTTATTGGATCATGAATATCTATTGCATTATGACAAATATTATAGTCACCACATATAACTAGATTTTGAAATTTATTATTCAAAGAGTATATGTATTCTTTGAAATCATCCATAAATCTAAATTTGAATTCAAGTCTATCTAAATTAGTTCCAGATGGAAGGTATAAGCTCATAATAGAAACTTCATCAAAATCTATCCTTAGTGCTCTTCCTTCAAAGTCCATATAATCAATACCTATACCATATTCAATATGATTAGGTTTTATTTTTGAAAAAATAGCCACTCCACTATATCCTTTTTTTTGAGCAGAAAACCAATATGTGTAATAGCCTAAGTTTTCGATTAAATCAAATTCAACTTGATCTTTATTTGCCTTAGTTTCTTGAATACATATTACATCAGGAGATTCTTGAATGAGCCAATCAACAAAACCTTTTTTCATTGCTGCGCGAATTCCATTTACATTATATGTTATAATGTTCAATTGTCTAGCTTTTTTAATAAACTTTTAATTGTTAATTCAGAGTCAACAATATTTGATAATTGTGAAAGATTAATTCTTGTTTGCTTCATAGAGTCTCTATCTCGTAAAGTGAAACTATCATCCTCTAGAGTTTGATGATCAATCGTAATACAATATGGTGTTCCAATAGCATCTTGCCTTCTATATCTTCTCCCAATAGCGTCTTTTTCATCATAAACTATATTTATTTCATGAACAAACTCTTTCATAATATTTCTAGCATATTCTGGTAAGCCGTCTTTTTTAAGTAATGGTAAAAAAGCTAATTTATTTGGAGCTAGTGATCTTGGAATACTCATAACGTTTCTAGTTGATCCATCTTCTAAAGATTCGGTTTTAAAAGAATTAGAAATAATTGCTAAAAACATTCTATCAAGACCTATAGAAGTTTCAAGAACATATGGTGTATAGTTACTTTCTAGCTCAGGATCATAATATTGTAGTTTTTTTCCAGATAGTTCTTCATGACTTTTAAGATCAAAGTCTGTCCTAGAATGAATACCCTCTAGTTCTTTAAATCCAAATGGGAAAAGAAACTCTATGTCACATGCAGCATCTGCATAATGAGCAAGTTTGTCATGGTCGTGATATCTAAAAGAGCTGGGATCTATTCCTAAATTAAGATGCCAATCAAGTCTGTTTTTCTTCCATTTTTTAAACCAATCTTCTTGAGTTCCAGGTTTAATAAAATATTGCATTTCCATTTGCTCAAATTCCCTCATTCTAAAAATAAATTGGCGAGCTACAATTTCGTTTCTAAATGCTTTACCAGTTTGTGCAATTCCAAATGGTATTTTCATTCTAGAAGTCTTTTGAACATTTAAATAATTTATAAAAATTCCTTGGGCAGTTTCAGGTCTTAAATATAAATCCATACTAGAGTCTTCAGATGCTCCAAGTTTTGTATTAAACATTAAGTTAAATTGTCTCACCTCTGTCCAATTACATGTTCCACTAACTGGGCATTTTATTTCTAAATCGTCAATAATTTTTTTTACTGCTACTAAATCATCATTCTCAAATGCAGAAATCATTCTAATCTTTATGTCTTCAACAGATTTTTTTATCTCTAAAACTCTTGGATTGGTTTCTAAAAACTGTTTTTTATCAAATTTTTCTTTAAATCTTTTTTCTGCTTTAGTTATTTCTTTTAAAATTTTTAAGTTTAATTTTTCAATGTGATCTTCAATTAAAACATCTGCTCTATACCTTTTTTTTGAATCTTTATTATCAATAAGTGGATCATTAAATGCATCAACGTGACCTGATGCAATCCAAGTTTTAGGGTGCATAAAAATTGCAGAGTCAATACCAACAATATTTTCATTTAGCTGAACCATTGATTTCCACCAATACTCTCTGATATTATTTTTGAGCAAAGCTCCATTATGAGCATAGTCATAAATGGCATTTAGACCTTCATATATTTCACTTGACGGAAATACAAAGCCATATTCTTTTGAGTGTGATATTATTTTTTTTAGAGCGTCTTTATCCATTAGTATATTGTAAAAATAGTTCTTTTTACTATTTTAAATACGTTAATTTGTAATGAATTGATACAATGAAAAAATTAATTTACACAGTTTTATCAATAGTAGTAATTAGTGGATGTGCTAAGCGTGGTTCTCCAACTGGAGGACCAGTTGATAGTATTCCACCAGTTCTTATTAATGCAAGCCCAAAAATTAATTCAACAAACTTTGACTCTAAAGAAATTAGACTAACATTTGATGAATTTGTTAAATTAGATAAAGTAGAGGAGCAATTAATTATTTCCCCTCCTATTGATAAGAGTTCCTATAAAGTTAAACCTCTAAGTGGTGTGACTAAAAAAGTTTTTCTGGAATTTATAGATAGCTTAGAAACTGAAACTACTTATTCAATTAATTTTGGAAACAGCATTAAAGACAACAATGAAGGTAACCCCCTAACTTTCTTTAGTTATACTTTTTCTACCGGAGAAACAATTGATTCTTTATATGTTAGAGGTAATATATCTGATGCTTTTGATATAGATACTGATAATTATATTTCAATTCATCTTTACAGAATTGATTCTGTTTTTAATGATTCAATAATTTTTAATAATCGTCCTACTTATATTTCAAATTCATTAGACTCTACTTCTTATCAATTTAAAAATATTAAAGAAGGAAAATACTTAATAGTAGCAATTAAAGATATTGACAACAATTACTTTTTTGATCCATTTTATGACAAGATTGGATTCATTGATTCTCTAATTACTCTTCCTCAAGATTCGATCATTAATTTTAAATTATTTAAAGAAGAAACATCTTTAATATGGGATAAGCCTCATTTCATTAACAGTGAAAAAATAGGGTTTGGTTACTACGGAAAACTTGATTTAAAAAATATTAAAATTGAATCTTCAATACCTGATAGTGTTCAGTATACTTACACTAAAGAAAGAGAGAGTGACACCCTTATTTTTTGGTTGTCTAAAAATAGCTTTGATTCTCTGAATTTTAATCTTATTGAGAAGGATACTACCAAGCTTGTAACAGTTAAGTTTGATAGGGCAAAAGATACACTAATTGATTCTTTAAGTATCAATCCTAAAACTTCCAATGTTATACATCTTAAAGAAACATTTAAACTCTCTTCAAATATTCCTTTAAAAAAAATTGAAGATTCTCTTATCACTATTAGAGATATTGATTCTTTAATTATTCCTTTTACTACTTCAATTAATGATAATCTAGATCAAATTGAAATAGAATTTGAAGTATCGCCTTCTGATAATTATAAAGTATTTATTTTACCTGAAGCAATTAAAGATATTAGAGGTGTATCTAATGACACATTACAATATAATGTCGTTAGTCAAACATTAGAAGATTACGGAAACGTTTATCTCGATGTCATTAGGAACAGTGAGTTTAAGTTTATTCTTCATATGATTGATAGTAATGGAGATATAGTTCGAGAGTTTAAAAATGTAAATCTAGATACCACATATAACTTTGACTATGTTAGACCTGGAAAATATACATTTAGATTAATAGAAGACGTTAATAATAATGATAAATGGGATACTGGAAATTATCTTAAAAAAGTCAAACCTGAAAGTGTTTATTATTTTTCTAAAGAACTCGAAGTGAGGGCTAACTGGGATCTTAATGAAACTTTCAATCTTAATCAAATTCTTTTTGTTAAGGATTCTATAAACTAAAAAAATGAAAAATATTTTATCAATCTTATCTATTTTATTCTTTTTAAATGTCAATGCACAAAACTCATACTTTCCAGCAAAAGGAAATTGGGAAACTAAATCTCCAGAGTTTTTTAATTATGATTCAAGAAAAATTAATAAAGCAATTGATTTTGTAATTAAAAATCAAAATAATGGAAATAAGGATCTAAGAGTTGAAATATTAAAAGGGTTTTCATCTGAACCATACCATACCATTAAAGGCCCTACTAAAAAAAGAGGCGAATCCAATGGACTTATAATTAAAAATGGATATGTTATAGCATCATGGGGCGACACCAAAAGGGTTGATATGACTTTTAGTGTTACAAAAAGCTATCTTTCTGCTATTACTGGAGTTGCAATTGATAAAAATTTAATAAAATCTGAAAAGGATATTGTTTCTGATTATGTATGGGATAAAACTTTTGATGGTAATTTGAATAGTAAAATTTCATGGGAACACCTTCTAAATCAATCATCCGATTGGCATGGAAATCTTTTTGGTATTAATCACTGGGAAGACAGGCCTGATCGAAGAAAAAATTTAGATGATTGGAGAACAGAAACACAAAGGGAACCAGGCACTTATTATAAATATAACGATGTTAGAGTTAATGTGTTGGCATATTCAATGCTTCAAGTCTACAGAAAATCTTTACCGAAGGTTCTTAAAAACTATATAATGGATCCAATTGATGCTTCTGATAGTTGGAGGTGGTATGGTTATGAAAATTCATGGGTAAATCTTGATGGTTTAATGGTACAATCAGTTTCAGGAGGAGGGCATAATGGTGGTGGAGTTTTTATTAATTCCGAAGACCATGCAAGATTTGGGCTCTTATATTTAAATAATGGTATCTGGAACGGTAAAAGAATTATTTCTAAAGATTGGATAAAAAAATCAATCACCCCTTCAGAGACTAATCCTGAATATGGTTTTATGTGGTGGATTAATTCTGAAAAAGGAGAAGATTATGCTACTTCAGATTGGAAAAATGTTCCAACTAATGTTTACTACGGTGCAGGATTTGGTGGCAACTATATCGTAATAATTCCAGATGAAAATATGGTTGTAGTGGGAAGATGGTTAGGAAGAGGAACTATTGGAACCTTTATTCAGATGATTCTAGAGTCTAAATAGACTATAACTTAGCTTTTAAGTATTCATTATTCATTCTAGCAATATTTGTAATTGAAATTCCTTTTGGACATTCAACCTCACATGCACCCGTGTTGGTACAATTACCAAAGCCTTCTTCATCCATCTGTTTAACCATATTAAGTACTCTTTCTTTAGCTTCAACCTGTCCTTGAGGTAAATATGAAAATTGAGAAACCTTAGCAGATACGAATAACATTGCAGATGCATTTTTACATGTTGCAACACATGCACCACACCCTATACAGGTTGCTGCGTCAAATGCATTATCTGCATCTTCTTTTCTTATAGGAATTGTGTTGGCATCTTGGGTGTTACCTGATGTATTAATACTAATATAGCCTCCAGAATGTTGAATTCTATCAAAAGAAGTTCTGTCTACAACTAAGTCTTTAATAACTGGAAATGAATTTGCCCTAAATGGCTCAATAACTATTGAGTCTCCATCTTTAAATTTTCTCATGTGAAGTTGACATGTTGTGATTCCAGTATCAGGACCATGGGCTCTACCATTAATAAACATAGAACAGCTACCACAGATACCTTCTCTACAATCATGATCAAAAGCTATTGGATCTATTTCTTCAATAATCAGTTTTTCATTAAGAACATCCATCATCTCAAGAAAAGACATATCAGGTGTGATATCTTCAATTTCATAATTTTGAAAACTTCCTTGAGAGTCTCCATTAGACTGTCTCCATATTTTAAGAAAAAGTTTCATGTTAATATTTTGCAGATTTATTTGTTGTTATTGTCTTTAATATAAATTCTCTCAAATCTTGATTTGATTTTTTTAAATCTTCTCTTCTAAGATACATCATATGACCACTTTCATATCCTTTAAATGTAAATCTATCTTTTAGTTTACCTGATGGATCAACCTGTTGAATTGTGTATTGTGCAGCAGAGAAAGTAGTCGCACCATCATAGTAGCCTGACTGTGTTAATACATTTAAAAATGGGTTTTCAGCAATTGCTTCTCTAAAATTTCTTCTAATTCTAATATCATCAGAATTCCATGGACGAACTGACAAGTCTCCTCTAGCCCAGGTATTATATTTAACATCTGTTTCAAAATTTAATACTTCCTTAATATAGGAGTTTATAGCTGGAGTAAATGCATGATCCCAAGCACTAATTTCGGGAGAATACTCTGGATAATTTCCAGAATCTTTACTGTCAATACCCTTATATCTTGAATCTAATCTACCAATTGTAAAACCTTCATCTCTTAAAAGTTCTTTCCAAAAAAAGCTAGTTGAAATAATTAAATTATTTTTTATTACTTCATTATACTTTATACTGGTTAAAGTTTCAATTTTTTTTGCAATTTTATTTTTCTTATCATTATCAATTGAACCCCCTTTTGCGAGTGATGGAAGTAATTCATTAAAAGCAAAATCACTTGAGATTTTAATAACTTCATCTAAGCTCATTTTTTGAAGATTATCATTAAGTTTATTGTGATACCATGCAGTTGCAGTAAAGTATGGAAAATCAACAGTAGGAAGAATAATACCTCCTGATTCATACCTCAATTCATAATCTGCTGGAGAAACTAAAACAACTCCATTTAAGTATAACCATTGATTTTGTTGTAATTCATGTGCTAGTCCCATTACCCTTAAACCACCATAACTCTCACCTACAAGATATTTAGGTGATTTCCATCTTGAAGATCGTGTAACAAAAGTACTTATCCATTCAGCTAAATATTCAATATCTTGATTAACACCAAAAAATTTATCCGCTGCTTCTTTCTTTGTCATAGACTTTAAAATTCTTGAATAACCAATATTAATTGGATTTACAAAAACTATATCAGCTACATCTAATATTGAATATGGATTAGATTTATATCCATAAGGCTGGACTGGATAACCTTCATCATCTATTACTAAATTATAAGGACCTGTATAGCCCATATGCATCCAAATTGACGCTGAACCTGGACCACCATTAAAAGAAAAAACTAATGGTCTGTTAGTGTTATCATCAATATCTGTTCTTTTATAATAAGTATAATGAAGTGTTGCCATTACTTCTCCACTTGAATCCCAAATAGGTTGCGTTCCAATCTGGGCTGAATAATTTACTTTGTTTCCTAAAATTGTAGTTGAATGATTTGTAATAACTTTTGTGTCTGATGGAATTTTTCTGTTAGACAAATTATTTTGTGAATACAAATTAAAGACGCTGAATAATAAAATTAAGTATAAAATATTTTTCATGATTACTTATAAGATCGTGTTTTAATTTCAATTTCTTCATAATCTAAATCTTCTTTATTTAGAATTGGATTTGATGGATCTTGATTATATTCCCATGCTGAAACAAATTTAAAATTTTCATCATCTCGAATTGCTTCTCCATCAGGTGTTTGGAATTCTTCTCTAAAGTGTCCACCACAAGACTCATTCCTTTCAAGTGCATCTATAGCAAACAACTCACCTAATTCAAGAAAATCTGAAACTCTTGTAGCTTTAGCAAGCTGTTCGTTAAACTCATTTTTATTTCCTGGGATTTTTACATTTTTATGAAAATCTACTCTTAATTCTTGAATTTCTTTAATTGCTGATTTTAAATCTTTTTTGTTCCTAGACATTCCACATTTCTCCCACATTATCTTTCCTAATTTTTTATGATAATAATCCACAGAATTTATACCATTATTTCTGATGAATTTATCAAGTTGGTCATTTATAGCTTTTTCACTCTTATCAAATTCAGGTGAGTCAGTAGAAATTTCACCAGTACTAATTTCATCTGAAAGATAGTCTCCGATTGTATATGGAAGAACAAAATAACCATCAGCTAATCCTTGCATTAAAGCAGAAGCTCCAAGTCTATTTGCACCATGATCAGAAAAATTTACCTCTCCAATCGCAAAACATCCTGGTATTGTAGTCATCAAATTATAGTCAACCCAAACCCCACCCATAGTATAATGAACTGCTGGATAAATTTTCATTGGCAATTTATATGGATCTTCATCTACAATTTTCTCATACATTTGAAAGAGATTTCCATATTTCTGTTTTACAACATCTCTTCCTAGTCTATAAATTAAATCCGAGTCTGAAGAATCTAATCCACTAACTTTTGCCTTTTCTTTTCCATATCTAACAATAGCATGAGAAAAGTCAAGAAAAACTGCTTCTCCAGTTTTATTTACACCAAAACCTTTGTCACACCTCTCCTTAGCCGCTCTAGACGCTATATCTCTAGGGACTAAGTTACCAAATGCAGGATATCTTCTTTCTAGATAATAATCTCTTTTTTCTTCTTCTAAATCAAGTGGAGATAACTCTCCTTTTCTGATTAATTCTGCATCAGATTTTTCTTTTGGTACCCAGATTCTTCCATCATTTCTAAGAGATTCTGACATTAATGTCAATTTAGATTGATAATCTCCTGACACCGGAATACAAGTTGGATGAATTTGAGTAAAGCAAGGGTTTGCAAAATATGCTCCTTTTTTATGAATCTTCCATGCTGCTGAAACATTACTGCCCATTGCGTTTGTAGATAGGAAAAAAATATTTCCATAGCCACCAGATGCAATAACAACTGCATGAGCTGCATGTCTTTCAAGTTTACCGGTAACTAAATCTCTTGCAATTATTCCTCTAGCTTTTCCATTGACAATAACAATATCCATCATTTCATGCCTACTATACATTTTAATTTTGCCCCTAGCAACTTGTCTATTCATAGCAGAGTATGCTCCTAACAAAAGTTGTTGACCAGTTTGACCTTTTGCATAAAAAGTCCTTGATACCTGAACACCTCCAAAAGATCTGTTGTCTAGTAAGCCCCCATAATCTCGAGCAAAAGGAACACCTTGAGCTACACATTGATCTATTATGTTTCCTGAAACTTCTGCAAGTCTATAAACGTTTGCTTCTCTTGATCTGTAATCCCCTCCTTTAATTGTATCATAAAAAAGCCTATAATTTGAATCACCATCTCCCTGATAATTTTTTGAAGCATTAATTCCTCCTTGCGCTGCGATAGAATGTGCTCTTCTTGGAGAATCTTGAAAACAAAAAGCTTTAACATTATAACCTAATTCTGCTAAAGTGGCAGAGGCTGATGCGCCTGCTAAGCCTGTCCCTACAACAATAACATCAATGTTTCTTTTATTGGAGGGACTAACTAAATTAATCTTACCCTTATGTTTTGTCCATTTATCAGACAATGACCCTTTAGGTATATTTGAATTTAATTTACTCATGATGTTAGGTTATGAAAGATTGCAATAAAAATAAATCCTATTGGAATTAATAATGAAAATAGAAAAGTAAACTTTTGTATTAAATTATAGTATTTAGAATTAACCCCTACTGTTTTAAATGATGAGCTAAACCCATGTAAAAGATGTAGTGCTAAAAAAATAAAAGAAATGGAATAGATAACTGTTCTTAATGGACTTTCAAATTTATGAACAAGTTCTTCAAAATATCTGTTTGGATCTTGAGGAAGTACTTCAACATACTTATAATTCATTTCAGGAATCCAAAAATCAATAAAATGAAGTACAAGAAATAATAAAATAACACCTCCACTAAAAATCATATTTCTTGAAATCCAAGATGCATTTTCGCTTCCAGAATATTTTGAATAATTTTTTCTTCTTGATTTAGAATTCAATATTTCTAAATAAAAACCCATAACAAAATGAAAAACAACACCAAGTATTAAAATTGGCTGAAGTAGAAATTGAACTATAGGATTGCTTCCCATGAAATGCGAGAGTGTGTTATATAAACTCTCGCTAAATACAGATGTAATATTAATGAAAAAATGTTGAGTTAAAAACACAACAAGAAAAAGGCCAGATAAGGCCATTAAAACTTTTCTTCCTATAGAGGAACTCATTAGTTTCATCTGCATCAATTATTTAGTAAAATTAAAGCATAAACAGTTAAATAACTACTTTATTTCAAATTCCTTTTCTAAATTATCTTTATCACTTATAATTAAAACCTTATAGAATCCCTTGTCTATAAAATCATCATTGCCATTTTGATTATTCTTAAGATTATAATCTATAAAATTTAATCCCCTATCTAATTTGCCCGAAATAGTATAAACATAGTTACCATTTGAATCAATAATAGATAGTTTATATTCTTTTTCTGAAGACGAAAAAATTGAAAACTCAAGATTTGGCTGAAAAGGTTCACTCCAAATACTTCTTTTAACTCCCCATGAAGGAGATTTTTTAATTGACTTAATTGGGTATACATACATTGATGATTTTAATATATCACTCGAAAGACTTTGAATTTTTTCAATTTCTGAAAGATAAATTGATCTTCCATGTGTTCCTACTAAAAGATGGTTTTCATCTTTTTGAATAACCAAATCATGAACAGATGCAGAATTTAAGCCATTACTAAAAGGTTCCCAATTAATTCCAGAATCTAAAGAAGCATAGACACCATGATCATTACCAATGTAAAGAATATTCTTATTAACATTATCCTCAATCACTACATTAATTGGGGAATCTGGTAAATTTGAACTAATTGAAGCCCATGTTTTTCCATAGTTATCACTTTTGAATAAAAAAGGAGAGAAATTATCCCACCTATATCCGTTTAAAGATACATAAACAGTCTTTTCGTTATGTGAAGATGCGTATACTTTACTTACCCACATATCCTTTGGCAGATTTAGGGAAATATTTTTCCAGGTTTTACCTCCATTTTTTGAAATATGTACTAAACCGTCATCACTTCCCACATACAATAACCCTTCAACTAAAGGTGATTCAGCAATTGTAGTTATTGTTCCATAAGGGACATTTCCTTTTTTTCCACCACTAGTAAGATCTCTGGATATCAATTGCCAATTATCACCTTTATTTTCAGATTTATGTAAATGATTTGTACCAAAATATAGAACATCTTGATTATGAGGAGATAAGAGAATAGGTGTCTGCCAGTTAAAACGATAAGGGGACTCTCCTAGTTCATGAACTGGTTTAATCAACTTTCTCTTTCCTGAATCTAATTCAAGTCGGTAATAAAATCCAAATTGAAAACCAGTATAAACAGTATTGGAATTTCTATTATCTATCTGGATTTCCATTCCATCACCACCCATTATCATCTCCCAAGGATATTTTCCATTCATGTTCCATCTTTTATTTTCAGTTGAATTATGAGGTCCTTTCCAAACTCCATTGTCCTGTAGGCCACCATATACATTATATGGTTTTTCATAATCTACATTTATAGCATAAAACTGACCTACCTCTGTTGAATTATTTTTAATCCAGTTTTTTCCATCATCATAAGTTATATTTACTCCTCCATCATTTCCATTAATTAGGTGTCCTGGCTTGTTTGGATTAATCCATAGATCATGGTGATCAGCATGGACATTTTCTTTACCAATTCTATAAAAAGTTTTTCCACCATCATCAGAAGTTATTATTGGAACTCCATAAGTGTAGATTTTATCACTATTACTAGGGTCAACATGAATCTTACCAAAGTAATAACCATAAGTATTGTAAACTCCATCTAAAAAAGACTTATGTGTTTTAGTCCAATTTTTGCCACCATTATTGCTTCTATAAACTTCTGCTCCAATAATTGGCGTATTAAATAATTCTGAGTTAGCATCAACTAAATACTTATATAAATCTGAAGGCTTTATTTTTCCATTACTAATTTCAGACTTAACTTTTTCTAAAGAATATTTAGATGGAAATCTATTTGATCTTAAAAATGATTTTAAATCTTTATCATCAATCTTTTCAAACTCATCTTTAGTCATACTTTTAAATGAATTTCTATTAAGTACCTCATCATTTGAAGCGGGATCTAAATCTCTAAAAAATTGATTGTCAAGAACTGCATATATTATATTTTCATCATAAACTGCAATTCCAATTCTTCCAACACCTTCTCCAACAGGAAAACCACTATCTTCTATTGAAATATTTTCCCAAGTATCACCTGCATCGATACTTTTATATATTGCCGAGTGTTTTCCACCTTCAATTAAATTCCATGCTTTTCTGTCTTTTTCCCAAGAAGATGCATACATAATATTAAAACTATTTGGAGTACTAGCCATGTCAATTATTCCCGTACTATCATTTATATACAGTGTGTTTTTCCAAGTTTTACCTCCATCTTTAGTTACATAGACACCTCTGTTTTTATTTTTTGAATATAAATGCCCTGTAACACCAACAATAACATGGTTTTTATCTGCAGGATTGATTAAAATTTTTCCAATATGATGACTATCTGCTAGTCCAACATTTACCCAATTGGAACCATTTGATTCTGTTTTTAGAATCCCTATTCCTGAATATGAAGATCTAGATGAATTGTTTTCTCCGGTACCAACCCATAAAGTTTGATTTTTCCAATCCATAGTGATTTCACCAATATTTTGAGTAGGCCAATTCTCAGATATGGAAGTAAAAGATGTTCCATTGTTTTCAGTAAACCAAACACCTCCAGAAGCGTATGCTACATAAAATCTAGTTGGATCTTCTGGATCTACTTCAAGAGCAACAACACGCCCACTCATAATAGTGGGTCCAATATTTCTAAAGTGAATGTTTTTAACTCTAGATGATTTTGTCAATTCTTCCTTTTTTTGATATGCATCAATTAATTGAGATGAGTCTGAGGCTTGTGGCTGAGCATAGCTAATACATGTAGCTGTCATCAACAAGAAAACTATTTTAAAATTTTTCATAATTTCAATTTTTACTTAAATTATAAACATTATATTAATTTTCAAGATATTTGATAAAAATAAATGAGATATAAACCTCTAAACAGTTCAATTTATAATAGAAATCGTTTGAATTTCATGAATCAAATGAAGGAAGATTCTATGGCTATTTTTAATTCTAATGATATTTATCCAGTAAGTGCTGATTCCGAATTACCATTTGAACAACACAGAGATATCTTTCATTTAACTGGAATCGATCAAGAGGAAACTATTTTGATTTTATACCCTTCTTCAAAAGATAGTAAAACAAGAGAAAATCTATTTATTCGAAAATCTGATGAACACACAAAAATTTGGGAAGGAGAAAAACTTACCAAGCAGTTAGCTTCTGAATTATCAGGAATTGAAAGTGTTTATTTTGTTGAAGATTTCAAAAATATATTACATTCTATTTCAAGTAAAATTGACACATTTTATATCAATAAAAATGAACACTACAGGGCTAATTCTCCAGTAGAAACTAGGGAGGATAGATTCATAAGCTGGTTATTAAAAAAATATCCTGCTCATAAAGTTGAAAAAAGTAACCCTATACTTCAAAGACTAAGATCGATAAAACATTTAGATGAGATTAATCAAATAAAAAAAGCTTGTCAGATAACAAAAAAAGGATTTGATAGGGTTTTAAAATTTATTAAACCTGGGGTTTGGGAATATCAAATTGAAGCTGAGTTTATTCATGAATTTATCAATAATTCCTCAAAGGGTTTCGCATACTCTCCTATTATAGCAAGCGGACTTGATAATAACGTTCTTCATTATGTAAAAAATAATAAACAGTGTAAAGATGGCGAGTTAATTCTAATGGATGTTGGCGCAGAATACGGAAATTATTCTAGTGATATGACAAGAACTATTCCTGTTTCTGGTCGATTTTCAAAAAGACAAAGAGAGGTATATAATTCAGTTCTTAATGTTAAAAATGAAGCAACTAAACTATTAAAAGTTGGAAATAACTGGAAGACTTTTCACGAACAAGTTGGTGAGATTATGACAAAAGAACTTTTAAATATTAGACTTATTGATAAAGTTGACATTAAAAATGAGACAAAAAAAAATCCAGCATACAAGAAGTATTTTATGCATGGAACTTCTCATCACTTAGGACTTGACACACATGACTATGGTCTTCTCGAAGATCCATTTCAAGAAAATATGGTCTTTACAGTTGAACCTGGAATTTATATTCCAAAAGAAGGTTTTGGAGTTAGACTAGAAGATGATGTAGTTATTAAAAGTAAGGGAGATCCTACTAATTTAATGGCTGATATTCCTATTGAAGCTGAAGAAATTGAGGATATAATGAATAGTTAACAACCACAGTCTTTACCACAATTAGAATCTGAGGCTTTAGCCTTTTTTATAAATTTCCCATAAAGAAGCCAAAAAGCAAAACCTCCTGATAGAATTAATAAAATTCCTTGAATTTCTTCCATTAGTTTAAAATTTGAAATACAAATAAAGATGCAAAGTAAGCTAATATTGTCATAAAAATCAACTGCATTAAAGGCCACTTCCAAGAATTAGTCTCTTTTTTCACAATTGCTAAGGTACTCATACACTGCATTGCAAATGCATAAAATACCATTAATGATATACCAGTAGGTAAATTAAAGATCTTATTTCCATTAGAATCTGTTTCCTGAGACATTCTTGTCTTAATTGTATCTTGATTTTCAGATCCAACACTGTATATAGTAGATAGAGTCCCAACAAAAACTTCTCTTGCTGCAAATGATGTAACAAGAGCAATACCTATTTTCCAGTCATACCCAAGTGGAGCAATTGCAGGCTCAATTGATTTACCTACAATACCAATGAAAGAGTGTTCAAGTCTGTAGGAATTTATATTTAACTCTAAATCTTCAGCAGAAATTTCAATATTTTGATATTGAGCTTTAACAATTTGATCAGCGTTTTTAAATTCATTTCCTGGACCATAAGAAGCCATTATCCATAACAAAATAGAGATTGCAAATATAATTTTACCGGCCTCAACAACAAACGACCTTGTCTTAGTCCAAATATTTAAAAAAATGTTCTTCGGAAGAGGTAACTTGTACTCAGGCATCTCAAGAACTAGATAACTTATTGAGTCTCTTTTGATTATATTTTTAAGAATAGTTGATGAAATAATAGCTAATAAGAATCCTAATATGTATAGACCCATTAGTGTTAAACTTTGGTAACTAACTCCAAATATTTTATCAGTTGGAATTACTAAAGAAATCAAAATTAGATATACAGGAAGTCTAGCTGAACATGTCATGAAAGGAATTACAAGGATTGTAATAAGCCTGTCTTTCCAGTTTTCTATATTTCTTGTTGCCATTACTGCTGGAATTGCACAAGCTACTCCAGATACAAGTGGTATTAGACTTTTACCCCCCAAACCAAATTTTTTAAGAGTCCTGTCCATTAGAAAAACTACTCTACTCATGTAGCCAGTTTCCTCTAGAATTGAAATAAAGAAAAATAAAAGTGCTATTTGTGGAATAAAAATTAGAATTCCTGCTAAACCTGGAATTACCCCTTCTGCTAAAAGAGAAGTAAAAACTCCCTGGGGAAGACCAGATTTGACTGATTGACTTAGTGAAACAAAACTACTATCAATAAAGTCCATTGGTATACTACTCCAGTCAAAAATTATCTGAAATATTAAAAGTAAAATTGAAAAAAAGATTAAATACCCCCATACACTGTGTAAAAGAACTCTATCAATAACACTTCTTAATCCTGTCGCCTTTTTATAATCCTTTACATAGGTCTCTTTTAAAAGGTTGTTAATTACCTGATATCGCTTTACAGTTTCTCTTTGTTGAAGTTTTTTTAGATATGATTCAGTTTGCGTCTTAAATCTTCCTTTATCATCAATTTTATTTCTCTCTAGTTTAGAGAAATTTATATCCTGAGTAATTAAAAGCCATAACTTATATACTGATTGTCCTGAGAAAGTTTTACTAAGGTTAGAAAAATATTCAGGATCAATTTCATTTATATTAAAAGCTGGTTTATCTGAAAGATTTCTATAGTTTTTTATCTCAGATTTTAATGCATTAAATCCGTGATTTTTTCTTGCACTTAAAAGCACAACCTTAGTATCTAATTCTTCTTCTAATTTTTCTACATTAATTTCTATCCCCTTTGAAGTTAGTTGGTCAGACATGTTTATTGCTAGAATGGTTGGAATTTCTAAATCTTTAATCTGACTAAATAATAAAAGATTTCTTTTTAAATTATCAATATCTGCAACTACAATAACTACATCTGGAAAATCCTTGTTATTTTTATTTAATAATAATTCAAATACTATACTTCGGTCAATAGATTGAGTATTTAGACCATAGGTTCCTGGTAAATCAATTAACTGAACACTAGTTGTCCTATCAATTGCAAAACTTCCAATTTTTTTTTCAACGGTAACTCCCGGATAATTTCCAACTGTTTGTTTTAATCCGGTTAAGGTATTAAATACAGAACTCTTACCTGTATTAGGATTACCAAGTAATGCAACTGAAATTGTCTTAACCATTTTACTTTTTTAATTCTACTATAACTTGACTTGCTGTAACAGAATCAATAGACATGTGTGATTCGTCAATTTTAAGATATATTAAACCCCTTCTTGAAGCTAATATAGTTACTTCGTTTCCAGGAAGACAGCCCATTTCCAAAAGAGTTAGAGGGATTCCATCTGTTATCAAATCCTTTATAACAGCTTCATCTCCTTTTTTTAATTTATCTAAACTTATCAATACTTTAGTTGTAAAGGTCACAAATGTAATGGAATAATTTAAAATTCTTTTTTTAAAATATATACATCATTAATTAATTTATTCATTGACTCTGAATCAGTACCATCATAGAATCCTCTAATTCTTCTTTTTGAATCTACTAATACAAAATTTTCAGTATGAATCATATCATAAAAATTTGAACTTTCTATATCTTCAGCTACCAAATATGACTTTCTAGCTAGATTATATATCTGCCTTTTATCACCAGTAACCATATTCCATTTAGAGTCAACAACTCCCTTTTCCATTGAATATTTCTTTAAAACACTAACTGAATCAATTTCAGGAGTCACAGTATGAGAAAGAAGTAGAACCTGATCATCGTTAATAAATTTTTCTTGAAGTTTAATCATATTATCTTTCATAATTGGACATATTCCTGGACAAGTAGTAAAGAAAAAATCAGCTATGTATATTTTTCCATCATAAATTTTATTTGTGATAATTTTATTGTTCTGATTTATCAATTCATAATCAGCAATTTTATGAAATCTTTTCACATGTTGAACTGTACTATCAACAAGTTGAAAATTTACCATACTTGGTTGATATATAGGTAATTTTTTTTCTGGACTTAATACGTAATAAAACATTAAGACTGCAGCCATAGATATTGAAAACATGATTGCCGCAAAAAGTCTGTATTTTTTTAACATATATATTTTTAAATCCTTGAAGCAAAGATAATTCAAGGAATTAAAAATATATTAAATTTGCAGCTAAAATTATATTATGTCTCCAGAGTTTTTTATAAAAGCATTTCAGTTATTACTATCACTTTCAATTTTAATTGTACTTCACGAATTAGGACATTTTATTCCAGCTAAGTTATTTGGAACAAGAGTTGAGAAATTTTATTTATTTTTTGATGTAAAGTATTCTTTATTCAAAAAGAAAATAGGTGAGACTGTTTATGGTATTGGTTGGCTTCCTCTTGGAGGTTATGTAAAAATATCTGGGATGATTGATGAAAGTTTTGATAAAGAACAAATGCAAAAACCCCCTCAACCATGGGAATTTAGATCTAAACCTGCTTGGCAAAGACTAATAATAATGTTGGGAGGTGTTACTGTTAATCTACTTCTTGGATTTTTTATATATATGATGGTATTGTTTGTTTGGGGAAAAGAAACTCTACCTCAAGAGAATATTCCACTTGGACTTGAACCATCTGAATTAATTCAAGAAATTGGATTTGAAAAAGGAGATAAAATAGTGGATGTAGATGGCCAAGAACTTGACTATGTTCTAGACATTAATAAAATGTTATTACTTAGACCAATTGAAAAGATTAAAGTTGAAAAACTTGATGGCTCAATTTCAGAAATTAATATTCCAGAAAATATAGGTAGTGAAATTTTTCAAAGTGGTCAGATTAATAGTTTTACTCCCCTTTTTAGTGCTATTGTTGATTCTGTTTCAAATGAATCACCTGCACTTTATGCAGGAATACAAAGTGGAGATAGAATTATTTCAATAAATAATGAAAGTATATATGATTGGTCTTCTTTTACAAAATGGATAAAGAATAATTCGGACGATATTATAGATGTTATAGTTGAAAGAGGTGATTCTAATTATAATATTTCAATTAACCGAAATGATGATGGAACAATTGGAGTTTGGAGAAAAAATACAGGAATTGAAACTATTAACGAAAAAATTGGTTTTGTAGATAGTGTAAAGCAAGGATTTAATTACGGATACTGGACTCTATATGAGTATGTAGCACAGTTTTCCTTTATATTTACAAAAAAAGGAGCCCAACAACTCGGAGGGTTTGGAACAATAGGTAATATTTTTCCTGCACAGTGGGACTGGAAAGGTTTCTGGTTATCAACAGCACTATTATCAATTATATTAGCTTTCATGAATGTTCTACCTATTCCAGCTTTGGATGGAGGTCATGTTATGTTTCTTGTATATGAAATTATAACTGGAAGGAGACCAAGTGATAAGTTTATGGAAGTGTCTACAATGATTGGTTTCTTCTTGTTAATAGCCTTGGTTCTTTATGCTAACGGTAATGATTTATTTAGGGCATTTGCAGGATAAAAAAAGGGGATAAATCCCCTTTTTTGCCCCAAATCTTACCATGAACTTAACCTACTTATGTTCTGGTAGCATTAATTTATGATATTTTTTTTATAAATAAAATTTATTTAGAAATTATTTTTTGTTATAACTTCTAGTATGCTCTTGCAGTTCTACCCTCTACAAAATTAATAAAAGCTTGATTAACTACTTTATTTCCACCTGGTGTTGGATAGTTACCTGTAAAATACCAGTCTCCTTTATGATTTTTACATGCTTTATGTAAATTTTCAACCTTTTGAAATATTATATCTAATTCAACACCAGAGTTTTTATCAACTAACATATCTGACATTTTAGAAGATATTTGTTCTGGAGAAAAATTTTTGTAAATATCTTTTACATGATTTTGTTTATTAATGCCAGATTCTTTGGAAGTTTTACACTTGTTGTATGTCTCTTGAATTATACTATCATAAGTACCTTGATCTTTGTGAATTTCTATAGCAGCTTTAAATGCAATAAAATCTTCAATTCTTGCCATATCAATTCCATAACAATCAGGGTATCTAATTTGTGGAGCACTTGAAACAACAACTATTTTTTTTGGATTTAATCTGAAAAGCATTTTTAAAATGCTTTCCCTTAAAGTTGTTCCTCTAACAATACTGTCATCAATAATTACTAAATTATCTGAACTTTTAATTACCCCATATGTTATATCATACACATGAGCTACTAAATCTTCTCTTCCTTTATCTGCAGAAATAAAGGTTCTTAATTTTGCATCTTTAATTGCTATTTTTTCAACTCTAGGGTTATTCTTTTTAGCTCTTTCTATTAATCCATAAAAAGATGTCTCTGCTGTATTTGGTATAAAAGAAAAAACTGTATTTAAATAATCTTTTTTGATAGATTTTTCTATTTGAGGAATCAAAAGACTTCCTAGCATTTTTCTTTCTTTGTAAATATCAGCATCAGAACCTCTTGAGAAATAGATTCTTTCAAATGAACAAGATTTATTAAGTTTTGGTTTTAATATTTCTTTAATAGAAGTGTTTCCGTTTTTTTTTACAATTAGAGCATTTCCTCTTGGAACTTCTTTTATATCAGAATATGAAACATCAAAAACTGTCTGTATTGCTGGTCTTTCTGATGCAACTACTACAACTTCATCATCTTCAAAAAAATAAGCAGGTCTAATTCCATGAGGATCTCTCATGACAAAAGAATCTCCATGGCCTAACATTCCGGCTATTGCGTAACCTCCATCCCATTTTTTAGAAGATTTTTTTAAAATTTTCTGAATATCAAGATTTTCTTCAATCATAGGTGGCATATCAGCTTTTGAAACACCCTTACGTTTAAATTTTTTATAATTAGAAATAACTTCTGTGTCTAGGAAATGTCCTATCTTTTCCATTATTGTTATGGTATCGGATTGTTCTCTTGGATGTTGACCTAATTTGACAAGACTTTCAAATAATTCATCATTATTTGTCATATTGAAATTTCCTGCTAAAATTAGATTTCTATTCATCCAATTATTTTGCCTCATAACAGGATGAACATACTCAATAGAGTTCTTCCCATAGGTTCCATATCTAACATGGCCCAACATAACTTGTCCTAAAAAAGGAGTTTTTCTAAAGAAATCGTCAGAATTAGAATCTATTTTTTCTGACTTTAAAAATTGATTTATTTTTTTATTTATTTTTTTAAAAACAGAATGAATAGCCTGTTGATCAAATGATCTTACTCTAAAAAAATACTTATCTCCAGGTTTAAGGTCTAGCTTTAAACTTGCAAAACCTGCCCCATCCTGGCCTCGATTCTTTTGTTTCTCCATCATTAAAAACATCTTATCAACACCATACATATATGAGCCATATTTATGTTGATAAAAATGTAGTGGCTTTTTTAAATGAACTAAAGCAATTCCACATTCATGTTTTATTTGATCACTCACCTATCTGTAATTTATTGACTCTTGTTTGAACATCATTCATTGACAAATTTAACAAGTTTTTATTTCCCATGGCTTCCACATTAAAAGATGCTAAAGAAGTTCCATAATCAATTGCTGATTTTATTGATTCAAATGATATCTCATCAGATAGAGACAAAAAGCCTGAGATACCTCCAATAAAACAATCTCCTGCGCCAGTTGGGTCTATTACTTTCTCTACTTCAAACGCACCTGTTACGTATTGTTTTTCATAATTAAATAATTCAGCACCATTTTTTCCTTTTTTTATGATTACATACTTGGGTCCCATAGTGTGCAATACACTTGCAGCTTTTCTTAGATCTTTGTGTCCTGTAATCATTTCAGACTCTTCATCATTAATAGATATTATATCAACTTTAGATATAACCTCTTTGACAGTCTCCCAAAAATTTTCTATCCAATAATTCATTGTATCTAAAATTATAGCTGATGGCTTATTTTTCAATTGATTAATTGCAGATAATTGAATTTCAGGATGAAGATTTCCCAATAGTAAAATGTCAGGATTTGATTTTCCAATAGGAATTACAGGGTTAAAATTTGTCATTACATTTAGCTCAGTTTTCGTTGTAATTCTTTCTTTAAAACCATCCGTGTAGATACAACTCCAATAAAATGTTTTATCATTTTCTTCAATTTTAATTCCAGAAATATCAACTCCACAAGATTCTAGAAGCTTTAGATCATGATCTTTAAAATCATTTCCAACAACGGAAATTATAGAGCAAATATTATCAAAATGTTTTACAGATAAACATATATATGTTCCTGCGCCACCTAAAACATTATCTACTTTATTTTCTTTTGTTTCGATTCCATCATATGCTAGAGATGCTACTATTAAAAGAGATTTTTTTGACATTTATTTAAGTTAAGTTAGTTGTATACCCTTTGTCTTCTTTAAGGTTTGAATTCTTAGTTGCAAGATTAGCTAAAAAATCACATCTTTCATTATAAAAATCATTATTATGTCCTTTTACCCATTGGAATTTAACTTCATGATCATTGTAAATTCTGAGGAATCTTCTCCATAAATCTGGATTTTTTTTATTTTTAAAATCTTTTTTTACCCAATTAAAGAGCCACCCTTTTTCTACTGCATCAGACACATACTTGGAATCAGTATAAACTTTAACTTTCGAATTCTTAATTTTAATTTTTTCTAAGGCTACAATTACAGCGAGTAGCTCCATTCTATTATTGGTTGTTAGATTAAAGCCTTGACTAAACTCTTTTTTATAATCTTCATTATCACTTAACATTACTATGCCATAGCCTCCTGGTCCAGGATTTCCTATTGATGAGCCATCTGTATATATTTTAATTAATCTGCTCATTTATTTTATATAACAGTTTCAATAATTTTTGGGTAATATTCATATTCCAACTTATGAATTTTTTCTTCAATAGTTTTAGCTGTATCAAAATCTTCTATACTTATTTTCTTTTGAAATATTATTTGGCCTGAATCATAATGCTCAGAAACATAGTGTATTGTAATTCCAGTTTCTTTTTCATTGTTCTCCATTACTTTATCATGAATTATTGCCCCATACATTCCTTTACCTCCATAACTTGGAAGAAGAGATGGGTGAATATTAATAATCCTATTCTCAAAATATTCAATATATGATAGTGGAATCTTTTTTAAAAAACCTGCAAGAACAATTAAATCTGGTTTTATCTGCTTTAACTCTTCAAAAATTTTAGTTTTTAAATCGTTGTTTTCAAAAATTTGGATATTGACTTTAGGATTAAATTTATGTTTAAGAAAAGCTGAAGTTTTATTATTAGAATAGACATGTGAAACCTTTATGTCTTCAGTTTCACTAAAATAATTTATAATGTTTAGAGCATTTGAGCCTTTACCTGAAATAAAAATGACAATTTTTTTTTTCATAAATAGAGATGATGCTTCAATATATTTGAAAAAAACTTTTTTATTTAACAAATAAAGGTATAATTTCGATTTAAACTCGAGTATTGATAAAAGTTTTTTAATTTTGTCAACTGAACTCATAAATAAATATATTATGTCAGATATTTCTTCAAGAGTAAAAGCAATAATAGTAGATAAACTAGGAGTTGATGAGAACGAAGTAGTTCCTGAAGCTAGTTTTACAAATGACCTAGGGGCTGACTCTTTAGATACTGTAGAGCTTATTATGGAATTTGAAAAAGAATTCGATATCCAAATACCTGATGATCAAGCAGAAAACATTGTTTCTGTAGGTCAGGCAATTGAGTTTATTGAAAAAGCAAAATAAAAATCTAACTTAATGACATCTAGAAGAGTTGTAGTTACTGGAATGGGAGCTTTAACTCCAATTGGTAACGATCTGAATTCATATTGGAATGGATTAATCAGTGGAACAAGTGGATGTGCTGATATAACTCATTTTGATGCATCAGAATTCAAGACTAGATTTGCCTGTGAATTAAAAGGATTTGACCCTGCAGATCATTTTGAAAAAAAAGAATACAGAAGATATGATCGTTTTACTCAATATGGAATTGTAGCTGCTTCAGAATCTATTAAAGACTCAAGACTAATAGAGTCAAGTCCAAATTATGATAGAATTGGAGTAATCTGGGGATCTGGAATTGGTGGATTAGAAACTTTTCAAAATGAAGTCTTAAATTATTCAGAGGGTAATGGCACTCCTAGGTTTAATCCATTTATGATTCCTAAAATGATACCAGACATAGCTCCAGGATTGATAGCTATGAAGTATGGCTTTCAGGGTCCTAACTATGCAACAGTTTCAGCTTGCGCTTCCTCTTCAAATGCTTTAATTGATGCCCTGACATATATCAGAGTTGGGCATGCTGATGTTATTGTAGCAGGTGGCTCAGAAGCTCCAGTTACTATTGCAGGTGTCGGAGGTTTTAACGCTATGCATGCATTATCTACTAGAAATGATGAACCCTCAAGTGCATCAAGACCATTTGATAGAGATAGAGATGGTTTTGTTTTAGGTGAAGGAGCAGGTTCGTTAATACTTGAAGAATATGAACATGCAGTAAATAGAGGGGCAAAAATTTATGCTGAACTTATAGGTGGAGGTTTATCTTGTGATGCTTATCACATGACTGCACCACACCCAGAAGGAAGAGGTGCTATAAAAGTCATGAAAAACTGTTTAGATGATGCAAATGTTAAAACCAGTGAAGTTGACCTAATTAATATGCATGGAACTTCAACACCCCTTGGTGATGTTGCAGAAAGCAAAGCTGTTAAAGAAGTTTTTCAAGATGATGCATACAAACTAAACATTAACTCTACAAAATCTATGACTGGACATCTTCTTGGTGCTGCTGGTGCAGTAGAAGCGATTTCATGTATTTTGTCAATTAAGCATGGTATTATACCCCCTACCATTAATCATTTTAATGACGATGATAGTATTGATTCTAATTTAAACTTTACGTTTTCGTCACCTCAAAAAAGATCTGTAAATATAGCTATGTCAAACACATTTGGATTTGGAGGACATAACGCATGTGTAATATTCAAAAAGTTCGACTAGTCTAAATTCTCTTTAACATCAAAAAAGTATTAAAATTAGATTCAAATATTCAAGAGAAATTTAAGATTATTGCCATACATTCAAATCTAAAAATTTTCTCATTAGCATTTCAGATTAATAAATATTGCTATTCAAATTTTATTAGATCAAACATTGATTTAAAATTTGAAGATATTTCTAACATTCTTTATTATAGTTGGAAAAACAAAGAAAAAGGGATTGATTTTAAACTTTTTCAAAACAAATTTAATATGGAAATTCAAGAATCAGAACTAACAGATTCGCTTTTTAGTTTCGCAAATACAAAAGAGTTATCTTTGATAGAATCTCATAAAGAAGTTGATTTTTTTATTAAACAGAGCTGTTACTTTTCAACATCTAATTTGATTGAAAAAATATCAAAAATCTCAAATGTCTCGCTTGTTTACAAGATTCCAAGCAATGAACTTTCAGAAAATTTTAACCTTGATATATGAAAAAAATAAAAAAAACAAAGATAATTGCTACACTAGGTCCAGCGACTTCAAGTACTGATGTTATAAAAAAAATTATAAAAGAAGGAGTAGATGTTCTGAGGATTAATTTCTCTCATTCTAGTCATGAGGAAGCAGAGATTTTAATTAAAGAAATAAGAAAAATAAATTCTGAATTAAATACTAATACTTCCATTCTTGCTGATCTTCAAGGACCAAAACTTAGAATTGGAGAGATAATTGAAGGAACTAGTCTTGATGTTGGTTCTGAATTAAAAATTAAGACAGGGAAAGAATTTGTTGGAGATGATAAATTGATATTTATTAACTACGAAAGCCTCCCAAAAGATATAACAGAAGGAGAAAAAATTTTGATTGATGATGGAAAGATAATTCTAAAGGTAATTGATACAAATAAAAAAGATCAGATAAAAACTGAAGTGATTCAGGGAGGTGAAATTTCTTCAAACAAAGGATTTAATTTACCGAATACTAATATTTCACAACCTGCTCTTACAGACAAAGATATAAAAGATGCTATATTTTCGGCTAAGCAAAATGTTGACTGGATTGCTCTTTCATTTGTAAGACATGATTCTGATGTAAAATCTCTTATAAAAATAATAGAAAAAAATACTGACCATAGAATTCCTGTAATTGCAAAAATTGAAAAACCTGAAGGGGTTAAAAATATAGATGAAATTATGAAGCATGCAAGTGGAATAATGGTTGCAAGAGGAGACCTAGGGGTTGAAATAGATGCTGCTGAAGTTCCACTAATACAAAAAAAGCTTGTATATAAAGCAAAGAAGGCTAGAATTCCCGTTATAATTGCGACCCAAATGATGGAGAGTATGATGGAGAGTATGAATCCAAACAGAGCTGAAGTTAATGATGTAGCTAACTCAGTAATGGATGGTGCAGATGCTGTAATGCTATCTGGTGAGACTTCTGTTGGTAAGTATCCTGTAGAGGTTGTTCAAACAATTTCAAAAATAATTGGTAAGGTTGAAAATTCAAGCTTAATTTCATTAAAACACAAGCATCCAACAGATTATAACTCTGAGAGATTTATAACTAAATCAATTTGTTATTATGCAGCTAAAATTGCAAATGATACAAATGCTAAAGCAATTAGCACTCTAACTAATAGTGGTTATACAGCTTATCAGATTTCATCTTGGAGACCAAAAACACATGTTTTAGTTTTCACATCTAACAAAAGAATTTTAACTCAACTTAATCTTTTATGGGGCGTAAAGGCATTTTATTATGATGGTAATGAAAGCACTGATAAAACTGTTGAGGAAATTAACGACATAGCATTTAATCATAACTACCTTCAAAAAGATGACAAGGTAATTAATTTAACTTCTATGCCTATTCATGATAAAGGAATGGTAAACACGGTTAGGGTTTCAAAAATTTAGATATGGAAAAATTAGATAAATTATTTAATAAATATGGACTTAATAAATTAAGTCATGGATGTTCTTCTGGTTCTGAGTGGTTTAGTTCTGGGGATACAATTCAAAGTTTTTCGCCAGTTGATGGAAAATTAATTGGAGAAATAACTTCCGGTTCGAAAAAAGATTTCGATCATATTATTGAAGTTTCTAAAAAGGCATTTAAAGAATTTAAAAAAATTCCTGCACCTAAAAGGGGAGAATTAGTTCGTCAGCTTGGAAATAAACTTAGAGAAGAAAAAGAATTACTTGGAACACTTGTGTCTTACGAAATGGGTAAATCATATCAAGAAGGTCTTGGAGAAGTTCAGGAAATGATTGATATATGTGACTTTGCAGTTGGTTTATCTAGACAGCTTCATGGTTTCACAATGCACTCAGAAAGACCAACTCATAGAATGTATGAACAATATCATCCTATAGGAATTGTTGGTATAATTTCTGCATTTAATTTTCCTGTCGCTGTTTGGAGTTGGAATGTTGCACTTGCTTGGGTTTGTGGAAATGTTGCCATTTGGAAACCAAGTGAAAAAACTCCATTATGTAGTATTATATGTCAAAAAATTATTGGTGAAGTACTTAAAGAGAATAATATTCCTGAAGGGGTTTCATGTTTGATAAATGGTGATTATAAAATTGGTGAAATGTTATCTCAAAGTAAAGAAATACCTCTTTTATCTGCAACAGGGTCAACTAGGATGGGTAAAATTGTTTCTGAAAAAGTTGGAGCAAGATTAGGTAAAACTTTACTTGAGCTTGGAGGTAACAATGCTATAATAGTTACACCTGATGCTGATTTAAAAATGACAATGATGGGTACTGTTTTTGGAGCAGTTGGTACTTGTGGTCAAAGATGTACCTCGACAAGAAGACTTATTGTTCATGAAAAAGTATACGATAAAGTTAAAGACTCATTAATTAAAGCTTATAATCAAATTAAAATTGGAGATCCTCTTGACTCTAAAAATCACGTTGGACCACTTATAGATAAAATGGCAGTTGAATCATATAAAAATGCAATATCTCAGGTAAATGATCAAGGTGGTATTTGGTTAGTTGAAGGAGAAGTACTTTCCGGTGAAAAATATAAAAGTGGTTGTTATGTAAAACCTGCTATTGCTGAAGTAGATCATTCTCTTAAAATAGTTCATCAAGAAACATTTGCACCAATTTTATACTTGATAAAATATTCTGGAGACATTCAAAATGCAATAGAAATTCAAAATGAAGTTGATCAGGGGCTTTCTTCAGCAATAATGACTAACAATTTAAAAGAAGCTGAGACATTCCTATCTCATTGGGGAAGTGATTGTGGAATTGCTAATGTTAATATTGGAACATCTGGAGCTGAAATTGGAGGTGCATTTGGAGGAGAAAAAGATACAGGAGGAGGAAGAGAAAGTGGATCTGACGCATGGAAAGTATACATGAGAAGACAAACTAATACTATAAACTACTCTTCTGAACTTCCATTGGCTCAGGGTATAAAATTTGATATAGGCTAGAGAAGTTTATTTAAACTGATTTAGAAATCTTACATCGTTTTCAAAAAAGAGTCTAATATCTGGGATTTGATAAATGAGCATAGCTATTCTTTCAATACCTAATCCAAACGCATAACCAGTATATTTTTCTGAGTCAATATTACAGTTTTCCAATACATTTGGATCTACCATGCCACACCCCATAATTTCCAACCACCCAGTTCCTTTTGTTATTCTGTAGTCGGTTTCTGTCTCCAAACCCCAATAAACATCTACTTCAGCACTTGGCTCAGTAAAAGGAAAAAATGACGGTCTAAATCTTAATTTAGATTTACCAAACATTGATTTTGTAAAATAAAGTATCATTTGTTTTAAATCTGAAAATGAAACATTTTCATCAACATAAATTCCTTCGACTTGATGAAAAATGCAATGAGATCTCGATGAAATAGCTTCATTTCTATAAACTCTACCTGGTGAGATTATTTTTAATGGAGGTTGATTATCTTCAAGATACCTAACCTGAACTGAAGAAGTATGAGTTCTTAACAGAATATCTGGGTTTTGTTGAATAAAAAAAGTGTCTTGCATATCTCTAGCAGGATGATGCTGAGGTAAATTTAAAGCTGTAAAATTATGCCAATCATCTTCAATTTCGGGACCTTCAGAAAGCTCAAACCCTACTTTTGAAAATATATCAATAATTCTATTTTTAATTAAAGTTATAGGATGGAGTGAGCCTGATGATATTGGAAATCCAGGTTTTGTAAAATCTTCTAAAATTGTATTACTAGATTTTTTAGTTTTTGATTTTAAGTAATCATATTTTTTTTGTGCCAGAATTTTTAATTCATTAATTTTTTGACCAAATTCTTTTTTTTGATTAGATGGTACATTTTTAAAATCTGAAAACAGTTCATTGATTATACCCTTTCTTCCAAGAAACTTAATTTTCAGTGATTCTATCTCATTAATATCTTTAGAATCAAATTTATTTAAATCCGCAATATACCCTTCTAGTTTTTTTATCATCTTAATTTTTTTAATAAAATTAAAAGTCTGTGATTATCCTTCTGTATATTGCAAATATAAATTAAGTTTTATGAATTTAATTGATTTAGGAATAATTGCGATAATAGGCTTTGGAATTATTAGAGGTTACTCTAAAGGTTTAATTATTGAAATATCAAGTTTTTTTGGAATTTTTATATCTTTTGTTATTTCTGGTAATATTGATAATCTTCTTTCACAGCAAGTAATAAAATTTATAGATCTAAATGTAAACATTGTTAATTCAATATCTTTTATAACTGTCTTTATTGTAAGTTATTCTCTAATTATTTTTTTTGCCAAAGGATTTACCAAACTAGCAAAAATTGTCTATTTAGGTCTATTAAATAGTTTATTAGGAGGACTTTTTGGCGGACTTAAGCTGCTTTTAATTCTATTAATAATAACTAAAGTTGTATTTTCTTTAAATCTTTTATCAGTTTCAATAATCAGCGAATCATCATTAATGATCAATCTACATATACTAGCTGAAATTCTTTTTGACTCTTTTGAGATTAGTAAAGAAGTATATCAGAAAAACTTAATCTAAAATTCTTAAACTAGATGACTGAATCCAGCCAATTGTTCCATTTTCAAGCTGAATATTTATCCAATCTTCGATAACATCTATCTGTTTAACCTTTGTCCCTTCATGAAGTAAAAATTTTAATTCAGAAATATTATTTGGCTCAGACCATACTTCAATTTCTTTATCATATATAATAGCATATTTTATTTCACTATTTTTTTTCTTTTCAATGTTTACAAATAGGGTAAACGATGATAAAATTAGAAACAGAAGAGAAATACTGAAGAATGATCTTTTAAATTTTGAATCATTTGAAAAAATATATAAAATAAAAGCAAAACACGTCATCCAGATTAAAATAATAAGCATGAATGACCATCCTTTCTCCGATAGCAAATCTAAAATTGAGAGTTTTAGATTTTGGATATCAGTTACTGGCAGAGTTTCTATCTTATCAATTCGAAGATTCTGTGCAAATGATAAGTTTGTCAATATGTCATCATCATTTGGAGAAATTGATTTTGCTTTTTCATAATAATAATTACTTTCAGGAATATTATTTAATTTATAAAATGAGTTTCCAATATTAAAGTATAGCTCTGCACTTTCAAATCCAGATTTAAGTATGTCAAGATAACCTTCAACTGCATTTTGATAATCACCATTAGTATACAAGTCATTTGATTCCTTAAATAAGTCATCACCATTCTGAGTGTTTGAAAAGATTAATAAAATGAAAAAAATTATCCTCATGATTTAACTTTTAAAATTGAGCTTATTACTTTTTTTGCACTTTCTAAATCTTTATTCATTATGCTATCTGAGGATCTGGAGTACTTAGCTTTCTCACAATTTTCAATTAATTTTATTATTAAAAGCACGTCATCTTTTGTAAGTCCTTTTTCTTGTCCTATTTGCTGAATTTTTTCTTTATTGAGTGCTTCAATTCTAATTGAAAACTTTACTATTAAACTCTTTATTATTGCTTTTTCAATTTTATCGTAAAACAAAATTTTATCTCCTATTGATTCTTTTGCAGAATCAATCATTTTATGAATCTTTCTTTCCTCAATTCTAATTAGCTGAGAAGAAGATTCTTTTTTATTTCTTTTATATGCAGTAAATAATAAAAATGAAAGAAGTAAAATAAATGGAGTAGTTGCTAATGCATAGAAAAATTGAGATTGAAAAAATACATCATTTTTAACTTCTCGTAGATTTCCATTTAATTTAATAAAACGAAATGAATCATTTGACGTAATTATATTTGAGTTATTATTATTTGTATTACTTATCACAGGACCATCATAAACATCAATTGTAAGTCTTGGAGATTTTAAAACTTTATACTTTTCTGTATCAGGATCAAAGTATGAAAACTCAACTTCCTCAATTGGAAAGTTTCCTTGAAATCTAGGAATAACCGTAAAAAATTTTGAAACAGATCCACTCATTCCAGACAGATTAGTGCTTATAAGCTCTTCTCTTTCAGGCTCAAATAGTTCCATTGAATTTGGAACTAGAATATCCGGTAAATCAAATAATTTTAGATTTCCATTACCTTTTACCTTAAGTTCAGCCTGAAAAGATTCAGTTGCTCTGAGTGAATTTTTATTTAGTATAATATCAAACTCAAAATTTCCAACTGCTCCAGAGAAACTGGCAGGTTTTCCTATTTGAGGTAAATCTTTAACGATAATTCTCCTCATACCAGTTGAAATTATTTGAGAAGTTTGATCATAAATCACATTACCAAAGAAATCTCTTTTGTCAGTTGGGACATCAAGAACTAAATTTAAAGAAAGTGGGGAAATTTCTAATTCACCTATTTTTTGAGGATAAAGAACTACTTTCCTCCATTCTACAACATTATAGTTTTGTCCTTTATATATTTCTCTTGTAACCTTCAATTGAGGAATTTTTATAGTTTGACTCCAAAAATCTTTAAACTTTGGAGTCTCTGTTTCACGCGCATCTGAAATATTTATTGGAGCTTTATAATAGAGCTTATAAACTACTGTTATCGGTTCATTTAAATATGGAGATCCTTTTGAAATTAATGCTCTCAATTCTATATCATCATCATTATAATATTGAGTTGTTGAGTCAGATGGCTGCTTTACAGAGTCTGTAATTAAAACCTCAATCTGGAGTGATTTATATATCTCACCATCTATTTCAATTGATGCCTGATTTATACTCAACTTTCCCTTTTTTAGGGGCTTCAAAAAATAAGAATAGGTTTTCGAAAACTTTCTTTCTCCATTAACATATGAGGTCTTTATTGATTGATTAGGGCCGCCTATTATTTGAAAATTTTCAAATTCTGGAGGAGAAAAATTATCTCCATTTTGATTCATTACAAAATCTATTCTTAGTCTTTCGTTAAGTGCTAGTTTAGATTTGCTTACAGAGGCCTCAAAATTTACCTGTGCAGATAAAACAAAAGAATTAATAGCTAAAAATAATATGAAAGTTTTTTTTACCAATCTTTCTCAGTTTTTTTTGTTGTTTGAACTTTCTTTTTTCCAGATTTTAACTTTTGATTTAAATCTTTTTCAATATTGTTTACTGCTTCAAGAAGGTTTTCCATTTGTTGTTTTGAAAGTCCACCCCCTTGATCTTGTTTTTCATTTTTATCTTGTTCTTTTGGCTTTTCATTCTTGGAATCAGAATCTTGATCGCTATTTTGATCTTGTTCTTTGTTTTCTTTTTGATCTTCAGACTTATCCTTCTTTTCGTCTTCTGATTCATTATTGTTTTGGGAATTTTGGCGTTTATCTCCTTCCAAGAATTTTTTTGCTAAAGCATAGTTATATCTAGTTTCGTCATCTTCAGAATTATTTCTAAGTGCATTTTTATATGCTTCAATGGCCTGAGCGTAGTCCTTTTTCTTCATGTAAGAGTTACCTAGATTATGAAAAGCAGAATGTTTTTCGAGATTTAATTCTGAATTTTTTTGAGTTTTGAAATATTCTTGAATGGCTTCATCATAATTTTCATTTTCATAAAGAACATTTCCTAAATTGTGAGCTGCTTTAGATGCAGTTTTATTTTTTGAAATGGCTTTTCTATACTCTACTTCTGCCTCAGTATAATTTTTTTTAACAGACTCTTTATTTCCATTAAATAAAAGATTATTTGGATCACTTTGACTATAACTAGAAAAAGAAACTATTAGAGATAGTAATGATATGTAATGACTAATCTTTATTCTCATTAAAAAGATTTAAGTTTTGTATCCATTTTGTTTTGGTTTGAAATATAAAAATATCCGAAATGATAAACAACAATGATAATAATATAAATATTTGAAATTGCTGTTTGTATTCTACGAATTGTGATGACTCAAATTCAGATTTGTCAATTTTATCTAATTTTGTTTTAACAAGCTCCAATGCATCTTCTGTATTGTTTCCATCTATATATTCTCCTTTAGAAGCGCTTGCTATTTTAAGTAAAATATCACTGTTTCTCTTAGTAATTACTACATCTCCATTGCTGTCCTTTTTATAAGAATCAATGGTCCCATCTATTTTAATTGGAATTGTTGTTCCTGCTTCTTGTCCTATACCAATAGTAATAAGATTTATATTATTTTCAGAAATTAACTTTATTAGACTATCTGGAATGTCATCATGATCTTCCCCATCAGAAATAAGTATTAGAACTCTATTTGTATCAGAATTTTGATCAAAGAAATTAACGGATAGATTTAATGCTGAATCAATAGAAGTTCCTTGAGATGATAACATATCAGTATCTATAATTTGTAAAAAATTCTTTACTGAGGCAAAATCAGTTGTAAGGGGAACTTGAGGAATAGCTTGAGCTGCATAAGCAACAATTCCTACTCTGTCACTACTTAAAGAATTAATAATTTCAGAAATAATTCTTTTAGATCTTACCAATCTATTAGGAGCAATATCTTCGGCAAGCATACTTTTAGAGACATCAATAGCAAACACAATGTCTACTCCTTCTCTATTTATTGATTTTAATTCTGTTCCTATTTTAGGATTAGCAAGAGCAATACATAGAAATAAAATGATAAATAATTCTAAAATAAGTTTTAAATTAAGTTTAAAATTTGATCTATTAGGGCTTATTTGGTCTAACAATTTATAATTAGAGAAAGACCTTTGAATTTTATTTCTCCAAGCCATGTATAACCAATTTATTATAATTACTATTGGAATTATAAGCGCTAGATAAAGATAGGATGGATTATCAAATAGATACATTATATAAAACTCTTAAAGATTGTTTTTCTAGCAATTATTTCAATAATAAACAGTATTAATGCAATTAATACATAGGGTCTGTATTTCTCTGTTACATTAGTAAAAATAGTCTCAGTTATTTCAGTCTTCTCAAGTTTATTAATTTCTTCATAAATATTTTGTAGCTCAAGATTATCAGTAGCTCTAAAATATCTTCCTGATGTTTTTTCAGAAATATATCTAAGAAGGTCCTCGTCAATTTCAACTTTTGTAAGACTAAATTGGAAATTACCATTCGGAAGAATTGAAACTGGAGCTAATGCTCTCCCATTTGTGCCAAGACCAATTGTATATGTTTTAATTTCATATTCTGCAGCTAATTCAGCAGCAATTCTTGGATCTATAAATCCAGAATTATTTACACCATCTGTAAGTAGAATTATTACTTTACTTTTTGCAGTACTCTCTTTTAATCTATTAACAGCAGTAGAAAGTCCCATGCCAATTGCTGTTCCATCTTCAAGAAGTGATTCGTAATTAATTTCTGATAGAGACTGCTTTAAAATAAGTTTATCAGTAGTTACAGGTGTTTTAGTGTAGCTCTCTGCTGCATAAACTACAAGACCAATTCTGTCATTAGGTCTATCATCAATAAAATTAGAGGCTACATTTTTCAATGCTGTTAGACGATCAGGCTTAAGGTCTTTTGATAACATACTTGAAGAGATGTCAATTACCATAACAATATCAATACCTCGAGATGTTTTAATTCTTTTTGATGATGACTTTGATTGAGGTCTTGAAACAGCCAACACAAGAAGTATTATCACAATTATTCTAAATATATTTAGAAAAGGTCTCAGTTTAGAAATTAATGAATTATTTAACTTCAGTAGTGATAAAGTGGAGTGTCTTAGGGTAGCTTGAGTTAGCTTACCAAATCTATACCAAAAGAAAACAACAAGAGGAATTATAATAAGTATTATAAGAAACTCAGGATCTGCAAAATAAATATTTTTTAGCATTATAATTCTTTTATAATATTAAAGCTTTCTAAAATTTTAGATTCTATTTTATTAGCATATCTATCTTTGTCTCTATAAACAACAATAAGTTTAATAGTCTTTTTTTCATAAGGTAATATCACTGATGTAAAATTTGACCTTATCAAATCATTATTTTTTTCAATATCTAAACTACCATAAAACCGTAGTCCGATATCTCCAGATTTTAAAGTGAATTGATCATCTTTAACTAAAATATTTTTTGATCCTAAATTTTGAAATTTATTTATTAATTCATTTTTTAATATTTCAATATTTACAGGGCTTTCACTCTGTACTGGATCTTTAAAATCGAGAGATAAATAAAAAGAATCATCGAAATTACCCATTTCAAATCTGTTGTTTTCTATACTATCATTGATTCTGACTAAAATGTTTGGTGTATTAAGTTCAACAGGGGGAGAACCATATTGACTGGTATACCAATCCTTTGAAAGAAGTTGTTTTGTTGGATTTAACAATATTGTATCTCTTACTGGATAGTAACCAAATATTAAAATACATATTATGATTAATGTAGATATAACTAAAAATGAATATTTAAAAAATATTTTAAGATTTTCGAGTAAGGAGGTTTCTTCAAGAGACACTTCTTCTTCAACAGGTATATTATATTTTTCATTGTATATTTTTTCAGTTGAGTCAATGAAATCCTTGATTGTCAAAATATCAACATTGATGTCATTTTTTGTTGGTAATGATTTAGCAAATTTTATTAAGTCCGATTTTGTGAAAAGATTTTCTAGTTGATTTATCTGTTTTTTTTCAAAATCATAGTTTCCACTATCTTTTAACATGTTTATTCTTAATATAAGCTCTTTTGATGTGCTTTCCATTGCTGGAATTTTAACTTGAGACTCTAGATATTCTCTAAAAATATCAATCAAAATAGTGTAGTACTCTTTAAATTCGATTTGAGAATTAGGAGACTTATTATCTAAATCATTTAATTTTTCAATTGCAATTTGGTAAAGTGATTTTATTTCATCCAAAGAGTCAATTTTTTTATTAAATAATTTAAATTTGATTATTGTATATATCAGAATTAAAATCAGTAAACCTACAATAAGACTAGTAATTAATTTTTGATAATTTTTCTTAATAGGTATTATTGGTTTTATATCAAATAGATTTTGTTTGACAGTATCTACTTCAACATCATTTACTATTATCAATAATGAATCACTATATTTTATAGATTGATTAAAGTATATTTTTTGGGGTGGAATCCAATATTCTCCGGGTTCAAAATTAATTAATGAATATTTCTTAGATATTTTTGATAATTCTAGTATTGTATCAGAAGGGTATGATTTAAGTATTTCAAAAGGCATAAAATTAGGATTTTCATCAAACCTTATGTTATATTCATTTTTAGAATATATATCAATCTTGAAATTAATTTCTTCTCCAATTTTTACCTGGGATGTATCAATTAAAGTTGATATATCAATATTAGGGTCAAAATTAGGTGACTGTGCAACTAAAAAGTAGGTAGTAAAAATCCAGAGAGATATTATTTTCTTCATTATGCTCTATGTTTAAAATACCCAAGTAGTTTTTTTACATAACTTTCATCAACCATACAATTAATTACGCCTGCTCCGTTTTTATTAAATAAGCTTTCAAAATTTTTAATTGATAGATTGTAATTAGACAAATAATTTTCTCTTATTTTTCTTGATGAAGTATCTACCCAAACTAATTCGTTTGATTCGGCATCTATCATTGGGACCATACCTAATTTTGGAATCTTAGTTTCCATTTTATCAAAAATTCTAATTCCTGTCAAATCATATTTTTTTGCTGCTAATTTTAAAGTTTTATCATACTCATTATCTATAAAATCAGATAAGACAAAAACGATAGCTTTTTTTTGAACAACACTTAATAAAAACTTAAGAGATGAATCGATACTTGTCTTAGAACTTTTTGGTTTAAACTCAAGAAGCTCTCTAATAATCCTCAAAATATGTCTTTTACCTTTGTTTGGAGGGATAAACAACTCAACAGTATCAGTAAATAGTATTGCGCCAACTTTATCATTGTTTTTTAAAGCAGAAAATGCAAGAGTTGCCGCAATTTCAGTAACAATTTCTTTTTTTAATTTATTCCTAGTTGCAAAGTTTTTTGAGCCACTAACGTCAATTAGTAACATAAGTGTTAATTCTCTTTCTTCTTCAAAAACTTTTATGAAAGGTTCGTTGTACCTGGCTGTAACATTCCAATCTATTGATCTTATGTCATCTCCAAATTCATATTTCCTTACTTCACTGAAAGTCATACCTCTGCCTTTGAAGGTACTTAAGTATTCACCACCAAAAAGGTTATCACTTAGTCTTCTACTTTTTATTTCAATTTGTCTTACTTTTTTAAGTAATTCTTTAGAATCCATTAATTATGGTACTTCAACAGTATTTACAATTTGTTTAATTATATCCTCAGTAGACACATTCTCAGCTTCAGCTTCATATGTCAAACCTATTCTATGTCTTAAAACATCCGTAACGACTTCTCTAATATCTTCTGGGATTACAAAACCTCTATGTTTTATAAATGCATAACATTTTGAGGCTAATGCAAGATTTATACTTCCACGTGGAGAAGCACCAAATGAGATGAGTGGAGATAAACTTTTAAGATTATATTTCTCAGGATACCTGGTGCAAAAAATTAAATCAAGTATATACTTTTCAATTTTTTCATCCATATATACATCATTAACAATTTCTTGGGCAGAAGTAATTTGTTTTGTTGTAACAACTGGTTTAATTATTTCTTTTGAAGAAGAAAGATTCATGTTCATAATTTTTTGTTCTTCGTCTAAATTGGGATAATCAACAACTACTTTTAGCATAAACCTGTCTATTTGAGCTTCAGGTAAAGGATAGGTACCTTCTTGTTCAACGGGGTTTTGAGTTGCCATTACTAGAAAAGGATCCGATAATTTAAAGGTTTTATCTCCTATAGTCACCTGTTTCTCTTGCATTGCCTCAAGCAATGCTGATTGAACTTTTGCTGGAGCTCTATTAATTTCATCGGCTAAAACAAAATTAGCAAATACTGGCCCTTGTTTTATTGAGAAGTTACCTTCTTTCATATTATAAATCATTGTACCAACTACATCTGCTGGAAGTAAATCAGGTGTAAATTGAATCCTACTAAATGACCCTTTTACAGCTTTGCTTAAGCTATTAATGGCAAGTGTTTTAGCTAGACCTGGGACTCCCTCAAGTAAAATGTGTCCTTTACCAAGAAGTCCTATCATTAGTCTTTCTATCATTTTCTTTTGACCTATGATTTTTTTATTTATTTCAAGAGAAAGAAGATCTACAAAAGCACTTTCTTGCTTTATTAGTTCATCTTTTTTACTCAAATCAATACTTGTTTTGTTTTCACTCATAATTACACAATTTATTTATTCAAATTTCAAAATTTATTAGTAAAATCCTTGTTAAGGTTTGGTTAAATTAGAAGTTAACCAAAAATTATTTAGAAAAATATTCTGGGTATAAATAATCATTTTTAGGGTAATGACTCATATCCACATTTTTAACTATTTCATAAATTTCTCTCTTCAAGTTATCAAAGTTAATTTTATTTTTTGCAGACACAAATAATGCTTTTCCGTTTGTTTTATTCATCCACGTATTCCTCCACTGCATCAAAGAAAAATGGCTATTATTTTTAGAATGAGAGTCATTAAAATCAACCTGTTTATAATTATCAATTTTATTAAATATCATTAGGTTATACTTATTATGACAATTAATTTCACTAAGAATTTTATTCACCGAAGTAATATGATCTTCAAAACTTGGATGAGATATGTCTACTATATGAAGAAGAATATCTGCATCTTTTACCTCTTCTAAAGTACTTTTAAATGACTCTATCAACTGAGTTGGTAGTTTTCTGATAAAACCAACTGTATCTGTTAAAAGGAAAGGTAATGTGTTAATTACAACTTTTCTAACTGTCGTATCGAGAGTTGCAAATAATTTATTTTCAGCAAAGACTTTACTTTTTGACAATAAATTCATTATTGTTGATTTTCCAACATTAGTATATCCTACTAGTGCAACTCTAACTAATGATCCTCTATTACCTCTTTGGACTTTCATTTGCTTATCAATGGTAGATAGCTTCTTTTTTAATAATGATATTTTATCTCTTACAATTCTTCTGTCTGTTTCTATTTCTGTTTCTCCAGGCCCTCTCATACCTATCCCACCCTTTTGTCTTTCAAGGTGAGTCCAAAGACCTTTTAACCTAGGAAGTAAGTATTCATATTGAGCTAATTCAACTTGGGTTTTGGCATAACTTGTTTTAGCTCTTTGAGCAAAAATATCAAGAATTAAAGCTGTTCTATCTAGAATTTTACACTTTAATAACTTTTCTATGTTGGATTGTTGAGTGGGTGTAAGTTCATCATCAAAAATAACAATCGATACATCATTATTTTTAACATATTTTTGAATTTCTTCAATTTTTCCTTTGCCTATAAAAGTTTTTGGATTAGGAATATTAATTTTTTGTTTAAATTTTTTTACAACTTCACCTCCTGCTGTTACAGACAAAAATTCTAATTCCTCAAGAAATTCATCTAGCTTTTCTTCATTTTGAGAATCATTAATAATTCCAACTAATACACTTCTTTCAAAGTTTGATTTTTGAGACTCAATCATTTTTCTTTAGATAGTTTCTTAGATTAAAAGTTTTTCCATCAAAAACACCGAATGTATAATGAGTGATCCAATCACCTAAATTTATATATTTTGATTTAGGTTTTAACTGGTGTACAATAGGTAAATGTCTATGACCAAAAATAAAATAGTCAATATGCTCATTAGTCAATCTTTTTAAACAATATTGAATTAACCACTCATTATCTTCTCCTTTAAAGTCTTTATCTTCTTTTCCAGACATAAGCTTATTGCTTTGAGATAAATATTTACCAAGTTTAATACCTATATCTGGATGCAACAACCTAAACAACCATATAAAAAAGGGATTTGATAGAACTAATTTCATTCTTTTATACCCGTAATCTCCAGGTCCCAGTCCATCTCCATGACCTATTAAAAAAGATTTTGAATTAAAAATAAATAACTCTGGTGATTTAAAAACTTTGATGTTTAATTCCTTTTCAAAATAGTCAGTCATCCAATAATCATGATTTCCAATAAAAAAGTAAATTTTAATTCCAGAATCAGATAGCTCTGCAAGTTTTCCTAAAACTCTAGTGAATCCTCGGGGAACAGCTTCTTTATATTCAAACCAAAAATCAAAAAGATCTCCGAGCAAAAAGACTATATCAGCATCATTTTTAATAGATTCAAGCCATGAAACAAATATTTTTTCTCTTTTATGACTCTCTTTGGTTGATGGAGAACCAAGATGATTATCAGAACTAAAGTATATTTTCTTGTCTTTTGGAATTTCCATAAATTTTATCCTATGGCTTGATTTAAATCATCAATTAAGTCATCTACATCTTCTACTCCAACACTTAATCTTAATAATGATTCAACTAAACCTGATTTCTTTCTCTCATCCTCAGGAATTGAAGCGTGAGTCATACTTGATGGGTGACAACATAGACTTTCTACCCCTCCTAATGATTCTGCCAAAGTGAATAAATTAAGATTTTCTGCAATTTTCTTTGCAGCTTCAAATGTGTCATCAACTGGAATAAATGAAACCATTCCTCCAAAAAAATCCATCTGATTTTTTGCAATTTCATAATTTTTATGATCTTTAAATCCTGCCCAATATACTTTTGATATTTTTTTATGATTTTTCAAATATTTTGCAATTTTTTCTGCATTTTCAGAATGTCTTTGCATTCTTAAATGAAGTGTTTTTATTCCTCTTAATGTTAGAAAACAATCCATTGGGCCTGGAGTTGCTCCAGAAGCATTCTGTATAAAGGATAATTTCTCATTAAGAATTGAGTCGTTTACAACTATTGCACCAATAACTACATCGCTATGACCTGCAATATATTTAGTTGCAGAATGCATCACAATGTCAGCTCCTAAGTCTAAAGGTCTTTGAATAAATGGTGTAGCAAAAGTGTTATCAACACAAAGTAAAATATTATTTTTTTTTGATAGATTTGACATTGACCTAATATCAACTACATTCATCATCGGGTTAGTTGGAGTCTCTGCCCAAAATAGTTTAGTGTTTTTATTAATTTTTTCTTCAACCGACTTTAAATCTTCCATATTTACAAAGTGGAATTTCAAATCATATTTTTCAAATATTGTCTTAAATAATCTATAGCTTCCTCCATACAAATCATTAGTAGATATTATTTCATCTCCTGGGTTTAAAGTTTTCATTATAGCATCAATTGCTGCTAATCCGGATGAAAATGCAAGTCCATGATCTCCATTTTCTAAAGAAGCAATAGACCTTTCGAAGTTTGTTCTTGTAGGATTGTGTGTTCTACTATACTCATATCCTTTGTGTTTTCCGGGAGAAGTTTGAGCATATGTTGATGTTTGATATATAGGAGTCATAACAGATCCATATGCTGGGTCAAGAATTTGACCACCATGAATTGCTTTTGTGTTGAACTTCATTTTTTTCTTCATAATAACAAAGATAAAGATATTCGAAATTAGGTTTTTAATTATATTAAAATGATTTTCTTTGTTGCATAAATTTTGGAATGAATAAAAGATATCTAGCTTTAATTGCAGCTTTTTTAGCTACCAGTATTTATGGTATTAATCATACTCTAGCAAAAGAAGTCATGCCTGTTTATATTGGGTCATCTGGATTTATCATGTTACGGTTACTAGGTGCAAGTTTAATTTTCTGGCTAATAGGTCTATTTACACCTAATGAAAAAATTGAAAAGAAAGATTTTTTAAAAATACTTCTTGCTGCAATATTAGGAATGTGTATTAATATGCTTGCTTTTTTTAGAGGTCTTGAGTTGTCAACACCTATTAATAGTGGTATTATTATAACTTTATCTCCTGTTTTAGTTCTAATACTTTCATACTTTGTTTTAAAAGAAAAGATAACTACGAAAAAAATTATTGGAATTTTAATTGGATTTGCTGGTGCAGTTTTTTTAATACTTAATAGTAGTAAAACTGGAATAAACGCCCCAAATATTCCACTTGGAAATTCGTTTTTTTTACTAAATGCATCTGCCTATGCAGGTTATTTAATTGTAATTAAGCCATTAACAAATAAGTATAATATTTTCACTTTAATGAAGTGGCTATTTTTAATTGGATTAATTTTATCCACACCTATTACTTTTAATCAATTTGTTGAAGTTAATTGGACTGAACTTCCTTGGTTTGCAATTTGGCGAATGGCGTATGTTGTTATTGGCACAACATTTTTAACTTATTTATTTAACGTATATGCCTTAAAAACTTTACCTCCAACCACAGTTGGTTCATTTATTTATCTTCAGCCTATAATAACAATTGGCTTTGCATTAATTACTGGTAATGACATATTAGATACTACAAAATTATTCTCTTGTTTATTGGTTTTTATAGGTATATACCTAGTCTCTACTCGTAATAGAAATAACTAATTATCTAATAATAAATTATAATCAATTATTATAGTTAATTTAATTTTTCTGTGATAAATTTGAAATTAATCTTAAGTACATGAAAATTAAACTCATACTGGTATTATCATTATTTACATTCTCTTGTAACAACTCAAATAACACAAAAGAAAAATTTCAATACGAGAGGGTTAAAGAAGAGCCTACAATCGTTCAAGGTAACATGGTTTCAAATACTGTTACTCTTAACTCTAATGATCAAATGAAATTTGATAGAAAAATTATTAGAGTCAACTCTAATGAAAAAGTTACTCTAACATTAAATCACACTGGAAGATTTCCTGTAAGTTCGATGGGTCACAATTTTGTTTTGCTTAAAAAAGATATTGATGTAAATGAATACGCTCTAAGAGCTGCAGGTGCAAGAAATACTGAATATATTCCTGATGGAGGTGATGAATTAGTGTATACAAGAATGTTGGGTGGGGGTGAGTCTGATACTATAACTTTTGATGCACCTGAGCCAGGAACCTATATCTTTATTTGCTCATTTCCTGGGCACTATCAACTTATGATGGGTGAGTTTATAGTTACCTAGATTTCAATTTGATTTCTTACCTTGTTAAAATGTATAAGTTTATTTTTTTACTTTTAATTATTGCTTTAGGATGTGACTCTCAATCAAAAGAGTCTTCTTTTTCATCACTAAAAAACAATAAAGGAATTGGGCCTATAAGTGAAATAGTCTTAGATACTGAAATAAATCATACCCTGGCTAAGTCTGGAAAGAAATTATTTAATCAGCTTTGTACATCTTGTCATATGATTAATGAAGAATCTATAGGACCAGCAATTGAAGGAATATTTGATAGGAGATCACCTGAATGGATAATGAATATGATACTAAATCCAACCGAGATGCTTGAGAAAGATCCAATAGCTAAAAAATTATTGATAGAATATAATAATGAGTATATGTATAATCAAAATTTAATTGAAGATGAAGCAAGAGAGATTATTGAATATTTTAGAACACTAGATTAAACATCTACGTTACCATCATAATATCCTGGTATTGGAACATAACCAAGTTTATTGGTCATAACATACTCTGAAGCCTTATAAGAATTAACTGCCATCTCTCGAAATAAACCGCAAATTTGAGAATAATTTTTACCATCATTTGCAATCATACTTCCATTATCGATATGATCAGAAATATATTTTTCAATTACATTGTTTTCAGCTTGATCAATTGATTTTAGGTTTTCTGATTTTAAAATCATATGAGTGAATTCATCGATCATTGCAATTAAATATTTTTGATCTTCACTCCTTATGTTTTCTGAAACGTATGAATCAACAAATTTTGAAAGATTTAACGATAATGCTCCAGGTGTTTCAGTTTCAGGTAAAATAATTTCAAGAACTCTATCTAGAAAAGAGATTTGGTTAGAGCTGAAGAATTTTAGATCTGCGTTTGGCGATTGACATGATTTAATCATAGAGATTACTCCTGTTGAGAGTGAAATAGATCCAAATGATAATCCAATTCTTTTAATTGCTATTCTTCTATTCATTTTTCTATATATTTTGTTTATTGAGCTCATCAACTGCATGCTTTGCAGCTCTTGCGGTTAGAGCCATATAAGTGATTGATGGGTTTTGATTTCCAGCAGATGTCATACATGCACCATCAGTTACATAAACATTTTTAACATCATGAATTTGATTATTTCCATTTAGTATTGATGTCTTTGGGTCATGCCCCATCCTTGCTGTACCCATCTCATGAATTCCATTACCAAAAACATATTTACTCTCCCATCCATATATATCCTTGAATCCAGATCTTTCAAGCATTTCTTCAGCTTGTTGTTTCATGTCTTTTCTCATTGCAAATTCATTTTCTTTAATCTTTGCATCAAAAGTAACTGTTGGGAGACCCCACTTATCTTTTTTATTATAATCTAATGTCATTTTATTTTCATGATAAGGAAGAATTTCACCGAATGCAGTCATACTAGCTGTCCATTCATCTGGTTTAACAATATTTTCTTTTAGTCTTGTACCATATGATACTAGCTCTTCTTTGCTGTCTGCTATACTCATAAAACCTCTATTTGCTCCGCCTTGATAACCATAACCTCTAATGAAGTCTTTTCTATCAGTTTTTCCACCTAAGTTTCTAAATCTTGGAATAAAAAAACCAGCAGGTTTTCTTCCGTAAGTAGTTTTATTTTTAAAACCTTCAAAAGTTCCAGATGCTCCTACTTGAAAATGATGATCCATTAAGTTATGCCCTAACTCTCCAGAATCATTTCCCATACCATTAGGAAATCTATTTGATTTTGATTGCATTAAAATTGATGTTGATGCAACTGCAGATGAACATAAAAATATAACCTTAGCAAAATACTCATAAGACTCATTATTTTCTGAATCTATCACTCTAACACCTTTGGCAATTTTTTTGTCTTCATCATAAATAATTTCATGCACAATTGAATTAGGCATTAGTGTCATATTTCCTGTAGCTTCAGCAGCAGGTAATGTAGATGAGTTGCTACTAAAGTAAGCTCCATATGGACAACCTCTCATACATCTATTTCTGTATTGACAAGTGACTCTTCCAAGACCAGGTTTAGTACCTTCTGTAATATGTGCTGTTCTTGCATTTGAAAGTATTCTGCCATCATTAAAGTTCTTTGAAATACTTTGTCTCATATGGTTTTCTAAAACATTTAATTCAAATGGTTTTAAGAATTTTCCATCTGGAAATTGAGGAAGTCCCTCTAGTCTTCCTTGAACTCCAATATATTGTTCAACATAATCATACCAAGGTGCAATGTCTTTATATCTTATAGGCCAATCAACTGCTATTCCATCTTTCAAATTTGCTTCAAAGTCAAATTCACTTAATCTATATGTATGTCTACCCCATGTAAGCGATCTACCACCTACATGATATCCTCTAATCCAGTTAAATTTATTTTCATCATCATTATATGGGTGTTCTAAATCATCAACAAAAAAATGTCTAGATGACTTTTTATTAACATATCCTGTTCTACTTTGTTTTGGTTGTCTTTTGTATGCTTCTTGAGTAATAGTATCCCCTCCTTCAAAATCCCATGGATCCATATTAGCGGTATGATAGTCATCAATATGGTTTATCATTCTCCCTCTTTCAAGTACAAGAGTTTTAAGACCTTTTTCGGTCAATTCTTTTGCTGCCCATCCACCACTTATTCCCGTTCCTACAACTATAGCATCAAATTTGTTTTGCATTTTTTTTAGTTTTTTTCAATTTAAAGAATAAATACTTGAAATCGTAAATAATTATTTAAATTTATATTTATACTAATATAAAAAACCAACATATAATGAAAAGAAAAGAATTCATCAAATTAGCCTCAACAGGTGCACTAGGTGTATCATCTTTAGGGTATTTATCATGTGAAACTCAAAAAGAATTATTTTTTAAGCTATCTCTTGCACAGTGGTCCTTAAACAAGGCTATTAGAGGTGGAGAAATGGATCCATATTTATTTGCTGAGAAATCTAGTGAGTTAGGTTTTACAGGACTAGAATATGTAAATCAATTATACGATGATGTTATGAAAAGTGAAGATAAATCTTCGGCGATTCAAGAATTTATTTTAAAGAATAATCAACTGGCAGATGATAACGGAGTTGAAAACGTACTTATTATGATAGATGATGAAGGTGATTTAGCAGATGAGAATGAGGATATGAGACTAATCGCAATAGATAATCATAAGTTATGGATTGATACTGCTGCTGCAATGAATTGCTCATCAATAAGATTAAATCTTTATGGTTCTAAAGATGTTGAAACATGGAAAAACTTATCAATTGATAGTTTATCAAAGCTAGGAGAATATGCAAAAGGAACTGGATTAAGTGTAATTGTTGAAAATCACGGTAGAATTACTTCCAATATTCCAGAGCTTATGAATGTTATTTATGGAACAAACATGGACAATGTTGGTACTTTACCTGATTTTGGTAATTTCTGTATGGCTGACGAGGGATACGGTTCTGTATTCGATGGTTCATGTGAAAAAATGTATGATTTTTATCAAGGTGTAGAAGAAATGATGCCAAAGGCATTTGCAGTTAGTGCTAAGTCAAATGACTTTGATGCTAATGGAGATGAAAAAACTATTGATTACATGAGAATGATGAAAATTGTAAAAAGTTTCGGATATACTGGTTATGTTGGGGTTGAATATGAGGGTGAAAGATTATCTGAAATTGAAGGAATTAAAGCAACGAGAGATTTATTAATTAAAGTTGGTCAATCAATTTAATAAATTATGAATAAGGCGGTAAACATTAAATTAAGTGTAATGATGTTCCTAGAATTTTTTATCTGGGGGTGTTGGTTTGTTACAATGGGTACATTCTTATCTCAAGCATTCAGTGCTTCAGGTGGAGAAATTGCATTGGCATACGAAACACAATCATGGGGTGCAATAATTGCACCGTTTATAATTGGACTTATTGCAGATAGGTATTTTGATGCAGAAAAAATTCTAGCAATAATTCATGTTTTAGGTGGTGGGCTTTTATTTATGTGTTCTGTGGCTCTTGGATTTGACAAGTTCTATCCATATATATTAATTTATATGATACTTTATATGCCAACTTTAGCATTGGTTAACTCTATTGCATTTAGACAAATGAAAGATCCGTCTAAAGAGTTTCCTAAAATTAGAGTTTGGGGAACTATAGGTTGGATTGTGGCAGGCCTTGTTATAAGTTATGGTGTTGGATGGGAATCAAGTCAAACACTAGAATACACATTTTATCTAGCAGCTATTGTTTCTGTTGCTCTTGGTTTATTTAGTTTTTCTTTACCTAAAACTCCTCCTAAGGCAACTAATGAAAGTCCAAGTCTAAGAGAAATTTTGGGTCTTGATGCATTAAAACTTCTTAAGGACACAAGATATCTTGTATTCTTTATTTCATCAATTCTAATATGTATTCCCCTTGCATTTTACTACCAAGATGCAAATCTTTTTTTAAATGAACTTGGAGTTGAAAATGCTGCAGGAGTTATGACATTAGGTCAAATTTCCGAGGCATTATTTATTCTGCTTCTCCCTCTATTTCTTAATAAGTATGGAATTAAGAAAACTTTAATTGTGGGAATGTTAGCTTGGAGTTTAAGGTATGTTCTATTTGCATTTGGAGATACTGGATCAAATATGTGGATGTTAATTTTTGGAATTGTTCTTCATGGAATATGCTACGACTTTTTCTTTGTTTCTGGTCAAATTTATACTGATTACAAAGCAGGAGAGAAATATAAAAGTGCTGCTCAAGGACTAATTGCACTTGCAACATATGGAGTAGGAATGTTAATTGGTTTTAGATTGGCTGGAAGAATTACTGATAAATTTGTAATTGATGGAGGGCATGACTGGTCACAAATCTGGACTTACCCAGCAATATTTGCGGCAGTTGTTTTAGTTCTTTTTATTCTAACTTTTAAAAATGAAAAAATAGAAATTGAAAAATAAAATTAGGTTAGGTATTTTAGGTGGAGGAGGAGACTCATTAATTGGAATTGTTCACAGAATAGCCTCTTCAATGCATAATAGCTATGAAATTATTGGAGGTGTATTTAATCCAAATTTTTCAGAAAATGTAAAGTTTGCAAAAGAAATAGGTCTTAGTGAAAATAGAATTTACGAAGACTATGAAAAGATGATTGAAGAAGAGTTAAAGCGGGATGAAAGCCAGAGGATTGAGGTTGTATCTATACTGACTCCTAATTTTCTTCATTATCCTATGGCTAAAAAGCTTTTAGAAAATAACTTTAGTGTCATTTGTGAAAAACCTATGACTACAACTTTTGAAGAGGCTCAAGACTTAGAACAAATATATAAGTCGAAAAATTTAACCTTTGCTGTAACCTACACTTACACTGGATATCCAATGATAAGACAGATGAAAGAAATGATTAATGAAGGCATAATAGGAGAAGTTCAAAGAGTTGATCTTCAATATTATCAAGGTTGGATTAATCCAATAATTCATGATAAATCAAAAAGGTCTGAAACTTGGAGACTTCAGCCAAATAAATCTGGGATAAGTTGTTGTATAGGAGACATTGGCACTCACGCTTTTGATATGCTAGAATATGTTACAGGTCTGGAAGTAAAAGAACTTTTATCTGATTTAAATTATGTTTATGATGATAATCCGATGGATGTTGATGGTACTATATTGATTAGGTTTTCAGATAAAATAAAAGGGGTCATTCGAGCAAGTCAAATTGCAACTGGAGAAGAGAACTGTTTTACAGTTGCAATATATGGGCGTAAAGGAGGTCTAAAGTGGGAACAAGAAAACCCTAATTATCTTAATCATTTAAGTGAAGGGGAGCCTCTTAAGATTTTAAAACCTGGTCATGATTATAACTCTGATTTTTCCAAAATCTCTACTAAACTTCCTCCAGGTCATCCCGAAGGAATGTTTGATTCAATGGCAAATATATATAATGGTGTCGCAAGAGATATAAGGGGTGAAAAAAAATTTACTGGAGAATATCCTACTTTAAATGATGGTTTAAGAGGAATGCTTTTTATTGAAAAAGCTGTTGAATCTCATAATAATGGCAATACCTGGGTCAAACTAAACAGAGACTAAAATGAAAACAATTAAAGGACCTGCGGTTTTTCTAGCTCAATTTGTAGATAAAGCTGCTCCATTTAATTCTTTAGATGGAATATGTAAATGGGCTTCAGGACTAGGATATAAAGGTATTCAAATTCCAACTTGGGAAACCTCACTTATTGATTTAGATAAGGCATCTGATAGTCAAGATTACTGTGATGAACTTTTAGGAAAAGTAAAATCTTATGGACTAGAAATAACAGAATTATCAACTCATCTTCAAGGACAACTGGTTGCAGTTTCTCCAGCTTATGACTTGATGTTTGATAATTTTGCACCTGATAACCTAAAAAAAAATCCCAAAGAGAGAACAAAATGGGCAATTGAAACAGTTAAAAAAGCAGCAATTGCTAGTAGAAGACTAGGGCTAAAAACTCATGCAACTTTTTCAGGAGCACTTTTATGGCATACATGGCATCCATGGCCTCAAGCCCCTAAAGGTCTTGTTGAAATGGGTTTTAAAGAATTAGCTAAAAGATGGCTTCCAATATTAAATGTATTTGATGAAAATGGAGTTGATGTATGTTATGAAATTCATCCTGGTGAAGATTTACATGATGGTATTACCTTTGAGCGATTCCTAAAATCTACAAATAATCATAAAAGAGTAAAAATACTTTATGATCCTAGTCACTTTATTCTGCAACAGCTAGACTATATAGCATATATTGATCATTATCACGAGTTTATAAAGTCTTTTCATGTAAAAGATGCTGAATTTAATCCTACTGGTAAAAAGGGGGCTTTTGGAGGATATCTAGATTGGGCTGATAGAGCTGGAAGATATAGATCGCTTGGGGATGGTCAGATTGACTTTAAAACTATTTTTTCTAAACTAACTCAATACGGTTGTGATGTTTGGGCAGTTTTAGAATGGGAATGTTGTATTAAAAGTCCTGAACAAGGAGCAACTGAAGGTGCAAAAATAATTCAGGATTTAATTATTAATTGTACCGATAAAAAATTTGATGACTTTGCAGGAGGAAAGACAAATAATGAAGATTTAAGGAACATTTTAAATATTTAAATATGAAAAAAATATTAATAACATTTTTAATTTTAACAACAAGCATTGGATTTTCCCAGGATTCAGAATGGACTTATCTTTTTGATGGAGAGACATTAAATGGTTGGCATGAATATAATGGTGGAGAAGTTGGAGATTCATGGTCAGTAAAAAATGGTGAGTTAATTTTATCTTCTAAAAATGATAATTTAAGTAGAGGTAATGATATAATAACAGATAAAAAATTTACAAATTTTGAACTATCACTTGAATGGAATATAGTAAAGGGTGGTAATAGTGGAGTATTTTTCAAAGTTGTTGAGATTCCTGAAGTTAATCAACCATGGAAAACTGGACCAGAGATTCAGGTGCTTGATAATGATAACTTTTCAGCTAACAGATATCATAAGGCTCCAGCTCTTTATGATCTTAAACCAATTGGTAAGATTAAATACAATAAATATGGTGAATGGAATCACCTTCTTTTAGAAGTTGATCATGAGAAAAATATTGGCTCAATTACATTTAACGGTGAAAAAGTATACTCTTTTCCATTATATGGTGAGGAGTGGGATAAAATGGTTTCAAGATCAAAATTTAGTGATGATAATTACTATGAAAATTTAAGGCCTGAACATTCATTTTTTACATATGCCCCATTTTTCGGTAAATTTAAAACAGGAAGTATTGGTTTGCAGGATCATGGTCATACAGTGAGGTATAGAAATATAAAAATCAAAGAATTATAGTAATAAGCCGTAATAATGCAGTAAAATAATTTTTCTAACCAGGTGTTTAAATTAATAACTTAACATTAAACACAAAATGTTATGAAAGAAAAAAACATACTTTACCTAAAAACAGCCAGTGTAGTCTCTATTCTATTTCTATGTACTCAATTAAATGGTTGTTCAACTGAAACGTCGCCAAAATGGGAATATATATTTGATGGTGAAACTTTTAATGGATGGCATGTTTATAATACTGAATCAATTGGAAATGAATGGTCAATAAATAATGGTGAGTTGATATTTACAAACAACGAAGAATATGGACAAGATCTAGTAACAGATAAAGAGTATACTAATTTTGAACTTTCTATTGAATGGAATATTTCAGAAAATGGAAATAGCGGAATATTATATGGTGTTAAAGAGCTTGATGAATTTGATGCACCATTTAAAACTGGACCTGAAATTCAAGTTTTAGATAATGAAAACTATTACACCTCTACAGAACTTCATAAAGCTCCTTCACTTTTTGATCTAGTTAGTTCAGATAACAAAAACATAGAAGTAAAAACTCACGGAAATTGGAATCATGTTTTAATAAAAATTGATCATTCAAATAATCTTGGTTCTGTAACAATGAATGGTGAGCTGGCCTATTCATATCCTTTGTCTGGTAATGAGTGGGATGAATTAGTATCTAATTCTAAATTTAACCCTGAAACTAAAAGACCAGATGCTACATATGCACCAAAATTTGGTACATTTAAAACTGGTAAAATTTCTCTTCAAGATCATGGAAATAATGTTAAATTTAGAAATATAAAAATCAGGGAATTTTAAAAATTTAATATGATACATTCAATGACTGGCTTCGGACGTGAAGAGAAGCTTATAAATAATAAAAAAATAGTCATTGAAATCCGGACAGTTAATTCAAAGGGGCTTGATATAAATCTCAAAGTTCATGACTCATTCTCTTTTATTTTAGAATATTTAAGAAAGTCTGTAAAAGAAAAAATAATAAAAGGTAAGGTTGATATAATTCTTGATATAGACGATACTAGTGAATATCTTCAAGTCCCTTTTAATAAATCAAAAATAAAGGCTTATCTAAAAGAACTTAGAAAAGATTTTAAAATTGATGAGTCTCAAATTATTTCTAATTTACTAGCAGGAAATATCTATGTAAACTCAAATATTACTTTTAATAAAAGTGAAGAAAAAAAAATCAAAATACTTATAGATAAGGTTATTCTAAACCAATTAAAATACAGAAGGACTGAAGGAAAATCTATTGGTATTGATCTAAAAAAAAGTGTCTCCAAATTAAATAGCTATAAAAACAAAATAGCTTCTATTGAATCAAATAGAGTTGAGGATAAGAAAAAGAAATTCAAGTCATATTTTAATGAACTTAATAATAAGTTTGATAAATCTAGGTTAGAGCAAGAAATGATATACTATATAGAAAAGTTAGATATAAACGAAGAAATTATAAGATTAAAACACCATTTGAAGTTTTTTTCTTCAGAAATGAAAAATAAAGAAATTAAAGGGAAAAAACTTTCATTTATTTGTCAAGAAATTGGAAGGGAGATTAATACTATTGGTTCAAAAGCTAATAATTTTGAGATTCAAAGTCTTGTAGTTAATATGAAAGAGGAACTTGAAAAGATTAAAGAAAATATTTTAAATATAGTATAATGAATAGTAAAAAACTTATTGTTTTTTCAGCACCCTCTGGAGCAGGTAAAACAACTTTAGTAAAGTATTTACTGTCCCAGTTTAATAATTTAGAATTTTCTATTTCTGCAACATCTAGAAAAAAAAGAGGTAGTGAAAAAGATGGTAAAGATTATTATTTTTTAACTGATGATGAGTTCAAGGAGAAAATTAAAAAGAGTGAATTTGTTGAATATGAAGAAGTTTATGGAGGTTACTTTTATGGAACACTTAAATCAGAATTAAAAAGAATATGGAAAGAGGAAAAAATTGTAATTTTTGACATAGACGTAGAAGGAGGGGTTAATATAAAGAAAATGTTTCCTAAAGAAACTCATTCTGTTTTTGTTATGCCTCCTAGTCTTGAAATTTTAGAAAAAAGATTAATTGAGAGAGGGGATATTTCAAAAGATGAAATTAGTATGAGAATAAAAAAAGCAAAAAATGAATTAGATTTTGCTTCAAAATTTGATAATATTATAATTAATAGTGATCTTAAAGAATCTAAAGAAATTGCTTTTTCAATGATTAAAAAATTTATAGAAAATGAGTAATGTTGGCTTGTATCTTGGCACTTTCAATCCTATCCATAATGGCCATGTAACCCTAGCTGAATATTTTTCTAAATTACCAGAATTAGATGAAGTATTAGTTGTTATAAGCCCTCAAAGTCCATTTAAAAAGGAGGATGGATTAATTAATGATAAGGAAAGGCTTCAAATGGCTGAAATAGTTTTTAAAAAGTTTGATAATGTTAGAGTTTCTGATATTGAATTTAAAATGTCCAAGCCTAATTTTACAATTGATACTTTGAAGGAATTTAAAAAGAGACATAAATACAATAAATTAATATTATTGATTGGTGAGGATAATTTAGTTGGATTTAATAAATGGAAGGACTATGAAAAAATTATTGAGATTGCTGAAGTTTATGTTTATCCAAGAGATACAAACCAAAAAATACCTGATGAAATTTTGACAAATAGAAACATCAAGTTGGTTGATGCTCCCAAAATAAAAATTTCAAGCAGTCATATACGAGAGCTTATAAAATCTAATAAAAAAATAGATGATCTTGTCCCTAAAGAAGTTTTAGGCTTCTTTAAATTTATTACTTAATTCCTTTAATTATTTTTAGAAGCTTTTTAGTTAGACTTTCTCTTGAGAGAGAATCAATATTTTTAAGACTTTGCTTCTTGTAATTGCCTTCGGCCCAGTCATTATATTCACTTTTTATAAAATCAACAACTGGCTTAACATTATTAATGTTTGCATTAAATGATTTTGGAGATAATTTTAACACCTCATGCGATTCTTTAGCTGAATTTGAAAAGTTAATTATTGGAGTGCCTGATGCTAAATACTCAATTAGTTTTCCAGAAATCATATCTGTTTCTTCAGTCTCTTTATAGTTAAAATTAATTAATAAATGTGATGACTTAATTATACTTATGGCAATATCATGATCTACGTATCCTTTATTTATCAATTCAATTTCATCAGAGTAAACTTTAGTAATATTTTTATCAATTCTTCCTGCTAAAGTAAAAACCATATTTAAATTTTGTTTACTTGGGCTAAGTATTTTTAAAACTTCATGAAAAATCTCATAGTTATGATTTTTAGTTAGCACTCCTGTAAAGACAATATTATACTTGCTTGGTTTAATTTCTTTAATCTTATCATAATTTAATTTATCATATCCATTGTAAATTTTATGAATTTTATTTGGATTTGAAATTTTACCACTAAGAATTTTATGATATCTACCTCCTACTGTTGTAATTATAGCATCAGCATTTTCTAGAACTTTATACTCCAGTCGATCGTTTATTTTTTTTGAAAAACTAAATCTGAATTTACTTTTCAAATAAAAAAGCTCAGACCAAGGATCTCTCAAATCAACAATCCATTTTAACTTATACTTATTATAAATTTTTTGACCGATTAAGTGAGAAGAATGAGGAGGGCCAGTAGTAATAATATAGTCAATTTTATTGTGTTTAATAATTTCTTTTGCCTTTTTAAAAGCAAAATAATTCCATCCAATTCTTGAATCTGGTATAAAAAAATTTAGTCTTATAAAAGATGAAAGTTTATCAAAAATTGATTTATTTGGAATATAAGATTGAGGAATACTTTTAGTTTTATCTCCTGACTTAATTATGGAATATAAACTAAGAACTTCAAGGCTGTACGTCTTATATGTTTCAATATCTTTAATTTGATTAATTAGTGATGAATCCTTTAAATTATATGAAGCAAATTTCGGATCTACAGTTAAAACAATTGGATTACACTTTAGTTTTTTTAGGTATTTTGCAAAATACATCCACCTTTGAACTCCAGAACCACCTGATGGTGGCCAATAATATGAAATAATTAGTATGTTGATCTTTTCCAAACTAATTTAATTTTAGTTGAACACCCACTCCAAATACTTCTCTTACCTGAAGTCTAGCAACAGCATTATCATCATAAATCAATTGGAATATTAACTGTGTTGAAAGTAATGGATTTACATCAATTTCTATTTGTACTAAATAATCAAGGTCAATGTTGGATGGATCTTCTAGATAATTAGAAAATAGCTTTAAATCTTGCTTATAGTTTACATTTTCAGAAATAGCTCCTTCGGAATGAAAGGTTAAGTTTGAGCCAAGCTCATATCTTGAAGATTTATTTTGAGTAACTCCAAAGTATGTTTCATTTTCAGGCAAACTAGATGTAAAATTTTTACTCACTAAAATTAATCTTGTAGCAAGAGGAGAGTAATTTACCCATAATCTTTCATCTTTTTTCCATAAAAACCCTGAACCTAATTGAAAATATGCAGGAGAAAAGATTCTAGTTGTCAGTTCTCTAATTTCATTATTTTCAGAATCTTTTTTGTATTTAAATCCATTTCCAATTTGTGATGTGAAGTTGAAAAAAGCAGAAAAAGATAAATTTCTTGAAAATTCTTTACCTATAATTGATTGAACTAAAATTCTATCATCGATTTTTCTTGCAAAAGGAGCATTCTTATATTTAGCAAGTCCAAATGCTGACTCAACATTAGTCAACCAGTCCCATCCTTTATCTTTATATTCCCATTCGTAATCAAATTTCAAAGTACCTGAAAAGTTATTTGTACCACCCCCTATCCAATCACTAAATCCTGTTTGATTTAATAAGACTGCAATATTTCCTCTAGTTGTCCAAAGAGAATCTTTTTCAACTATCTCCTGAGAATAGAGATTTATCGAAGAAATAAGAATAAGAACAAAATATCTCATTAATTGGTTACAGAAATCCTAGTTCTAATTTAGCTTCTTCACTCATAAGGTCTTTTGTCCAAGGAGGATCAAATGTAATCTCAACTTCAGCAGTTTTAACTTCATCTAAGGATTTAATCTTTTCTTCTACCTCTTGAGGAAGAGTTTCTGCAACAGGGCAATTTGGTGTTGTAAGAGTCATTAGGATCTTTACTTCATTATCTTCATTAACAAAAACATCATAGATTAATCCTAACTCATAAATATCAACAGGAATTTCAGGGTCAAAAATTGATTTTAGTTCCTTAACAATTTTTTCTCCTAAATCTTCAGTATTATTTTTATTATTTGTCATTTTTACTTTTTTACTTGATATGCTAAAGCATAAATTTTTATTTGTTTTATCATTGAAAGCAGTCCATTAGCTCTTGTTTGAGATAAGTGACTATTTAATCCTATTTTTTCTATAAAATCAATATTCGCTTCCAAAATATCTTTTGGGTTATGGCCTGAAAAAACTCTAATCAAAAGAGAAATAATCCCTTTTGAAATTATAGCATCACTGTCAGCTTCAAATATAACTATGTTATCATTAAAAGAAGAATTAAGCCAAACTTTACTTTGACATCCATCAATAAGATTAGAATCTATTTTATTATTTTGATCAAAGTCAGGAAGACTTTTACCTAAATCTATTAGATATTGATACTTTTCAGTCCAATCTTGAAAGAAATTAAATTCATCAATTATTTGATTTTGTTTTTCCTGAATACTTTTCACACCTAAAATTAATCAATTATCCTAACATCTTTACAGCCTTTTTAACTGCATCAATAAATAAATCTATTTCACTTTTTGTATTATAGAATGAAAAAGATGCTCTAACTGTTCCAGGTATTTTAAAATGGTCCATAATTGGTTGGGTACAATGTTGTCCTGTTCTGACAGCTATACCAAACTGATCTAAAATTGAACCTATATCAGAAGGATGATGATCTGCAATATTAAAAGATATAACCGATATCTTTTCATCCACATCACCATAAATTTTGATGTTATCAATTTTTCTCAAGTTTTCAGTAGCATAATCTAACAATGTTTTTTCATAAGCATCAATATTTTCAAAGCCTATAGAATTCATATAATCAAGCGCAGCTCCAAATGCAATAACTCCTGCAATATTAGGAGTTCCTGCTTCGAATTTATGAGGTAGATCTGCATACTCTGTTTTATCGAATGTAACATTCGATATCATTTCACCACCACCTTGATAAGGTGGAAGTGAGTTAAGTAAATCTGATTTACCGTAAAGAAATCCGACGCCAGTAGGACCACATAATTTATGAGCAGAAGCCACATAAAAATCAACATCCAACTCAGATAAGTTAATCTTAAAGTGAGCTGCTCCTTGAGCTCCGTCAATTAAAACTTTACTCTTGTTTTTATGTGCAAGATCAATTATTTCTTTAATTGGATTTAGTATTCCTAGAGTATTAGAGACATGACTTATAAATACAAATTTTACATTTGGTGTTAGTAAAGATTTATATTCATCAATTTTCAAAGTTCCATTTTCATTAATTGGTATAACTTTTAATTTTGCTCCTGTCTTTTCACATAACATTTGCCATGGAACTATATTTGAATGATGTTCCATCTCTGAAATAATTAACTCATCTTTTGAAGAAATCATTTTTTCTAATCCAGATGAAATGATATTAATTCCATGTGTTGTTCCTGAAGTAAATATTATTTCATGATTATGAGTTATTCCAAAATGTTCTTTAACTTTTAGTCTAGTTTCTTCATATTTATTTGTAGCATCTACACTTAATGAGTGTAATCCTCTATGAATATTAGAATTATAATTTTTATAATAATCAGAAATTACATCTATTACCTGATTAGGAGTTTGAGATGTAGCTGCATTATCAAAATAAATTAAATCAGTATCGTTTATTTTCTTACTAAGAATAGGAAAGTCTTCTCTTATTTTATATACATCTAGCATCTATAGATCAAAACCAAGATTTACTCCTAGTTTTTTAGCAATTAGTGAATTAATTCTTCTTTTAAGATTAGGTGTCTTGACACTTTCTAAAATATTATTAGCAAATGCATAAGTTAATAGTGCCTTTGCCTCTTTTTCAGGAATACCTCTTGTTTTTAAATAGAATAACGCCTCCTTATCAAGCTGACCAACAGTACATCCATGAGAACATTTTACATCATCAGCAAAAATTTCAAGTTGAGGTTTCGTATTGACTTTTGAATTATTATCTATCAAGATATTATTGTTTTGTTGAAAAGCATTCGTCTTTTGAGCAATCTTTTCAACCATAATTTTACCATTAAAAACACCCACTGATCTGTCTGAAAAAATTCCTTTATAATCTTGATGACTTTCACAATTTGGTTGCTCGTGATTGACTAAAGTATTGTGATCAACATGTTGATTTGATTCAAGAATAGTAATTCCTTTCAATGTGGACTGTATATTCTCTCCTTTTTGATAGAAATTCAAATTGTTCCTAGTAAGTTTTCCTCCAAAAGAAAAGGTGTGGACGCTAACATTGCTATCTCTTTGTTGACTAATAAAAGTATTATCAATGAGAGTAGCAGAATTTAAATCATTTTGAATTTTATAATAATCTATAAAAGAATTTTTTTCAGCATAAATCTCAGTTAAACTATTAGTTACAACAGAGTGATCTTTGAGACTTTGGTGTCTTTCAATAATTTCAACTTTTGCATTTTTATCAGCAATTATAAGGTTTCTTGGCTGAAGCCAAATAGATTCTTGATTACCTGTAGAAATATGCATTATTTGAACCGGGTCTTCTGGACATGCACCTTTTGGAATATAAATATATGCACCTTCTTTGGTGTATGAGGTGTTTAATGAGGCTAAACTTTGATCTTTTGGCACTATCTGATTAAAATATTTTTTTAATGTACTCTTGTACTTATCTTTAGATAGAGCAGCAGAAAGAACACATATATCCATTCCATCATGAGTAGTTTTAGATAAAAAAGGACTATAAATTCCATCTACAAAAACAATTTTAAAAGAATCAAGATCATTTAAGAAATATTCTTTTACATCTCTTAATTCAACTGATTTATCAGATTTTGAAGAGAGATTATAGTTTTTTTGAATAATTGATTTTAGTGATGTGTACTTCCATGATTCATCTTTCTTAGATGGAAACCCTTGTTTCTCAAAGCGTTTTAATGCATTTTTTCTATCAATATGGATAGGGCTTAACAAATCTATATCCTGTTCAAAGGCAATAAATGAGTCTAATAGTTTTTCTTGAAATTTCATTTTAGGAATTATCTTTTTTTAACCAATCATATCCTATATCCTCAATTTTTTTTGCAAGATCTTTATCTCCAGACTTAACAACTTTTCCGTCCATAATAATATGAACAAAGTCTGGGACTATATAATCAAGTAGTCTTTGATAATGAGTTATAACTAAAACCGAGTTATTTTCATTACTACATTTTATCACTCCATTAGCTACAATTTTTAGAGCATCTATATCTAAACCTGAATCTGTTTCATCTAAAACTGCTAGTTCTGGTTCCATCATCGCCATTTGAAATATTTCATTTCTTTTTTTCTCTCCACCAGAAAAACCTTGGTTTAATGATCTAGATAAGAAATTAGAATCAATCTCTAGAAGCGACGCTTTTTCTCTTATTTTTTTTAACATTTCGCTTGAAGGCATCTCTTCTTGCCCTTTAGATTTTCTTGATTCGTTAATTGCTGTTTTAATAAAATTAGTAACAGTTACGCCTGGAATTTCAACTGGATATTGAAAAGACAAAAATACTCCTGCATGAGCTCTTTCCTCTGGACTAAGTTCGTTTATCTCTTGATCCTTAAAATAAATATTACCCTTTGTAATTTCATAATCTTCATGTCCTGATATTACGTTAGCTAGTGTGCTTTTACCAGATCCATTTGGACCCATTATGGCATGTATCTCACCTTTATTTATTTTTAAATTTATTCCCTTAAGTATGGGTTTATCTTCTATTTGACAATGTAAATTATTGATTTCTAACATATATAAAATTTTATCCTACTGATCCCTCAAGAGATATTTCAAGCAATTTTTGAGCTTCTACTGCAAATTCCATAGGTAACTTGTTAAGCACTTCTTTACTAAACCCATTAACAATTAAAGCTATAGCCTTTTCTGTGTCAATACCTCTTTGATTACAATAAAAAATTTGATCTTCACCGATTTTACTTGTTGTTGCTTCGTGCTCAATTTGTGCTGTTTTATTTTGAACTTCAATATATGGGAAGGTATGAGCACCGCAATCATTTCCCATAAGTAATGAATCACACTGAGAGAAATTTCTAGCATTTTTTGCAAGTGGTGAAATTTGAACAAGACCTCTGTAGCTATTTTGAGATCTCCCAGCAGATACACCTTTTGAAATAATAGTACTCTTGGTATTTTTACCAACATGAATCATCTTGGTGCCTGTATCAGCTTGTTGGAAATTATTAGTTACAGCTATTGAATAAAACTCTCCAATAGAATTATTTCCTTTCAAAATACATGATGGATATTTCCATGTTACAGCAGACCCTGTCTCAACCTGAGTCCATGATATTTTAGATCTATTATGGCAAATTCCTCTTTTAGTAACAAAGTTAAACACCCCACCTTTTCCATTTTTATCACCTGGAAACCAATTTTGAACTGTTGAATATTTAATCTCTGCATCATCAAGAGCTATAAGTTCAACAACTGCAGCATGAAGTTGATTTTCATCTCTAGATGGAGCAGTACAGCCCTCAAGATAACTAACATAACTAGACTCATCAGCTATAACAAGGGTTCTCTCAAACTGACCAGTCCCTGCTTGATTAATTCTAAAATAAGTTGATAATTCCATTGGACATCTGACCCCTTTAGGGATATAACAAAATGATCCGTCTGAAAATACAGCAGAATTTAGAGCAGCATAATAGTTGTCTTTTTTTGGAACAACAGTTCCTAAGTGTTTTCTTACTAATTCAGGGTGATTTTGAATTGCATCTGAAATAGAACAAAAAATGATTCCCTTTTCCTCTAGTGTATCTTTGAATGTAGTAGCAACTGATACTGAATCAATAACAACATCCATAGCCACTCCACTTAATTTTTTTTGCTCTTTCAAAGAAATTCCTAATTTGTTAAATGTCTTTAATAATTCAGGATCAACTTCATCAAGAGAATTTAGATTTGGCTTTTTCTTTGGCGCAGAATAATAAGAAATATCCTGAAAATTTGGTTTTTTGTAATGAAGATTTGACCACTCAGGTTCATTCATTGATTTCCAGGATGAAAAAGCGTCTAATCGCCAATCTGTCATCCATTTTGGTTCATTTTTTTTCTTAGAAATTGCTTTAACAACATCTTCATTCAAGCCTACAGGAAATGTTTCAGAATCTATGTCTGTGTAAAAACCATATTCGTACTCCTTGGTTTCAAGTTCTTTTTTTAATTCGTCTTCGGTATATGCCATAAGAATTAAGCCTTAATAACTTTTTGCAAATATACATATAAATCAGGCTTTTTTAAACAATAATAGCTGTTAATAAATCTATAATTATGTTATGATGTATTAGTTAAAATAATAGATCAATTAAGTTACTTTTAATGTATGAACGAGAATAAATATCAAGATGAAAGTGATCTACAAAGCATAAGTGAAGTAGATCTAATTAATAGAATAACAAAATCATTTAAGATTAAAAATGATTCAACAATTTTAGATATTGGAGATGATGCAGCTATTTTAAAATTTGAAAAAACCAAACTTGCAATATCTCAAGATATCTTAGTTGAAGGAGTTCATTTTGACTTGTCATATGTCCCACTTAAACATCTAGGTTATAAAAGTGTTGTAGTTAATATTTCTGATATTATTTCTATGAATATCAAACCATCTCATATTTTGGTTTCAATTGCAGTTTCTAATAGATTTAAAGTAAGGGCTCTTGAGGAAATATATGAAGGTATTAGATTAGCTTGTTCATATTATAATGTTGACTTAATTGGAGGAGACACAACTTCATCAAATAAAGGATTAATGATTTCTGTTACTTGTATTGGAAATACTGATAGTAAAAAAATAACACAAAGAAAAGGTGTAAAAGAAGATGATCTGCTTGTTGTATCTGGTGATTTAGGTGCAGCTTATATGGGTCTTCAAATTCTTGAAAGAGAAAAAAAAGTATTTGAAGTTAATCCTAATTCTCAGCCTGACTTAAGTAGCTATACTTATTGCATTCAAAGACAGTTGAAACCAGAGGCAAGAATTGATATCGTAAATCTTTTAGAAGAGCTTAAAATTACTCCAACTTCAATGATTGATATTAGTGATGGTCTCTCAACTGAGATAAGTCATTTATCTAATTCTTCAGGGTTTTCTTTTCACATATATGAGGATAAAATACCTATATCAGAAGAAACAAAAAAAGCTTGTGATGAGTTTAAACTAAGCTACTCAGTTGCTTATCTTAATGGAGGTGAAGACTACGAGGTTTTATTTACTGTTTCAAAACGACATGAAAAGAAAATAAGTAACTGTGAACAGTTAACTATTATTGGTTCCTCTGTAAAAAAGAAAGATGACAATTGTATGATAACTAGCCTTGGTCAAAAAATAAACATCAATAGCTCAGGTTGGGATTCTTTTAACCAATAAATTAACCTAAAGCAACATCAAGAATCATCATAATTATAAATCCTCCTATAAATCCTAATGTAGCTATGTCAGTATGTTTATCTTGCTGTGTTTCAGGAATAACCTCTTCAACAACAACAAAAATCATTGCACCTGCTGCAAAAGCAAGAGCATATGGCAATAAAGGAGTAAAAAATGTTACAGCTAATGCCCCTATAACACCTGCTATTGGTTCAACAATTGCAGATAATTGTCCATACCAAAAACTCTTAAATTTACTAACTCCAGATCTTCTTAAAGGCATAGCAACAGCTATTCCTTCTGGAAAATTTTGAAGACCAATTCCAAAAGCTAAAACAACAGCTCCAGCAATAGAGGCTTCTGGTATGCCCGCTGCTACTCCACCAAATAAAACTCCAACAGCAAGTCCTTCAGGTATATTATGAAGAGTTATAGCTAAAGTTAAAAGTGTTGTTCTTCTCCATGGAGTTTTTATTCCCTCCGATTCTTTAAAATTTATATGAATGTGTGGTAAAACTTTATCAATTGCAAAAATAAATAATGCACCCAATCCAAATCCAATTGCTGTGGGCATTACTTTAACAAAACCTTCTCCAGCACTCATCTCTATCGCAGGAGATAATAAACTCCAAAAACTTGCAGCCACCATAACTCCACCTGTAAATCCTAACATACCATCTAGTGCCATTCGACTCATTGATTTAAAAAGGAATACTGTTGATGCTCCTAGGGCTGTAACTCCCCATGTAAATAAAGTTGCGTAAAGAGCTCCTTGTATTGGGTTTAGTCCAGAAAAGTATTCAATAATTTGCTCCATATTTGTATCTTGTAAACCAGTCAACGAAAATAATCAAAAGGTCAATAAAATCAAATGATTTCAAAGGAAAAATATGATTATATAATTTGTGGAGCAGGTGCTTCTGGACTATTATTGTCAAACTCGATGATAAATGATGATTTCTTTAATGATAAGAAAATTTTAATAATTGAAAAGGATAAAAAAAATAAAAATGACAGAACTTTTGGGTTTTGGGAAAATAAAAAAAGTTTACTAGATGAATTAGTTTTTAAAGAATGGGAATATGCAGAATTCAAAGACTCAAGCTTTCATAATTCATTTCTTTTAGAACCATTTAAATATAAAATGATAAAATCAAGCAAATTTTATTCCCACATAGGTAAAAAAATTTCAAAGGCTTCAAATTTTACATATCTAAATTCAAATATTAAAAGTATTGATCAAGAAAATAAATTAGTAAAGACAGATGATGGAAATTTTCAGTCATCTGTTATTTTTTCGAGTATATATGATGATCAAAAATTGGATTTCAAAAAATATCCATTACTTAAACAACACTTTATTGGGTGGACAATTGAAACTAAAGATCAATGTTTTGATGATAATAAAATTACATTTATGGATTTTAGTGTTGATCAACAAAATGAAATTAGATTCATGTATATTTTACCATTTTCGAAAAATAAAGCTTTAGTTGAATACACTCTTTTCTCAAGTTCCACTATTGAAGATCATGAATATGAAACTGAAATTAAAAATTATCTGAAGATTAATAAAATCTTTGATTTTAAGGTTTTAGAAAAAGAAAAAGGAGTAATTCCCATGACCTGTTATCCTTTTTTTAAAAAAAATACTGATAGTTTTTTTAAAATAGGAACTGCTGGAGGATGGAGTAAACCAAGTACTGGGTATACTATAAAAAACTCCATAGATAAAATTGATTTAATTATTAGTTATTTAAAAAAAGATAAACCTCTTTCAAAAATTAATCATAAAAACAGGTTTTGGTACTATGACCTTTTATTTTTAGATGTATTAATTGACTCTAAAGGAAAAGGATCTAAAGTTTTTTCGGATCTGTTTAAAAATAATGATCCCATTAAAATCTTTAAATTTCTTGATGAAAAAACTTCATTTGCTGAAGAGCTTTCTATTTTTCTTTCAGTTAATGTTATTGTCTTTGTAAAGTCATTAATTAAAAGAATATCAAATTTCTCTATTTAAAAGTTGTTCTGAAAATTTATTAAGGCTAAGTTTTTTATTATCATCAATTTGCATTTGATTGATTATTTTTTTTGCATGTTCTGAATATTCTTTAACTTTTTTATTGATATAATTAACTGCTCCAGAATCTTTGTAATACTTTTTTATTAAACTTATTTTTACTGATTCATCAGTATTATCTGAGAAGAATATATTTTCAAATTCTAACCTTTTGTCATTATCTAGTTTTGAAAGAGTATGGATAAAAAGTAGTGTTTTCTTTTTTTGAATTATATCTCCTCCAATTTTTTTACCAAATTTAGATTCGTCGCCAAAGCAATCTAATAAATCATCTTCTAATTGAAAAGCTAATCCAAGGTTCTTACCTACTTCGTATAAAGCATTGATCTCTTTTGAATTTAGCTCTGATACAATTGCACCAAACATAAACGAACATCCAATCAAAACAGCAGTCTTGTTCTCAATCATTTTAAAGTAGTCATCTTCTGATATATTTTTTTCTATCGAAAAGTCCATATCATTTTGCTGACCTTCACAAACCAATCTAGATGTCTCTGTTAGTTGCTTAGATAATAGTAAATACTTAGAATCATCATATTTATTTAGAATTTCATAAGAGATTATCAGCATCACATCTCCAGATAAAATTGCAGTATTATCATCCCATTTAGAGTTTATTGTTTTCTTTCCTCTTCTCATTAGTGAATTATCCATTATATCATCATGAGCAAGAGTAAAATTGTGAAAAATTTCAAGAGCTGCAGAAGCTGGTAGTGCATTAGATATATTTCCAGTAAAAAGATCTGAGACAAATAATGTTATTAAAGGTCTTAATCTCTTGCCACCTGAATCTAATAAGTATTTTACAGGCTCATAAAGATTTCTTGGATTATCGTAATCTATTTCTTTTTTTAGAAACCCCTCAAAAGTTTTTATAAAATCTTTCATTTCCTGTTATCAAAAATAAATATACTATTTAATTAATTGTTAATTTTTTATTAATCATTTGATTAATTCATTTGATTAAGTTTATTTTGCATCATGAATATAAAGACAGAAGCTAAATATTCAAATACTGAAATAAAAATTAAAGATGCTGCTAAATCACTCTTTTTAAACAAAGGATATAGTGCAACTACAACTAGAGATATTGCTCGAGAGTCTGACATCAATCTTGCAATGTTAAACTATTATTTCAGGAGTAAAAGAAGATTATTTGAAATAATAATGTTCGAAACGCTATATGAATTCCTTAGTAAAATGGTTGAGGTTTATAATGATGATAAAACATCACTTGAAAAAAAACTTAAACTATGTTCTGAAAAATATATTGATATGATTATTGCTGAGCCGTTACTTCCAACTTTTCTTTTAAATGAATTAAAAAATAATCCTACATCTTTTTTAAAAATGCCTACAACAAAAATGATAATGAAGTCAAACTTCGTAGCTCAATATCAAGAGGGTGTAAAAAAAGGTATTTACAGAAAGGTTGATCCCATTCATTTTGTAACCAATATTTTAAGCGTAATTGTTTTTCCGTTTATGTGTAGTCCAATAATTATGAAGATTGAAAATCTTTCCAAAAAGGATTTTAACATAATGATGACTGAAAGAAAAAAGTTAATTCCAAAATGGATAATTCAAATGATAAAAAAATGAAAAAGATATTATTGTTTATTGTATTTACAAGTTATGGTTTTTCTCAAGGTGAAACAAGAAGCTTAAGTATAGATGATGCTGTTGAATATGGTATTGAAAACAACAGAAGATTAATGAATGCTGAAAGAGAAATAAAGATGGCTTACAAAGAACGCTGGAAAACTATTGCAATAGGATTACCAAATGTAACTTTAGACCTTAACTATCTTAATTATCTTGAGCTTTCCACCTCCTTGATTCCTTCTGAATTTTTTGGAGGACAAAAAGGTGAGTTTTCTGAAATACAATTTGGCACTGAACAATCAGCAATTGGTTCAGTCAGAATGGAACAACTTCTATTTGATGGCTCATGGCTAGTAGGTTTAGAATATAGTAAAATATACTTGTCCGCTTCAGAAAATTTTTATGAAAAAACTTTACTTGAGGTAAGAGAATCTATAGTTAAGCTTTACAGTCTTGTTTCAATCCTTAATGAAGGCATCGTTTTATTAGAAAATAATCTTGAAAATTTTAGAAAAGATCTTTTTGAAGTTACAGAGTTATACAAAAACGGATTTGAGGAAGTTGAAAATGTAGAGCAAATAAAAATAACATTAGCTCAAGCAGAGCTATCATTACTTCAGGCAAAAAAAACAAAAGACAATCAACTTAATCTTTTAAAATTAGTTCTTGGAATCAATATTGATGATAAAATTGTTCTATCAACATCAATAGAAGATTTTATTGCAGAAAATATTATTTTTTCAAATTCTTTTGAAGACTTTAATACAAGCAAAAATATAGATGTTAAGATTTCTCAAAACATTTTTGACACAAAAAGAATTGAATATAAACTTGAAAAATCAAAACAACTTCCTAAAGTTTCGGGATTTCTCAGTGGAACCTATACAGGATACAATAATGAATTTGATTTCACAAATAAATCTCAGAATTGGTTTGGCTCATCTGTTCTAGGTGTTAATTTGGAAATTCCAATTTTTAATGCGTTTAAGCTAAATGTATCATCTCAGAAAGCTAAAATTGCAATGAATCAAGCATTGACAAATCTTGAAGAACAACAAGAAAAAACTCAAGTTGAAGTTCAACAAAAGTTAAATGATTATCAGTTAGCAATTCAAGCTTTAAATGTGAGCGAACGAAATATGAACCTATCCATATCAATTGAGGAGAAAAATTCTATTAAATTTTTTGAAGGAATTGTTTCTTCTTTTGAATTAAGACAAGCTCAGCTTCAATTACTTGACTCTCAACAAAAATATTTGAATTCAGTCTTAGAATTAATATCAATAAAGACAGAATTAGAAACTCTATATAACAATACAAATTAATTATGAAGAAATTTTATATATCAATACTCGTTCTACTAATAATAAGCTGTAACTCATCTGGAAGCTCAAATATCACCTCTTTAATTGAAAATGGAGATATAGAAGAGTTAAAAAAAAGAAAAAAGGAATATGTAGACACTATGAATACAATGCAAGTTGAGCTAAATGAAATTAACGATGGTATAGCTTTCTTAGATGAAAACGAAAAGCTCACTCTTGTTTCAAGTTATGAAATCAAAGAAAAAGTATTTAATAGTTATATAGAGGCACAGGCAAACCTTAAGACTAGAAAAAACATTTTAATACTTCCTGAGTTTCAAGGCACGTTAGAAAAGATTTATGTTAATGAAGGTCAAAATGTGAAGAAAGGTACACTGTTAGCTGAAATTAATGACTCCGGACTTAAGGAGCAGCTAGAGCAGTTAACTATTCAAGCAAACTTCGCTAAAGAAAATTTTGAAAGAACCGAAAGACTTTGGAATAATAATATAGGATCTGAAATACAATTTCTAAAGAGTAAAGCTGATTTTGAATCTAGTCAAAAAATGGTTGAGCAAATGAAAGACAGACTTGCTAAGACTAAAGTTTATGCTCCTTTTGATGGAGAGGTAGATGAAATTATTTCAAATCAAGGATCAAACTTAATTCCAGGTGTTTCTCAAATTCTAAGATTAGTTAATCTTGATAAAATTTACGCAGAAGCATCTGTTTCAGAAAAGTATATTTCGTTTATAGAAGAAGGAACTGAAGTGATAGTGCAAGTTCCACTTCTAGGAAAAGATATTAAGTCGAAAATTATACAAACAGGTAATTTTATAAATCCAAATAATAGGACTTTTAGAGTTGAAGTTCCTGTCGAAAATATTGATAACAAAATCAAACAGAATTTAGATGCAAAAATTAAAATAAATATCTATTCTAAGAAAGATGCAGTTATAATTCCTTTAAAAATTGTAAGAGAAGATGCTTCTGGTAAAAATTTTGTTTATGTAATGAATCAGGACGTTAAAGAAGGAGTATATATTACAGATAAAACTTTTATTTCACTAGGAAATAAAAATAACACTGATATTGAAGTCACTGAAGGTCTAAAGATTGGGGACATGCTTGTTTTAGAAGGAGCTAGTATTGTTGAAGATTCTCAAAGAGTAAAACTTATAAATTAAAATGAATAAAAAGAATAAAGAATTTTTTCTATCAAGTTGGGCTATAAATAATAAGACAATTATTTATGTTCTTATGATAATATTTCTTGTTTCAGGGATTACTGCATATAAAACAATGCCTAGAGAACTTTTTCCTGAGATTAACTCATCAAATATTTTTGTAACAACAGTTTTCCCGGGAAATAATGCTGAAGAGATGGAAAAACTAATTACAGATCCTCTTGAACAGGAGATAAAAGGTGTTATTGGGTTAATTGAAATTGAGTCTACTTCCAGTGAAGGAATTTCAATTATTAATATCGAGTTTGATGATGAGATTCCAACGGCACTTGCTAGGCAGAGAGTAAAAGATTTAGTTGATAATGTAACCGTGGGGGATGACTGGCCAACATTTAATAATGCTAAGGTAGATCCTAATATTTTTGAATTTGATATAGCAGAAAGATTTCCTGTTTTAAACATTAGTCTGGTTGGAGATTATAAAGTTGAAGAGCTTAAAGAATATGCAGAATATTTAGATACTAGAATAGAAAGATTACCCCAAGTTAAAACAGTAGAAGTTCGAGGAATTCAAGATTTCGAAGTTGAAGTTGCAGTAGATCCGTATATGATGAAAGCAACAAAAACAAGCTTTGGGGATATTATTAATGCCATCGCTCAAGAAAATGTAACTGTTTCCGCAGGAAGTTTAATTTCTGCTGGTCAAAGAAGAAATGTGAAAATTATAGGAGAGGTGTCAAATCCAAATGAGTTAAACAGAATTATTGTTAAACGTGACAATGGACCTGTTTATCTCGAAGATGTTGCTTCTATATCATTCAAGGAGAAAGAAATTACATCATATACAAGATCATTTGATAAGAAAACTATTATGCTTGAAGTAGTGAAAAGAGGAGGTGAAAATGCAATCTTTGCCTCAAACTCTATTCAAGAAATAATTGATGAAGCAAAAGAAAGTTTTTTACCTGAAAATCTTGATGTAGTGGTTCAAAATGATCAGTCAGAATATACTATCAATTCGGTAAATGACTTAATGAATAACTTAATCTTTGGTATAATTTTAGTTGTAACAGTTTTAACTTTTTTTCTAGGACTTAGAAATGCTCTATTTGTTGGTTTTGCTATTCCTATGTCAATGTTTATGTCCTTAGTTATTTTGTCTGCCTTTGGGCTTACACTTAACAGAATGGTATTGTTTGGATTAGTAATGGGACTTGGCCTGCTTGTGGATAATGGTATTGTTGTTGTTGAAAACATCTATAGACTAATGTCCAAAGAAGGTGTTTCCAGAGTTCAAGCGGCTAAACTTGGAATCGGGGAAGTTGCTCTTCCTATAATTGTTTCAACTGCAACTACAATTGCTGCATTTATCCCCTTAGGCACATGGCCTGGAACTTTGGGAGAATTTATGATATATTTTCCAATTACATTATCTGCTATTTTAGGTTCCTCGCTTATTGTAGCAATATTTTTTAACTCAATGCTAGTCTCAAGCTTTATGGACCTAAGTGAAAGAGAGATAAGTAGAAAAAACTTAATGAGAATGACATATGTATTAGGAGGTTTTGCCATTATTTTTGTTTTATTTAATGATACCAGAGCTATAGGATCACTATTAGCTTTTATATGTTTTCTATTCTGGTCCTACAAATACATTATTAAAAATTCTGCAATTAGGTTTCAAAATACTTTTTTAGTGAGACTTGAAAATCTTTATAATAGCTTTTTATCCTATGCATTGTCGGGAATCAGACCGTTTTTATTTTTAGCCGGGACATTTGCCCTCTTTATTTTCTCAATTGTGCTAATGGGAATTTTTCCACCAAAAATTGAATTTTTTCCAGATAACGAGCCACAGCAAATACTTGTTTATTTAGAATATCCCGAAGGAACCGATATTGAGAAGACCAATGAGACTTCTAAACAAATTGAATCTGAAATTTATAAAGTTGCAAATAACTCTAAGTATTTTGATGGAGATTATAATTTTTTAGTTGAATCTGCAATTTCACAAGTTGGAGAAGGAGCTGGCAACCCTGAGACTGATGCAGGGGGAACTGGTGAAATTCCTCATAAAGCTCTTATAACAATGACGATGAGAGAATTTAAATACAGAAGAGGAATGTCTAGTGAAGAGCTAAGAAAAGATATACAACTAGAGCTTATTGGTAGATTTCCAGGAATAGCTATTTCTGTTGAAAAAGATTCACAAGGACCTCCGGGTGGATATCCTGTAAATATTGAAATCTATGGAGATGATTATGAAAAATTAATCGAAACTGCAATTTCAATGAAAAACTATCTTAATAAAGAAAATATTGAGGGAATTGAGCAACTTAAAATTGACGTAAGTAGAAGTAAACCTGGTTTAGAATTTATAGTCGATAGGGAAAAGGCTGGTGAATTAGGGATTCCTACTGGACTTGTTGGACAAACGATTAGAAATTCTATAATTGGTTCTAAAGCTGGAGTTTATAAATTAAAAGGCGAAGATTATCAGATCAATGTAAGGCTTGACGAAGAGTATAAAAATAATATCAACACTATCATTAATCAAAACATAATATTTAGAGATCAAGCCACTGGAAAAACAAAAGAGGTTCCAATTGCTTCAGTTGTAAACGAAAGAAACATAACCTCTTTTAGTGCAATTAAACATATAAATCTTCAAAGAGTTGTAACACTCTATTCTTCAATATTAGCTGGTTCAAATGCAAATGAAATAGTAAATACTGCTGAAATTTCTCTCTCTGGTTTTGAAACTCCTAAAGGTGTAGATTTTAAATTTACAGGTGAAATTAAACAACAAGCTGAGAATCAATCATTTCTTTCTGGAGCTCTTTTAACTGGTATTGCATTAATTATTCTAATATTAGTTTTTCAGTTTAATTCAATCTCTAAGCCATTTATAGTTCTTGCTTCAATCATCCTAAGTTTTACAGGTGTATTTCTTGGAATAGTGATTTTTAATTTAACCTTTAGCATTTTAATGACAATGCTTGGAATAATTTCATTAACTGGAATTATAGTAAATAATGCAGTTGTTCTTATAGATTATACGCAATTGCTCTTTGACAGAAAAAAAATAGACTTAAACCTTTCAAAAGAAGATATAATAGACAAAAATATTGCACTAGATCTTGTTAAAACTGCTGGAAAAGCTAGGCTTAAACCAGTTCTTTTAACTGCAATCACAACAATATTTGGATTAATACCTCTAGCTGTCGGATTAAATATTGATTTCTTTACTCTTTTTGCTGATTGGAATGCTAACATTTATATAGGAGGTGATAATGTTATTTTTTGGGGACCTCTTGCATGGACAGTTATTTTTGGAATTACATTTGCAACATTCTTGACATTAATAATTGTGCCTTCTATGTACTACATAATACATCTTGGTAGAATCAAACTAAAAAATATCTAGTTATATTTACAAATTAATAAGATGAACAGAACTAATAATTGCGGAGAATTATCAAAAGCTAATTTAAATCAAACTGTCAAGCTATCTGGTTGGGTAAATAAAATACGAGAAAAAGGTTTTATAATTTGGATTGATTTAAGGGATAGATATGGTGTTACCCAATTAGTATTTGATAAAGAGAGGTCAACTGAAAAAGTTTTTTCTGCTGCATCAGAGCTTGGAAGAGAATATGTTGTTGAGGTTGAAGGTAGTGTTATAGAAAGAAAAAATGCCAATGAAAAAATTAAAACTGGAGAAATAGAAATTCTTGTTTCCAGTTTAAACATTCTAAACAAATCTCTTACACCGCCTTTTACAATTGAGAACGAATCAGATGGAGGTGAGGAGTTAAGAATGAAGTATAGATATCTTGATATAAGAAGAGAGCCAGTAAAAGAAAATTTGATCTTTAGGCATGAATTATCTCTTGAAGTAAGAAATTACCTGTCTGAAAATAGTTTTATTGATGTCGAAACACCATACTTAATTAAGTCAACTCCTGAAGGGGCTAGAGACTTTATCGTTCCTAGTAGGTTAAATCCAGATCATTATTACGCTTTACCTCAATCACCTCAAATTTTCAAACAATTATTAATGGTTGGTGGAATTGATAAATACTATCAAATTGTAAAATGTTTTAGAGATGAAGATTTAAGAGCAGATAGACAACCTGAATTTACTCAAATTGACTGCGAAATGTCTTTTGTTAATCAAGAAGATATTTTTCAACAGTTTGAAGGCTTATTGTCAAGATTGTTTTCAAGATTTTTAAATAAGACTGATATCCGATTTGAAAGAATGACATATGAATTTGCTATTGAAAATTATGGTATTGATAAACCTGATCTAAGATATGGTCTAAAGATTAACGAAATATCTAATGAAGTAAAAGGTAAAGGGTTTCAAATTTTTGATAATAATGATTTCACATCTTGTATTATAATTGATGATAAGTCTGAAATAACTAGAAAAGAAATAGATAGCATAACCGATTGGGTTAAAAGACCCCAGATTGGAGCTACAGGTCTTTTATGGATTAAACATAACATTGACTCTTCTATAAAATCGTCTTTTGATAAATTTTTTAGTGAAGAAGATTTAAAACATATATTAGATAAAGTATCCTCAAAACCAGGGGATATAATATTTATTATGTCTGGTGATAAAAAAAATACTCTTGAACAAATAGGATCATTAAGAGTTGAACTTGCAAAAAGATTTGATCTTATTGATTATACTAAAATGTGTCCACTTTGGGTAACAGATTTTCCACTTTTTGAATGGGATGAAGAAGAAAAAAGATTCTTTTCAATGCATCATCCTTTCACTTCTCCTAAACCAGATTTTATTGATTTACTTGAATCAAATCCTGAAAAGGTTATTGCTAATGCATATGATTTAGTTCTTAATGGAAATGAAATAGGTGGTGGGTCAATAAGGATTCACGATTTTGACACTCAAATGAAGGTGTTTGAATTACTTGGTATGGATAAAGAAGAGTATACAAGTCAATTTGGGTTTTTAATTGAAGCTCTTAAATATGGAGCTCCTCCTCATGGTGGTATTGCTTTTGGTCTTGACAGACTTGCTGCTGT